>JADIIM010000045.1 GCA_015351705.1 Aeromicrobium sp. | reverse complement strand
CCGGGCGGGGTGTTCGAGACGGGCATGACCTCGGCTCGCTCAGGTGTCTTCACGTTCGGGGGCTTCGGCGATGTGCGTACTATACTGTAGCAAGCCCTGCGCCGCCCGGTGGCGCGGTGGCGCCGCGCGAGTGGGGGGCTTGCGCTAGTATGGCGGGAACGCACCTGAGCCACGCGAGGGGTGGGTGGGCGTGGAGAAGCTCGAGAGGATACTGCACGCCGAGGAGGCTGCCCGCGCTCGCCTGAGTGACGCGCGCGACGAGGCTGACCGGCTTCGTGCTGAGGCGACTCATCACGCCCGGACCATCCGGGACAAGGCGCGTGCCGAGGCGATCAAGACGGGCGATGCGCATGCGGCCAGGATCCTCGACGAAGCGCGTGCGCGTGTCGCCTCCATCCACGCTGAGGCCGCCGCCGAACTCCAGGACACCGTCCGCGTGGCCCGGGAGCGGATGACCGGCGCCACCGATGCGGTGCTCCGAGAGATGGTGCGATGAGCTGTGGCTGTCGCGCGGATGCTCAAGGTCACGGCGATCCTGCACGGGTCGGCGACCGGGGAGCTGGTCGAGGCGCTGCGCCGCGTCGGCGTCCTCGACATCGTCGCTGACGAGCACGAACTGCCCGCGCCGCTGGACGAGTCGGTGGGGCGGCGCATCCGGGAGCTCGACGAGCTTGTGGCCGACGCGCAGTTCACTGCCTCGTTCCTCGGCCGGTTCCACGAGGTCGACGCGCCGTTCTCGGCTTTCATCAGCGAGAAGTTCCACGTGCCCGAGGAGGACTACTACGCGCTCGGCGCCGATGAGGCGTTCGACGTCTTGTACCGCGAGTGCGAGACCATCGCAGACCGGCTCGCGAGCATCGAGCGGCAGCGCGAACGGCTCCGCTCGCTGATCGAAGCGCTGCGTCCCTGGGAATCCCTGCGACTGCAGATCGGGAGCTGGCACGGCACGGAGCACGTCTCGCTTGTCACGGGCACGGTCCCTGCCTCGGAAGGCGAGGCGCTGCGTGCGCGGCTGCGCGAGGCGGTCGACGAGGTGTCGGTGGAGGAGCTCGGCCCGGTCGGTGACCGGCAGGCGTGGGTGGTGATGGTGCACCGCGACCGCGGCGACGAGGTCCGCGCGCTGCTCAATCTCGTCGAGTTCACCGAGGTCACGTTCCCGGAGCTTTCGGACTATCCCGCCGAGGAGATGGGCCGCGCTGCCGAGGAGTCGGAGCGTCTGGCCGCCGAACAGGAGCGGCTGCTCGCGCGCGCTCACGCGCTTGAAGCAGAGCACTACCGGCACGTCGTGGTGCTCGCCGAGCGTCTTGCCGCCGAGCGGGACGCGCTTCAGGTGCGCGAGCGGTTCGGGGCGACCGAGCGCGCGGTTGTGGTCACCGGCTGGGTCGCCGAGAAGCGCACGGCGGCGCTCGAGGCCTCCGTGGAACCTATGGCGCATGTGGTCGACCTTACGTTCAGCGAGCCTGCGGCCGATGACGAACCGCCCGTCGAGCTGGACAACCCCGCGATCCTCCGACCGTTCGAGATGCTGACCGACCTCTACGGGCTTCCGCGGTACCGCGAGGTCGACCCTACGCCGCTGCTCGCCGGGTTCTTCTGGGTGTTCTTCGGCATGGCGCTCGGCGACGTGGGGTATGGCCTGGTGCTGGGTGCGGTCGCGTGGCTCATCAAGCACCGGCTCGACGTGGCGCCTGGCGTGAAGCGGTTCATGGACCTGCTCATGTACGGAGGCGTCTCCGCGGCGCTCTTCGGCGTGCTGACCGGCTCGTACTTCGCGATCGACCCCGCGCACCTGCCCGAGGTGCTGCAGTCCTTGATCGTGCTCGACCCGATGAACGACATCATGATCGCGCTCGGGCTCAGCATCGCGCTCGGGGTCGTCCACATCGTGTTCGGCATCAGCGTGGGCGCGTGGGGCAAGATCCGCGCGAAGGACTGGGACGGTGCTGTCTCAGGCGAGCTCTCGACCCTGTGGTTGCTGACGGCGGTCGCAGTGGTGGGAGCCGCGGCGGCCGGACTGATGCCCGGCGAGGTGGTGATGCCCGCACTTCTGGGCGGCCTCGTGCTCACGTTCGCGCTCAAGGGCCGGGCGTATGCGGCGCCTCATCGTGTCGCTGGTACTCCGGCGTGGCAGCGCGCGCTCGCCTGGGCGTGGTTGGCGCTGCTGTTCGCATGGGTCGCCGCGCTTGCACTCGGGGGCCCGGCCGGGCCGGTCGGGTATGCCGCCCTCGCTCTTGCGGTGCTGGGGCTCGCTGTGTTTCCGCCGGTGCGCGCGACGGTGCTCGCCGTGCTGCTCGGGCTGTATGAGACTTACGGAATGACCGGGCTCATCTCGGACTTCCTCTCCTATACGCGCCTGACCGCTCTCGGTTTGGCGAGCGTGCTGGTCGGGCAGGTCATGAATATGCTCGGTGCGATGGTGGCGCCGATGACGATCGGCCCGCTGCCGCTCGGATGGCTGTTCGCGGTGGCGATCCTCGTCGTGGGGCATGGCGTCAACGTGGCGATCAACCTGCTCGGCGCGTTCGTGCACCCCACGCGTCTGCAGTTCGTGGAGTTCTTCAGCAAGTTCTACCAGGGCGGCGGGCGCGCCTATGCGCCTTTCAAGCCCACAACCAGGTCGGTCGTGCTGCACCCCGCGCCGCGGGGGCAGGAAGGAGGCGCGCCATCGTGAACGAAGTGGTCTTGGGAATGTCCGGCACGACGTGGGCGCTTCTCGGCGCCGCGTTCGCCGCGATCGGGGGCGGCATCGGTTCGGCCATCGGCATCACCACCATCAGCAACACCGCCGCGGGGATCGTGACCGAAGATGCCGACAAGTTCGGGCGCGTGCTGCCGCTGGCCGCGATGCCGGGTACGCAGGGCATCTACGGCCTCATCACCGCCATCCTCGTGCTGTCGTTCTTCGGGTTCCTCGGCGATACCGTTCCGACGATCAGTGCCGACACCGGTGTGAAGATCTTCCTGGGATGCCTGCCGGTGGCCGCCGTGTGTCTGTTCTCGGCGATCTACCAGGGCATGACCGCCGTGGGCGCGGCCGGCATGGTCGCGCGCCGCAGCGAGGACGCGGGCAAGGCGCTCATCTTCCCCGCGCTCGTCGAGACGTACGCCGTGTTCGCGCTCATCGCGACGATCATCATCCTGTCGCGGATCGCGGCGCTGTATCCGGTGGGCTAGGCCGATGGCGCTCCGCGACATCATCGGGCGCATCGAGGCGGACGCCGGAGCCGAGGCCCGCGCGGTACTTGACGCCGCGCGCGAGCGGGCCGAGGCTATCGTCGCCGAGGCGGAGGCTGCAGCGGAGCACGAGGCCACCGACCTCATCGCCGCCCGCGAACGGGACGCGCTTTCCGAGGCGCAGACGCTTGAGGCGGGGGCGCGACTCGAGGCGCGTGACGCGGCGCTCACCACGAAGCGGTCGCTTATCGACGAGGTGCTGGCGGACGTCGAGCGACGCCTCGTCTCGCTTCCTGACGACGAGTACCTGAGGCTCATCGCGCGCGGTGTGGCCGTCCAGGCGCGCGGGGGCGACACGGTGCGCGTGGCCGAGGCCGATGCCGGGCGGCTGCGAGCCCTTCCGGCGGCCGCTGACGAAGCGGCGGGCAGGGCGCACGGCCTGACACTCGGCAGTGAGCCCGCGCCGCTGGAGCACGGAGTGATGCTGTACGCCGACCGCGTGAGCTCCGAGGTGTCGCCCCGCTCGCTTCTGGACGCGCGGCGTGACCACCTGACCGCGATGGTCGCCGGGCTGCTGTTCGCGGACCCGGAGAAGGGATAGCACGGTGGGACTCCGGCAGGTGGTGACAGAGCCCATCCGCTACGGCTTCGCCGTGGGCCGGGTGCGCGTGCTCGAGGGCCGGATGCTGTCGGGCGCCACCTACGAGCGGTTGCTCGACGCACCGAGCTTCGCCGAGCAGATCCGCGTGCTGTCCGACACGCCGTACGGCACGTTCCTCGAAGGCGCCTCGACCGTCGAGGACGTCGAGCGCGCGTTCGACCAAGCGCTCGGCGAGCTGTACCGGTTCTTGGAGAGCGCGAACCTCCCGGGGCCGGTGATCGCCTTCTTCCGGACCCCGTACGACTACGCGAACCTCAAGGCGCGCCTTAAGGCCGATCTGTACGGGCAGAGCGTCGACGGCCTTCTGGTCGACCTCGGCGCTGTGCCCGCCGAGGTGTTCGCCGGCCCGATCGGCTCGCTGCCGAAGCGGTTCCGCGCGATCGCCGAGCGCGCGGGTGACGCCGGGGCTGCCGATGAGGAGTCGGTGTCGCTCGAGGTGGACCGCGCGCTGCACGCGGAGTCCCTGGCGCATGCCGCCGCCTCCCGGAGCCGCTTCCTTGAGGGGCTCGCGGCGCTGCAGGTCGACCTCGCCAACGTGCGTACGCTTCTGCGCGCACGGGTGCGCGAACGCAAGAACGCGGACGCCCGGGCGATGCTCATCGAGGGAGGCACGCTCAGCGCCGACGCGCTCATGCGGCTGTACCGCCTCCCGGTCCCGGAGCTTGCGAGTGCGCTCGCCAGCGGTCCGGGGCCGCTTCGAGGCGTCGACCCGGACGAGCTCGCGGACCTCGCGCGCTTCGACGTGATCGCCGACGACGTGCAGGTGCGCTACCTCAAGCGCGCGCGGCGGGCCGCAGCAGGCCCAGAGCCCGTCATCGGCTACGTGATGGCCCGCAAGGCCGAGGTGATGATGGTGCGCACGCTGCTCATCGGGATGCTGTCGGGGGTTCCCGAGGCGGTCCTCCGGCGGCGGCTGCGCGAGCGGTACGAGTAGAGGAGCGGCATGGCCAAGGTGGCGATCATCGGCGATTCGACGAGCGTGGCGGGGTTCCGGCCGCTCGGCTTCGCGGTGTTCGTCGTGCGGGACCCGGACGACGCGCGGGCCCTGTGGCCACGCCTCACGTCCGGCGAGTACGGGACGGTGTTCGTGACCGAGCCGGTGTATGCGGCTATCGAGGACCTGGTGGCCGAGGTGGTCGACCGGCCGTTGCCGGCGGTCACGGTGATCCCCGGCGCGGGCAGTGCCGGTGGGGTAGGAGAGGCCAAGCTCGCGCGGGCGATCGAGCGCGCGCTCGGTACGAGCATGCCGATCAAGGAAGAGGAAGACTGACGTGGATCAGGGCAGGATCGTGAAGGTTGCCGGGCCGCTCGTGGTGGCCGAGGGTCTGCCGAGCTCCAAGATGTACGACCTCGTGCGGGTCGGCACCGAGGGGCTCATGGGCGAGATCATCGAGATGCGCGCGGACCGGGCGTCGATACAGGTGTACGAGGAGACGGAGGGCCTCGGCCCCGGTGATCCGGTGGAGGCCACCGGCGCGCCGCTGTCGGTCGAGCTCGGGCCGGGCATGCTCGAGGCCGTCTACGACGGCGTCCAGCGGCCGCTCGATGCGCTCGAGGCGCAGTCCGGCGCCTTCATCACCCGCGGGATGAACGCACCGGGTCTCGATCGCGAGAAGCGGTGGGAGTTCACGCCGGTCGTCTCGGCGGGCGATCGCGTTGAGGGCGGCGACATAATCGGCACCGTGCCTGAGAACACCGTGATCGAGCATCGCGTGATGGTGCCGCCAGGGATCTCCGGCGCGATCGAGTCGATCTCGGCCGGTGAGTACACGGTGACCGATCCCGTGGGGCGTCTGGTCGCCGATGACGGCACCACGCACGACCTCGTCATGATGCAGGTATGGCCGGTGCGCGTGCCGCGGCCGTACAAGAAGAAGATCGCCGCCGACGAGCCGCTCACCACGGGCACGCGCGTGATCGATACGTTCTTCCCGATCGTGAAGGGCGGCGTGGCGTGCATCCCCGGGCCGTTCGGCGCGGGCAAGACCGTCACGCAGCACCAGATCGCCAAGTGGTCCAACGCAGAAGTGGTCATCTTCATCGGCTGCGGCGAGCGCGGCAACGAGATGACCGACGTGCTCATGGAGTTCCCCGAGCTCGAGGACCCGTACTCCGGCGAGCCGCTGCTCAAGCGCACGGTGCTGGTGGCCAACACGTCCAACATGCCGGTGGCCGCCCGCGAGGCGAGCGTGTACACGGGCATCACGATGGCCGAGTACTTCCGCGACATGGGCTACGACGTCGTGCTGCAGGCCGACTCGACCTCGCGTTGGGCCGAGGCGATGCGCGAGATCTCCGGCCGCCTCGAGGAGATGCCGGGCGACGAGGGCTTCCCGGCGTACCTCGGCACGCGACTGGCGTCGTTCTACGAGCGCGCCGGCAAAGTGGAGTGCTTGTCTTCGGACGGGGGCGCCGAGGGCGCCCGTGCGCAGGCGGCGGGTTCCGGGGGGCCTGAGGAAGCCTCCGCAGCGCGGTCTGTGCGCGAGGACAGCGACGAAGGCCCCACCGGAACCGCCGCGAAGCGCACCGGATCCGTTTCGGTCGTCGGCTCCGTCTCGCCTCCGGGCGGTGACCTCTCGGAGCCGGTCGTCCAGAACACGCTGCGTGTGGTGAAGGTGTTCTGGGCGCTGCAGGACCAGCTCGCCTTCCAGCGTCACTTCCCGGCCATCGACTGGCTCACGAGCTACTCGCTCTACCTCGACAAGATCACCGGCCACTGGGCCGAGGAGGTCTCGCCGGAGTTCCGCGCGCGGCGTGATGAGTGTATGGCCATCCTGCAGCGGGAGAACGAGCTCGCCGAGATCGTGCGGCTCGTCGGCGTCGAGGCGCTCTCGCCCGAGGAGCAGATCCTCATGGAGACCGCCAAGTCCATCCGCGAGGACTTCTTGCAGCAGAACGCGTTCCGCGACGACGACCAGTTCTCTTCGCTTCACGAGCAGGACCGTCTGCTCGAGATGATCCTGCTGTTTCACAAGACCGCGATCCGCGCTCACGAGCACGGCGCTGCCCTGAAGGAGATCTTCGCGGCTCCGGTGCGCGAGCACATCGCGCGCGCGAAGTACCTGACCGAGGACCGCGCCGCTGAGTTCGACGAGATAGCCTCGGAGATCGAGACGCAGTTGGTGGGGACCGGCCCGCTGCGCGAGGAGACCGCCGTGTACGCGGGAGGTGAGCGGTAGTGCGCGAGTACATGACCACCCGCGACATCGTCGGACCGCTGCTGCTCATCGAGAGCGTCGCGGACGTGACGTACGGTGAGCTTGTGGAGCTGGAGTTCCCTGATGGTACCCGCTCACTCGGCAACGTGCTCGAGGTCGATCGGGACGTGGCGCTCGTCCAGGCGTTCGAGGGCACGCGTGGCGCCAACACGGCCCAGACCAAGGTGCGGTTCCTCGGCCGCTCGCTCGAGCTGGGCGTCTCGCGCGACATGCTCGGCCGCGTGTTCGACGGCCTCGGCCGTCCTGCCGACGGTGGGCCGGACATCATCCCCGATGTGCGTCGCTCGATCTACGGCTCACCGATCAACCCGACGGCACGTGACTTCCCCGACGACTTCATCCAGACGGGCGTCTCGGCCATCGATGGCCTGAATCCGCTCGTGCGCGGTCAGAAGCTGCCGATCTTCTCGGGCTCCGGCCTGCCACACAACCAGCTCGCGGCGCAGATCGCGCGCCAGAGCGCGGTGCTCGACTGCACCGGTGGCGACGAGATCGGCTGCAAGGCCGAGGGCGAGTTCGCCGTGGTGTTCGCGGCGATGGGCATCACCTTCGCCGATGCGGACTTCTTCATCGACGAGTTCCGGAACACCTCGGCCATCGAGCGTGCGGTGCTCTTCCTCAACCTCGCCGACGACCCGGCCGTGGAGCGCATCGCCACCCCGCGTATGGCGCTCACCGCCGCCGAGTACCTCGCCTACGACTGCGACATGCACGTGCTCGTCATCCTCACCGACATGACGTACTACTGCGAGGCGCTGCGCGAGGTCTCGGCGGCGCGCAAGGAGGTGCCGGGCCGCCGCGGTTACCCCGGTTATCTGTACACCGACCTCGCGACGATCTACGAGCGTGCGGGGCGCGTGAAGGGCCGGCACGGGTCGATCACGCAGGTGCCGATCCTCACCATGCCCGACGACGACAAGACGCATCCGATCCCGGACCTTACGGGCTACATCACCGAGGGCCAGATCGTGCTCGACCGCAACCTGCACCGCCGCGGCATCTACCCGCCGGTGGCGGTTCTGCCGAGTCTGTCGCGCCTGAAGCAGAAGGGCATCGGCCCCGGCAAGACGCGCGAGGACCACGCGGACCTCTCCAACCAGCTCTTCGGCGCTTACGCCCGAGGCCTGCAGGCCAAGGAACTCGCAGTCATCCTCGGCGAGGCGGCGCTTTCCGATGATGACAAGGCGTTCGTGGCCTTTGCCGACGCGTTCGAGGACCGTTTCATCCGCCAGGGCCCGCACGAGGACCGGTCGATCGCCGACACGCTGGCCATCGGCTGGGAGCTTGCGGCACTCTTGCCCCGGACCGAGCTCAAGCGCATCAAGGACGCCTACGTCGAGAAGTACCTGCCGACCGATGACGGCGAGGAGGACGCGGCCTCGTGAGCGATGGCCTCCTCATAGGGGTCGCGGTCGGGGCGCTCGTCGTGCTCCTCGTGATGCAAGTGCTCTCGGCGCGCGCCGCCCGACAGCTTGGCGGTCGCTCGGCCAACGCGGTCATCGTGCTGCGCGCGGTCAACGCGCTTGCGGTCGTCGCACTCATCGTGTGGCTCGTGCTCGGCGCTGTGGGGGACTGAGCGATGGCCAAGCTGCGCGTGAACCCCAATCGCATGGAGCTGCTCAAGCTTCGCAGACGGCGCGACGTCGCCAAGCGCGGCCACAAGCTGCTCAAGGACAAGTTCGATGAGCTGCTCAAGGAGTTCATCACGCGCATCGGTGAGAACCGGAGGCTTCGTGCCGAGGTGGAGCGCGAGCTCAAAGCCGCGTACGGCCTCTTTGCGGTCGCGCGCGGCGAGGCCGGGCGAGCCTCGATCGACGAGGCGCTGCTCGCGGGCGCGCCGGGCGAGCTGCTGGAGACCGCCGAGCGCAACGTCATGAGCGTGCGCGTGCCCGAGTTCACCGTCGGCGAGCTTCCGGAGCCTGGTGGCTACTCGCCGGCGAGCACTCCGGTGGTGCTCGACGAGGCACTCGGCGCGCTTGCCGCAGTGACGCCACGCATGCTCGAACTCGCCGAGCGCGAGAAGGCGCTTGAGCTGCTGGCCGCCGAGATCGAACGCACCCGTCGGCGGGTGAACGCGCTCGAGTACGTGCTGATCCCGTCGATCGACGAGACGACCCGGGACATCCAGATGAAGCTCGACGAGGCCGAGCGCGGTAACCTCACCCGTCTGATGAAGGTGAAGGACATGCTCGCGCAGCAGCAGGAGGCCGACGAGGGGCGGTAGGGGGAAGGCTGGTGCTGCAGCGCGAGCCAGCTCGTCGTCAGTCCGCTACGAAGAGGAAGATCCTAACAGTCGTTCCCTTCGGCACCATGCTGCCGGCGTTCGGGGTCTGATAGGAGTCCCTCCAGTACTCCGGACTCCACTCGACTACCGCCTTCAGCCCGGCCCGTGCAAAGCCCTGCTTGATGGCCGCCTCCGTGCGCTCCATCGCCTTACCCAGACCATAGAGCTCGTACTCCTCGTCGGTCATCGGAGTTGGGTCCGGGAAATCCCTCCAGCTGGGCACCTTCACCATCTCGACGCCGGTGGACACCACGATCTCGACCGTCGAGCCGGGCGCCAGCTGCTCGCCTGAGGACGGGTTCTGCGAGAGCACGATCCCCTTGGCGGCAGCATCGTCCTTCTCCGTGCGCTTCACCACGAACCCGGCCTTCTCCAGCGCAGCGATCGCTTCCGTGTCAGTCTGACCGGTCACGGTCGGCACCGGCACGGGCTCGGGTCCCTTGCTGATCACGAGACTCACCGGCGTGCCTTGGGGGACGCTGGTTCCTGCGGCCGGGTCCTGTGAGATGACAGCGCCCAGTGGTGCTGACGCGTCGTGGACCTCGGCTGTCGTCCCGACGGCCAGATCAGCCTGGAGGATGGCTGCCTCCGCCTCGGCCAACTCGAGTCCGGTCAGATCCGGTACATCGGCGGGAGGGGCGCCGGCAAGGATGATGTCAACCGCCGAACCGCGCTCAGCACGGTCACCCGCCGGTGCGCCCTGGGCGACGACGGTCCACGTCGGCTCCGTGGAGTCAGGGGCATACGTGACGCCACCGAGCGTCAGGCCGGCCTCGGCGAGTGCCGCAGCTGCCTGGTCGGGGGTGAGACCGGCCAAGTCCGGCACGAGGGGATTCTGCCCGAGGAACCACACGACGCCAGCGACCGACAGGGCGAGGAGTGCGACGGCGACAGGCACGATGAGCTTCCAGGGCAGGCTGCGAGCATCAACACCGTGCGAGCTCTGATCGGGTCCTCGTCCGTCCGCCGGCTGTGCTTCCGACACGGGAGCTCCTCTCGGTCGCGCCTGTGGCCACCAGCGATAATGATAACGGAAGAGGCTGCATGTGCCTCAGCATTGGTGCAAGATGAAGTCCGACGAGGCCGAGCGGGCAGTAGAGGTGGCGGCGACGGGCAAGGGAGGGCGTGCGATGCGCTACTGTACGGCGTGCGGCACGGCGTTGGTCGAGGAGGCGCGCTTCTGCACCGGTTGTGGCGCGCAGGCGCCCTCCGTCCCACCTCCCCTCGTCCCATCTCCGGCGGAAACGGTCACAGATCCCGCCCCTGCCCCCGCTGATGCCGCCCGAGACGGCGGGGCCTCAGAGCGTGCGGGTGGCGGGCGTGCCTGGGTCGTGTTCGCGGTCATCGCGCTGCTCGCCTTCCTCGGAGCCGGCGCGGTCCTGCTCGGTCCGTACGTCCTTGGTGGTGGCGGGGCGGACGACACGGCGTCGGAGACGGTGAGCCAGCCGGAGCAGGCGATCGCCGAGCCGACGGCAACGGCTGAGCCTTCCCCGCCACCTGCGGAGCCGACACCAAGCCCCTACGAGGGGATGCCGATCTCCACACCCAAGCCGGGCGAGCCGGACCGCGTGGCGCTGATGGATGCCGCACGAGCGCTGACGGGGAGCACGGACCAGTTCCTCGTGTGGCAGCTGTATGTGCAGGGCGACTCGGCGGTCGGCGATATCCAGGAGTACAAGGGCAGCGACGCGGTGTCGGGCCGTCGTTGGCTCGTGACGTGGACGCGTGAATCCGGGGGCTGGCGGGGGCGCACGTTCAGGCCGTATCTGGATGCGGGGCGTGCCGAGGTGAAGCGCGACGATTCCGACATGAGCGATGGGATCCTGGCGCGTGTCGCGTTCGTGGTGCCGGTGGAGCTCCCGCCACGCGCGCGAGATGCGGCGCGCGCCGCCCGGGACTCTGTGACGGGCGCGTACGAGGTGTGGATGCCCACGCGGGTGCCGGAGGGATTCTCGCTCGGCTCTGAGTCTGTCAACGAGTCCACGTACTGGTTCGAGTGGTGGTCCGGATCCGACGTCCTGCACGTGTACGGGGGATGGGGCGACCATGAACTGGGAGGGGCGCCGGACGTCGTCGACACTCGTGCCAACTGGGGCAGCGCGTTGGGTTGGCACTCAGTCTCCGCGGAGTACGGTGTGGCGGCGGTCTTCGGCGGATATCAGTCGATGAACATCGTCGAGGGCGACATGCCCGAGTACCTGTTGCGTGCGGTCGCGATGTCGATGGTCAAGGTAGAGCCGTAGGCGGGTCGCCGGTCGACGGTGTGGAAGGAATTGACGGGGATTCTACGCTCGTGAGAACGTGACCGTGTCCTGCAACGCGTGGGAGGAGAGGGCCATGTTCTGCCCGAACTGCGGATCCAGCAATCCCGACGATGCTCGCTTCTGCGCGAACTGCGCCACACCGCTGCAGGTGGTGGAGGGGGAAGGGGCCGGAGCGCCCCCGGCGCCACCAGCTACCCCCGGTGCACCTCCACAGTGGTCCGCCCCACAGCCGGCACAGGCCGGTCCAAGCCTCGACTGGAGCAAGATCTTCTTCATCCCTCGTCTGATCGAGTACATCTCGCACGGAAGCCTCTTCCGTCGCATCGTGGCCGGTTTCCTCGTGGCGGCCTCGGGAATCACCGCGCTGTCCGGCCTGGCTTTCGCGGTCGTGCTGTTCATCGGGTACGTCGACCGCGGTGGTCTTGCGATCCTCGGCGGATTGGCCAGTCTGCCGCTGATGCTCGTGGGGACCTACATGTTCTCTCACGCGTACCTCGTGCGTGCGCGCACCGTTCGAGACATGCCGGAGTCCGAGTACACGGTGATTCCGATCATGTCCATCCTGCTCAAGCTCGCCGGCGAGCTCGGTCTGATCGGAGGCGTGGTCGGAGGCGTGCAGGGGCTGCTGATGACGTGGTTCCTTGGCTCCAGCCCGCTGGCAGGGATAATGAATCCGTACGGCGGCTATGGCTACTACGGCATGGGCGGCGGCGAGGCGTTCATCCTCGGAGTCATCTTCCTGATCGGCGCCATCGTCTACGGTTTCGTGATCCTGCTCGTGAACTACCTGCTCTCGGAGCTGGTCGTCATCGTGGCCGATATCGCCCGTGACGTTCGTGCACTGCGGGCCAAGGGCGTCGCCGAGGAGTGAGGCGGTTTTCCCTGGCCGGACTTGGACGTGAACACCCTAAAGTCCCAGCTGTGATACGCCGATTACACAGATGTCAGGTCACTCGAAACGATCCTGACGTATCGTCCGGCCCGATGGTGGCGCCCCTCCATCCGGAGGGTCGGACGAAAGAATCGACCAGGCCCCGGGGTGGCGAAGAGCCCCGGGGCCTGAAGTCTGTCTGAGGCCGCGTCGTACCGGATCCAGCAGGTCACTCTCAAAGGCGGCCGGTCAGCCTGTCTGTCCCGTGAACGCCCAGCGGTCGATCAGCATCGCCGGAACGAGCGTGGCGCCGCCTTCTCCGGGGCCGAACAGTGCCCTCTCGGACCCGATGGCGACCACGTTCCGAAACGCCTCGAGCACGCTTTGCGTGAACCGGAGATTGCGCAGCGGCGTGGTGATCTCGCCGCCCTCGATCATGAAGGTGCCGTCGCGGGTCATGCCGGTCAAGACGAGCTTCATCGGGTCCTCGACGTTGACGTAGTGGAAGCGCGAGACGTACACACCCCGGTCGACCGAGGCGACCATGTCCACGAGCGACGTGTGCCCCGGCTCCATGACGATGTTGAGCGGAAGCGGCCCGTAGGGATTCGGCGCGGGAAGCGCGTGGCCCGTGTTCGGCACGCCGAGTCGGGCCGCGTAGTACGAGTCGGTCACGGGGCCGCGGGCGATGCCGGCCTCGATCAGCGGGGTGCGGCCGCGAGGCTGTCCCTCGAAGTCGAACGGAAGGCCGATCGTCTGCGGGTGCGTGGCGTCGTCGGCGATCGAGACCCGTGTGTCTGCTATCTCCGTCCCGAGCGCCTCGGCCAGGAACGAGCCGCCCTCGGCGTACGACTTGGCGCCGAAGCCGAGGTAGCCAGTGAAGTCCAGGATGTCCGAGACGGCCTCAGGGGCCAGCACGACCGTGTAGGCTCCAGGGTCGAGACTCCCCGGATCCTCGGAGCGGACCGCCGTCTCAGCGGCCTGCTCGCCGAGCGTGGAGGGCAGGAAGTCCACCGCGCTCCTGCCGAGGAACGACGCCCAGCCGCTTCCGCCCCGCGAGCCCATCGACAGCACGGTGGCGCGAACGTCTCCCGCCTCCGTGGCGACCGCCACGCCGAGCGTGTTGGCGACCGCGACGGCGTAGTCGTTGGCGGCGACAGTACCGGCCGCGGTCAGGCTGCGCGCCACCGAGTGCCCGATGATCTCCCTGGCGGCCTCGGCCCGTGCGTCGGCCCCGAACGGTGTGAAGGGGTCGGACGCCACCAGTGCGGCAGGCTCCGCCGCCGGTCCCGGAAGGCCGGGGAAGCCAGTGTCTTCCGGGGCGTGCCGCGCGGCCTCGGCGGCCGCGGCGGCACAGCGCACGAGCGAGGCCTCGTCGAGCCGGTTGGTCTCGGCCGAGCCGGTCCGCGACCCGATGACCGCGCGAATGGCGACCTGCGTGCCCGTCTCGGCGACGTTCTGATGGATGCGGTTGCCCGCGAAGCGAGTGAGCGCGCTCGACTGCGAGCTCACGACGACTTCGGCGGCGTCGGCCGGCACGAGCCCGGCGGCACGCAGAGCGATCGCGAGCGATTCGTCGCGTGAGAGCCTCATCGTCCCACCCCCACCCGGACGTTGCGGAAGCGGGCGGGCGCGGCGCCGTGCGCCACGTGGGCGACCTGCATGGGCTCGCCCTTCCCGCAGTTGGGGATGCCCCAGACTTGCCAGTGGCCGGGGCCGCAGATCGCGTCGCAGCCACCCCAGAACTCCGGGGTGATGCCCGTGTAGTTCGGGTTCTTGATCATGCGCCCGAGTTTCCCGTTCTCGATCTCCCAGCCGATCTCGCACGCGAATTGGAAGTTGAGCCGGCGGTCGTCGATGGACCACGAGTTGTTGGTCTCGAAGTAGATGCCTCGCTCGGTGTCGGCGATGAGGTCCTCGAACGTCCAGTCGCCCGGCTCGAGGCTCACGGTGGTCATGCGCACGAGCGGCTGACGGTTCCAGCCGTCGGCCCGCATGCATCCATTGGAGGTGCGGCCGATCGCGAGCGCTGACTCGCGCGAGCTCTGGAACCCCGCGAGGATGCCCTCGCGGACGAGGAAGTCACGCTGGGCGGGAACGCCTTCGTCGTCGTAGCCGAAGCTGCCCAGCGACCCCGGGATGGTGGCGTCAGCGGTGATCGTCACGAGATCGGAGCCGTAGCGCAGGGTGTCCAGGTCGCCGAGGCCGAGGAACGACGTGCCGGCGAACGCCGCTTCGTCCCCGAGCACGCGGTCGAGCTCGGTAGGGTGCCCCACGGACTCGTGGACCTGCAGCGCCACCTGGGAGCCGTCGATGACGACGGTGGTCACCTCCGAGGGGCATGGCGCCGCCGAGAGCAGCGCAGCGGCCTGTTCGCCCACGCGCGGGGCGTTGCCCACCAGGTCGAGGGCGAGCACCGCCTCCCATCCTCCCTGGACCGCTTGCCCGCCGTGGGAGTTGGGATACGACCGCGGCAGCATCTCGCCGTCGCCGATGGCATACGCCACGATGCCGGCCTGCGATTCGTGGTAGGACTGCTCGATCATCGAGCCCTCGGTGGAGCCGAACATTGTACGGATGTGGAGGAACCCCATGTGCGCCGCCGAGACGCGCACCGCGGCCTCGGCGCGCAGCCCCTCGTCAGCCGCGAGCAAGAGCGCGAGCTTCTCCTCGGTGGGGACGGTGAACGGGTCGATGATGCACGGGCCCGCCCAGACGTCCTGATAGAGACCGGTCGGCGCGAGCCTGACCGGCTCGATCACGGTCGTGGCAGCGGCCCGGGCAAGCGCCACCGCCTCGCGCGCGGCGGCGCGGATGCCGTCGGGCGTCAGATCGGCGGTTGCGGCGAACCCCCACGCGCCGTCGGCGATCACGCGGATCCCGATGCCGAGCGACTCGGCGGACTCGATGCCCTCCACGCGGCCGGTGCGCACGGAGAGCTTCTCCTCGCGGCTTTCCACCACGCGGGCGTCGGCGTACGCGGCACCGGCCGAGCGTGACGCCTCGAGTGCGGATGCGACGGCCTCCCTCATCGGCCCCCCTCATCGTCAGTGTTCTGCGAACGGTTATGTATGTCCAGGTTACGGGATGATCGTCGCGGGGTCGACGACCGCGTTCTCGATCCTCCCGGTGCGGTAGGTCCACGCATACCTGCGGGCACCCGCGTAGTCCTTGCGCTCGGCGAGGCGCGAGAGCTTGACGAAGTCGCCGGTACGCGGCGCGTGGATGAAGTACCCGGCGCCCACGTAGATGCCGACATGGTAGACGGGCGAGCCGAAGAACACGGCGTCTCCCGGCTGCAGGTCTGCCGGCGCGACCTTCGTGCCGAGCTGGAACTGCGATCCCGAGTAGTGCGGCAGGTTCACTCCGTGCTGCTTGAACACGTAGAGCACGAGGCCGGAGCAGTCGAAGCCGCGCACCGACTCGCCGCCCCACAGGTACGGGACGCCGTAGTAGCCGAGCGCGGTCTCCACCGGGGAGCCGGGCTCTACGGTGATGCCGGCCCGGTCGGCGCCGCGCAGGACGGCGCGCAGCAGCTCGGCTTCACGCGCCTGCCGCTCCTCGGCACGCTCGTCGAGGAGCTCCAGGAGGTCGGCCTGTGCGGCCGCGAGAAGCGCCTCGCGTTCCTGCACGCGGATGAGCACCTCGATCTTGCGGGCCTCGGCCTCGAACTCGAGCGAGCGGGCCTTGAGCTCCGCCTCTTCGAGCTCGGCGGCGACTGTGGCGATCTGGTCGCGCTGGGCCTCGAGCGTTGCCGCGATCTCGGCGTCGCTCTGCCCGATCGCGCGCAGGTAGCGGACCCGTGCCACGAAGTCCGAGACGGACTTCGACCCCAGCAAGACGCCGAGGACGTCGGTGTCGCCCTCCCGGTAGATGTCGCGGGCGCGGTCGGCGAGGGTGTCCATCTGGACCGCGAACGCGAACTCGGCGTTGGCGAGGTCGGTGCGGGTCAGGTCCAGGCGCGTGCGCGTTGTCTCGAGTTCCACCTTCGCGCGGTTGTACGCCTCGCTTGCGATGGCAAGCTCGCGGTCGAGTTCGTCGAGCTGCGCCTCGAGATCATCGAGCCGGGCCTGCCTACGGGCGAGTTCGGCGCGGAACGCGCGCTCTTCGGCATCATCGGGAACGGCGATGGGCGTATCGGTGGTGGTGGAGGCGGGTGCAGGCGACTGCGCGGAAGGCGGAGAGGCCGGCCCGCTTGAGACGGTATCACCGGGTGCGGCAAGAGCGACGACCGGGACCGTCAATGCGAAAACGGTCACAAGCGTGACAACGCGTGCTCCAAGCCTGCCTATCGTGAGTGCGTGCATCGCGCCTTCCTGTCCGACCCCGGCCGTGCGGCGTGCCGTCTGCCGGGGCGGCCCCGCGCTGTCTACAAGTATACCCGCGTGGGCGTGCTCGTCCGTAGCCCAGTCTCGCACGCGTCTCCGAACCGTCTCATGCGAAAACCTTGCCGGGATGTGGCCGCGGGCCTCCGCGCGCGGCCACACGCTCCGCGTCCGGCACGTCGCTACCGCGGGCGACCCGCACCGCCCGCCGTACCCACCACTGCCTCACGGCCACTGCGGCTGCCCGGACTCGAGCTTCGTGTGCTGACCGCCAGCGGTCGCCTTGCAGTCGGTGCACGCCCACACGGTCGTGCCGCCGGCGCTGCGGGTGTGCGAGGTGACCGACATCGCGATCAGGCGGCCGGAGCGGTATGGCAGCGGGTCGGCGGTCGACCCCAGCAGGCGAGGACGGCTCCAGCCGTGCGGGATCCGTACGTGACAGTCCACGCACAGCTTCGGCCGTGTGTGCGTCACGAAGTGCTGAGAGGTCGCGTGTGCCGTGTTCGACCAGGTCCCGGTGGCCTCTGCGTACAGGTCGTGGCACTTGGCGCAGATGATCGTCGTCGCCTCCGTGTTGCCGATGCCCATGCCGTTTCCGGCCGCACGCAGCCCGGCCGTCTTCCAGTCGGTCCCGTACGCGGGGTCGAGGCTCCACTCGGCAGAAGAGCCGTGCGGACCCTTGGCCTGTGTGGCGCTCGACGCGTCGTTGGTGTGGCAGGACGTGCACGTGAGCATCGTGTTCGCGCCGTAGCCGCCCGTGAACACGCCCACCGTCGGCAGCTGCCAGCTCACCGATGTGAGCGAGCCGCCCACGGGGACGACGCTGAAGTCCTGTCGCATCCCCGTGCTCTGGCCGAGGACGTTGTGGTAGGAGAAGTTGCTCGGGTTGTACTCGCGGGCGACGTCGGTCGGGGCGTACGTCCTGCTGTTGCGCGTCACCGAGGCGGGCTGAGCGGTGTTCGAGCTGTGGCACTTGAAGCACAGGTACGCCTCGAAGTCCCCGGTGTCTCCCGCCAGTCCGATCGCCGAGTAGGAGGTCACCGCCCCCCACGTGCTCGCCGTGTACGTAGGCCTTGCGCCCGACACGCCGTACACGGCGCCTCCGGCCACGCTCGTGTCGAACGTGTCCTGAGTGGCCGTGCCGCCCACCTTCGTGGCCGAGTGCGGGTTGTGGCAGTCCTCGCACTCGGCGTGACGGTTGGCGCCGCCGAGCTCGCTCGCAGTCTCGGTGTCGCTGTGTCGGCCGGTCGTGTCGGCCGGGTCGTGCCCGTAGGTCGCGGTCGCCTTGGTGATCACGTTCTTGGCGTCCGGCGCGCGGCGGGTCGTGACGCCGCCGATCACGGTCGTGCCATCACCGTGGCACTGGTAACAGAGGTTCTCCTCGCGCGACATGCCCGCGCTGGTGTTTTCGCGCTCGCCGGCGTTCAAGCCGCTCGCCCCCGACGGCCTGGTCCACGCGGTGAGTCTCGCGAAGGCCGAGCCGTGCGGGTCGTGGCAGTTCTCGCAGAGGGCAGGTGTCTGAGCGGCGCTGTAGTGGCCCGAGTCGGTGAAGCCGCTCTTGTCCCACCCGGAGAAGTACGGTGCATCCTCACCGAGCACGGTGAAGCCGATGCGATGCGGTACGAGCGCATCGCGTCCGATGGTCTCCGTAGGCGGCTCGGCGGTGTGGCACGTGAGGCAGAACTCCACGAACGAGCTTGCGACCTGCTTCGTGTTCGCCGGCGAACTCGCCCGCGCTAGGTCCCACGCTCCGCCGCCGCCTGCGCCCACCTGGTGCACGTTGTGACAGTTCGCGCACGTCAGCGATCGACCCTCGGCAGCGCTGTAGGCCGGATGCGCCGACGTCCGGGCGAACTCGGCCTCTACATCGCGGTCGTTCCATGCGTACGGCGCCGCGTACCCCGCGCCCACGCGCGTCTCGGTCGTCCCGGCGCTGTGGCAGGCGAAGCACAGCGACGCCTCGGCGTACGTCCCGTCGGGCGTGCCCGCGGCGTCGTCCTGTCCGCGATACGCGATCAGCTTGTCGGCCGCGGACCCGTGCCGCGCGTGACACGCGAGGCACTGCACGCCGGAGTCGCTCGCGAGCGCGGTGGCGTTGCCGAGCACGACGTCAGGGCCGTGGGCCGCCACGGACGCGTACCGGTGGTCGCCGCCGGTGTCATCGTATGCGCCCGGGTCGCCCACGTAGCCGATCGGGGCGGTGGTGGCTCCGTGGCACGCCGTGCAGAACGCGTTGCCGAGCGGCGCGGACGCGCGCGTGTAGTACGAGTACGTCGGCTTGCCCTTGCTGTCCACGCCTGTCTGGACCCGCAGCAGCCGTGCGTAGCTCTGTGCGGGGTCGTACACGCCTGCGTCGCTGTAGTAGTACGCCGAGCGGTGCGGCGTGTGGCACGCGTCGCACTCGGCGGTGGTGGTCACCATCGCGTCGCTGCGGTGTACCGAACCCGCCTGCTGGCCGCTGTACTCGAAGAACTCGGCCTTGATGTTCAAGGTGCTGCGGTCGCCGAGTGCGTCGGCGGGGTCCTCGGCGGCAGTGGAGCCGTGGCAGTAGTAGCACATCGCGACCGTGCGGTAGTCGATCGGCGAGGTGCCGTGAACGCTGTGGCAGCGCGTGCACGCGACCACGGTCGGCGAGAGTCGGTAGCCGTGCAGGTTGGGGGCGGCGGTGTCTGACACGCCGGACAGCGCGCCTCCCGGGTCCTTCGCCCGAACCGCGTAGAACCAGACGTACGACTGCGCGATCTCGTCGGCATGAGCAGCTACCTCGGCGCGGGTGCCGGTGACGTCGGCCGCGACAAGGGCGGCCGAGCCGATGTTCGCCGAGGTGACCGGGGCGCGGTAGCGGTAGACGTCGTAGGTCACGGGGTCACCGTCTGCGTCGGTCGAGGCCCTCCACGTGACCGTGACCATGCCGGTGCCGCTGACGTAGACGTCCGGCTGCTGGGGCACCGTCGGTGCCGCGGCCAGTGCGGTCGCGGGAAGCAGCAGCGCCAACGCGATCGCGACGAAGGCCACCGCACGCCAGCGGTAGGGGCCGGATGCCATCGTGGTTCTCATCGCCGTTCCCCCCGTGTTCGCGCCCATCAGAGCCTCACCGCCTGGACGAAGGTCGTCTCGCCGCCAGCGTCCCATAGGCTCGTCACGTACCATGCACCGTCGACGTAGCGGAGCGGGATCGCAACCGTGTGCTCGGAGAGCAGGCCGCCGTCGTTCCAGCGGACGATCACGTACGCGACGTAGATCGTGGCCTCGCCCTGGGCGTAGACGTTCACGTTCGGACCGATCGCGGCGTCGAGCGCCTCCGGATACCGCGCCGCCAGGTAGTGCGCGTAGTCGTCACCCGGGCCTTCGTCCGGGGCGATCGCATCGCCGATCGTCGCCACGTCGCCGAGGCTTATCGCATCGATCACCGCACGAGCCTGCGCTGCAAGCCCCTCGGCTCCTTGCTCGACGATCCGCCGGGTCTCCCGCTCATAGTCCGCCCATGGGTCGGGCGCAGGTGGTCCCGCTCCGTCACCGGGTGGCCGGGAGCCGCCGCCGGATGTGGCGACGGGCGCGGTCGCTCCGCCCGGGGATGCCGCTGCGACAGGCGTGAGTGCTCGCGGGAGCGGGGGAGGAGCCGGATCGTCCACCACGCGCGGCAGCGTGGCAGGTGGGGCGTAGCCCTCGGACGAAGGCTCGCTGCCGGTCCGCCGAGTGGCGGCGGCATCATGGCCGTCTGCAGTGAAGCCCACGCCGGCGATGACAACGACGAGTGACACGACGGCGATGCTTGCGCCGATGCGAAGAACCCAGTGCTTCCTGCCCCCCATGACCCCTCCCAGCCGTTGATACACCTCTGAATGACATATCGATATATCGGTGGAGAGACATGAATGCCCTCGGCGATGAACGGCAGCAGCGAGCCGCTCATCCACTCTTGGATACCGCTCATAATGCAGAACACCGCTGCTATCCGACGAACGGCTGTTCATCGCGCGCCCGGAAGCACGGGAGTGACGACTTGCGCGGCCCCAGGATGCGTGGTAGGGTATGCTTCCGCTGCGGGGTGGAGCAGTCTGGTAGCTCGTCGGGCTCATAACCCGAAGGTCACAGGTTCGAATCCTGTCCCCGCGACCAACACATACGCAGGCCGGATGCCGACAGGTGTCCGGCTTGTTCGTTATCCAGCAGCCGCACTCAGTCCGTCCGTCACCCCGAACTCAAGTACCCGCCCTCGGACACCGACACTCCTTATGGAATCAGTACGCCTCCGGTTAAGGGGTGATCGGGTGCGACGTGTGGTGTGTCTGTGGCTCGCGCTGGCCTTGGTGGTCGTGGCGGTCCCGGTGGCAGCCTTCGGCGGACCGTCTGACGGCGGGGACAACGAGAGTGGTGCGTCCGGCGATCTGCTGGTGCGCTTCGATCGCGGTGTTGCCGGGACTCAGGCTGCGGCTTCCGCCCACGCGCGTGCGCGGGGCGCCACAGTCAAGCGCTTCGAGATCGTCGAGGGTCTCGAACTCGTGGAGCTGCAGTCCGGAGTGAGTGTTGCCGAGGCGATCCGCGCCTACGAGGCGATGCCGGGCGTGCTCTACGCCGAGCCTAACCACACACGCACCTTCTATACGATGCCTGACGACCCGCTGTTCCCGAACCAGTGGGGGCTGCACAACGCCGGCCAGACCGGCGGGACCGTTGACGCGGACATGGACCTCCCCGAGGCATGGGGCGTGACCACCGGCTCAGAGTCCGTGGTCGTGGCGGTCCTCGACTCGGGCGTGGACTACCTTCATCCGGACCTCGCATCCAACATGTGGCGCAACTCGGGCGAGATCCCGTACAACAACATCGACGACGACGGCAACGGCTACGTCGATGACGTCTACGGGATCGACACCGGCTGGAACAAGTCGGACCCCTACCCGCGGTCGTACGCGGACCGTCATGGGACAGCGGTGGCGTCCGCGGTCGGCGCCGTGAGCGACAACGCGCTCGGGCTGGCCGGCATGGCCTGGGACGTCACGCTCATGGCGGTGAAGATCTCCGACCCGGGCGGCAACATCTACGAAGACGCCATCATCGAGGCGATCGAGTACGCCGATGCGATGGGCGCGGACATCATCAACTGCTCGTGGGGCGGGCCGAGCATGGGCCAGGCGCTCGGCGATGCCATCCAGGCGAGTGACGCGTTGTTCGTCTGCGCCGCCGGCAACGATGGCGCAGACATCGACGTGACCCCTGACTACCCGTCCTGGTACGACTTCCCGAACATCATCTCGGTGGCCGCGTCCGACCACGACGACGCGCCGGCCCAGTGGGTGAGTGGCACGAGCACGAACTACGGGGCCAGCAAGGTCGATGTCTTCGCCCCGGGCAAGGACATCCCGGTAGCCGACTCGGGCATCTGGGCCTGGTACCCAAAGGCGCACACCGTGCTGTTCGAGGAGGACTTCAACGACCCAGCTCTTGACACGTCCCCGTACTGGGACCGCTCGGAGTACGTGCACGAGCAGTGGCAGCAAGCGGAAGTGGGTGATGGTGGCGACTACGGCGCGTTCATCGACATGCCCGCCGGCCGGCTCTTCGACGAGCGCTCGGTGTTGCGCTCGACCAGGCCCATCGACCTGTCAGGCGCCAGCGGTCCGTGGCTCGAGTTCTGGCATGCGATCGACACCGGCCGGGCCGAGGGCGACGGGTTCGTATGGGGGCTGCATGACGCATCCGAGAACAAGGACTACGTCATCGACACCTACCAAGGTGGGAGCCTGAGCTGGCGGCAGGAGCTCGTCGACCTCTCGGCGTTCGCCGGACCGGGTCGCGACGATCTGCATCTCTTCGTCGTCGCGCAGAGCGATCCCGTGCAGAACGACTATATGTATCCCGATTACACCTACGGATACATCGATGACATCCGCGTCGTCGATGTCGACTACGATTTCCCCGCGATCACGAACCTGTTCAGTAGCGCCTCAAAGTGGGACGCGACCGCCTACGACATCACGCCGTGGCAGTGGCGCAGCGCCAACGGTGGCGAGTGGTACGTGGCCGACTACTCGAACCCCGAGCAGTCCTGGCTCCGGATCGCGCAGCCGCTGGACTGCTCCGAGGGCGTCCCGGTCATCTCGTACCGGCTCCTGCGGCAGTACACCTGGGCCGAGTGGGCGCCGTGGGCGAGCCTGAAGGTCTCCACTGACGGGGTGAACTGGAAGGATGCCGCGGGCAAGCGACCCTCGGTGGACATGCCTGACGGCTCGGTGATCGAGACCTGGGAGCTCTACGAGTACGCGGGGATGGAGGAGCTCCACGTCGCCTTCCTCTTCAGCTCCCAGTGGCCCGCCGCCGAGCCCACCGATTCCATCACCCTGTCGAGCCTGACCTTCGACATCCATCCGTGGGATTGGCGTCCGGAGTTCGGGGACGCCTACGACGTGGTGGACGGGACGTCGCTCTCGGCGCCCGCGGTGTCCGGAGTGGCGGCCCTCGTCCTGTCGCGTAACTCGACGCTCTCGGCGTCCGAGGTCCGCGAGGTGCTGATCGACACGGCCGATGCGAAGCCGGCGCTTGCGGGGAAGTGCGTCTCGGGAGGGCGCGTCAACGCATACGCCGCCGTCACCGCCGTTCCCACCGCGCCGCGAGCCGTAGACGACGCCTACACGACCGCCGAGGACACGGTCCTGACGGTGCCGGTGGGCAGCGGCGTGCTCGCGAACGACAGCGATCCAGCGGCGCTGCCGCTCACCGCGGTGCGGACCGGCGGTACCGGACCGTCGCACGGGACACTCGTGTTCAACGCGAACGGGTCGTTCACCTACACCCCGGCGAAGGACTTCCACGGGACCGACAGCTTCACGTACCGGGCGTACAACGGGACGTCGTACTCCGGCTACGCGACCGTGCGGATCACGGTTACGTCGGTCGTCGACCCGCCGGTCGCGGTGAACGACGCGTACACGGTCGCCAGCGGCGGCACGCTCACCCGTGCCGCTCCCGGGTTGCTCGCAAATGACCATCATCCCGAGGGGCTCGGCATCTCCGTGGACGTGATGAACATCCAGTCTCCTTCGAACGGGACATTGACGTCATACAGCTCCACCGGTGCGTTCACCTACAGGCCGAACGCGGGGTTCGTGGGGACCGACACGTTCAGGTATCGCGTGACCGATGGGACACGCTACTCGGCGTATGCCACCGTGACGATCACCGTCACGGGCAGCGTGTCGGCCCCGGTCGCCAGCGCTGACAGCTACTCGGTGACCGGTGGCACCGTGCTGCAGGTGGCAGCACCCGGTGTGCTTGCGAACGACACCGCCCCTGCGGGCAAGACGCTGACGGTCGACGTCGCGGGCGGGGTGGTGCAGCCAGCAAACGGGGCGCTGGCCCTGAACACGAACGGGAGCTTCCGGTACGAGCCGATGCCGGGGTATGTGGGCACCGACAGCTTCCAGTACCGCGCCTGGGACGGGACCCAGCGATCCGGTTGGGCCACCGTGACGATCACCGTGAACGCGCCGACGACACCGGCGCGTCCGGCGGTGATCTCGGTCGCCGGCACCAACCGGATCGACACGGCTATCAAGGCGTCCGGGTTCGCGTATCCCGTGCGCCTGGACCCCGCCGGCGCCCGCACCGTCGTGCTTGCAACCGGCCACAACTGGCCTGACGCACTCGGCGGAAGCGCGCTTGCCGGTGCACTCGACGGACCGATCCTGCTCACCGACACGAAGACGCTGCCAAAGGCGGTGTCGGACGAGATCACCCGTCTGCAGGCTGCCAAGGTCATCATCCTCGGCGGAGAGGGCGCAGTGGGGCCCGAGGTGGAAAAGGCGCTCAAGACCAAGCTGGGCGTGGGCAACGTGGAGCGGATCGCCGGAGACAACCGCTATCAGACCGCCGATTGGATCGCGCGCCGGGTCATGACGCTGCGCCAGGGAGCCTATGACGGCCGCGCGTTCGTGGCCACCGGCGGTGACTTCCCGGACGCGCTCGCGGCGGCGCCGCTCGCGGCCGCACGCGCGTGGCCGCTGTTCCTGGTCGATCCGAACAGGGGCATGTCCTCGGCGACGAAGACCGCGATGAACGGTGTCACCGATGTGATCATCCTCGGCGGGCCCTCGGCGGTGACCGATGCGACCGAGCGGTATCTGAACGGCCGTTTCACCGACGCGCGCGTCGAGCGGCTGGCGGGCGGGAACCGGTATCACACGGCTGCGAAGGTGGCGGGGTACGGCGTGACGAGCGCCGGTCTCGCATGGGAGCGCGTGGGTGTCGCCACCGGCACGAACTATCCCGACGCACTCGCCGGCGGCGTGCTGCAGGGCTCGGTGGACAGTGTGATGCTGCTGACGCGCCCGGATGTGCTATCCCCCGAGGCGAACACGGCGCTCAAGGCGAACAAGGGTGCCATCGACACGGTCACGTTCTTTGGCGGTCCGAGCGCGCTCAGCGTGGGCGTCCGGACGTCTGTGGTGAACGTCTTGAAGTAGCGGGCGGTTCGGGACGGAACTGGAGAGCGAGGAGGAGCGATGCGGGTGAGGTGCGGTCTGCGCGCTGCGGCGGTGGTGCTGGCGATGTCGGTGGCGTTGACCGGCTGCGGGCTTTCCGGAGTCGGGCCGCGTGGACCGGTGCCGCCGGCCGGAGACATGCCCGGCGGTGCGCCGCGTGAGGCACCGGTCCCCCGTGCCGAGCTCTCGCTCGAACTCGAGCCCTACGACGGTGGGTACTTCACGCTGCTCAAGCCGGTGGGCTGGGAGATCGTGACCGGCGGGGCGTACGGAGGCTTCGGCTACATGATGTGGGACCCGCAGAGCCCGTCGCGCCGGATCTTCTACATCGGGGAGATCGTGCCGTTCTACGCCAGCGCGCAGCAGAAGGAGATCGACCGCCAGTACATGGCCGCCAGCGGCTTCCCGGTGGAGTGGCACGACATGCCCGTGGTCTCGCCGCTCACCCCGCTCGAGCTCTTCCGCAACTTCAGCGGGATCGTCGCTTCGCAGGGCGCGCAGGCGTACATGCCCGGGCTTCCGCCACTCGACGGCTTCGACGCGGTCTCGGTCACGCCGGCGTCCTCGGCGCTGCCCATCGGCCAGACCGACATCATCCACGCGACGTTCCTGGACGGTGCGACCCCGTGCCAGGGGCAGTTCATGGCCACCGTCGCCGAGTTCATGCCGTTCATGAACGGCCCTGGTGGCGGCACGGGTATCGCCGGCATGGTCGTGGGCGTCATGGCGCCCGTGCCCGAGTTCCCCGAGCTGGCTGATGACCTGCTCGCCGCTTGCGGCAGCTTCCAGTTCAGCGAGGCGTACGTGCAGGAGGGGCTCGCGCAGGGCAGGGAGAACTTCGCGGGCATCATGCGCGCGGGACAGACACTGCGGGAGACCTCGGAGATGGTGGCGCGAAGCTACCAGGCGAGCGAGCCTTCGTCGGACATCGCGCTCCAGCAGTGGAGCGATGCGATGCTCGGCAATGAGCGCGTCTACGACCCGGACACGAACGAGGTCTACGAGGTGCCGAACGGCTTCTACGACACATACGACCTCGATCGTGGGCGCTACGACATGAACAACCTGCAGCAGCTCCCGGCCGGGGATGTGGGCCTGTGGACCTCGGCGCCGCTCAGCGGAGACCGCATCCACTGATCTCCCGCTCTCACTCACACGCGTCCGGTGCTACACTGCACGCATTCTTCGCATCGGACAGCGTTGGAGGAGACCCACTCATGCGACGTCACGGACGCGTTCTCGCATCTGCACTTGCGCTCGTTCTCGCCATCGGCGCTCTTGCCGTCGGCTGCTCGCCTTCAGACGAGCCGGCCGCTCCGGGCCCTGATGCCACCGTGGAGCCCGCGCCGATCGTGATCGGCACGCTCGCCACGCAGGACTCGCTTCCGCTGTGGGTGGCCGAGCAGGAGGGCTTCTTCGCCGAGGCCGGTCTCGGCGAAGTGGAGATCGTGACCTTCCAGAGTGCGCTGGAGTGCCAGACGGCATTCGTCTCCGGCTCCGTGGACGCGCTCATGACCGACCTGATCGTGGCGGCGAACCTCCACGCGTCGGGCACGCCGGTCGTGGTGCCGATGATCATGCTCGGCGCTGACGCCGCGCAGGGACGCTTCGCGGTGGTCGCCGCTCCGGGCTCGGACGTCGCGTCGATGACCGACCTCGCGGGCGTGCCGGTGGGCACCGCCTCGCCGACCATCACCGAGTACGTCCTGGACCGCCTGATGGAGAAGGCCGGCGTGGACGAGGCCGACATCGTCAAGGAGGAGGTCGGCAAGATGCCGGTCCGCTTCCAGCTGCTGATGGAGGGCACGCTCGCCGCGGCGTCGCTCCCTGAGCCGTTCGTCACCCTCGCCGAGCTGCAGGGAGCCACGGTGGTCGCCGGCGGCGACGATACGCTCGCGGGCGAGAATCTCTCCCAGAGCGTCCTGTGCGTGAGCAAGACATACACGGAGTCGCCGGAGGGCGCCGCCGCGCTCGAGCGCCTGCTCGCCGCATGGGACGCGGCGGTAACCGAGATCAACGCCGACCCGGATGCGTTCCGCCCGGTGCTCGTGGAGAAGGCGAACCTGCCCGAGGTGATCGCTCAGACGTACGCCGTGAGCGACTACCCGCTCGCCGAGGCGCCCGATGCGGCGCTCATCCAGCCGGTCCTCGACTGGATGACGGCCAAGGGATACCTGACCACCACGGTCACGCCCGCGGACCTCCTCGGCGGATAGAGCGCCTCAGGCGGGGCGTGCGAGCAGCAGGCCGATCGCGAACAGGACGCTGAACGCGAGCGTGACCTGACCGGTGCCGGCGAGCGACCGGTTGAGCGCGCGGCCGGTCTCCGTGAAGACGGACCGCACCGTCAGGTAGGCGAGCGGCAGCGACGCCCAGCTGAGCATCGCGGCGACCGGCACGGCTTCAGCGAGTGCCGCCGCGCCGACGACCACGTACGCGAACGCCACGCACGCGGCGTACTCGGCCTTGGTGGCGCGGACGCCGATGCGCACGGCGACGGTGCGCTTGCCCACCGCCGCGTCCTGTTCGATGTCGCGCAGGTTGTTCACCACGATGATCGCCACGATCAAGAGGCCGACGGGTACCGACATCAGCCACACCACCGGCGTGGTCGTGCCGGTCTGCACCCAGTAGGTCCCCACGACCGAGGTCACGCCGAAGAACAGGAACACGAACACCTCGCCGAGGCCGTGATAGCCGAGCGGGTATGGACCGCCGGTGTAGGCGATGGCCGCCACGATGGCTGCCACGCCGATGACGAGCACGAGCGGGCCGCGCACCCAGGTGAGGTACAGGCCGAGCGCGAAGGCGAGCGCGAAGACCACGGCCATGCCGCGCTTGACCTGTCCGCGTGAGAGCAGCCCGGCGCTCGTGACCCGCGTGGGCCCGAGCCGATCGTCGGTGTCGGCGCCACGTTCGTCGTCGTAGACGTCGTTGGCAAGGTTGCTGCCCACCTGGAGCAGGAGCGCGATCGTCAGCGCCACCAGCGCCGGCCCGAGTGAGAAGCCGCCGTCGTAGGCGGCGAGCGCCGTCCCGACGACCACGCTCGCCGCGGCCGCGGGAAGCGTCTTGGGCCGGATGGCGAGAAGCCACACGCGCACACCGGTTGCGCGGGCGGCTTCCGGCCCGGCGGACGGCGGCGTGGGCATGGTGTCGGCGGTCGGATCTGGCGTGGTGGGCGTCATCGGTGGGGCGGCCTCATCGTGGCGTCGGGGCGAAGCGCGATGCGCCGATGATAGCCGCTCTCGGGCCGGGGCGCATGCCGGAACACCCGCTCGCCGCAGCGTGGGCGCGTCCTGAGGTCAGCACCAGGAATCGAGCACGGCCTCGTACACATCGGTGGCGCGCTCGATCTGCTCCAACGCGCAGCGTTCATCGCTGCTATGTGCCGCAGCGGGATCCCCGGGCCCCATCAGCACGGTCTCGCTGCACGAGAGCGCTCCGGCCAGTATCGCAGCATCGGTGAAGTACGTGAGCGGAGGGGATGAGGGTGCCGAGCCGGTCACGGACTCGAGGGCGGCCGTGACGGACCGGGCGAGCGGCGCCTCCGGTGACGAATACACGGGCCGAAGGTCCTCGACGACCTCGATGAGAAGATCGGCGCCACTGAGTTCCCGTATTCGTGCGATCAGTTCCTCCGTGTCTGATCCGGGCACCGTCCGGATGTCCACGGCCATGGTCGCTGAGTCCGGCACCACGTTCATCCGGGTCCCCCCGGTGATCATTCCGACATTGACGGTGACCGACCCCATGACTGCATGGTCGCCGGGGAGTCCGTGGTCATGAAGTGCGGTGACTAGTCGCGCCAGAGGCACGATCGCATTTAGGCCGAGGTCGGGGCGCGATCCGTGCGCTGATCGTCCCTCAGCGCGTATCTGAAGCCAGAGGACGCCCTTGTGGCCGGTGGCGATGCGGCAGTCGGTCGGCTCGGCCACGAGCAACGGACCGCCAGTTGGCATGCTCCGGACTGACACCAGGTGCCGAGATCCCTCACAGCCGGTCTCCTCGGCGGCCGTCAGCACGAGTTGGATCCCCCGTGAGGGCGTGCCCCGCGACAGACGGCGCACGCATGCAGTGACGAGCGCGGCCACACCCGACTTCATGTCCGCCGAGCCGCGCCCGGTGAGGAAGCCGTCGCGCAGCTCCCCGCCGAGCGGATCGATCGCCCAAGGTGCGTCACCGGGCGGTACAGTGTCGAGGTGGCCGGAGAGCACCAGAGGGGCGTCACGGGTGTCGCCTGCCGAGGCGAGCAGGTGCGCCCGCCCGGGTGCGTACGGCACGAGCTCCACGTCGGCGCCGGCGCGCGCGAGAATCCTCCCGATGTGTTCGGCGGCGACCTGTTCGCCGACGCCTGCGGTGTCCATGCGGACGAGTTCCTGCGCGAGAGCGATGACGTCGGTCACGAACTGCCTCCGGTGGACTCCCGGATCACGAGAGATGGCGCAATCGCCACACGTTGGATCGGTGTGTCGCGGTCGGCCATCCGTGCGTCCAGCAAGCGTATGCACTCGGCAGCGAGCTGGTCCCCCGGCTGTCGGACAGTGGTGAGTGGCGGGTCGGCGAGCTGGGCGAAGCGGATGTCGTCGAATCCGGTGACGAGAACGTCCTCCGGGACGCGCACACGTTTACGACGGAACTCCCCGAGGACGCCCACGGCGATCTCGTCGTTGCCACAGACGACCGCGTCGGGCATCGGCGGATGCGCAAGCAGCTCGATCGCAGCCGCGCGGCCCCACTCGGCCCGGAAGGTCCCGAGCAGGCGCGGGGTGTCGTGCGGAAGGCCGTTCCGCTCGATCATGCGTTCGAAGCCGGCGTGCCGTGCCTGTGCCGACGAACTCTCGAGTGCTGCGCTGACGAACGCGACCCGCGTGGCGCCCAGCGCCATGACGTGTTCGACCGCCAGGCTGATGCCATGCTGATCGTCCACGCCCACCCAATCGGCTGGATACTCCTGTACGTACCGGTCGACCTGAACGACCGGCGTTCGCTCTGTCACCTCGACGAGCGTGGCGCGGCTCGCTGTCGACGAGACCGGCACGATTATCAGTCCGTCCACCTGCCGGTTCGCCAGAGCGCGAGCACGGTGGCGTTCGATGGCCACGTCCTGTTGCGCGTCACACAGGAACAGGTCCCTGCCCGAGCCCTGGAGCCGCCGCTCAACTGCCTCGACGATTGCCGGGAAGAACGGATTCTCGATCTCCGGAACGATCATCCCTACCGTGTTGGTGCGGCCACGGCGCAAGGCGCTGGCAACCGCGTTGTGACGGTAGCCGAGCGCCCGCGCGGCATCGTTGACGCGCTGAGCGAGCACGGGCGATACGTTGCGGCTTCCGGTGAGCACGCGTGAGGCGGTAGCTACCGAGACACCCGCATGCTCGGCCACGTCGCGAATGGTGACCGCCATCGGCTCCTCCGTCCTGGGATGTCGGCTTGAGAACAGTCTACGCGGGGAACGAAGATGTTACGAGGGGTCTCGCAAACGATTACCCGATTGTGCGAAGAGTCGGGCGTCGGGCAGTCCGATATTGACGTAGGGTTGCGCATAAACAATGATTGACGGTAAGGGGTAAACGTTTACCCACGGGCGCGTTGCGGAGGGAGTTTGCCATGGCAAGACGTAGGGGTTGGAGGCTCGTAGCAGCGTTGAGCATCGTTGCGATGCTCGTGCTGGGCGCCGTCGGCTGTACACAGAGTGATGACGGGGATACGACGCCCCCTGATGATGGTGCCACGGGCGAGGCGATCAAGGTAGGCCTTGTCCAGATCAACCAGCAGGCCATCTTCTTCAACCAGATGAACGAAGGCGCGCAGGAGGCAGCCGATGAACTCGGCGTGGACCTGACCATCTTCAACGCGAACGACGATCCGGCCAAGCAGAACGAGGCCATCACCAACTTCGTGACGCAGGACTTCGATGCGATCATCGTCGTGGCCATCGACGTGGAGGGCGTTAAGCCTGCCATCCGTGAAGCTGCCGACGCGGGCGTGAAGATCGTTGCGGTCGATGCGGTCGTCGAGGACCCGGCCGTATCGGTCCAGGTCGGCGTGGACAACGCTGCGGCTGGCGCGGAGATCGGTGAGTTCGTCGTCGAGTACATGACCGAGAACAACGTCGAGCCCAAGAACATCGGCGTGCTGGGCGCGCTCAACTCGTTCATCCAGAACCTGCGTAAGGACGCGTTCATCGAAGTCGTGGAGGCTGCTGGCGCGACCATCACACAGACCGTCGATGGCCAGAACCGTCAGGAGGCCGCCATGGCCGCGGCCGAGAACCTGTTCACCGCGCAGGCGGACACTGCGATCATGTACGCCACCGGTGAGCCGCAGATGGTCGGCGCCGTGGCTGCGGTGCGCTCGCAGAACAGAGGCACGTCTGTGAAGCTGTTCGGGTGGGACCTCACCGCTGAGGTCATTCGCGGCATCGACGATGGCTTCGTGCTCGGTGTCGTGCAACAGGATCCGAAGACTGAGGGATATGAAGCCGTCAAGGCGTGCAAGACTCTAGCGGAGGGCGGCACCGTAGAGGCCTTCATCGACGTGCCGATCACCATCGTCACCAAGGACAACGTCGATCCGTACCGGGAGATCTTCAAGTAGGGTGTTGCCGACCGGCACCCTCGCGCGGGTCGTCCCGCGCGAGGGTGCCTCGGCGCGCACGGTCTCTGTTCGATACAAGGGGTGCGACGTGGATGATGTGATGGCGGCTGCCGTGCGGACACCGGACCGGGTCGTCCTCAAGGACGTTCGCAAGCGGTTCGGGATGGTTGAAGCACTACAGGGTGTCACGCTTCGCGTTGCTCCCGGAGAGGTCGTCGGCCTGGTTGGTGATAACGCCGCTGGCAAGTCGACTTTGATGAAGGTGCTGTCCGGGGCGTACATCCCCGATGAAGGCGAGATCTGGATCGACGGCGAGCGCATGGCGTTCTCAACGCCTCGCGACGCGCAGTCGGTCGGTATCGAGATGGTCTATCAGGACCTTGCGCTGTGCGATGACATCGATGTCGCCGGCAACATCTTCTTGGGCAGGGAGCCGCGGGCATTGGGCGGCATCATGCTCGACAAGAAGCGGATGCATGAGGAGGCACGCAGACTGCTCGACTCGCTCAAGATCCGCATCCCGTACACGGACCTCCCCGTGCGCAACCTGTCGGGAGGCCAGCGTCAGGCGGTGGCCATCGCTCGCGCGGTGAACTTCGAGCCGCGCCTCCTCATCCTCGACGAGCCTACGGCCGCGCTTGCCGTCTCTGAGGTCGAGACCGTCCTCGAGCTCATCCGAACAGTCGCTGCACGTGGTGTGAGCGTCATCCTCATCACCCACCGCCTTCAGGACCTGTTCACCGTCTGTGACCGGCTGTGCGTCATGTACGAAGGGACGATGTGCGCAGAACTCGATGCCGGGAAGGCCACACTGGAGGAACTCGTGAGCGAGATCGTGGGACGGGGGCACGACCGATGAGTGAACAGGGTCACGCCCCCATCACTAGTACCGACAGGACTTCGGCGGTCAAGGCGTGGATGTCCCGGCATGTGCTCACGCTCGCTGCCTCGGCGGTGCTGATCGTCCTGTTCACCTACTTCAGTGCGACCGCGGACGCGTTCCTGACCGTCGGCAATATCTTGAACATGCTCCGGCAGATCGCCCCCACGATGATCGTAGCGGTCACCATGACGTACGTGATCACCACCTCGGGAATCGATTTGTCGGTGGGCTCGATGGTCGCACTGGCGGGCTCGCTGCTCGCCATCTGGACGAACGGTGGGATGGATCCGACACTCGCCCTGGCACTTGTTCTCGGCCTGGGCATCGTGGTCGGTTTCGTGAACGGATGGTTCACCGCCTACCAGGGACTGCCACCTTTCATCGTCACGCTCGCCACGCTCTCGATCGTGCGCGGTGCGGCACTGCTCATCACCCAGGGCTATTCCACACCCATCCCTGGCACCGCGTGGGTCACCGCATTGGGCCAGGGGCGGCTCGGCGGGGTGCCCGTCCCCGTCGTCATCGCGGCGGTGGTCGTGCTGCTGGGGTGGTTCGCGTTCACCAAGACGCCGTTCGGGCGCTACGTCGTCGGTCTCGGCAGCAATCAGGAGTCGCTGCGCCGTACGGGTGTGAACACCAGGGTCGTGGGTATGACGGTGTTCGTCATGTCGAGTCTCGCCGCGTCTGTGGCCGGGATCCTGGTGGCCGCGCGACTCGCGTCGGGCTCCTCGAACGCCGGCGTGGGCTTCGAGCTCGAGGTCATCACGGCAGTCGTGCTCGGTGGTACCAGTCTGCTCGGCGGGCGTGGCACGATGTTGGGTACCGTGCTTGGCGCGCTCGTACTCGGCGTGATAGCCAACGGACTCGTGCTCTCGCACGTCTCGCCCTTCTACGTGCAGATCGTCCAGGGGGCTATCCTCTTGCTCGCAATCTTCGTGAACACCCGGCTCTTCACACGGTTCGGGTCCGTGATGCGCTGATGGCGCGCGTTCGCACCGTTCTCGGCGAGATCGACTCGGCGGACCTGGGTCCGACGCTCTTCCACGAGCATGTGCTCTTGAACGGCGAGAGCGCGTTCCACGAGCCCGAAGCAGGGGACACGGAGGGCGAGGAGATCGCGGTCTCCCCGGTGGCGATGCGCCATCTCGGCAGACTACGGAATGACCCGTATCTTTCTCAGGACAACACGCGGCTGGACAGCCTGATCGTCGCCGAGGCTGAACTGCAGCAGTTCGCCCGGGTCGGCGGATGTACGGTCTTGGATGTGACACCGCAGGGATCGGGCCGTAGCCCGCAGGGTCTTGTAGAGATCGCACGCGGCTCCGGTCTGAACATCGTGATGGGGTGTGGCTTCTATCTCGAGCGTTCACACCCCGTCGGTCTTGCGGAGATGGACATCGATGCCGTGGCCGCCCTCATCATCGCCGATGTTCTCGACGGCGTGGATGGGGTGCACGCGGGTGTCATCGGAGAGATCGGCGTGGGGCCGCACTTCACACCGGCTGAGGAGCACTCTCTCCGCGCAGCGGCGAGGGCACAGCGGGCCACCGCGGTGCCGTTATCCGTGCACCTTCCCGGGTGGAAGCGCCATGGGCACCGCGTCCTGGATATCGTCGAAGAGGAGGGGGGGCTGCTCGGGGCCACCGTCCTGTGCCACATGAACCCGAGTCACGGTGACCGCGAGTATCAGCGCACGCTTGCCGACCGGGGTGCGTGGATCGAGTACGACATGCTCGGCATGGAGTTCTACTACCCCGGCGAAGGGCAGAGTCCGAGCGACGAAGAGAACGCAACGGCGATCGCGCGGTTGCTCGAAGATGGCTACGGGGACAGGCTGCTGCTGTCGCACGATGTCTTCGTCAAGACCCTGTTGCGGACGTACGGTGGGTTCGGCTACGCACACGTGCTCACCGGGTTCGCCGACCGACTGGAGCGGCACGGTGTAGGAAGAGACGTCGTGCTCCGCCTGCTGACAGACAATCCGCGTGCGGTCTTCGAGACCGCTGCAGAAGGGAGAGCATGATGGCGCGCGTACTGGTGGCGGGTGAGTCGTGGGTCAGCGAGTCAACTCACTTCAAAGGCTTCGACAGCTTCGGCTCGGTCGTCTTCGAGACAGGCATCGGGCCGCTCAGGGATGCGCTCACCGCCGAGGGTATCGAGGTCATCCACATGCCCGCACACGACGTCCCCGAGGGCTTCCCGGCGTCCGCTGACGCGTTCGACGCCTACGACGTGGTGGTGCTTTCCGACATCGGTGCCGACAGTATCCTGCTGCACCCGGACACGTGGCTTCGAGGGAAGCGGACGGTCAATCGCCTCAAGGTTCTGGCCGAGTGGGTTCACGCCGGTGGCGGGCTACTGATGGCCGGTGGTTACATGAGCTTCCAGGGATTCGGGGGCAAGGCGATGTACCGGCGTACTCCTGTAGACGACGTGCTGCCCTCGGTGATCGACCCGTGGGACGATCGCGTCGAGACTCCAGAGGGGGCCGGGCCGGTCGTGGTCGACGCGACGCATCCGGTGCTGTCCGGCGTGGATGGCGCGTGGCCGACGCTGCTCGGCTATAACCGCTTCGGCCTGAAAGATGACGCACAGCTTCTTGCACGGGTGGGCGACGACCCACTCCTTGCCGTGCGCTCCGTCGGCGCGGGCCGCACCGCGGTGTGGGCCTCGGACATCGGACCGCACTGGTGCCCCGCCGACTTCGTCGCATGGTCTGGGTACGGGCGTCTGTTCGGTCAGCTCATGCGCTGGCTTTCGGGGGAGTGAGGCTGGTGGCGACTCCACTCATCCTGGACTGCGACCCCGGGCACGATGATGCTCTGGCCATTCTGCTTGCCGCGTCACATCCTGCCGTCGAGCTGCTTGCCATCACCACCTGCGGCGGTAACCAGACCGTCGAGAAGTGCACGCTGAACGCTCGCAGGATGTGCTCGGTCGCCGGTATCGTCGACGTGCCGATCGCAACCGGCGCCCGGGGCCCGCTGCTGGGCTCGCTCCACATCGGTGAGTACGTCCATGGGATCTCGGGGCTCGACGGTCCGGCGTTCGCCGAGCCCACGGTGCCCGAGGCCGCCGAGAGTGCCCACGATCTGATCGTGCGCCTGCTGCGGGAGCATCCGGAGCCGGTTACGCTGGTTCCGACGGGGCCTCTCACCAATATTGCACTGGTGCTCCAGGCTCATCCGGAGCTCAAGGAGAACATCCGCGAGATCGTGCTCATGGGCGGCTCCACGGAGCGTGGTAACGACACCCCGTACGCGGAGTTCAACATCAGAGTCGACCCCGAGGCCGCGGATATCGTGTTCCGGTCGGGTCTGCCGGTGACCATGTGCGGACTCAACATCACGCACCAGGCGCTCGCGACGCCGGATGTCGTCGACCGTATCCGCGCGCTCGGCACGCCGATGGGTGATCTCTGCGTGGAGCTGCTGACGTACTTCTCGGCGAGCTATCTGCGCACGTGGGGGTTCACATCGCCGCCGTTGCACGATCCGGTGGCCGTTGCACGCGTGATCGATTCGTCGCTGGTCGAGTGCGTCGAGGCGCCGGTCGCGATCGAGACACACGGGCGGTTCACCAGCGGGGCGACATGTGTGGACCTGCACCATCTCACTGGGGAACCCGACAACGCGCACGTCGCCATGACGCTCGACGTGGAGCGGTTCTGGGACCTCATGATCGGAGCTATCGCGAGCTATGGATGAGGTCATCGTCGTCGGCAGCATCAACGTCGACCGGGCGGTCGAGGTGCCCGAGGCGCTGCAGCGCGGCGCGACCCTGCTCGGCGGGGCCGTGCACAGGGGACCGGGCGGCAAGGGCGCCAACCAAGCCGTTGCGCTCGCCCGTCTCGGTCGCAGCGTCGGCATTGTGGGCGCTGTGGGCAGTGACGCGGACGGAGCGTGGATGCTCGAGGTACTGGAGGGCGAAGGCGTCGACGTCGCCGGTGTACACCGGTCGGAGTCCCCCACGGGCCAGGCCTTCGTGTTCGTCGAGCCCGGGGGCGAGAGCACGATTGTCGTGGCTCCAGGGGCAAACGGAGCGCTTACGCCGTCGGACATGGATGCCATCGCCGATCGTCTGCGAGGGGCTCGCTGTGTGCTGGCACAACAGGAGGTGCCTTCTGGGGTGGTCGCACGCGCCGCGGAGCTCTGCGGGGGCGTTTTCGTGCTGAATCCTGCGCCGGCCAGACCGCTGCCCGCCGAGGTGCTCGTCGCAGTCGACGTCCTCGTCCCGAACCGGCATGAGCTTGCCGGATTGGCCGGGCAGCCCGGCACCGAGGACATCGCCACACTTGAGCGGATGGCACGCTCGCTCAGGGGTCCGGATACGGTGATCGTCACCCTCGGCGAAGAGGGCGCACTTGTCGTGCCCGACGGCACGGCCGTGCATGTGGCGGCAGTCCCCGTGGATGCTGTCGATGCGACCGCGGCCGGGGACACGTTCTGCGCAGCGCTCGTCGATGCGCTCCTCGACGGCGCCGATGCCGTTGAGGCGACGCGGTGGGCGGTGCTCGCGGCGTCAGTTGCCGTGGGCAGGCGGGGGGCGATGGACTCCATTCCGCACCGGTCCGACATCCGGGCTCGATAGCGACATACTGCGCACCGCGGCGGCGCTCTGGGGGCCGTACGCGGCTCGTGTTCCGTGCTCTGGTCGCATCAGCCGGCGCACCTCCAAACGTCCGCGAATGCATGGCGGTACCATGTGAATCCATTCACTCTGCATGAACTATGGATTCCTGTGCACGGTGTGCGCTAGAATGCCCTACCAATCAGATAGCAGCCGCTATCGCGTAGTAAGGGGGTTGGGCATGGTGCAGGAGAGGACACGCAAGTTCCTCGCACTCGGCCTCGCCATCGTTCTTGCACTCGGCATGTTCGGTGTGACCGGTTGTGCGAGCGATGACGGCGAGACCGATGGCGAGGCCGGCGGTGAGACCGGCGCCACCGAGACGATCAAGATCGGTGTGCAGACCGCTCTGACCGGGCCGCTGCCGGACTACGGTGCCGCTGCCAAGAACGGCGTCGAGCTCGCACTCGAGGACTTCGGCACGTTCGAGATGGACGGCACGACCTACCAGGTCGAGCTCGTCGTCCTTGACGACAAGGCCGAGCCGGCCGAGTCGGCCGTCGTCGCTCAGACGATGGTGGACGAAGGCGTTGTCGGCGTGATCGGCAGCCTGACCACCGGCGCCACCCTCTCGGCGATCCCGATCTACGCCGAGAACCGCATCCCGCAGATCAGCGGTTCGGTCACCGGTCCGGCGGCCAACGCCGACGGGTTCGACACGTTCTACCGCACCTGCTGGAACGACGCCATCCAGGGCGAGGCTCTCGCGGTGTGGGCGATGGAGCTCGGTGCTGAGAAGGTCGTCCTGATGGACGACAACGGCGCCTACGCGGTCGGCCTTGCCGACGTCGCCGAGCAGACGCTCAAGGACGCCGGCGTCGAGACGCTGCGCCAGAACTGCCAGTCGGGCGACCAGGACTTCTCGGCCCAGGTGGCCAACGTCAAGGAGTTCGGTCCTGACGCGCTCATCTTCACGGGTTACCACCCGGAGGCCGGCCTCATGCGCAAGCAGATGGTCGAAGCCGGTCTTGGTGACGTCATCTTCATGGGTGGCGACGGCATCCGCTCGGCCGAGCTTGTCGCTCAGGCCGGTGGCGAGGCCAACGCCGAGGGCATCTACGCCACGTTCGGCGGCTTCCCCGAGGAGCAGCAGCCCGGCTACGCCGCGTTCGCTGCCAAGTACGAGGAGAAGTACGGTGAGGACGTCGGCCCGTACGCCCAGAACAACTACGACGCGTTCGGTGTTCTGATCGCGGCCATCAAGCAGGCCGGTTCGCTCGATACCGAGGCGATCATCGAGGCCCTGCAGTCGATCGAGTACGAGGGTGTCACCGGCACCTTCGGCTTCGCGTCGGCCGCTGACGGCCCGGTCGCGCGCGGTGACGTCGTGGTCGCCGGCCTCACGCCGGAGAACGTGCCGCGGTACGTCGTCGAGGGTGGAGCGTTCGTCTCCGCCAAGTAGCAGCAGACCATAGGCCTGCACGCACTGGGTTGAATCGGGAGGCGCAGGAGATGTATCCTGCGCCTCCCGCGTGCGTTACGCCCCTGGATAGTGCAGAATGCACGGAAGCATCTGCGTGCAGCCCCGATGAACGACACTCGGCGAGGAGCCACAGGTGAGTCTGGACCATGTAGTCAGCGTGACGATCGGCGGTCTGACCGTCGGCATGATCTACGCGCTAATCGCCCTCGGCTATACGATGGTGTACGGCGTGCTCAAGTTCATCAACTTCGCGCATGGTGAGGTGTTCACCGTGGGCGGGTACGTCTCGGCGTTCACCCTGCTGACGCTGGGCGTGAACGACTCGATGTCCCCGCTCGTCATCGCCGGATGCCTCGTCATCGCTGCTCTCGCCGCGGTCCTGGTGCCGATGACGGTCGGCTTCCTCATCGAGCGCATAGCCTACCGGCCGCTCAGGGGCCGCGCGAGGATCATCCCGCTGCTCTCGGCCATCGGTGTGTCGATCGTGCTGCAGCAGCTGATCATCATCATCTTCGGCCCCAAGCCGGTGGCCATGCCCACGCTCACGATCAGCTCGGCATCCCTCGACGTGTTCGGCATCCGCATCCGGGTGCTCGCGCTGATCATCATCGTGGTCTCTGCCGTGCTGATGGCCGGGCTCACCTACCTGGTGCGCTCCACGCGGATCGGCAAGGCCATGCGGGCGACGTCACAGGACGCCGAGGCCGCCGAGATGATGGGCATCGACACCAACAAGACCATCGCGTTCACGTTCGTCGTCGGCTCGGCGCTTGCCGGCATCGGCGGGCTGCTCGTCATCATGTACTACGGCTCGATGAAGTTCGACGCGGGCTTCCTCTACGGCCTGAAGGCGTTCACCGCCGCGGTCCTGGGCGGCATCGGCAACATCCCCGGCGCGGTCGTGGGCGCCATCGTGCTCGGCATGACCGAGACGTACGGCGTGAGCGTGGACCTCGGCTTCATGGCGTGGTTCGTGGTCGCCGGTGTGATCCTCGGCCTGTACGTGCAGATGGTCCGCGTGCCGCGGCAGCGCCTGGTGCACATCGCCGAGGACCGTCGCACGCCGGAGTACGAGCGCGCGATCGTCAACGTGTATCGCCTGACGCCGTACCACGGCGTGAAGACCTTGCTTGCCGAGCGCACCGACGCGCTGCTCTCGGTCTCGGCGCAGCACGCGGTGCGGCTCATGGCGGGCAACATCTTCCTCGCCGTGGTCGCCGCGGTGATGTTCGCCAACAGCAGCGCGCGCATCGACACGCGCTGGCAGCCGGTCATCGCGTTCGTGGTGCTGATGGTGATCCTCATGTTCCGGCCGTCGGGCATCCTCGGCGAAGCCATCACGGAGAAGGTGTAGCCGATGAGACTCGCCGAGATCACAGGTGCCATCCAGACCGCGGCCGGACGTGTGCCGCGCGGTGTGTACGCCGTCATCGGCTTCGCGATCGCCGCGGTGTTCCCGCTTCTCAACGTCGCCGGCGTCGTCGAGACCGCCTGGCTGCGGGTGGGCGTCGTCTCGTTGCTGTTCGTGATGCTCTCGCTCGGCCTGAACATCGTCATGGGCGAGACCGGTCTGCTCAACCTGGGCTACATCGCGTTCTTCGCGTTCGGTGCGTATACGACGGCGCTGCTGTCGTCGCCGAAGTTCGAGCTGCAGTGGCCGTTCCTGGCGGTGGTGGTGTTGAGCACGCTCATCGCGATGGTCGCCGGCTTCGTCATCGGGCTGCCGACACTGCGTCTTCGCGGCGACTACCTCGCGATCGTCACGCTCGCCTTCGGTGAGATCGTGCGCCTGACCATCGTGAACCTGCAGGGCCTCACCAACGGACCGAACGGCATCACCGGCATCTACCCGCCGCGACTGCTCGGCGCCGAAGCGCTCGAAGCGGCCGGTTCGAGCGGCGCCGCAGCGTGGCTCGTGGTCGACAAGCCGATCGAGTACTACTACCTCGTGCTGGCGTGCGTCATCGTCACGTCCGTGCTGCTCTCGAACCTGAAGAACTCGCGTGTCGGCCGCGCATGGAACGCGCTGCGCGAGGACGAGCTCGCGGCCGTCGCCACCGGCATCACCGCCTCGCGCGCCAAGCTGCTGTCTGTGGTGCTCTCGGCCGGTATCGCCGGGTTCGCCGGCTCGCTCTTCGCTTACTACAGCAACGTCATCAGCCCCGAGTCGTTCCTCTTCATGCAGTCGGTCATCGTCGTCTGCATGGTCGTCCTCGGTGGCATGGGGTCGATCCCCGGCGTGATCATCGGCGCGATCGTGCTGCAGGCGCTGCCGCAGATCATCCGGCAGGCCGCCGGCGCCGCACGGAGCGATTTCGAGGTCTACCGGATGCTCATCTTCGGCATCCTCATCGTCGTGATGGTGATCTTCAGGCCCGAAGGCCTGCTGCCCGACAAGCTCTGGCGTCGCGAGGCACGCGAGGTCGATCCCCGCGAGCTTGAGAAGACCCGGCAGTCCCTCTTCGATCTCGAAGAGGGCGAGAAGGACCTGGAGGTGTAGCCGTGGGCGCGATCCTCGAACTGCAAGGCGTGTCCATGAGCTTCGGTGGCCTGAAGGCCGTTGACGGCCTTTCCTTTGACGTCAACGAGGGCGAGATCGTCTCGATCATCGGGCCGAACGGCTCGGGTAAGACAACCACGTTCAACGTCATCAGCGGCCTGTACGAGCCGGACGCCGGCGACATCCTGCTCAAGGGCGAGAGCGTGGCGGGACTTCGGCCCGACCAGGTGCACGACAAGGGCATCTCGCGCACGTTCCAGTCGCTCAGGCTGTTCACCAACATGAGCGTGCTCGAGAACGTCCTCGTCGGTATGCACTCGATCACCAACGCCGGTGTCATCGCCTCGATGCTCCGTCTTCCCAGCGTGCGGCGGGAGGAGAAGCGCATGTACGACAAGGCGCAGGAGCTCCTCGGCATGTTCCCGGGACGGTTCTCCGGGCCCCGTCAGTCGCAGCCCGCGTATTCTCTCTCGTACGCGAACCGGCGGAGGCTCGAGATCGCGCGAGCACTCGCCTCGGACCCGGCGTTGCTCCTGCTCGACGAACCGGTGGCCGGCATGAACCCCGCCGAGTCGCACGAGGTCATGGAGCAGATCAAGATGCTGCGCGAAAAGGGCTACACGATCCTCATGATCGAGCACGATATGCACGTCGTCGAAGGCGTGTCCGACCGCGTGATCGCGATGGACCACGGCGTGAAGATCGCCGAAGGTTCCTACGATGAAGTCGCCAACGACCCGCAGGTTGTGGAGGCCTACCTTGGCAAGCGAGCAGCAGCAGACGCCACTGCTTGAGTTCCGGGACGTCCAGACCTTCTACGGACGGATCCAGATTCTCAAGGGTGTGAACTACCAGGTGCATCCTGGCGAGATCGTGTGCCTTCTCGGCGGTAACGCGTCGGGCAAGTCCACGACGATGAAGACCATCCTCGGCATCGTGAAACCCGCCAAGGGCCAGGTGGTGTGGGAGGGCGAGGTCATCAACAATCTGCGCACGGCCGAGCGCATCAAGCGCGGCGTGGCCACCGTGCCGGAGAACCGCCGGCTGTTCCCGCACCTGACCGTGCTCGAGAACCTTGAGATGGGCGCGTACACGCGCAGCGATGCAGCCGGGATCGCCGAGGACCTCGAGCGCGTCTACGAGTTCTTCCCCAAGCTGGCCGAGCGCCGCAAGCAGCGCGCGGGCACCCTCTCGGGCGGCGAGCAGCAGATGGTCGCGTTCGGGCGCGCGCTCATGAGCCGCCCGAAGCTCATCTGCATGGACGAGCCGTCGATGGGTCTGTCGCCCGCGCTCGTAGACCAGAACTTCGATCTCATCCAGCAGGTCAACGAGCAGGGCGTGGCGGTGTTCGTGGTCGAGCAGAACGCCACGGCGGCGCTTTCCATCGCCCATCGCGGGTACGTTCTCCAGGGCGGCCGAGTGGTCATCGAGGGCACGGCCGCGGACCTGCTCGACAACCCCGAGCTCAAGCGCGCCTATCTCGGCGGGTAGAACCACTGCGCTGACCCTCTGTGCCGCCGACCGCTTTCGGGGTAGAGTTGCATCGAAGTGATGCGCTTCTGCATATGTCCCGGAAGGAGCCGGCATGATCAAGGTCGCGGTATGGGGCACCGGCATGATGGGTCAGGGCCTACTCGACTACATCCTCGACCGCCCCGGGCAGATCGAACTCGTGGGCGCGATCGATGCGGACCCGGCACGACAGGGCTCGACCGTCGGCGACCTGCTCGGCAGGCGATGCGACGTGCCCGTGACCGGGGATGCCGCGGCCGTGCTGGCACGCGAGCCCGAGGTCGTGTGCATCTGTACGCGCAGCAACCTCGATGAGGTCTCCGATCAGGTTGAGGCGGCGGTCCGCGCAGGCGCCAACGTGCTCTGCACCGCCGAGACACTGGCGTACCCGTGGGCGAGCGATCCCGACTGGGCGGAGCGGTTCGAGGACATGGCCGTCGAGCACGACGTCTCCATCCTCGGCACGGGAATCAACCCCGGCTTCATGCTCGACGCGCTGATCGTGGCGTGGAGCTCGGTGTGCCTCAGGATCGACCGCATCGAGGCCCAGCGCATCAACGACCTCTCGCCGTTCGGCCCCACCGTCATGCAGAGCCAGGGCGTGGGCACCACGGTCGAGGAGTTCGAGCGCGGTGTCGCCGAGGGCACCATCGTGGGGCACATCGGCTTCCCTGAGTCCATAGGACTGATCGCCGACGCGATCGGGTGGGAGATCGACGAGGTCGTGGAGACGCGCGAGCCCATCATCACCAACGTGCCGCGGGAAACGCCGCATGTGAAGGTCGAGCCGGGCGACGTGTGCGGCTGTCGTCACATCGGACGGGGCTACAGCAACGGCGAACTCAAGATCGAGCTCGTCCACCCGCAGCAGATCCACCCGCACCTCGAGGGCGTGGAGACCGGTGACTACATCACGATCATCGGCGATCCCGAGATCCACATGGCCAACACGCCCGAGATCCCCGGCGGCATCGGCACGTACGCCTCGACCGGCAACTACATCCCGCTGATCGTGGACGCACCTGCGGGTATCCTTACCGTGACTGACCTGCCGGTCCCGCGCTTCTGGTCGCCGAGCGTCTGAGCGCAGAGGCTGCGCGAGCCGTACGGGTCCGGGTGCGGTGCCGTCGCGCCGCCTGAAGAGGGCCCCGGATGTGAGGAGTGCGACATGACCGATGCGGTCCGGTGTTCGCCGGGTGACTGGGTCGAGGTAGAACGGGTGCTGCTTGAGGTCGCTGAACGGGCAGTGGGGCTTCCCGCCGACACTGCGGCACAGCCGCTCCGGGTGTGGGTGAAAGGGTACGCGCGCTCCGAGGCGATGATCGGCGACACCATCGAGGTCGAGACGATGACCGGCCGGGTAGTGAGCGGGCACCTCTCGGCGATCTCACCTGGCTACACGCACACCTTCGGCACGCCGCCCGCCGAGATCGTGCACATCGGGCGCGACCTTCGCGCACGGGTGGCGGCGTACCGCGCCGCGGCCGCCGCGGTTGCCGGCGGCATGGCGTCGCCCGAGGCGGGTGAGTGACGTGGCTACCCGCTACGAGCAGATCATGGCGCGCAAGGGCGAGATCATGGTGCGCGCGCTCGGCATGGACTACGCCGAGTTCGAGCGCGGCCCCATCGCGTTCGACTACGAGGGGATGATGGCGGCGCACGGCTACTCGCTCGCCGACATCCGCGGCATCCAGCGCGCCGCCGGCGTGGGCGGCACGCCGCTGCTCGAACTGCGTAACCTCACCGACCTCGTGCGCTCCTACGCCGAGCCGGGGTTCGGGGCGCGCATTTTCGTCAAGGACGAGGCCGCCAACATGGCCGGTTCGTTCAAGGACCGGCGCGCATCGATGAGCATCCACGTGGCCGCGAAGAAGGGCTACGCGGGCGTGATCGCCGCCACGTCGGGCAACTACGGCGCGGCCGTGGCCAGCCAGGCCGCGCGCGCCGGGCTCAAGTGCATCATCTGCCAGGAGACGTTCGACTCGCGCCACATCGGCCAGCCCGAGATCGTGGAGAAGTCGCGGCTGTGCGAGGCGTTCGGGGCAGAGGTCGTGCAGATGACCGTCGGTCCGGAGCTGTTCTTCCACATGCTCGAGCTGCTCGACGAGACCGGGTTCCTCTCGGCATCGCTGTATTCACCGTTCGGCGTCTCGGGGATCGAGACGCTCGGCGCGGAGCTGGCCGAGGAGATGCGCGCGCTCACCGGCGCGCCGCCCACACACGTGGTGGTCACGCACGCCGGCGGCGGTAACACCACCGGCACCGCGCGAGGCCTGAAGCGTGCCGGCGCGACGTCGACCGAGATCGTGAGCGCGAGTGTGGACCTCTCGGGCCTGCACATGGCGAGTGACACCGACTTCAACCGCAAGAGCTTCACCACCGGCCACACCGGCTTCGGTGTGCCGTTCGCGACGTGGCCGGACCGCGCCGACGTGCCACGCAACGCGGCGCGGTCGCTCCGGTACATGGACCGCTACCTCACCGTCACGCAGGGCGAGGTCTTCTACGTGACCGAGGCGCTCGCCAAGCTCGAGGGACTCGAGCGCGGGCCGAGTGGCAACACCGCGATGGCCGCGGCGATGTCGCTCGCGCGCGATCTGCCGGCCGACGCTACCGTCGTGGTGCAGGAGACCGAGTACACCGGTGCGGGCAAGCACCACTGGAGCCAGCTCGCCTTCGCGCGCGAGCAGGGCGTTGAGGTGCGCGCGGGCGACCCGGCCGACAATGTGCCGGGCACGGCCATCGTCATCCCCGAGCGGCCCGAGCAGATCCGTGCGGTCGACTTCGACCTCGGCAGGATGCACCGTTCTTACGTGCGCAACGCGCTCTCGCGCGCGCCGGAAGGGTATGTGCCGACACCCGAGGACATCGTCTTCCTCGCCGAGGACACGAACACGTCGCCAGCCACCATCGAGGAGATCATCGCCGAGTTGCGGGCGGGGTAGCGGCGCCACGAACGGGCGGCCGACGCCGCCGCGGGCGCGCTACAAGAACCACGCTCCGGCGGCGTTGAACCCGTAGCCGATAAGAAGGATACCGGCCACGACGATGGCGAAGAAGGCGGCGAGCAGCGGCGTCTTGACGACCTTCTTGAGCAGGATGAGCGAAGGCAGCGAGAGCGCCGTCACAGCCATCATGAACGCGAGCGCGGTGCCGATGCCCACGCCCTTCATGACGAGCGCCTCGGCGATGGGGAGCGTTCCGAAGATGTCGGCGTACATCGGCACGCCCGCGAGCGTTGCGATCACCACCGAGAACGCGTTGCCCTCACCCAGGACAGCCGAGATCCACGCCTCCGGTATCCAGCCGTGGATGACCGCTCCGATGCCCACGCCGATGAGCACGTAGAGCCACACCCGGCGGATGATGTCGGCCGTGGCCTCGCGGGCGAACGCGATCCGGTCGCGGCGGGTCATCTCGGCTGGCTCGGCATCGGTGAGTGTGGCGCCGTAGACGAACGGCTCCACATAGCGCTCGAGCTTGAACGCGCTGATGAGCGAGCCGCCGATGACCGCGAGGACGATCCCCACCACCACGTACGCGGCGGCGATCTTCCAGTTGAAGATGCTCGCGAGTAGGATCACCGATGCGAGGTCCACCAGTGGCGATGAGATCAGGAACGAGAACGTGACGCCGACGGGCAGGCCCGCCGAGGTGAACCCGATGAACAGCGGGATCGAGGAGCACGAGCAGAACGGCGTGACCGTGCCGAGCAGCGCGCCGACGGTGTTTGCGCCGATGCCGCGGAACCTGCCGAGGATCTTCCGCGTGCGCTCGGGAGGGAAGAAGCTCTGGACGTAGGAGATCGTGAAGATGAGCGCCGAGAGCAGCACGAAGATCTTGATCACGTCGTAGACGAAGAACTGGATGCTCGCGCCGAGTCGGTCGTGGAGCGACAGGCCGAGCACGTTCTCGACCAGCCACCCGACGGAGTCGTTCAGCCAGACCATCTTGAGAAGATGGTCGTTCATCCAGCCGAACACGTTGGTGATCGCGGTCATCGCATCCTCGCTCGGGGTTGTGTGGATCGGGTGGTCATCGTATGCTTCGATAGGTATCGAAGTATACACGATGCCGGGCGCGTGAGTGAGTGTGTCCGGCAGGCGGAGGTGGGATGTGAGCGGGTGCTGCTCCGGTGCGCAACGGGTGACGGTCGAGGCCGGATTCTACGTTCAGGACGGCGAGACGTGCGAGCGTTGTGGTGACACGCGCGCCGCAACACGCACCGCGGTGGCCGAGGCGGCGGGCCTGCTCTCGCCGATGGGCATCGTCGTCGAGCTTCACGAGCGGGAACTCGGCCGGGGTGAGATCGCCCGGTCCAACGAGGTGCTCGTGAACGGCCGCCCGGTCGAGGCGTGGCTCGGTGGCTCGGCCACGGAAAACGACTGCCCCTCGTGCGCCGATCTTCTCGGCGAGCCCACGTGCTGCCGTGCGGTCGAGATCGACGGCGTGGTGAGCGAGGCGCTCAGCCGCGAGGCCGTGACAGCCGCGATCATGGCAGCTGCCGGGCTTGCGCCCGCGCATCCGGGGCGGGCCGCCGTCACCCTGGTCACCGGCGCCGGGTGCGGTTGAGGCGGCGACCTGCTCTGCGACCCCGGTCAGGAGGTCGAGTTCGTCGGCCCGGAGGGTTCGGCTTGAGACATGCCCGAGACGTGGCGTGCCCACGTCCTACGGGAGCGTCTTGCGGCCGAGTGTATCGAGGCCGACGTACGAGTGAGCGATGTCTACGCACTCGAGGGCGATGAGCGGCATGCGGCGCTCGACGTGATCATCGCCGAGCGTGCGGGGTTCCCGATGGTGCTCGTCGGCGGCACGGTGGCGTGCCACGACGGGATCGATGTCGACGCGGTCGTTGCGATGGCGCGCGATCGTGCACAAGACGCGGTCTCCCATGGTGGCGCCGGGTCTACGCCGAAAGGGTGTTGCGGCAGTGGTTGTTGCTGAGCGCATCTCCGAGGAGCAGCTGGACTCGGCACTCAAGGCGCTTGCGTCGTCCCAGCGCCGGGAGATCGTGCGCTTCTTGCTCGAACGGAGCGGCGATGAGGCCAAGACGTGCTGCAGGACCGATGAGGTGTGCGCGTGCAAGCTGTCCGAGCGCCTGGGCCTTGTAGCCTCGACGATCTCGCACCATATGGGCGTGCTTCGTGACGCCGGTATCGTGACCGCACGCAAGGACGGGACCTGGGTGTACTACACCGTACAGCGTGAGGTGCTGCGGGCCGTCGCCGCATCGATCGTCGGCATGTGATCAGGGTGCGCATCGAAAGAGAGGATCCACGAACGATGGAGATCAAGGTACTCGGCACGGGATGTCGGAAGTGCGCGCTGCTCGAAGAGACCACGCGCACGGCCGTTGATGAGCTCGGCCTGGACGCGACGGTCGAGAAGGTGACGGAACTCGTGGACATCATGGCGTACGGCATCATGGCTACCCCCGGTCTGGTCGTCGATGGCGAGGTGCGGCTCTCCGGGCGCGTGCCCAAACTCGATGAGATGAAGTCGCTGCTTGCGCGCTGGAGCGCCTGACGTGGGCGGACGGACCAAGGCGCTGCTTGCCGCGGGAGCGGTGGTCGCCATCGGCGTGCTCGTTGCGGTGGCAGTTGGCCGACCCGCCGCAGACGAGCCGGCGCCGCAGTCCGGCACCGGACCGTACGCGGTACTTGCCGAGGCACGCGATGCGGGCGTACCCGCCTACGTGCTCGTTCACACCGGCACCTGACCCGCGTGCGTGGAGATCGTGGCGGTCGCCACGGACATCATGCCCGGATACGAAGGACGCCTCGTGTTCACCGACATCGTTGCAGACCGCCCCGAGAACCGGGACTTCGTGGTGGAGTACGGTCTCCAGTACGTTCCGACGTCGCTGTTCTTCGACGCGCGGGGAGTCCTGGTGGACACGCACATCGGCCCACTTGATGAAGGAGAGATGCGCGTGCGGGTCGAAGCACTCCTCGAGGGCGAGTAGTGAGGTAGGGCAAGCGAGCACCAGCGCCCCTTGAAACCGCTCGTCCGACCGCTATGCTTGCATCAGAATGGCGGCAGATTGCATACGCCGGACGACGTGAGGAGCATGCATGGCGCGCGAGGACACGTTTCGCGAAGCACGCGAGCACCTGCAGGGGCTGAGTGACGCCGAGCTTGAGGCGCGGTTCTGGGAGCTCGCGCAGCGGTGTGTGGACCCTCTGGTGGAGCTCGCCCGGACGCACACCTCGCCGTCGATCGAACGCAGCGTGCTCATGCGGATGGGCGTCGACTCGCCGACCGCCACGGCGATCGTGGCCGAGTGCGAGACGCGCGGCCTGCTTGGCCACGGCGCGGGGCACGTTGTGCTCGTGGCGATGCGTGCGTGGGACGCCGATGCCGTCTCGGCCGCCCGGCGCCTGGCCGATGGCGACGGTTGGGACCTCATCGAGGCGGCGTGGGGTGATGTCCGATGAGCGAGCGGCAGACGCACGCCCCGGGGTGCGACGCGGACCGTCCGTATCCGGCCGACGACGTGAGCGCTGACCCCCGTTTCGGCCGTCCTCTTGCCGACCCCCCGCTCGATCCATGCGTGAAGCTGGATGTGGAGTCACTGCTCGAGGGACTCGAGCACTACCGGCCGCGCCGGCGTGGCTGGATCTGGCGCACGCTCGTGCCGGAGCAGCGGCACTACGAGTTCACCTACCACGAGACGGCCGAGCCGCTCGCGCGGAGCGTCCCGCTTCCGGCGGCGCACTACTTCGAGGACATCGACCCGCAGCCGGACTGCGTGATCACCACCGAGATCGCCTCGGGCAGGCCTGAAGACGACATCCGGCGCATGCGTATGGCCGCCTGGCACGGTGCAGACCACATCATGGTCATCCGCACCGCCGGCCAGAGCCATATGGACGGCCTGCTGGAGGGCACGCCTGAAGGCGTGGGCGGCATCGCGATCACGCGCAAGCAGCTGCGTCTGTCGCGCCGCGCGCTCGACCTGATCGAAGACGAAGTGGGGCGGCCGATCAACTTCCACAGCTATGTGAGCGGCGTGGCGGGTCCCGAGATGGCGGTGCTCTTTGCCGAGGAGGGCGTCAACGGCGCGCACCAGGACCCGCAGTACAACGTGCTGTACCGCAACATCAACATGTACCGCAGCTTCGTGGACGCGGCGGTGGCCAAGCACGTGATGGCCGCAGCGGGCATCCTGCAGATCGACGGCGCGCACAACGCCAACGCCACGGCCGTGAAGGCGTGGAAGGTCATGCCCGAGCTGCTGGTGCAGCACGCGATCAACTGCGCGTACTCCGAGGCGGTGGGGATGCCCGCCGATCATATCGCGCTTTCTACCGTTCCACCGGACGCGGCGCCCGCGCCGTGCATGCGCATGGACCTCCCGTACGCGATAGCGCTCCGGGACCTGTTCGGTAGGTACAAGATGCGCGCGCAGCAGAACACGCGCTACATGGAGTCCGATGGGCGCGACGCGACGGTCTCGCACGTGATGAATCTGCTGATCTCGCGGCTCACCTCGGCGGACATCCAGTCCACGATCACGCCCGACGAGGGCCGCAACGTGCCCTGGCACTACAACAACGTGGCGGCGGTGGACACGGCCAAGCAGTCGCTGGTGGGCATGGACGGGCTGCGCGAGATGGTGAAGGTGGATCGCGAGGCGCCCGAGCTCAAGGGCCGCGTGCGCGAGATCAAGGAGCGCGCGGTGCTGTTCCTCGAAGCCATGCTCGAAGACGGCGGGTATTTCGCGGGCGTGGAGAAGGCGTACTTCGTGGACAGCGGCGAGTACCCGGAGACCAACGACGATGGCATCGGTCGCGACAGCGGCGGCGGCGTGGCGGCTGGCTCGATCGTGCCGCGTGCGGACGACTATCTCGCGCCGGTGTGCCATCACTTCGGCGAGAACCATCTCGAGCTGCTGGCCGGCTTCGGCGCCGCGGTGCCGGGCGAGGAGGCCGTTGTAGCCGACGCCGCCGCGCTGGACAGCGACCGCGCGTCGCGCGGCGCGCGTCCGTGTGACGTCATCGGCAGTTGCACGCTGTGCGACGACGCCAAGGTGCCGTTCATCGACGAGCTCGATCCCACGGACAACGCCGCCACGCGGCTTACACAGACCGCAGAACTCCGCGAGCGCGGTCTCATCAAGCCCGAAGTGGAGTGGGCGGGCGACGGCGTGGTGGTTGTGACCATGTTCCTGCCCGCCGCCGAGGCAGTGGCCGAGGCGGCCGCGCTTGAGCTGGGCGCCGCTATGAACCTGGCCGACTGCGAGGTCATCCACAAGCGCGTGATGCACCCGGCCGAAGGCACGCTCCTCGAGCTCAAGGGGCGTCTCGAGGTGACCATCGACCCCGCCACGCTCGTGATCCCCGAGCCGCCGGACGTGCTCTCAGACGAGGAGATCCGCGAGTTCGTGCACGAGCGCGAGTTGCGATGTGTGGCTGCCACCGTCGGCAACGACGAACATTCGGTGGGCATGCGCGAGATCATCGATATCAAGCATGGCGGTCTGGAGAAGTGGGGCTTCGCGGTCACGTATCTCGGCACGAGCGTGCCGATCGAGAAGGTACTCGACGCCGCCATCGAGCACGCGGCGAGCGTGGTGCTCATCTCCACCATCATCACGCATGCCGAGGTGCACCGCGAGATGATGCGCAAGCTCGCCGACCTGGCCGAAGAGAAGGGCGTGCGTCGCAAGCTGCTGCTCATCAGCGGAGGTACGCAGGTTACCGACGAGATCGCGCGGGAGAGCGGCATGGATGCGGGCTTCGGCCGCAGGACCAAGGGCCTCGACGTTGCAAGCTTCGTCGTCAAGACGATGCGCGCGCGGGGGATGTGACGGGTGCGGCCTCGGCCGAGCCCTCCACCCGCAGGCGCACCTTTCGTTCGGCTGCGAGCGGTCATGACGGGCGGTATGCATCGGTTGATGCACGGCTATGTAATGCCGCTCTAGCGGCCTATACAGCCGTCCGGCAGAAAGTCCTCGTGTTAGGTTGAGAATGTGTTCACGAAGGCAATGTACTCTGTACGCTCGCACTCGAGTTGGGGGGCTGTGAGCCGCCGGAGGTCCGGTCACCTCTGAGTATCCGGCGGGGAGCCAATGGTGAGACCGACCCAGTTCTTGGGTCGGTCTTTGTGTTGCATGGGGTCGTGGCGGAGGAGAGGCGATGCGTGTGGCCGCGGGGGCGGCCGCGCGACGTCGGAGGGGGGTGGTCGGGTGGACCCGTCTTCCGGGGCGACAGCGTCGTCCCGTCGGCGTCTTACCAGGGGAGGGATCATGGAGGGACACCTCAGTCCGGGCGCCTCACGACGTCATCACCAGCAACGGATCGTCGCCGTATCACTCGCACTGATGCTTGTAGCTTCACTCATGCCACCCGTGTTCGCAGCGGACAGCCCGACGGTCGCAGATTTCGGGCCAGGCAAGTACGTGGCCGACCTGCTCTCGGGGGGCAAGCTCATCGATGTCGGTGAGGTCGAGGTCTATAACGACCAGCGCAAGATCTACATCGACGTTCTGCCCGCCGGCTACGCGATCGCCGAGGTGCAGGTCTATGTGGGGGCCGATCCGATCCCGGTAAACCTGAAAGGCCAGCCGGCGCCGGGCAAGTTCCCGTACAAGACGACGTACGCATCGCCGGTGCCGGAGCACCATCTGGTACTCGACCTCACCCAGGACCTTGGCGTGAAGTGGGGCCGGCCGTACACGGCGCTCCATGTTCAGAACATCGCCGTGCACGTGTCGCTCATCAACCTCAAGACACGGGCGACCGAGGGCGCCTGGGCCGAGGGGGCCCGCTTCTTCGTTCCCAAGACACCTGCGGTCGGTGCCTGGTTCAGCTACAAGCTGGAGCGTCCCGGCCGAGGTCACTTCATAGACTCGCCGGTGGGCGGGCTCGGCTATCGCACCCGGACGTTCAAGAGCGTGACGGACGACTCCGGCTCGTTCCTGTACTACCCGGGTGAGACGGTCGAGCTCAGTCTCGCGGGCTGGCCGATCGGATCGGCGCTCGGCAAGCAGAAGATATCGCCGCTCGACATCTTCCAGACAGCCGAGATCGACGACATCCGCGTGGCCAACATGGCACGGCTTCTCCAGAGCCTGGACGCTGACGGCAAGCCGTCGAACCGCATCTCGATACCGGGATCGGTCCAGGATGCGCTCAAAGCGACCGCACAGGAGTGGGCCGATGCCGAGAACGACGGGGACTTCGAGGGGTACGACTTCACCGACACCGAGATGATCACGTTCCTGATCGACGGGGTGCACGCGAAGATGGCCGGTGTCGAGGGCGTGACACTCGTCAAGGTGTCCAAGGAGGAGGCACTGGCGAACCTCGCCAAGACGCTCGAGTCGGTCAACGCGAAGTTCGAGAAGAACGTCTCGAAGACGCCGGATCTCTTCACGACGAAGTCTCGCATCGAGCTCGCTCCCTTCTATATCGAGGCGCGTCGCTCGGATGGCACGACCACGACGATCGAGTATCACGACGAGCACGGCGATCTCATCGGCACGCGCGATGAGGCGCAGCCGATCGTGATGTGCTACCTGGACGAGCATCCGGACACCGGTGCGCTCGACGTCTGGGCGGCGGTATCGCGCGACGATGGCGAGACGTGGAAGCGGAAGAACCTCTCGCGGAGCGCAGATCGCTCGTCATTCACGCTGGCCAACGGTCAGGAGTTCTACGGCGGGTGCGAGAAGCCATCGCTGCACGTGAAGGACAACAAGATCCTCATCGTGTGGACGAGCAAGTACGCCAAGAGCGGCAAGCCTCGGTACTCGCTCGAGACGACGCATCCCTACTACGTCGAAGACATCTGGGGCGTGGGCGGTCCGCAGCGCTCCACCGACTACACGTACGTCGACAAAGGGTTCCCAGAGGTGGGTGAGCTCCCGTACAACGCGGTCTGGACTCAGCGCGGCGTGATCGACAAAGCCACGGGCGACATCGTCTGGTACAAGCCCGAGCGGCTGACCTCGGGTCGCCGTAACGCGATGCAGCTCGTTGAGGCATCGGCGGGCAACCTCGCCGGCTTCGCCATTGCCTGGCAGGAGGATCCCGAGGGCATCCGCCCCGGGCAGGGCAAGGGCTCCGGCGTTGGCTGGAGCGGAGCCATCGCAAGTCATGGCACCGACGTCTGGTACAGCTACATCCATATGGACGACTTCGACGACATCGACTACGACTGGGTGTCGGGCGGCGATCCGTCGCACGACTGGCCAGACGACGAGGAGATGCGCGGTCGCCCGAAGGCGCTCGTCCCGTTCGCACTGCCGGTCCGCGTGACCGACAACGAGACGATCAACACCAACAACATCAAGGTCGAGGTGTGGACGGACGCGGATGTCGAGGCGTCGCTCTGCACCACCGAGCAGGTCGGTTACCCCAAGGGCGACCCGCTCGATCCGTCCACCTGGACGCCGATCACCGAAGTCGACGAGGAGACCGGAGAGGTGCGCGAGGTCGGGACGCACAACTACGCGTACAAGGTCCCCGGGGTCATCGCGGATTGGCACGAGACGGTCAACAAGAAGGGCGTGCCCAAGAAGGTCGCCATCACCGCAGACGGGCGCTTGCTCGACGGTGACACGGCCTCGACCAGGCCTGCGTTGTTCCTCCAGGGCTACACCAAGCCCGACGGCAAGAAGAGCGCGTGGGTGATCCTCGCCTACGAGGAGAGCAAGGGCCTCGGCGGCGGCATGCCGCAGGCGCACCACGACACCGACGACCCTGACCACGAGGATGGGGACTCCGTGTCTGACTGCGATGACGCGGTGAGTGATTCGCCGTGTGCCGACTGCCACGGCATCATGCACGACGGGCGCTGGGACGAGGAGCAGTGCATCAACTGCCACGCCGACGCCCACGCCTACCAGGTGCCCGACCCGTACGCATCTGATGAGAGCACCGAGACGCCTGATCCGGACGAGGAGAAGGGCGGCGGCCGCTACAAGCCGGACATCGGCAAGAACATCGTCTACCACAGCTTCGACATGATGAGCCCGGACCGTGTCCACGGTGGGAAGATCCTCAACCTCCAGGCGGTGGATCCGGAGACGCTCGAGCCCGCATGGGTGCTCAACGAGGACGGCACCGAGATGCTCGACTGGAGGGGCGACCGCATCCCGGCATACGAGAACGCACGTCGCCCCCGCTTCCTCGTCCAGGGTGCCGAGATGGCCAAGCGAGACAACTCGGGCACCAAGACCGAGGGTACCGTCATAGTCATGGTCTACAAGCAGGGTGAGGCCGGCCGCGGTGGGCCCTCGGACATCTTCATCAGGAGATGGCCGATCAAGAAGGTCAGTGGTGTGTGGCAGACCGGCAATCCGTACGCTCCCGCGCGCATTGCGCCAGGGTCACTGAACGTGAGTGCGGTCACTCCGGCAGACCACCCGGACTATCCCGGCGGGTTCTGGGAGAACCCGGATCAGGAGGACCCGGACAAGGGCATCAAGCTGGTGCGCTGGACGCAGGACGCTACCAACCTGAACGACTACTCGTGGGAGTACGCGTGGGACAACGCGCAGGCACAGCGCGGGTATCTGCGCGGTGAACTGCTGGTGATCGGTTACACGTGGACGCCGAACTGGCGCTCGGCGCGCAACGGCAACGACATCTACAACCTGTACGTGCGTCGCTCGTTCGACGGCGGGAAGACCTTCACCACCACGCCCGCGACCGACAAGTACGGCGTGTACGAGTATGCCGGCCAGGGCGCAGTGTGGTCCGAGGTGTTCCGCAATCCACGCGCCAACGAGTCGACCATCGGCGTGGAGCCGAGTGTGGAGGTCACGGTCAGCATCCCGGCCGGCGGCTTCGAGCCGGCGCGCAACATCTCCAAGTTCACCAACAACCGCGAGAACGTGATCGAGCCGCGCATCGTACCTCCGGGGCCTGTGGTGGCGGGGTCGGCGTATCCCGAGGATGCGGAGGACCTCTCCAACATGTGGCTTACGTTCGGTACTGGCGCCACGCACGGCATGATCCACGGAAACCAGGAATCGGAGGACGAAGAGGACCACGGGAAGATGCCGCTCGACCTGATGTACACCTACAGCGTCGACTGGGGCGACACGTGGGTCTTCGAGGAGAAGACGGTCCCGATCGACAGCTCCGGCAATCACGCGGGCGAGACGGTCTTCCGACCGTTCTACCTGTGCAAGGGAGAGTCGATGCAGGGCGAGGCCCAGGTGAAGCTCTCGGCGGACGCCTCCAAGGCGTACGTCTGCTGGAACGATGAGGGGCTGTTCGATCCGACGGTGGACGATGCGTCGAAGTACGAGATGGACACATACCTCCGTCGCATCATGCCCTACGTCTTCGAGCACAACCAGGCGATCGCCGAGGCGGTGGCTGCACCACAGCTGCTTGAGTAGACCGTCTCCGACAGGGGGGAGCGCGCTGTAAGGGCGCGTGTGGTCGAGGGAGCGCTTCCGCAGACCGGGCGGGAGCGCTCCCGGGCGTTCGCGGCGTGCGCATTGACGCCCCAGTCCGTGCTCGGCTAGCATGAGCGTGCGCCACGAAGGCGCGCCGGGGCGGCATGAGCCGCCGGGTGACGGAATGCACGGCACGCAGGAGTTCGGTACACACGAGGGCCATCCGAGGCCACGAGCGACACGACGTCGCCGTGGTCTTTTCTGTTGTCCGGGTGCGAGAGGCGAGGGGACTCGATGACTACGACAGGTGAGCAGCGACCGCTGCGAGCATCGGAGAGGCTGGCGCCTGAGGTCCGGGAGCGTATGCCCGCTGACTTCCGGGAGGCTGTGGACTTCCACGGGCACCTTTGCCCGGGTCTCACGATCGGCTATCGCGCCGCGCTGATCGCGATGGAGCGGCTCGGCGTGAAGCGCGGGACCGACGAAGATCTCGTGGGGATCGTCGAGACCGACGCGTGTGGCATCGACGCCTTCCAGTACCTCACCGGCTGCACGCTCGGCAAGGGCAATCTCATCTACCGCGACTACGGCAAGCAGGCGTTCACGCTCGTCAGGCGCGCCGACGGGCGCGGAGTGCGGGTCGCGCTGCGCTCAGACGCGTTCGCGCCGGATCCGGAGCGAACGGCGCTCAAGTCGCGAGTGATGTCCGGTCAGGCCTCCGATGAGGAGCGGCAGCGCTTCTGGCAGGGTCACGTCGAGCGCGCGCTCGAGCTGGCCGAAGCGTCGGTGGCCGAGTTCGGCACGGTGGCCGAGGTCACGGTGGAGCTGCCGCCGAAGGCCGGCGCGTTCGACTCGGTCACCTGCACGGTGTGCGGTGAGGCTGTCATGGAGCCGCGCGCCCGTGTGCGCGACGGCGGGTTCTGCTGCATCCCGTGCTCGGTCCGGTACGGACGCGGGTGGGAGATCAACGTATAGCGCGCGCTGCGCGCTGCCAGAGGGGAGACGCACGTGAGAAGGACGTGGAACGTTATGGTCGCCGGCGCGCTGGCGCTGGTGCTTGCACTCGGCCTTGCCGTGAGCGGCGGGTGTGCGACCGGCGCGGCCGAGGTGCCTGAGGCCGCCCAGGAGGTCACAGAGCCGGCCGAGCGCGTGGTCACGGACCTGGCCGGGCGCGTGGTCACGGTCCCCGGTACCGTGAAGCGCATCGCCGCGATCGGTTCGGGCACGCTCCGGCTCGTGGTCTACGCGGGCGGCGCCGAGCGGGTCGTGGGGATCGAGGAGTTCGAGACACGGCCGCCGGTGGCGCGTCCGTACACGCTCGCTCACCCTGAGCTGCTCGAACTCCCCGTGATCGGCGCGGGCGGGCCCGACTCCACACCCGATGCGGAGCGGCTGCTCTCGGCAGCGCCCGACGTCATCTTCGTGAACCAGATCGCCGATGCGAAGGGCGCCGACGATCTCCAGTCCAAGACGGGCATCCCGGTCGTGGTGGTCAGCTACGGCAGTCTCGGCACGCTCGACGAGCCGTTCTTCACGTCGATGGAGCTCATCGGGGAGGTGCTCGGCACCGGCGAGCGTGCCGCCGAGGTGGTCGCGTACGTGCGCGACACGCTCGACGACCTCGCGATGCGCACCGACGGCATCCCGGCCGCCGAGAAGGCCACCGCATACGTGGGCGCGCTCGGCTTCAAGGGTGCGCGGGGCATCGAGAGCACGCAGCCGAAGTACCTGCCGCTGGCGGTCATCGGGGCGGCGAACGTCGCGGGTTCGGTGGAGCAGACCGGCTCGGTCATGATCGACCGCGAGCAGCTCGTCGCGTGGGACCCGGCGCACATCTTCCTGGACCTGGGCGGGCTCTCGCTCGTGCGCGAGGACGTGATCGCCGACCGCGGGCTCTACGAGGGTCTGACCGCGTCGCGCGAGGGCCGCGTTCACGCCCAGCTGCCGTTCAACAACTACTCCACCAACGTGGAGATCGCGCTTGCCGACGCGTACTTCGCCGGTACGGTGCTGTTCCCCGACCGCTTCGCGGACGTGGATCCGGCCGCCACGGCCGATGAGATCGCGGTGGCGCTCGTCGGCCAGCCGGTCTACGAGCGGCTGGTGGCCATCTACGGCCAGGGCTTCGGTACGATCGACCTTCTCGGCGGGGAGTGAGCGTGTCACACGAGGGAGAGTACCGGACCCGGTACGCGGCATACACGCGTCGCAAGGTGGTGGTGACGGCCGCCCTCGCGCTCGCCGTCATCGCGACCGGCGTCTACGCGGTCCAGGCGGGCTCGGCGGGCCTCACGATCGGTGAGGTGGTCCGCGCGCTTTCCGGTGCCGACGGCGGCGGCCCCGCGTCGCTCATCGTCTGGAACATCAGGATGCCGAGGGTCATCGCCGCGATCGTGGCGGGCGCCGGGCTTGCGATCGCCGGCGCCGTCATGCAGGGCGTGCTCCGCAACCCGCTCGCCTCGCCGTTCACCCTCGGCATCTCGCAGGGGGCGGCGTTCGGGGCGGCGCTCGCGATCATCGGGTTCGGCGCGGGCATGACCGGCACCGCCGCGGCAGACGCGGTGCGGATCTCCAACGTGTGGTCGGTCGCGGGGTCCGCCTTCGCCGGCGCGATGGTTGCCACGCTCGCGGTGCTCGCCATCTCGCGTACCCGGGGCGCCACTCCGGAGACCATCGTGCTCGCCGGCGTGGCGCTCGGCTCGCTCTTCTCGGCGGGCACGGCGCTCATGCAGTACTTCGCCGAGGACACGCAGGTGGCCGCGGTGGTGTTCTGGACCTTTGGCGACCTCGGACGCGCGACCTGGCGTGACGTAGGCGTGATGGCCGCCGCGGTCGCGGGGTGCGGGGCGTACTTCCTCTGGCACCGATGGGACTACAACGCGCTCGAGACCGGCGCCGAGTCCGCGCACGGGCTGGGCGTGGAGGTCGAGCGGGTGCGGATGCTCGGGATGTTCGTGTCATCGCTCGTCACCGCCGCGATCGTGGCGTTCCTCGGCATCATCGGGTTCATCGGGCTTGTGGGTCCGCACCTCGTAAGGCGCGTGATGGGAAGCGACCACCGCTTCTTGCTGCCAGCCTCTGCGGCGGCCGGTGCGCTGCTGCTCCTCGCCGCCGACACGCTCGGCCGCACGCTCATCTCGCCGGTGGTGCTGCCGGTGGGCGCGATCACGTCGTTCCTCGGCGCGCCGCTGTTCCTGTACCTGCTCGTCGCGAGGAGGCGGTCGGCATGATGCTGCGCGTGGACGGGGTGACGTTCTCCTACCGCAGCGCGCCGGTGCTCGACGGCGTCGACTTCGTCGTGCAGCCCGGCGAGTTCCTGGCCGTCCTCGGCAACAACGGCGCGGGCAAGTCCACACTGCTCCGGTGCATCACCCGGATGGTCAGGCCGCGACGTGGCGCCGTGTACCTCGGTGAGACGGACGTGCACGCCCTGCGCGCGAACGAGCGGGCGCGACGGATCGGCTACGTGCCGCAGCGTGCCGAGTCGAGTCACATGACCGTGTACGACGCGGTGCTCGTGGGCCGCACGCCGCACATCACGTGGGACGCGAGCCACGACGACCACCACGTGGTCGAGCACGTCCTTGCCGAGTTGGGGCTGGAAGATCTGGCGATGCGGCCGATCGACGAGCTCTCGGGCGGCGAGTTGCAGAAGACCGTGATCGCCCGCGCACTCGCGCAGGAGCCGCGCGTTCTGCTGCTCGATGAGCCCACCTCGAGTCTGGACCTGCGCAACCAGCTCGACGTACTCGCCACCGTCAAGCGCGTGACCGCCGCGCAGGGCGTCGCGGTCGTCGCGGTCATGCACGACCTCAACCTCGCGCTCCGCTTCGCCGACGCGTTCCTGTTCCTCGCCGACGGCCGCGTCCACGCGTGTGGCGGCCCGGAGGTGGTCACCTCGGCCACGGTCACGGAGGTCTACGGCGTGCCGGTGAGCGTGACGTCGGTGGGCGACGTGCCGCTCGTGGTACCGCTGTAGGCCCGCGCGCGGGGGCGGCGTTTCCGGTACGCTCGTGATGCACGGCGACGTCCCCGCCACCGAAGGAGCCCGCCCGGTGTCCGCACCCCGCCGCATAGACGCGCTCGTCGCCGAGATCGGTTCGACCACCACGAGCGTGACCGCGTTCGACGGCCTTGCCGGTTGGCCCGACACCGAGCCGGTGCTGCTCGGCCAAGGCGTGGCTCCGACGAGCGTGGCCGAGGGCGACGTGGGCATCGGTCTCGTGGCCGCGCGCGCGGCGCTCGAGGCGAAGACCGGGCCGCTCGAGCCCGGCGTCACGCTTGCGACCTCCTCGGCGGCAGGCGGCTTGCGGATGACCGTGCACGGCCTCACGCAGAAGATGACCGCGATGGCCGCGCGCGAGGCTGCGCTCGGCGCGGGCGCGGTGGTCAAGCACCAGACGGCGGGCATGCTGCGCGATCACGACCTTGCCGAGGTCGAGGCGGTGCGGCCCAACCTCGTCCTGCTCGCCGGCGG
>JADIIM010000044.1 GCA_015351705.1 Aeromicrobium sp. | reverse complement strand
CCGGCGCGTCGAAACGCACCGAGAGCGCATCGGGCCGTGCTTCCACTCTCGTCGCTACGGGGCGGGCGCGATACCGCACCTGCGCGAGCGCGCGGAACGCGCCGTCGCCGAGGCGCCACACCGGCTCGGCAAGCGTCACCTCGGCGGTGGTCGCCTCCCCGGCAGGCGCGACGACCACGGCGTTGCGCGACGCCTCGATGCGCACCACGCGCCACGGCCCCCCCGGCCCGCCGAGGCCGATGCCCTTGCGCTGGCCCACGGTGTACCGCGCGATGCCGCGATGCGTGCCGAGCACCTCGCCGCCGGCGCTCTCGATCGGGCCGGGTGTGAGCGCTTCGGGGTGCGTGGCGACGAGCAGCTCGGCGTGGTCGCCGGTGAAGCAGACCTCCTGGCTGTCGCGGCGTGTGGCGGTGGGCAGGTCGCGCCCGGCAGCGAGCGTGCGCACCTCGGTCTTGGTGAGCTCGCCGAGCGGGAAGACGAGGCGCTCAAGCGTCCCGGGGGCGACGCGGTACAGGAAGTACGACTGGTCCTTGGTCCGGTCGGCCGCTCGCGCGAGCCAGGCGCCGGACGCGTCACACTCGAGGCGCGCGTAGTGCCCGGTGGCGAGCGACGCCGCGCCGAGTCGCCACGCCCGCTCGGCCAGAACCCCGAACTTGATGCGCTCGTTGCAGCGCACGCACGGGTTGGGGGTGAGTCCGGCGGCGTACGCGTCGCAGAAGGGCTCCACCACCTGCTCGCGGAACTCATCGGCAATGTCGACGACCACGTGACGGATGCCGAGCGTGTCGCACACGCGGCGGGCGAGGAGCGCCTCCTCCTCGCCGCAGCACGGTCGGCCGGCGATCTCGGCCAGCCCGAGGCGCATCGTGAGGCCAAAGACGTCGCGCCCGGCCTCGGCGAGCAACGCGGCGGCCATCGAGGAGTCGACGCCGCCGCTCATCGCCACGGCGACGGGGCCGCCGCGCCTCGTGGTGTCGCTAGTGCGCATGCTCCCCGTCGTCCTCGGCGTGCGGGTCGAAGTCCGGGTCGTCGTGCGCGATCGTGCCCACTGCGATCGGCTCGCGGCCGTGGCGCACGAGGTAGTCATCCACGGCCTTCTTGAGGCCGTCGGTGGCCAGCACGCTGCAGTGCATCTTGGCGGGGGGCAGGCCGCCGAGCTCCTCGGCCACCTGGCTCTTGGTGATCGCGACCGCCTCGGCAAGCGTCATGCCCTTGGCCATCTCGGTCACGATCGAGGAGGTGGCGATCGCCGCCCCGCAGCCGAGCGTCTGGAACTTGATGTCGCCGATGCGGTCGTCGTCCACTTTGATGGTGATCTTCATGACGTCGCCGCAGACCGGGTTGCCCACTTCGCCCACGCCGTCCGCGTCGGCGATGACGCCCACGTTGCGCGGGTTGCCGAAGTGGTCCATCACCTTGTCGCTGTAGATCATCTGCGTACTCCTAGTCCGCGGCGCCGGCGAGCCCGGCGACCATCTTCTCGTACAGGGGATTCATCTGTCGCAACCGGTCCACGACCGGCACGAGCGTCTCAAGCAGGTAGTCGACGTCCGCTTCGGTGGTGTACCTGCCGAGGCTCACCCGGAGCGACCCGTGCGCGAACTCCACCGGGCAGCCGATCGAGAGCAGCACGTGGCTCGGCTTGAGCGAGCCGGAGCTGCAGGCCGAGCCGGTGGAGACCGCGATGCCGGCGGCATCCAGGTGCAGCAGCATCGCCTCGCCCTCCACGCCCGGGATGACGAAGTTGGCGATGTGCGGCAGGCGCACGGGCGCGTCGGCGGCGTTGAGCTGCGCGTACTCGATCCGGCCGAGCAGGCCGTCCACGAGTCGGTCGCGCAGCGCTGCAAGGCGCGGGCCCTCGGCAGGGCGCTCGGCGTCCATCAGTTCGAGCGCGGTGGCGAATGCCACGGCCCCGGCCACGTTCTGCGTGCCGCTGCGCCGCTTGGACTCCTGCCCGCCGCCGATGAGGTACGGCGTCATGCGTGTCCCGCCCTTGAGGTACAGCGCGCCGGTGCCCTTGGGCGCGTAGATCTTGTGGCCCGAGAACGACGCCGCGTCCACGCCGAGCGCCGCGACGTCGAAGTCGATCTTGCCGAGCGTCTGCGCGGCGTCGGTGTGCAAGAGCGCGCCGCGTTCGTGCGCCAGCGTGGCGAGCTCGGCGATGGGCTGCACGGTGCCGATCTCGTTGTTGCCGTGCATGACCGACACGAGCACCGTGTCGTCGCGGAGCGCGGCGGCGAGATCATCGGGATGCACCGTGCCGTCGGGCCGCGGCGGGAGCTCGGTCACCTCGAAGCCCTGCTTGCCGAGGCGCCATGCGGGCTCGAGCACGGCGTGGTGCTCGAACGCCGAGACGATGATGTGCCCGCTCGTGCGCCCGGCCGCGGTGGCCAGGCCGATGATCGCGGTGTTGTCGGACTCGGTTCCGCATGAGGTGAAGATGACCTCGTCGGGCCTGGCGGCGCCGATCGCGCGCGCCACGCGCTCCCGGGCATCCTCCAACGCGCGTGAGGCGTCCCGTCCGAGCCGGTACATGCTGTTGGCGTTGCCGTAGTGTTCGGTGAGGTAGGGGAGCATCGCGTCGACCACTCGCTGATCGGCGGGCGTGGTGGCGGCGTAGTCCAGGTAGACGCTTCGTTCGGTCATGAGGTCCTCCGTGGCGTGCAGGTCAGCGGTGCGCGGTCCAGGTGCGACTGTTCCTCGGCGAGGCGCTCGAGCGTGAACCCGGCGAGCGCGTCGCGAACGGCGCCGGCCACCTCGGCCCACACGCTGGAGGCCGCGCAGCCGTGCTCACGACCGCAGGTGTCCGGTGAGCAGACCGACGGCTCGATGGGCCCCTCGAGCGCTTCGACGACCTCGAGGGCGGTGATGGCCGAGGGACTGCGCGCGAGCAAGAAGCCGCCGTGCGGTCCGCGAACGGCGCGGACGATGCCTGCGCGGCGCAGGTCGGCGAGCAGCTGCTCGACGAAGGCGGGGGGCATGCCGCGGCTCACTGCGAGCTCCCGGGCCGCGGTGGGTGCGTCGGCGGGGGCGCACGCGAGGTCCACGAGTGTGAGCAGCCCGTATTCGCTGCGTGCCGAGAGGCGCATCGGCGGTCACGCCTTTCCGGGGGCCTGGCCGGACCGGGGTATCTTGGTAATTCCGACCGTTCTTATCAGGTATAGATGCACGCTACGCCGCCGGCCGCCACTCGTCAAGACGGCTGCATCGCCGAGGGAACCTTCTGCCTCTCCCGCGCGTCTGTACCATGTATGGAAGGAGGCGGTATGGAGGACCACGAGCTTGTCCGGCGCGCCCAGTCCGGTGATGACCGGTCGTTCGCGACGCTGGTCCGGCGTCATGAACGCACACTGTACGCCACAGCGTACGCGATCACGCGCTCGCAGTGGGACGCGGCCGATGCCGTGCAGGACGCACTCACCGACGCGTACCTGAACATCACGGCGTTACGGGACCCGACCCGGTTCGCGGCCTGGGTTTCCCGGATCGTCGTGAACCGGTGCAACGGGTTGCTGAGGCGCCGCTCCCGGGTGGTGCCCCTGGAGGAGCCACCGGAGCCACAGGCGTTCGTCTGGGACGGTCCCGAGGACGGCATCGACCTGATGCGTGCGCTGCAGTCACTCAGTCCCGATCACCGCGAGGTGATCGCGCTCAGGTACTTCCGGGATCTCAAGGTCGATGACGTCGCGGCCGTGCTCGGCTGCCCGCCGGGCACGGTGAAGTCGCGCATCAACCGCGCTCTGGCCTCCCTTCAGGCCACGCTGTCCCGTGACCACTCCGCTCAGGAGGTGTGACATGAACTGCAGTGACGTCCGCGACTCGATCGAGTCCTACATCACCGACGACCTCTCAGACACTGAGTCGGCGAAGGTCGCCGCGCATCTGGCCGCGTGTGACGGGTGCGCTACCGCCTACGAGGAGACCCGTGCGCTTGTTGCCGGGCTCTCGGGCATCGCCGAGTCGTTCGTGCCGCGCGAGCGATTCGTGCCCGAGCGTCCGTACGCGCCACGCCCGGTGGGCGGCTGGGGGTGGCGCATCGCTGCGGTGGCGGCTTCGATCCTCGCCTTGCTCGCCATCAGCGCGCTCTCGGTGCCGGCGATAGCCCGCGAGCTGCCGCTGCCCCTCGCCCGCGAGATCGATGCGCTCGAGCAGACCAACGAGACGCTCAAGGAGCAGGTGGATGAGCTCACTGTGCGCCTTGAGACGATCGGAGGCGTCGAGGTGGCGATCGTCGACACCGCCCCAGGTGACGTCGCGCCCGAGGTGGCCGAGGCGGTGAAGACGCTTGCGATGGACTTCGTCCGGGCACAGTACTCGGGTGATCTCGAGGCGCTTGCGGCGATGGGCACCCAGCGGCTCAGAGCCGACCTGACCGCTCACCCGGAGGACTACCTGCGCGCCAGGGATGCTGCGGTGGTCTTCGCGCAGATGACCGAGCCTGTGGATGCGGGCGACGGCACGTTCCTCATCTTCGTGCGCCTGTCCGACTCGGCGGACTGGGTCGACAGCCAGTATCAGGAGGACTTCGAGATCAAGCTCATCGATGGAGTGTATCTGGTCGACTTCATGGGCATGGACGCGTAGCGCGTCGCGCACAGCTGTCGGCGGACAGGGCCGCTCGCTTCGACGAGCGGCCCTCCTGCTATCCTGGGCGAAGCGCCACTGCGAGAGGAGCGTCATGGAGCGCGCGGCCGGCCCGGCGGTCCCGGGCATGCTGACCGACCTGTACCAGCTCACGATGGCTGCCGCGTACTGGCGAAGCGGCATCGCCACCACCGAAGCGTGCTTCCATCTCTACTTCCGTGCGAACCCGTTCGACGGCGGCTTCACCGTGGCGGCCGGCCTCGCGCCGGCACTCGACTACCTGCGCGGCCTCTCGTTCACCGCCGGGGACGCGGCGTATCTCGCCACGCTCGAGGGGCGCGACGGCAGGCCGCTGTTCGACGCGGACTTCCTCGATCGGCTCCAGACGGTGCGCTTCACCGGCACTGTGCATGCGGTGCCCGAGGGGACGGTCGTCTTCCCGGGCGAGCCGTTGCTGCGTGTGACCGGCCCCATCGCCGAGTGTCAGCTGGTGGAGACCGCGCTCCTCAACATCGTCAACTTCCAGACGCTCGTGGCCACGAAGGCCGCACGCGTGTGTGCCGCCGCGGGCGAGAGGCCCGTGATCGAGTTCGGGCTGAGGCGCGCACAGGGTCCCGATGGCGCCCTCTCGGCCAGCCGGGCGGCGTACATCGGCGGCTGCGCCGGGACCTCCAACGTGCTCGCGGGCCAGCGCTTCGGCATCCCGGTGGGCGGCACGCACGCCCACAGTTGGGTGATGGCGTTCGAGTCCGAGGCCGAGGCGTTCGATGCGTACGCCGACGCGATGCCCAACAACGCGGTCCTGCTCGTGGACACCTACGACACCCTTGAGGGTGTCCGCAACGCCATCCGGACCGGCGAGCGCCTGCGCGCGGCCGGACAGGACCTCGTGGGCATCCGGATCGACTCGGGCGACCTGGCATGGCTGTCGGTGCGCGCCCGGGCGATGCTCGATGAGGCCGGGTTCGCGGCCACGCGCATCTACGCGTCCAACGAGCTCGACGAGCACACCATCGAGAGCCTGAACGACCAGGGCGCCGCGATCGACGTCTGGGGCGTGGGGACGCGGCTCGTCACGGCGTTCGACCAGCCCGCGCTCGGCGGCGTGTACAAACTCTCGGCGATCCGCGAGCCGGGCGGGCAGTGGCAGCCACGGGTCAAGGTCTCCGAGCAGGCGGCCAAAGTGACCACGCCGGGGCTGCTGCAGGTGCGGCGCTTCCGGGGCGAGGACGGGCTCCTCGTGGGCGACATGGTCTACGACGAGCTCGCGCCGCCAGCCGATGAGTGTGTGATGGTGGATCCGGCCGACGCCACGCGCCGGACCTCGTACTGCGGTCTGCATCGTGCCGATGACCTCCTGGTGCCGGTGATCGAGGAGGGACGCGAGGTCTACGAGGTCCCGCCGCTTGCGGACAGCCGCGAGCGCACCCGCGCCGGGCTGGCCGAGGTCGACCCGAGCCACCTGCGGTTCCTGAACCCGCATGTGTACAAGGTGGGGATGGAACTCGGCCTGTACGAACGCAAGACGGCGCTGATACTGGCGGCACGCGGCATCGCGTGACCTGCGTGAGAGGAGACGGGCATGCGCGCACTGCTCCTGGTGGACATCCAGAACGACTTCATGCCGTTCGGGGCGCTTCCGGTGACCGATGGTGACGCCGTCGTCGCGGTGGCAAACCAGCTCGCGCCCCGCTTCGGGCTCGTGATCGCCACGCAGGACTGGCATCCGGCCGATCACGGCAGCTTCGCCTCGGCGCATCCGGGTCGCGCACCCGGGGACGTGATCCCGCTCGGCGGGGTGGACCAGGTGTTGTGGCCCGACCACTGCGTGCAGGGCATGCCCGGCGCGTCGTTCCACTCGGCGCTCGCGGTCGGTGCGATCGATCACGTGGTGCGCAAAGGCACCGACCCGGCGATCGACAGCTACAGCGCGTTCTTCGACAACGGGCACCAGAAGGACACCGGGCTGTCCGCGTATTGCCGCACGCACGGGGTCGATGAGCTGGTGGTGCTCGGCCTGGCCACCGACTACTGCGTGAAATACACGGTGCTCGACGGTGCGGGACTCGGATTCGGGATCACCGTCATCGAGGACGGTTGCCGGGCGGTGGACCTCGAGGAGGGTGACGGCGCCCGGGCGTTCGACGAGATGCGTGCTGCCGGTGCGCGGGTACTCGCGCACGCGGACTTCGTGTGAGAGGGGCTGATCGGACGATGAAGGTCGTGGCGTTCTCCGGAAGCGCACGGGCGGGCGGGAACACGGCGCTGCTGCTCGGCAGGGTCCTCGAGACCCTTGAAGCCGAGGGCATCGAGACCGAGCTGGTGGAACTGGCAGGCCAGCGCGCCGGCGGGTGCACGGTATGCCTCAAGTGCCGCGAGCATCGCGACCGCAGGTGCCATGGACGGCGCGACGCCATCAACGCCTGCATCGAGAAGATGGACGAGGCCGACGGGATCCTCATCGGCTCGCCCGTCTACTTCGCCGATGTGACACCGGAGACCAAGGCCCTCATCGATCGCGCCGGCTACGTGGCGCGCGCCAATCCCGGCATGCTTGCGCGAAAGGCGGGTGCCGGGGTGATCGCCGTGCGCCGCGCCGGTGCGATGCACGCGCTCGACACGATCAACCACTTCTTCGGCATCAGCGGGATGCTCACCGTCGGCTCCAGCTACTGGAACATCGGCGTGGCCGGTGAGAAGGGCGCGGTGGCCGAGGACGCCGAGGGCATGGCGACCATGGAGACACTCGGGAAGAACATGGCCTGGCTGCTCCGGCTGACCGCCCACGAGCGGTAGCGCCGGTCAGGCGGGTGGTGGCGACCGGCGGCTGTGATCGTGGTCACCGGTGCCTACCGTCTGTCGCGAAAGGCTCACGTCCGGTGCGCGAGGGCCGATACACGTGGGTAGCATCCCAGTGGTGCGAACGACTCTTGGAGGTGTGCCATGAGACGAACGACGATCGTCGTGGTCTTCGCACTCGTTCTCGCGCTTGCGCTCCCGACCGTCGCACTGGCAGGCAAGGGCGGCGTTCCGGCGAGTCCCAACGGCAAGGGGCGCCCGGCGGCCGCAGACGCCGAGAGCGAGGACGAAGCCGCTCCGGGACGCTCGATGGGCAAGGGCAGGAGCGATGCCGCGCCAGGGCGCTCTGACGAGGCTCCCGGCGGCGGACCCAAGGCGCCTGACACGGCCGCAGAGGAGCGAGACCGTGTCCACGAACGGACGCGGGACCAGGAGCGCGCCGGGGAGGCCTCGGGCACACCGGAGCCCAAGCGTCACGGTATCGCCAACGCGCTCTCGCGGCTCGAGGCCAATCTGGAGCGTATGCAGGCCGAGCTGGATGCGGGGGAGCGGGACCACCTGCCACCGGGCTTGCAGCGCGTGATCGCGAAGTTCATGTCCTGGCTCGGCCTCTCACCTGGTGATGGTGTGGATCCGGGAGACGGGACGGACGGCTCCGACGGCGGCTCGGACGAGCCGACCGCTACCGTGGAGCCGACCGCGACGCCCGAGCCGGACGAGTCCGACTGAGGCGGGACCCCGCGAGCGAGACACCGGACCGGTTCCGCACGTGGGGCCGGTCCGTGCTTTCAGCTCACCGCTGACGCGATGAGCAGTTGGGCGGCGTAGTAGACGGGCAGGCCCCATGCGCGGTTGACGAACCCCGGCGAGACGAACCGCTGCCGCGCGACAGCGGCGTCCGAGAGGTAGAACAGCAGGCCGCCCGCGGCAGGGGCGAGCAGTGTCGCCGTCGCCGATCCCCGTCCGAGCGCCGTGGCGCCGCCGGCTGCAGCCGAGGCGGCCATGAGCGACACGAGCACCACGTACAGGCGCACGGGTAGCCGAAGGCGGCCGGTCACGTGACGCTCGAGCGAGAGCCACACGCGGTGCCCGAGGCCGAGAGCGAGCGTGAGGGCCACGATGCCGATCCATGCGTCCACGCCGCGCGAGACGAACCAGGCGCCGTACGCCACGTGCGCGAGCGCGAACGCGCCGATGCCGGCGAGGAACGTGCGCTTGTCCGACGGGACGAGCAGGACGTCGCCTGCGGCCGAGAGCGCCAGGCCCGCAAGCAGGAGCCAGCCCGTGCCCGACGGGAGCGCCAGTGTCGGCGCCTTCAGTGCGGCAAGCAGGAAGCCCGCCGAGGCGAGGGGCTTGAACAGCCAGCGGGCGCGTGGGGCGGTCCGCCACTCGGCGAGAACGAGTCCGGCTGTGCCGATCGCGGTGACCGCGGCCCCGGCGAGCACGTCGCTACGCCGCCCGGCGGACGCGAGGATGCCAGCGCCCCGCGACCCACGTGAGGAGCGGCCCGGCCACCGCGGCGCCGCCGAGAGCGGTCAGCTGTATCAGATCGAGGTCGCACTTGAACGCCTCGCGCATGTCGGGGAGGATCCACGTCACGTCGGCGCCCCAGCGCCAGAGGAAGACGCCCACCTGCGCGAGCAGGAGCGCCTGCATGACCAGGACCGCGGCGCCTCCGAGCGCCAGCCACTCGGCGGCATACCCGTGCTGCGGTCCGCGAGGCGCCCGGCGTAGCGCTACGTACACGAGCGCGGCCACAACGCATCCGAGCATGCCCGCGAGCGCGGCCTCGAGCATGCGCATGTTGAAGAATGCCTCGATCATCGTCTCGTCGTTGAACGCCGAGAGCGACCAGTGCAGCCCGTGCACGCCGAAGAAGAGCCCGTTGTAGACGGCTGCGTAGGTTGCGGCGGCGGCGAGTGACGCGACGAGCGCGCGCCACGAGGCGATGCCGATCACGGCGAGCAGGACCGCGATGGCGACGAGGATGCCGATCAGGAGCGGCCGGCGTGCGTCGCGCTCCTCGGCCAGGCGCTCCGCGTCCGCGTCGGCACGCAGACCGGCGAGCTCGGCGGGAGAACCGATCGACTCCATGCCCGTGACGCCGCGGTCCCCGAGCACCCGACGCACGTAGGAGAGCGTCACGCCCGCGCTGCGCACGAACTCGGCGTCGCGCGAGCGTCCGTTGCCGTCGGCGAGCACCGCGTCGATGGCGGTGCCCGTGGCCTGCATCGGTGCCTGGATCCCGGCGAGCACTGCTACCGTGGGGGCGATGTCGGCGAGGTGGCCCTCAGCGGCGCCGGGCGCAACGCCCGGGCCGGCGATCGCCGCGAACGTGCGGACCACCGGCTCCTCCCAGCCGCCGTGACCACCGGAGTCCGTGTGGCCGTGGTCGGGCAGCACGACGAACACGGTGTTGCCGTCATCGAGTCCCTCGACCAGCCGCGTGAGGTCCGCGTCGACGCGTGCGACCACCTCGGCGTAGCCCTCAGAGGCACCACCGGACTCGTGACCGGCGTTGTCGACGTCAGGCAGCAGGACGAATGCGAAGTCGGCACCCCCGACGCGCGCGTCGAGCTCGAGCGCATCGTCGACGATCTCCCCGCTGCGATAGCCCTCGTAGTCCCAGGGGGTGAGCGCTGTCGCGGTGGCGACTTCCGAGGCGCGGAACATCACATCAAGGTCGTCAGGGCCGGCGACGATGACCGAGCGCCCCGAGCCGGCGGCCACGTCAAGAAGCGTCTCGACCTCGACGGGGCCCTCGAACCAGTTGGTGGTGACCCCACTGATCTGCTGCGGCGCGCCGCTCATGATCGTGGTCCACGTGGGGTAGGAGAGGCTGGGCTCGGGAACGGTCAGGCGCACGTCGGCCCCGCGCTCGCGCAGTGCCGTGATCGAGGTCATCGTGCGTGACGCGTCATCGCGGAGGCCGTCGATGAGCACCAGCACCACGCGACGCGGCTCGGCGCCGGGGATCGGCTGGTCGAGCGCGGGACGGATGCCGGAGAAGTCCGCGCCGCTCATACGCGTGTACGGGCTCTCGTAGGAGACTACCTGGTCCCAGGAGTACGACGTCAGCAGGTACGCGCCGTACGACACGCCGAGTGAGGTGACCAGCGCGAGGACCGGGACGAACCAACGAAGCACTGCGCGCGCACGCGTGCGTCCGGGGCGGGGTGGGGTGTCGGCGGGGGTGTGGGGCGTCTCGGTCATCGGGTCCTCCGGACTGTGCGGCCATGTGCGGTCAAGTGTACGTATCCGCGCGGTCTGCCGCTACACGCCGCCGTGCGCGCTGGCATCCCGGTCTCGGGGTGGCGCAGGCCGTGGACACGTCCCCATCGCTATGCGACGATGCTGACTGAACGTTCAGTCAGCAAGCAGAGCCCCAGATCAGGGAGGCGATCGTGACACGCGCGGAGGACGCATCGGTCACGCGGGAGCGTATCCTCTCCCATGCGGGCGGCCTGTTCGCCGACGGAGGCTTCGATGCCGTCTCGATCGCCGACATCGCCTCGGCCGCCGGCATCTCCACCGGACTCGTCTACTACCATTTCAAGGACAAGCAGACGCTCTACGAGACGGCGGTCCGTGAAGGCGTCCATCTGCTGGAGGAGGCCGCCGTCGCCACGCTGGGCGCCGACGCCGAGCCCGCCGAGCGTCTCCGGCGCTTCGTGGCGTCCTACATGCGCCTGCTCGAGGGCCAGCCCGCACTCATGCGGCTGCTCATCCGCAGCGTCTCCGACCTCGGCGGACCTGCGCCCGGGCACGTGCTGATGCGCAGCGCGGCGATCGTCGACCGCCTGCGTACCGTGCTCGAGGAGGGTATAGCGGCCGGCGCCTTCCGCCAGGTGGACGCGCAGATGGCGGCCACCGCGCTCTTCGCGCTCATCAACACGCTCATGACCGCGCGGGTGCTCGATACCCCTCTCGGCCAGAGCACCACCGCCGATGTCGACACGCAGGCCGCGTTCATGACCGACCTGTTCTTCGAGGGGATAGCCGAGTGCTCCTGAACTTCGCCCGTCTCATCGTTCGCCGCCGCCGGGCCGTGGTGGCGGTCTACGCCCTGCTGTTCCTGCTCGGCGCGTTCGGCATGCTCAACAGCCGCATCAACTACGACATGCTCTCCTACCTGCCCGGCGACCTCGATTCGGTCAAGGGGCTGTCGATCGTCGACGAGGAGTTCGGTCTGGGCAACACGGCCCAGATCCTCATCTACGACGCGAGCGACCCGGCCGTCGATGCGCTGACCGATCGACTGCGGGAGATCGAGGGCGTCAAGGCCGTGAGTTGGGCGAGCGACATGGGTCCGATCACCGAGCCGGTGGAGTTCCGCGACGAGGTGATCGCCGAGAACTACTACGCCGAGGGCGCCACGATCGTTCAGGTGAGCTTCGACGAGAGCGGCAACACGCCGCTGGTCAAGAGCGCGATGACCGAGATCCGGGAGGTCATCACGGACTTCGACGCGCATCTCACCGGCGCACAGCAGCTCGAGCTCGAGGAGGTCATGGACCGCGACCAGGTGCGCTTTGCGGTGGCCGCGCTCGTGCTTGTGACGATCGTGCTCCTGCTCACGCTGCCGTCGATCGTGGTGCCGGTGGTCTTTGTGCTCGCCATCCTGGTGGCCGTGGTGATCAACCTCGGCGTGTCGTACTACATCGGCCAGGAGGTCAGCTACATCACCGGCGTGATCGTCTTCGCGCTGCAGTTCGCCGTCACGATGGACTACGCGCTGTTCCTCTACCACCGCTTCGAAGAGGAGCGCATGCCCGGCGATGAGGAGGAGGCGATGGCCATCGCGGTCGCCTCGACCTTCAAGTCGATCCTTGCGGCGGCGGTGACCACCATCGCCGGCTTCCTCGCGCTCGTGGTGATGAAGCTCGGCTTCGGCCTGGACATGGGCGTGACGCTCGCCCGCGGCGTCCTGATCACGCTCATCGCGATCATCACACTGCTGCCCGGACTGCTCCTGTTCGCGCTCCCGCTCATCGACCGCATCAGCCACCGCGTGCCACGCTTCGACTTCTCGCGGCTCGGCCGCCTGATCGCGCGACACGCCGGAGCCGTCACCATCGTCGGCCTGCTGCTGTTCGTTCCCGCCATCTGGGGATACTCGCAGATCACGCTCACCTACGACCTCAACCGCAGCCTTCCGGACGACCTGCCCTCGACGCTCGCCGCCGAGCGCGTCGCCGAGGCGTTCGGCCGGGCCGAGACGGTGTTCGTCGTGCTCGAGGACACCGGCACGAGTGTGGACCTCGAGCGTCTCTACGACCGGCTCGGCGGCGTGGACGGCGTGACCCGTGTCTTCGGCTACGGCTCGCTCGTCGACCCACGGATCCCGGTGGAGTTCATCCCCGCCGAGGCACGCGAGGCCTTCTACGCCGAGGGCTATACGTACGTCACGCTCGTCGTGTCTTACGACATGAAGGACCCCGAGCTCTCCCCGATGCTCGACGAGGTCCGCGCCGTGGCCGCGGCCGAGTGGCCCGGCGTGACGCACGTGACCGGGCAGGCCGTGCTGATGGACGACATGGAGCGCGTCTCGCAAGGCGATGCCGAGCGCATCAACCTCATCTCGATCGCGGCCATCTTCGTGATCGTAGCCATCGCGTTCAGGTCGCTCTCGCTGCCGGTCGCGCTTCTCGCGATCATCCAGCTCGCCATCCTGGCCAACCAGTCCTTCGAGGCGCTCACGTCAGGCGACCTGATCTTCGTGTCGTCGCTCGCCATCGGCGCCATACAGCTTGGAGCGACGGTCGACTACGCCATCCTCATCACCACGCGCTACGAGGAGGAGCTCGCCCGGACGCGCGACCGCGTGGAAGCCATCACCGTGGCGGTGGGCGAGTCGAGCCAGTCCATCCTCGTGAGCGCGGCCACCATGTTCGCGGCCACCATCGCGCTCGCGGTCATGTCGAGCGTGGGAATCATCAGCTCGCTCACCATGCTCATCGCGCGCGGCGCGATCGTGAGCTTCTTCGTCGTCATCGTCTTCCTGCCGGCCGTCCTCGTCGTCGGCCAACCGATCTTCGAACGAACCAGCCTCGGCTGGCCCCGCCATACCAAGAAGGGTGACTGACATGGCACGACCGCTCCGCTCCGTTCGTATCGCCCGGCGCATGGCGGTGGTCTCGGCCATCACCGTACTCGGGATGATCTCGGCTACCGCGGCGTCCTCGGCGCCCGCGCCCGGCACGCCGGACGCGATCGTCGACAACGAGACGGTCTACGTGATCGCCGATGCCACCGGCGCGCCGCGCACGACCGTGGTGGTCGACTGGCTGCAGGTGCAGGGCATCGGGACGTTCAAGATAGTCGACCCCGCGCCGGGCGTGAGCACGATCGAGTCGCTCTCGGAGGGCTTCTCGCCCACGCTCGCAGGTGACGCGGTCAGCGCCGACGTGACGGTCGACGGCAACGGCGACTTCTTCTACCGCGCCGAGACCGACGCGGCCCTGCCGCTTGAGGTCGAACTCGCGTACTTCCTCGACGGTGAGGAGGTGGCGCCGGACGCGCTGGCGGGCAAGAGCGGGCGGCTCCGCATCGATATCGCGATCACCAACCTGCTGGAGCGGAGTGAGACCGTCACCTACGCCGACAGCCTGGGTGGTGAGGCGTCCGCCGAGGTCACGTACACCGTGCCGATGCTGTGCATCCCGCAGTTCGAGATCGACGGCACGCGCATGACCGGCATCGTGGCGCCGGAGAGCGCCCAGCTCGCCATCACCGGCAACACGCTCACCTACGCGATCCCGATGGTGCCCTCGCCGGTGGCCGAGGCGTCGCTTGAGATGGACGCGCGCGACATCGAGCTCGCGCCGCTGATCGTCTCGGCGTTCCCCAAACTGCCCGCCTCCCCGGACTTCTCCGTGGCCGACGACTTGCTCGAGCTCCGCGACGGGCTGCTCGACCTGCGCCGTCTGTCCGAGGGCCACCTGCAGGTGATCGACGGCATCACCGAAGGTATCGACGACTACGACCTGTCCGCCGCCGATGGCGCGGCGGAAGGGCTCGCGTCGCTGCAGTCCGGCCTCGGCGACCTCGGCGCGGGCGCCGAGGGCCTCGCGGCGCTCTCGGCCGGGCAGTATGCCTATCTCGATGGCGTGATCTCCGGCATCGACACTGGCGCGTTCGACTCGCTCGGCGAGCTCACCAGCGCGATCGGCCAGATGCGGGTGGCGGCCAGCGATCTTGCCACCGGCACGGCGGGACTGGTCACGCTGCTCGACGGGCAGATCGCGCTCGCCGAGGGGATCAGGGCGTCCAACGCGGGGCTGCTCGCGCAGGCGGCGGGCTTTGCGGCGACCTACAGCGCCGATGCGACGCTCGCACCGGCGGCACCCGACTTCCAGACGCTCGCGACCGGGCTCGGCGCCCAGGACCACCTGCTCGGCGTGCTGATCGACGGCGGAGACCCGGACGGTCCGGGACCGCAGCCGGCGATGCCCGGGCTGAAGTACACGCGCGACCAGCTCGCCGAGGTAGCCGACGGCATGGATGCGCTTGCCGACGGCCTCGCGGCTCTCGAGGCGCAGTCCGGCGCCCTGGCCGGCGTCCCGGCGGCCTTCGAGCAGCTCAAGGCGGCGCTCATCGTGCTGCGTGACGGTGGGTCGGTGGGCGGCCAGACGGTGCCCGGTCTCGGGACCACGCGCGATGGGCTGACCGGCGTGGCCGACGGTCTCGGGCAGGCTGGGGCGGGGCTGGCCGGCTCGGCGGAAGACCTCGCGATGCTCGCCGAGATCCCGGCGATGATGGAAGAGCTCTCGGCCGCCCTCAGCGCGCTCGGGCGCGGCGGGCAGGTGCGCGGACAGCACCTGCCGGGCATCTCCACGACGGCGGGCGCGCTCTCGCAGATCGGCTCCGGCCTCGGCGGAGGGGTGGACGACATCCGTAAGGGGGAAGCACTCACTGAGGCGATGTCTGCCGCGGCTGACGCGTACACGAGCTTCCTCGGCCTGCCTGACGGGGCCGAGGGGCACCTGAGCTTCCTGTTCAAGCTCGACGGCGTGAAGAAGTCCGAGTAGCGGGGCGCGTGCCCCGGGTTAGGAGCCATCTGTGGCCGTCAAGGTGATCACCGACAGCACGTCGTACGTGCCGCGCGAGCTGCGTGCCGAGCTGGACCTGGGCGTTGCGGGGCTCTCGTCACTGCTCGACGGCGTGGTCTACCCGGATGACGCCGAGGACTACGAGCCGTTCTACTCGGCGCTGGCGGCGTCGAGCGCGATGCCGACGACCTCACAGCCGGCCGTGCAGGACATGGTGGACCTCATGGACGAGCGCGTCGCGGCGGGCCACGAGGTGGCCGGCGTCTTCATCTCGGAGAAGATGAGCGGCACGTACTCCACCGCGCTGCTTGCGCGCGACATGGTGCTCGAGCGCCACCCTGACGCACGCATCGAGGTGGTGGACGGCAAGAGCAACTCGATGGAGCTCGGGTTCGCCGCGCTCGCCGCCGCTCGGGCTGCGGCGGCCGGCCAGGCGCTCTCGGATGTGGTCGCCGCCGCGCATACCACGATCGAGCGTACCCGCTTCCTGTTTGTGCCTGAGACGCTCGAGTACCTGCGCCGGGGGGGCCGCATCGGCGGCGCCTCGGCGCTCATCGGCAGCCTGCTGCAGATCAAGCCCATCCTCACCGTGGTGGACGGGCAGACCGACGTCTTCGGCAAGGTGCGCACCAAGCCCAAGGCGATCCAGACGATCCTGGACGCCTTTGCCCGTGACATCGCCGAGAAGGGCGGGCTCGCGGACGCGATCGTGCACCACATCCATGACGAGGACGCGGGCCGCGCGCTGGCTGTGCGCGCGTCTGAGGTGGCCGGCCGCAACGTGGGCATCTGCCCGATCGGCCCGGCGATCGGCGCGCATGTGGGCCCCGGGGCCGTCGCGCTGGTCTATCATACGAACGAACCGATGAGGAAGTCCGGCTGAGCCGAGGAGACCCGCGCGTGGCTGACACCAGCGTCTTGATGATCGACACCTGCTCCGACCTGCCCGCCGACCTCGTCGACGGGCTTGGTGTGACGGTCGTGAACTTCCCCTACGCGATCGACGGCACGGAGCATCTCGACGACTTCGGTCGCACGATGAGCCACGCCGAGTTCTACGACGCGATGCGCGCGGGCGAGCATCCCACCACGATGCAGGTGCCCCGTCACGTCTTCCTCGACACGTTCCGGACGCACGCGCAGGCCGGGACGCCCCTGATGTACCTCGGGTTCTCCTCGGCGCTCTCGGGGACGTTCGACATCGCGTGGACGGCGCGCGAAGAAGTGCTCACCGAGTTCCCCGACGCGGAGATCCGCATCGTGGACACCAGGGCGGCGTCGATCGCCGAGGGACTGCTCGTCTACGAGGCGGCGCGGCGCTGGCAGGACGGCATGGCGCTCGCCGACCTTGAGGCGTGGGTCGAGCGCGCCCGCCCGCGGCTTCACGGCTGGTTCATCATCGACGACCTCGACACCCTCGTGCGCGGCGGGCGGCTTTCCGGCACGGCGGCCGCGGCAGGCACGCTGCTCGACGTGAAGCCGCTCCTCCAGGTCACGGCTGATGGCCGGCTCGAGGTGGCCCGGCGGCTCCGCGGCCGTGCGAAGTCGATGCGCGCGCTTGCCGACATCGTCGCCCAGCACGCCGCCGACGGTGAGTGGGGCACGGTCGCCGTCGGCCACGGCGACTGCGCCGAGGACGCGCGGAGGCTCGCAGGCATGCTCGCGGAGCGTGCCGGTGTAGACGAGGTCATCACGATGCCGGTCGGGCCGGTGATCGGCACACACACCGGTCCGGGGATGCTCGCGGTCTCGTTCTGGGGCGAGGGGTAGCGCAGATGACACGCCGGTCGTGGGAGGTCGCCGAGCGGCTCTCATGGCCGCGGTTGTTCGTAGGGCTCCGGCTCCGCGGTGGCGGCCGTCCGGACGGTCTGCTCGAGGAGACGCTCCCGTGGGGGAGCGACCCGCGCCAGCGCGTGTTGATGGTGCGACCCGCTCGGCTGGAGCCCGCTCACTCTCCTGCTCCGGCACTCGTGTGCTTCATGCACGGAGGAGGTTGGCGCCACGGCTCGCCGGAGGACTTCCGCGCGATCGGCCGCTTCTTCGCCCGCGCCGGCTACCCGACGGCGCTCCTCGGCTATCGCCTCGTTCCCAGCGCGCGATTCCCCGCGCAGCGCGACGACGTGCTCGCCGGGATCGCCGCAGCACTCGAGTATGGTGCTGCCAACGGTCTGCCCGGGCGCGTTCTGCTCGCCGGCCAGTCCGCCGGCGCCCATCTTGCCGCGCTCGCGGCGTTCGATGTGGAGTCACGTGAGGCGGCCGGCCTCGGCACGTTGGACATCGCCGGCCTGCTAGCGGTCAGCGGGCCGCTCGACTTCGACGTCATGTGCCCGCACCGTGAGGCGTGCCCGCTGGTGGAGGGACTCATGGGCCGGCCGGGCGGCTGGGCCGAGGCCGACCCCGCGCGCTTCGCGCACGGCGGCCCGCGCATCCCCACCTTGTGCCTACATGGGTCGCGGGACCCGCTCGTGCCCTCCGAGGCGGCGGCCTCGTTCGTCATGCGCGCCAACGGGAGCGAGGGCGAGCACGCCACGTTCGTGGCCGACCCGCGCGCGCATCATTCGGACATGACGCGGCTGTTCTTCGGCACATCTCCGCTCACCGGCGTGATGCTCGACTGGCTTGCCGAGGCAGCGCGCGGGTGACGCCGGGCGCTGCCTGTCAGGTCGCCTAACGCGCCAGGGCGTGCCGCTCGATGAACTCGTCGACGACGTCTGCCAACGTACGGCCGCCGTCCCGGTCCTCGATGTGGTAGGTGGCGCGAACCGCCGGCTTGCCGAGGTCCACCAGTCGCGAGAGGTCCACCGGCGTCGCTACGAGGACGACGTCCGCGTCGGCCGCCTGCACGGTGGCCTCCAGGTCCGCCAGTTGCGCGGGGGAGTAGCCCATCGCGGGCAGCACCTCGGTCAGGTGCGGGTAGGCCGCGAGCGTGTCGAGGATGCTTCCCACCGCGAACGGACGCGGGTCGACGAGCTCCCCGGCGCCCGCGGCCCGTGCGGCGAGCGCACCGGCCCCGTAGGGCATGCCGCCATGCGTGACGGTGGGGCCGTCCTCGATGACGAGCACGCGCTTGCCCGCAAGCGCCGCCGGGTCGTCCACATCGATCGCCGAGGACGTCTCGATCACCTCGGCATGAGGGTTGTAGCGTGCGGCCGCTTCGCGCACCTGTGCGAGCGAGTCGGCATCCGCGCTGTCCACCTTGTTGATGACGAGAACATCGGCCCGCAGGAAGTTCGCCTCGCCCGGGTGGTAGGCACGCTCGTGCCCGGCGCGGTGGGGGTCGAGCGCCACGATCTCGAGGTCGGACTTGAAGAACGGCAGGTCGTTGTTGCCGCCGTCCCACACCACGACGTCGGCCTCCTTCTCGGCCTCGCGCAGGATCGCCTCGTAGTCCACGCCGGCCATCACCACGGCGCCTTCGGCGATCAGCGGCTCGTACTCCTCGCGCTCCTCGATCGTGCAGCCGAGCGCGTCGAGGTCCTCGAGTGACGCGTAGCGCTCCACGCGCATCGCCAGCAGGTCGCGGTACGGCATCGGGTGGCGTATGTCCACCGCATGGATGCCCCGCTCCCGGAACAGCTTGAACAGATGCCGACTGATACCGCTCTTGCCCACGCCGGTCCTCACCGCGCACACGGAGATCACCGGCTTGGCCGAGGCGATCATCGTCGGTTCGGCGCCGAGCAGGGTGAAGTCCGCGCCGGCCGCGATCACCGCCTGGGCGTGGTGCATGACGTACTCGTGGCTGACGTCGCTGTAGGCGAACACCACCTCGTCGATGCGCTCGGTGGCGATGAGATCGAGCAGGTCCGACTCGGCCACGATCGGGATGCCGTGGGGGTAGCGGGGACCGGCGAGATCGGCGGGGAAGGTCCGCGAGTCGATGCCGGGGATCTGCGTTGCGGTGAACGCCACCACCCGCACGTCCTCGTCGTCGCGATAGCGCGTCAGGAAGTCGTGGAAGTCACGTCCGGCCGCGCCCATGATCACGATCCGCCGCTCAGCCATTCCGGCTCCTCTCGGTATGCGGAACAGGACACCAGGTATGCAGTTCGGGCGTCGCGAGCGCGACGGGCGGGCTGCTGGTGACCAGCGTATCGCAGCACCGGTACGCCGTCACGACGTCCAGCGTATCCATTCCCTTTCGGCGCGCCGAAATGACGCACGCCGCAGGGCGAGCGTGAGGTCGGCCCCTTCGCCGGGTGCCGCACGGGATTCACAGGAGCCGCGCCCGGCGTTCACAGGTCCTTCACACGCGGTGCCCATACTCCACAGTGTCAGGCATGAGCTTGGCAGCTGATGGAACATCACGAACGGAGGTGCGAATCATGAAGAAGAGCAGGTCACTCGCGCTTATCAGCGCCGGTCTGGTCGCGGGGCTCGTACTCGGCAGCCTCGGCGTCTCGTACGCCGCGACCGCATCGGAGACCACGTCGCCGGTGCTCGGCGCGGGCATCCGGATGGGTCATGCCATCCGTGACGCAGGCGCCCGGCTGGTCGACGTGCTGGCCGACCTCACGAGCCTGAGCGTCGACGAGATCAAGGCGCAGCGCGCCGAGGGCGACTCGATCGCCGAGATCGCCGAGGCCAATGGCGTGTCGGCCGACGCGGTGGTCGATGGTGCGCTCGAGGTCCGCAAAGAGGTCCTCGACGCCAAGGTCGCCGACGGCACGATCACCCAGGAGCAGGCCGATGCGGCGTATGCCCGCATGACCGAGCGGCTGAGCGAGCGGGCCACGAGCGATGAGGTCGGCCCGCCGAGCTGGGCCGGTTCCGGCGGCAAGGGCCAGGGCGGCAAGCGCGCTGGCGCGATGGGCGGGTCCGGGATGGGCCGGGGCGGGAACGGCGCGTGCGACGGGTCGTGCATCGCGACCCCGTAGCGTCCCCCCTGTGAGATGAGCGTCAACGGTGAGCGGCCCGCACGTGGGCCGCTCACGGGCGTTGGGCGCCGAAGGCGCTCGCCCGGGAACGGCTGTGTGGGCGCCGCCCGCCTGTGGCATGATTGTCGGTGACCGTGCACCCATACCGGAAGGTCGTGCTCACCGTGGCCGACGAAGCACACTCCCTTGCCGTGCTCGTAGACTTCGAGAACCTGGCACTCGGCATCGAACGCCCGTCAGGGCGCACCCCCTCAGGGCGCCCGTCCCGCGCGAAGAACACCACCGACACCTTCGACATCAAGCTCGTGCTCGAGCGCCTCGTCGAGAAGGGCAAGGTCATCGTCAAGCGCGCCTACGCCGACTGGGGCCGATTCAGCCAGTACCGCGAGGTCATGCACGACGCCGGGATCCAGATGATGGAGATACCCGAGCGCGGCAAGACTGGCAAGAACCACGCGGACATCCAGCTCTGTGTGGACGCGATGGACCTGTGCTACTCGAAGGACCACATCGACACCTTCGTCATCGTCTCAGGTGACTCGGACTTCACCCCGCTCGTCTCCAAGCTCAAGGAGAACGGCAAGGCGGTCATCGGCCTCGGCATCAAGGACTCCACGAGCGACCTGCTCGCGTCGAGTTGCGACGAGTTCATCTACTACGAGGACATCGTGAAGGGCCCTGCCGCGCCCGCCGTGCCGGTCGCGGCCATCCCCAAGGCCAAGCGGCCCGCGATCAAGCTGCTGGTGGAGTCGGTCGAAGCGCTTCAGCGCGAGAACAAGGACGTCATGCTGGCCTCGATGGTCAAGGACACCATGCGCCGCAAGCAGCCCCAGTTCTCCGAGTCGAGCTACGGCTACCGTTCGTTCTCGGACTTCCTGCAAGACGCCGAGCGCCTGGGCGTCATCACGCTGCGGACCGACCAGCGCTCGGGGACCTGGGTCGTCGTCGGGTTCGCCGAGAAGCGATGAAGATCCTCTCAGGTCCGTCTGCGCACCCGCTGTTCTCGCGCTGTCCGGCGCTCCGTGACGGGATGCCGCATGTCCCGCTCGGCACCTTTCCCACGCCGGTCCAGCGCCTCGATGCGTTGGAGCGTGAGCTCGACATCGGTGAACTGTGGGTCAAGCGCGACGACCTGTCGGGGACGCTCTACGGGGGCAACAAGGTCCGCAAGCTCGAGTTTACGCTCGCCGACGCGCTCCGCTCGGGGGCGCGCGAGGTCGTCACGTTCGGGGGGCTCGGCTCCAACCATGCGCTTGCGACCACGGTCTACGCGCGCCATCTGCGCCTCGGCGTCACGCTGTTCCTCACGCCACAGCCCGTGACCGGGCACGTTCGCAGGACGCTGCTGCTCTACCACCACTTCGGCGCCGAAGTGCGCCTCGCCCGGGACGCGGACGACGCGCTCGAGCGGGCGCGGGCGCTCTGCGATGAGCGGGAGGCGGCCACCGGCCGGGCGCCGTATGTCGTTCCGTACGGCGGGACGACGCCGCTTGCCACCGCCGGCATGATCGACGCAGGGATGGAACTCGCGATGCAGGCGGTCCACGGCGAGTGCCCGGTCCCCGACTGCGTGTACGTGGCGATGGGCTCGATGGGGACCGCCGCCGGGATCACCCTCGGGCTCTCGGTCGCCGAGTTCCCTACCGAGGTCCGCGCGGTGCAGGTCACGCCGGAGTCGGTCGCCTCGGCGGGGCGCCTGGGCGACCTGATAGAGGCGACGGCGGATGCGATGTGTGCGTTCGACCCCGGCTGCGGGTGCACCGTGTCTGTGAGCACCAACGTGCGGGTCGTGGACCGCTACGTCGCCGACGGGTACGGCACCCCGACGCCTGAGAGTCGCCGGGCCATGGAGCTCGGCGCCTCGGCGGGACTCGTGCTCGACGAGACCTACACCGCCAAGACGCTCGCGGCGATCATCGCCGATGCCGAGGCAGGTATGCTCTCCGAGGCGCGGGTGGTCTTCTGGGACACGTTCGACTCGCACGACTTCTCGGCGGTGGCGGTGGGGATCGACCACCGCGCTCTGCCCGGGGAGTTCCACCCGTTCTTCGAGGGTGACCCGGTGACCGGGACCCGGGACTGAGCGCCGGGCGCGGGAAGGAACGCACGTGCGCGTAGCGATATTCACCGACACCTATCTGCCCGAGGTGAACGGTGTGGTGACGAGCATCGAGTCGCACACACGACTGCTCGCGGCCCGCGGTCACTCGGTGCTGATCGTCTGCCCGAAGTACCGGAAGGCCGCGCTCACCGCGGTTCCCGGCGTGCAGGTGCGGCGGTACCACAGCGTCAGTTTCATCACCAACAAGGACACGCGGGTCGCGCTCCCGTCGATGGTCTCGGTCGCCAGGTTGCTGCGCCGATTCCGCCCGGACGTGGTGCACGTCCACACGCCGCTCTCCATCGGGGTCATCGGACTTGCCACGGCCCGTGCGATGCGGCTGCCGGTGCTTCAGACCTACCACACCTACATCCCGGACTTCATGCAGTATGTCGAGCCACACCGCCTGCTCCGGCTCGACGACCTGCAGGACCGCGTGGTCAACTCGCTCATCTTCGAGCGGATGTTCGAGTCGGGGACCTGGCGCAGGCTGGCAGGCGCCGGCTGGCCCCGACGGCAGGCGCTCGATGATGTGGGGACGGTCGCGCGCGACGTGCTGACATCCACCGGCCCCGAGGACCGCCGCCGGCTCTCATCACGCATCGCGTGGCAGTACACCCGCACCCTGTACAACCGCGCGGAGCTCGTCCTGACCCCCTCGGTCACGCTCCAGCGCGCCCTGGAGGAGCATGGTGTCACGGTGCCGGTCGAGTACCTGAGCAACGGTATCGACACCGGGCTCGTCGTGCCCAAGGCTGCGTACCGGGCACGGGGGAAGGTGCTTCACGCCGGCAGGCTCGGACACGAGAAGAACGTGGACGTGGTGCTCAAAGCGTTCGCACGGCTGGCCGAGGAGCGCCCCGGCGTGACGCTGGACATCGTGGGCGACGGTCCGGCCCGCGAGGGGCTGCTGCGTCTGGCCGAGCGGCTCGGCATCGCTGACCGCGTGCATATGCCCGGGTTCCTCGACCGGTCCGCGCTCGCCGGCATCTACGCCGAGTACGACCTGTTCGCCACCGCGAGCACGATCGAGACGCAGGGCATCGTGTTGCTTGAGGCGATGTCGGCCGGGCTCCCGGTCGTCGGCGTCGACGCGCTCGCCATCCCCGAGCTCGTCGTTGACGGGCGCAACGGACTGATCGTGCCTCCGGGCGACGACGCAGCGCTCGCCACGGCGATGGGCCGACTGCTTGATGACGAGGAGATGCGCCGGCGGTTCGGTGAGGCATGCCGGGAGGACGTGCGGAGCCACGCGCTCGAGTCGGTGGTCACGCGCCTTGAGGCGATCTATGCCGAGGTGGCCCGCGACGGTGCGCGTGCGCCGGATGTGCCGGACTCGGTCAGTCCGCCTCGACGCTGATCGCCGCGACAGGGCACATCTCCACGCAGGACTGCACGTCAGCGTAGGCGTCCGGCGGCGGAGCCTCATCGATGACGTACGCGAGCCCGTCCTCGGCCATGCGGAAGACCTCCGGACACATCTGCTCGCAGATGCCGCACCCGATGCACAGGTCGCGGTCGACGACGGCTTTCATCACACGCCTCCCCTCGGCTGCGGACGGCTCCTACCCGGAATGTCCCCCGTCGGTCCCGTGCCGAGACTCCGCGTACCCGGGCACAAGGTACTCCCAGGTCGCGACATCGAGCCATCTGTCGAACTTCCGTCCTACCTCGTGCATGGTCCCCGCATCGCTGAAGCCGAGTTCGCGCACCATCGCGATGCTGGCCGTGTTCTCCGTGCAGATGCGGGCGAGGACGGTGTGGATCCCGAGGCTCTCGGCCATGTCGAGGAGCGCACGTGACAGGGCGCGGCCGACGCCGAGCCGCTGGTGGTCTGCGTCGACGTAGATCGAGATCTCCACGGTCGCGGCATACGCAGGCCGCTCCGAGTACCGCGAGAAGGCGCCCCATCCCACGACGATGTCGTCATCGACCGCCACGATGACCGGATGCCGTTGATCGCGGTGCTCGAGCCACTGCATACGATCATCGACGGACTTAGGCTCGACATCGAAGCTGGCCGTGGTCGTCTGGACGGCGACGTTGTAGATCGCGGCGATGGCCGCGGCATCGGCGATGGTGGCAGGGCGAATGTGCATCCATACCTCCCGTTTCGGCCCGGGTTCGAGCGCCGGCCCGCATGGACGCGGTGCGCGGCCGTGCCGTACACTACTACATCTGCCGGACACCGGGAGGCCCAGCGTGACCGATGGCCCCCTGCGTCGTCGGCTACTACCGGGGGACATGCGCGCCTGCGTGACGTACGGCGTCCGGGCGCAGAAGCGAGAGAGGTGAGCGCCATTCCAGGCAAGACGATCGCCGAGAAGATCTTCTCGGCACACTCAGGGACCGACGCGTATGCGGGCGACATCGTCGTCGCGGACGTGGACTTCGTGATGGGTCAGGACGGCACGACGCCGCTCGCGATCCGCGCGCTCGAGAACATGGGCGTGGAGGCCGTGTTCGATCCGGCCAAGGTGGCCGTGGTCATGGACCACTCGAGCCCGAGCCCGATCGAGGGCGTCTCGGCGCTGCACACGATGATGCGCGAGTTCGGTAAGAAGACGGGTGCGAAGGTCTACGACGTGGGATGCGGCGTGTGCCATCAGCTCATCCCCGAGAACGGGCACGTGGTGCCGGGCGACCTCATGGTGGGCTGCGACAGCCACACCTGCACCTACGGCGCCGTGAACGTGTTCTCCACGGGCGTGGGCTCCACCGACGGCGCCGCGGCGATGGCTGCGGGCAAGCTGTGGTTCAAGGTGCCGGACACTATGAAGGTGACCTACACCGGCGAGCTCCAGCCCGGCGTGTTCAGCAAGGACCTCATCCTCGCGCTCGCGGGCAGGATCGGTGTGGACGGCGCCACGTACATGGCGCTCGAGTTCCACGGTCCCGTGATCGACGCGCTCTCGGTGGACGCGCGGATGACGATCTCCAACATGGCGATCGAGGTGGGCGCCAAGGCCGGTCTGATGAAGGCCGACGCCAAGACGCTCGCGTGGTACGAGGGCCGTGGCGATCGCGCCCCGCAGCCGGTCGACCCCGATGCGGATGCCGTCTATGCCGAGGAAATCGTGCTCGACGCCTCGGTCATCGGCCCGCAGGTAGCCAAGCCGCACGCGGTGGACAACGTCTCGCCGATCGAGGAGGTCGCGGGCACAAAGGTCGCGCAGGGCTTCATCGGCACCTGCACCAACGGCCGCCTCGAGGACCTCAAGGTTGCGGCGGATATCCTTCGCGGTCGCAAGGTGCACCCCGACGTCCGCCTCATCATCGCGCCGGCGAGCAAGCAGATCCTGCTCGACGCCATCGCGGCGGGCTACATCCAGGACCTCGTCGAGGCCGGGGCCGTGCTCGTGACCCCGGGCTGCGGCCCGTGCGTGGGTACCCACAACGGCGTGCCTTCCGACGGCGAGAACGTCATCTCCACGGCCAACCGCAACTTCAAGGGCCGCATGGGCAACTCCAACGCGTTCATCTACCTCGGCAGCCCGGCTACCGTGGCCGCCTCGGTCATAGAGGGCGTCATCACCGATCCGCGGAAGTACTTCACGGGAGGGGAGGCCTGAGATGGCGATCACGGCGAAGGCGTTCAAGTACGGTGACGACATCAACACCGACTACATCATCAGCGGCAAGTACAAGTTCAAGTCGGCGGACATGGAGGCCATGGCCGTGCACGCCATGGAGGACCTCGATCCGCACTACTACGAGAAGGTCAAGCCCGCAGGCGGCTTCCTCGTGGCCGGCAAGAACTTCGGCATGGGATCTTCCCGTGAGCAGGCGCCGCTGGTGCTCATCCACTCCAACACGAAGGCCGTGCTCGCCAAGAGCTTTGCGCGCATCTTCTACCGCAACGCGATCAACACCGGTCTGCCCGTGGTCGAGTGCGACACCGATCTCATCGCCGACGGCGATGAGCTCTCGCTGGACCTCGAGTCCGGCGTGCTGAAGAACCTCACCCAGGGCACCGAGATCCCGTTCGCCCCGCTGCCGCCGGTGATGGCGCAGCTGCTCGCCGACGGCGGGCTCGTGGAGCACTTCAAGAAGCACGGCGGATTCGCCGTGTAGCCGTCCACCCGGGCGTCCCGGAGAACCCGGGGCGCCCGGGTGGCGTCTGAAGGGGCGTGCTTCGATCGGCACTCGGCGCGAGAGGGGTTCCGCTATGGCCGTTGGATTCCGTGTGATCGGCGCGATCGCGCTCGTGGTGTCGTTGGCTGCGTTCGCCGGATGCTCGCAGGCGGGGGGCGCGGCGCTCGAAGGCTCGTCGTGGCGGCTCGTGGCCTCGTCGGTCAGCTCGGTCGACCTGGGCGCGGCCGGCATCACCGCGACGTTCACGGACGGCTCGGTGGGCGGCACCGGCGGGGTCAACAGCTACAGCGCGTCGTACGCACTCGGCCGGAGTGGCTCGATCGAGATCGGTATGGTCACCTCCACGCTGATGGCGTCCGCGGACGAGGACCTGAACCGGGCCGAGGCGGCGTACTTCGCCCTGCTCCCGGAGGTCGCCCGGTGGTCGCTCGATGAGGACGGCAGGCTTGTGCTGGCCGATGAGGGCGGCAGCCCGCTGCTCGTCTTCATGAAGTAGCCGTCACTGCCGGTAACGGCTTGGCATCGCCCACTTCCTTTGGGTGGTCCCCGCATCGATGATTCTCGCTCCGTCAGAACGCGTACACGAGGATCAGCGAGCAATGACCACCGAGCAGATCAAGCTACATTTCGACCGGGTGCTCTTCGGTTTCGGCATCATCAATCCACTCACCGCCGTTCCCCAGCTTCACAACGTGTGGGTTCTGGAGCGCGTCGGCGGCATCAGCGCCATCACCACGACCGCCGCCCTGGCGATGGCTGTTCTGTGGACGGTCTACGGCCTGCTCGAGCGCCGCACCGTGCTGTGGGCCACCAGTGTGCTGTGGATCGTCATGCACGCAGCCACGCTCGTGGGGATCGCGTTCGCTGCCTGATCTCGTCTTCGTGCGCGTGACCGGACGGCCGGGTGTTCGCGCACGCGGTCGCGTACTCGCGTACAATCTCGTGTGCGCGCCGGGTGGCCGAGGGGCCTGCCGGCGACCATCCGTCCGTGGGTGCGCCGCTGTGAGCCGCCCCGAACACCTGGAGGTAACCGTATGGCCAAGCACACTGTCACGCTCATCCCCGGTGATGGCATCGGCCCGGAGCTCACCACCGCGATGACGCGCGTGGTCGAGGCGACCGGGGTGGACATCGCCTGGGAGATCGCCGAGGCCGGCGCCGATGTCATGGACAAGTACGGCACTCCGCTGCCGGAGCACGTGCTCGAGTCCGTGCGCAAGAACAAGGTCGCCATCAAAGGCCCCATCACCACGCCGATCGGCACCGGCTTCCGCAGCGTGAACGTCGCACTGCGCAAGGAACTCGACCTGTATGCGTGCCTGCGCCCGTCGTTCTCCATCCCTGGCAACGGCGCTCGCTATGAGGACATCGACCTCGTCATCGTGCGCGAGAACACCGAGGACCTGTACGCCGGCATCGAGTTCGAGGAGGGCTCCGACGGGGCCCGCCGCCTGATCGAGTTCGCCGCCGCCGAGGGAGCCGGTGCGATCCGGCCCGACTCGGGCATCTCGCTCAAGCCGATCAGCATCACGGGAACGCGGCGCATCGTGAAGCACGCGTTCGAATACGCCATCGCCAACGGCCGCACAAAGGTCACAGCGGTCCACAAGGCCAACATCCTCAAGCACTCCGACGGCCTGTTCCTCAAGGTCGCCCGTGAGGTGGCCGCCGAGTACAAGGACTCTGGGATCGAGTTCGAGGACTACATCGTGGACGCCACCTGCATGCAGCTCGTCCTGCATCCCGAGTGGTGGGACGTGCTGGTCCTCCCGAACCTGTACGGCGACATCGTCTCCGACCTTGCCGCCGGGCTCATCGGCGGTCTCGGTATCGCGCCGGGCGCCAACATCGGGGACGACTGCGCGGTCTTCGAGCCGGTGCACGGCTCGGCGCCGAAGTATGCGGGTAAGGACGTCGCCAACCCGACGGCCGAGATCCTCTCGGCGGTCCTCATGCTCAACCACCTCGGTGAGCGTGACGCCGCGGCGCGGATACTCGCCGCCGTGCGGACCGTCATCGGCGAGGGCGAGAAGGTGACCTACGACATCAAGCGCTCTGTGACCGGCAGCACCGAAGGCTCGGTGGGGACGCAGGCATACGCCGACGCGCTCATCGAGCGGTTGTAGGCGGAGGCGCGCCGTGGACGCCCGCCGGCGCACGGCCATCACGGCGCTCGGCGTCGCGGCGGTGCTGCTGGCGGGCGTCGTCGTCTTCGCTGTGAGGTCGGCGGACCGCTCTGGCGCGGACGACGAGGCGCCGCCCCCGATCACCCCGGCCGAGGTCACGCTGGAGCCGACCCGCTCGGTCGTCGCCACGTACGCGCCGCCGGATGTGGGTGCCGGGGAGCCGGGGTCTTCGCCGGACGGACCGCAGACGGGCGACGCGGGGTCCGGTCGCAGCGCGCCGGGCGGGCCGACGGTCGAGCGGTCACCGCTCGTCGCGTATCGGCGCGACGGATGGCTGTGCGTCGTTGCCGAGGACGGCTCCGGCGAGCGCCGGGTGGCGCAGGCCGCGGGCGGAGCGTTCGCACTCTCACCTGACGGCCGGACACTCGCCTGGGTGGAGGACGATGCCGGCGTGCTGCGCGTGTGCGACGTGGCATCAGGCGTGGTCGTCGAGACCGGCCCCGCACTGCCCGGCTGGCCGTCGTGGGCGGCGGACTCCTCGACTCTCGTCTATGCGACGCCGGGACCTGCAGTGGCTCGTGTCGCGCGCGATGGAAGCCGCCCGCAGCGACTGTTCGCCGGCAGCCGGCCGATGTACGCGGCGGACTCGGCCGACATCGTCGTGGGTGTGTCAGCTGACGGGGACGGATCACGTGTCGTCGTGTGGCGAGACGGGAGCATGACCCGCTTCGGCGCGCACGGCCGGGTGACCGGCATCGCGGCGGCGGGTGATGCCCTCTACGTGGCGCTCGCCTCATCGGACGGGGAGGCCCCGGTCATACAGGTGCTCGACGCGCGTGACGGGACCGTGCGCGGACGATTCGGCAGACCCAGCACCGACCGTGCCGTCGCGGTCACTTCCCTCATGCCGTCTCCTGACGGCCGCTGGCTCGCCTGGACCGAGAGCGGAGATGACGGGTACTCGCGCCTGTTCGTCGCTCGTACGGGAAGTGCGGAGGTACACGCGCTGGCGGGACGTCGGGACTGCGTGCCGCTTGGCTGGAGCGCTGATGGGACGGCGCTGCTGGCGATCGAGGGCAACGCGTTCCAGGGCGAGCTAACACGGCTGGTGAGCATCGGGGTGCCGGACGGGGTCCGCCGCACGGTCGCCGAGGGCGCCGGGCTCTAGACGCGCGCCACGGCTCGGCTGCTCCTCTTGTGGGGGAGTTCGCTCGAACCGGACGATACTAATGTGGATTTCTCACGAACTTTCCTTGCGTTCGAACCGTTCGCACGGCATACTGTGACTGCTGTCACATGCCGAGTGGTCGAGGGCCACAGGGGCACGGCGCGTGACGGGCGGAACGCGATGACCCACCGTCTGCATCTGGGCACCTGGACGGCGGCGAGCGAGTGGTGCAACCGGCCGCGGCTCCACATCACTCGACGGTCGCTTTGACGGTGCCCCGACTTCTGCCTGCGCCACCGGGAAGCCTCACGCTGAGGGATGCGAGCACAGCCCGTTGTCCTTTCGTGGGGAGGAGCACGCATGAAGAAGACCATCCTGGTGGGTGTCGCCCTCGTGGTCGCGTACGCGGCCCTGGCCGGTGCCGCCCATGCTGCGGTGGCCGACCCGGTCTACACCGATGCGGACTGCGCGTCCTGCCATCAGGTGGGGACCACCTCGATCGCGTTCTCGAAGGTGGATTTCTCGGCGGACGGCGTGGACTACGCAGCGTGCCGGCCGTGTCATCTCGGGAGTGGCGGAGCGCAGGCCACGCCGTTCGAGCCCGAGTCAGGTTACTCGGACTTCGCGAACGGCGCGCCACACGTTCACAGCGCGGTCATCTACGACTGTGGTGACTGCCACGCCGAGTACCATCAGTATGTGCTGCCGTTCTTCACGTTCACGCCACGCGCACTGATGCAGTCGGGTGACACGTTGGCAGTCACCTCCTACGGGTACTTCCTGACCGAGGGCTCGATCGTCGACCCCGACCTGTCGGCGCTGCATACAGCTCACGATGGCAACGGCCGCATCGCCCGACTTCTTGGCGACTACGACAACTGGGACAGCCTGTGTGCAGGCTGTCACGGCCAGGCGGGCTGCGGGGACTGCCACGGTGATGTCGCGCACGGTGACCACGGCGGCACTCCGAGCTGCACCGCGGCCGGCTGTCACATCGCCGGGGCGCCGATGGAGCGCCCGTCGTGTCTGGGGTGTCACCCTGACGCGTCGGGCCGGTATCACAGTGCCGAGCACGTGAGCCCGACCGAGGGCTGCAGCGGCTCGTACTGTCACCAGACTCCCGATCTTGTGACGGTCCACACGCAGCGCAACGCCGGGTTCGAGTGTGCGGGATGCCACACGGTCGACTACTCACTGCAGGTCTCGACGGGTGCGACCGAGTGCTCGGACTGCCACGCCCAGGCGCACGAGAATATCGGCGAGGTGCATACAGCGAGCGCGAGCGACGAGTGCGTCGCGTGCCACCGCAGCACCGACGTGTTCACACTGCATGCCGATGCCACTGCCGGTCCGTGCGCGGTGTGTCATGCGGTGCAGCCGCTTCCCGCTTCCGTGGAGTGTGCGAACTGCCACGACTACTTCCCGGTGATCGAGAAGCACTATCCGGCGGACGCACACCTCGCAGTGACGAACTCCGGTTGCGGCAACTGCCACTCGCTCGATCTGGCCACCGAGCATGATCGCCGCGGATTCGGATGCATGGCGTGCCATGACGGCTCCTACGACGATGTCGTCGCCGCGTGGGACAAGACGTGCGACGGGTGTCATCCTACACGCCACAGGGACCGCGACTCCGGTGGCAGCTGGGGTGGTGGCAGCTGGGGTGGTGGCGGCTCGGACGATGGCAGCAAGAAGAACCGGGGTTGGAGGTAGGTTCGCCCCGGCCACGGCCGACGGACGCCGATACGCCCCGCCACATCCGGCGGGGCGTATCGCTTCTCCCCGTGTCAGCATCTCGTCCGGTCACAGGGTGGCGACCAGCGACTCCACCACGCGGCGAGTGAGCCTGATCGTCTCGGCTTCGTCCGCCTCGATCGCGGGCGGCAGCACATCGGCGCGAAGCGAGCGGGGAGGCTCGACGCCAAGCCCGCGGACCCGCTCTACCCAGGCTCCGGGGAGTTCATCGGCGAGCGACACGCGGGCCAGCGATGCCGCCAGGAGCGTCCATATCCGGGGAACCGCGGTCGCCCAGGCGTAACCGCCGCCGCCGCACGCCACGAGGCGGCCGGCGCAGACCTCGTCGGCGAGGCGCACGATGTGCTCGAACAGCCACTCGTACCCGCCGACGGTCTGGCCGAGCGAGGTGAGCGGGTCGCTCCAGTGTGCGTCGGCCCCATTCTGGGTCACGATGAGGCCGGGGCCGAACGCGCGGACCGCGGGCCTGATCACCTCATCGAACGCGATGCGGTAGCACTCGGCGGTGGCGTACGGCGGCAGCGGGACGTTGACGGCGGTTCCCGCGCCTTCGCCACGCTCACGCCACGACCCCGTGCCCGGATAGAGGTATCGTCCGTCCTCGTGCAGCGAGACGGTGAGCACGCGGGGCTCGCGGTAGAAGGCCTCCTGCACGCCGTCGCCGTGGTGCGCGTCGATGTCGAGGTATGCGACGCGAAGGGCAGGATCGCGCGCAAGGGCCGCGGCGATCGCGACCGCCACATCGTTGTAGACGCAGAAGCCCGCGGCGCGGTCCCTGTGCGCATGGTGCAGTCCCCCCGCGGGTGCGAGGGCACGTGCATGGCGGCCGGAGGTGACGGCTTCCACCGCTACGGTCGTCGCACCTGCCACCAGCGCCGCGGCCTCGTGCATGCCCCGGAAGGCGGGGGTGTCGCCCGGGCTGATGCCCATATGCTGCACCCACCGGTCCGGCGAGTCCGAGGCGGCCTGGACGAACGCGACGTAGCGAGGGTCGTGGACTCGGTGGAGGTCCTCCAGGCTTGCAGGGCGCGGCTCGGTTGCGACGAGCCGTTCCCCGTCCACCAGCCCGTAGGCGCCGATCAGGTCCACGGCCAGGCTGACACGTTCCGGTCGCAGCGGGTGCCCGTCGCCGAAGCGGTAGGCGCTCAGGCGGTCGTCGTAGACGAGCGCTGTGGTCGTGCCCGCCGAGGCCATCGCCGCATCAACTCCTGGTGATCGAGGGTCACTTGTTGCCCGGTGCGGGCTCACGTATACTCCGTACCCTATCAACCGCACAGCACGATCGGCGCTGACGGGGAAGAGTAGAGGTCAATCCCAGCGATAGAGAGCCGGGGACGGTGGAAACCCGGCGCGGGACGCTTCGAAGATCGCCCCTGAGCCACTCGGAAGAACGGACTCGCGGCCCCATGCGGACGACCTCCGTCGGGGAGCGGGCCCAGTAAGTCGGGTCGGTGGCATCCGTTACCTGCCGCATGAGCACGAGACGGTCGGAGCTTGCTGGACCGTCTTCTGTGACCGATGCCGAGGACGCCGGCCCGACGCGTGGTCTCTGACCACCACGGATGCCGATGCGCTCGCGTCGGCACATCGCCTCTTCTGCTGCATGCGGCGCACGCGGACGCCCCCACCGGACGTGAGGGAGGGCGTGGGCATGGAGCATCGCAGCGATTCGATGAAGAAGGGACCGGGCCGGACCCCGCACCGGAGTCTGCTCAAGGCCGACGGTCTCACCGATGAGGAGATCGCGCGGCCGCTCGTGGCCGTCATCAACTCGGCCAACGACATCATCCCCGGGCATGTGGGCATGGACCGCGTCGCCGACGCGGTCAGGACCGGCGTACTCATGGCCGGCGGCACCCCGCTCGAGATCTCGACCATCGGCGTGTGCGACGGCATCGCGATGGGTCACGAGGGGATGAAGTTCTCGCTCGCCAGCCGCGAGGTCATCGCGGACTCGGTGGAGATCGCGGTTGCGGCGCACGCCTTCGACGCGGTCGTGATGATCCCCAACTGCGACAAGGTCATCCCCGGCATGCTCATGGCCGCGGCCCGGCTCGACCTGCCCACGGTGGTCGTCTCGGCCGGTCCGATGCTCGCGGGCCGCTGGGGCAACCGGCACGTGGACCTCGACACCGTGTTCACCGCGGTGGGCGCGCACGCCAAAGGCGAGGTCTCGGACGCATCGCTGCGCGAACTCGAGGACAACGCCTGCCCCACCTGTGGCAGCTGCGCCGGCATGTTCACCGCCAACTCGATGAACTGCCTCACCGAGGCGATCGGCATGGGGCTGCCGGGCAACGGCACGGTCCCGGCGGTCTACTCCGAGCGCATCCGTCTTGCCAAGCACGCCGGTATGCGGGTCATGGACCTGCTCAAGCACGGCATCACCGCCCGGCGGATCATGACGCCTGCGGCGATCGCCAACGCGATGACGCTCGACATGGCGTTCGGCGGGTCGTCCAACACGGTGCTGCACCTGACCGCCATCGCCGCCGAGGCCGGCGCGCCGGTCACGCTCGACGACTGGCAGAAGGTCTCCGAGCGGACACCGAACCTCGTCAGAGTGTCGCCCGCCGGCGACTACCACATCGAGGACCTCTACTTCGCCGGTGGCATTCCCGCGATCATGGCCGAGCTGGCGAAGCACGACCTCATCGACACGCATGCGCTCACCGTGACCGGGGGCACCATCGGCGACACGATCAAGCACGTGCGCGGTGCCGACGGTGCGGTCATACGCCCGATCGGCGATCCGTACGCGCCGGTCGGCGGCCTGCGGGTGCTCAAAGGGAACCTCGCGCCGCGCGGTGCGGTCGTCAAGCAGTCGGCGGTGGCGGCTGAGATGCGCCGGCACAGCGGCCCGGCGCGGATCTTCGAGTCCGAGGAGGCCGCAGTCGAGGCGATCCTGGGCGGCCGGGTCCGCGAGGGTGATGTCGTGGTCATCCGGTACGAGGGCCCGCGGGGCGGGCCCGGCATGCGCGAGATGCTGTCGCCTACCTCGGCGGTCAAGGGCATGGGTCTGGCGGGCAGTGTTGCCCTCATCACCGACGGCCGTTTCAGTGGGGCCACCTCCGGCGCGTCGATCGGGCACGTGAGTCCTGAGGCCGCCGAGGGCGGGCCGATCGCGCTTGTGGAGGAGGGCGACACGATCTCCATCGACATCGACGCGGGCACGCTGACCCTTGAGGTGACCGACGAGTACCTCGCCATGCGCGCACGGAAGTGGACAGCGCCCGCGCCGAGGATCGTGCGCGGTTATCTCGCCCGCTACGCGCGGTTCGTCACGAGCGCGGACAAGGGGGCGGTGCTGGAATGCTGACGCACACAGGACACGGTGAGAGCACCCAGGAGGTGAGACGATGAAGATGACCGCTGCACAGGCCCTCGTCGCTTCGCTTCAGGCCGAGGGCGTCGAGGTGGTCTTCGGCTATCCCGGCGGCGTGGTCCTTCCGATATTCGACGCGCTGTACGAGGCCGAGGGCCTTCGGGTCGTCCTCACGCGTCACGAGCAGGGCGCCACGCATGCCGCCGACGCGTACGCACGCGTCACGGGCAAGCCGGGCGTCGTGATCGTGACGAGCGGACCGGGGGCGGCCAACACCGTCACGGGGATCGCGAACGCGTACATGGACTCGGTCCCGCTCGTGGTGATCACCGGGCAGGTGGCCACGCACGTGCTGGGCACCGACGCGTTCCAGGAGACGGACATCACCGGGATCACGATCCCGATCACCAAGCACAACTACCTGCTCGACTCGGCGGACGACCTGCCCGAGGTCTTCGCCGAGGCGTTCCACATCGCCTCGACCGGACGTCCGGGCCCGGTGCTGATCGACATCCCCGTCGACATCGCACGCGGCGAGATCACGTACAAGCGGCCCGAGCGCGTGAACCTGCCCGGCTACAAGCCGACGGTCAAAGGCCACGCCAAGCAGATCCACCAGGCTGCGTCGCTCATCGCCAAGGCGCGCAAGCCGCTGCTCTACGCCGGCGGCGGCGTGCTGTCCTCGGGCGCGTGGAAGGAGCTCAAGGAGCTTGCCGAGCTCATGCAGTTGCCGGTCGTCACGACGCTCATGGGCAAGGGCGCCTTCCCGGAGGACCATCACCTGTTCGTGGGCATGCCGGGCATGCACGGCGGCAAGTTCACCAACTACGCCATCACCGAGACGGACCTGCTCCTCGGCGTGGGCGTGCGCTTCGATGACCGCGTGACGGGCAAGCTCGCGGCGTTCGCCACCAAGGCCAAGGTCGTCCACATCGACGTGGATCCGGCCGAGATCGGCAAGAACCGCGGCGTGGACGTGCCGATCGTGGGTGACGCAAAGCCGGTGCTCGCGGCGATCACCGCCGAACTGCGGAAGATGGGCGCCGAGCCGCGCACCGAGGCGTGGATGCGCGTGGTCGACGACTGGCGCGCGCGCTACCCGTTCCACTACCACGCCTCGGAGAGCAGCATCATGCCCGAGTACGCCGTGGAGCGCGTGCGCGAGCTCACGCGCGGGCGGCCCACCGTGTTCACCACCGAGGTGGGCCAGAACCAGATGTGGGCGTGTCAGTACCTCGAGATCGTCGAGCCCCGGACGTGGGTCTCCTCAGGCGGGCTGGGCACGATGGGCTTCGGGTTGCCGGCCGCGATCGGCGCGCAGCTCGGGCGCCCGGACCACCTCGTGATCGACATCGCCGGCGACGGCTCGATCCAGATGAACTCCCAGGAGCTCGCCACCGCGGCGATCAACAAGCTGCCAGTCAAGGTGATCATCTTGAACAACGGCTACCTCGGCATGGTTCGGCAGTGGCAGGAGCTCTTCTACGACAAGCGGTACTCGTCCTCGACGCTGCCGCAGGACTGCCCCGACTTCGTCAAGCTCGCCGAGGCCTACGGCGCCTTCGGCATCCGCGCCACCACACCGGCCGAGCTCGACGACGCGCTCGTCGCGGCCTTCGCTTTCGACGGCCCGGCGGTCGTGGACGTGCGCGTGGAGCGCGAGGAGAACGTGTTCCCCATGGTGGCGCCCGGCGGCTCGATCGATGAGATGCTCGGCGGCATCCCCGGAGGGCCGGTCTCCGACATGCTCGACAGCGAGCTGTTCGAGGAGGTGTGGGAGTAGATGAAGCACACACTTTCCGTGCTCGTGGAGAACAAGCCGGGCGTGCTCACGCGCGTGGCGTCGCTCTTCGCGCGCCGCGGCTTCAACATCGACTCGCTCGCCGTCGGCACCACCGAGGACCCGACGCTGTCGCGCATGACGATCGTCGTCTCGGCTGAAGACACGCCCATCGAGCAGATCACCAAGCAGCTCCACAAGCTGATCAACGTGCTCAAGATCCAGGACCTCGATCCGAAGGACATGATCGACCGCGAGCTCGTGCTGTTCAAGGTGAACGCCACGCCGGAGCGGCGGCACGAGATCATCGAGATCGCGAACGTCTTCCGGGCCAAGATCGTCGACGTGGGGCGCTCGAGCCTCACCATCGAGGCCACCGGCACCACCGACAAACTCGCGGCGATGGAAGACCTGCTGCGGGCGTACGGCATCAAGGAACTCGCCCGAACGGGCAAGATCGCGCTGGCGCGCGGCTCCCGCGACGCATAGGAGGAGACACGATGGCAACGGTGTACTACGAGCAGGACTGTGACATCTCGCTGGTGCGCGACCGCAAGATCGCGGTCATCGGTTACGGGTCGCAGGGGCACGCCCACGCACTCAACCTGCATGACAGCGGCTGTGACGTGCGCATCGGTCTGCGCGCAGGCTCGGCGAGCGCGGACAAGGCCCGCGAGGCGGGGCTCAAGGTCATGACCCCGCGCGAGGCGGCCGGCGAGGCGGACATCATCATGATGCTCACGCCGGACGAGACCACCGCGCACATCTACTACGCCGAGATCCACGAGAGCATGACCGCGGGCAAGGTGCTCGCCTTCGCGCACGGCTTCAACATCCACTTCGGCCAGATCGAGCCGCCGGCCGGCGTGGACGTCATCATGATCGCCCCCAAGGGTCCCGGTCACATGGTGCGCCGGGTCTTCACCGAAGGCTCCGGCGTGCCGTGTCTCATCGCGGTGCACCAGGACGCGAGCGGCCGGGCCCGCGACATCGCGCTCTCCTGGACGCTCGGCATCGGTGGCGCTCGTGCGGCGGTCATCGAGACCACCTTTGCCGAGGAGACCGAGACGGACCTTTTCGGCGAGCAGGCGGTGCTCTGCGGCGGCGCCACGCACCTGGTGCAGGCGGGCTTCGAGACGCTCGTGGAGGCTGGCTACCAGCCTGAGATCGCGTACTTCGAGTGTCTGCACGAGCTCAAGCTGATCGTCGACCTCATGTACGAGGGCGGCATGGCCAAGATGCGCGACTCGATCAGCAACACCGCCGAGTACGGCGACTACGCGACGGGCCCACGCATCATCACCGAGGAGACGCGCGAGGAGATGGCGCGCGTGCTCTGGGACATCCAGAGCGGGAAGTTCGCGCGCGACTGGATCCTCGAGAACCGCGCGGGCCAGCCGCACTTCAAGGCGATGCGCCGGATCCACGCCGACTCACTCATCGAAGAGGTCGGCGCCGAGATGCGCGGGATGTTCGCATGGCTCCGTGAGGACAGCGAGTAAGCATGAGACCGGCACTACCGTCGCCGCATGCCGGAGGCGAACCAGCAGACACCCCTGGGGAGGAATGACACGATGCAGAAGAAATACCTGATGACGCCGGGGCCGACCCCGGTACCCGCCGAGGTCCTGCTCACGCAGGCCGCGCCCATCATCCACCACCGGACCCCGGACTTCTCGGCGGCGTTCGCCGAGGCCATCAAGGGGCTCAAGTACGTGTTCCAGACCGAAGCCGACGTGCTGCTGTTCGCGTCCTCGGGCACGGGCGTCATGGAAGCCGCGATCGCCAACTGCTTCTGCCCCGGCGACAGCGTCGTCGTGTGCCGCAACGGCAAGTTCGGCGACCGCCAGAAGCAGATCGCAGAGGTCTACGGCCTGAACGTCATCGACCTTGCGTACGAGTGGACGAGCGTGGTCGATCCGGCCGACGTGGCCACAGCACTCGAGGAGAACCCGGGCGTGCGCGGCGTCATCGTCACGCAGTCCGAGACCTCGAGCGGCGTGCTCAACGACGTCAAGGCCATCGGCGCGATCGTGCGCGAGTACCCGGAGACGGTACTCATCGTCGACAGCATCACGGGCATCGGTGCCGTGGACTGCAAGACCGACGAGTGGGGCCTGGACATCGTCATGACCGGCTCGCAGAAGGGCCTCATGCTGCCGCCGGGCCTGGCCGCGTGCACCGTGAGCGAGAAGGCGTGGCGCGCCTACGAGCGCTCGACGCTGCCCAAGTTCTACTTCGACTTCATGAAGTACAAGAAGAACATCGAGAAGGACACGACGCCGTTCACCCCGGCCGTGTCGCTCGTGCTCGGCCTCAACGTGGCGCTCAAGATGATCATGGACGAGGGTCTCGAGAACACCATCGCGCGCCACAGCCGCCTGGCCGAGGCCACCCGCCGCGGCTGCGAGGCGCTCGGCCTGAAGCTGTTCGCGCCGCCGGAGGGCCGCGGTTCGGCCGTCACGCCGGTGTGGGTGCCCGAGGGCGTGGACGGCAAGAAGATCGTGAGCATCCTCAAGAACACGTACGGCATCACCATCGCCGGCGGCCAGGACGACTACGCGGGCCGCATCTTCCGCGTGGGGCACCTCGGCTACTTCGGCGAGTTCGACATCATCACCACGCTCGCCGGGCTCGAGATGACGCTTGCCGAGCTCGGCTATGAGTTCCAGCGCGGGAGCGGCATCGCCGCCGCGCAGGCCGTCTTCATGGGGGAGTAGACAGATGAAAGTACTGGTAGCGGAGAAGATCGCCGACGGCGGCATCGAGCTTCTGAAGAAGGAGTTCGAGGTCGACGTCATCACCGGCATGACGCCTGAGGAGCTCGTGGCGGCGATCCCGGCCTACGACGGCCTGATCGTGCGCTCGGCCACCAAGGCCACGCGCGAGGTGCTCGAGGCCGGCGTGAACCTCAAGATCGTCGGGCGCGCGGGCGTGGGCGTGGACAACGTGGACGTGGTCGCGGCCACCGAGCGCGGCATCATCGTGTGCAACGCGCCCACGAGCAACATCGTCTCGGCGGCCGAGCACACCATCGCGCTGCTGCTCGCGCAGGTGCGCAACATCCCGCAGGCCAACGCCTCGATGCACGCCTGCAAGTGGGAGCGCTCCAAGTTCACCGGGACCGAGGTGCTCGACAAGACGCTCGGCCTCGTCGGGCTCGGGCGCATCGGCGCCCTGGTGGCCGAGCGCGCCAAGGGCCTCGGCATGAAGGTCGTGGCGTTCGATCCGTACATCACCGAGGAGCGCGCGGCGCAGCTCGGCATCGGGTACGCGGCCACGCTCGACGACCTCCTGGGACAGGCCGACTTCATCACCGTGCACCTGCCCAAAACCAAAGAGACCATCGGCATGTTCGGGCCCGATGAGTTCGCCAAGATGAAGGACGGCGTGCGGCTGGTGAACACCGCCCGCGGCGGCATCTATCAGGAGGCCGCGCTCATCGCCGCGCTCGAGAGCGGCAAGGTGGCCTCGGCGGGCATCGACGTCTACGAGGTCGAGCCGTGCACGGACTCGCCGCTCTTCGCCTTCGAGCAGGTCATCGTCACGCCGCACCTCGGCGCGTCGACCGAGGAGGCGCAGGACCGTGCCGGCGAGCAGATCGCCGAGTACGTGGCGGCTGGCCTGCGCGGCGACATGGTGCCGACGGCCGTCAACATAGCGCCGGTCTCACCGGAGGTCATGGAGGCCGTCGGGCCGTACATCCCGGTGGCCGAGGGGCTCGGGAAGGGCATCGCGCAGATCGCGCGCGGGCCGGTCTCGGAGATCGAGGTGCACTTCATCGGGCACCTGGCCGAGCTCGACACCCGCATCCTCAAGACCGCGATGCTCAAGGGCCTGCTCACGGTGGTCACGCAAGACGCCATCAACTTCGTCAACGCCAACCACTACGCCGAGCAGCGCGGTATCGCCATCCTCGAGCAGAGCCGCACCGACAGCCTCGACTACGTGAGCCTGATGGTGGTCGTGGCGCGCGCCGGCGACCGCGAGTTCAAGCTCGGCGCCACGCTCATCGGCAAGAAGAACGAGCCGCGCCTGGTGACCTTCAACGAGTTCGACATCGACATGGCGCCCACGCACCACATGCTGTTCCTCACCTACACCGACGTCCCCGGCGTGGTGGGTCGTGTGGGCACCGCACTCGGCGAGAACGACGTGAACATCGCGTCGATGCAGGTGGGTCGCACCGAGGAGGGCGGCACCGCGCTCATGGGACTCAACGTGGACTCGCCGATCTCCGACGCGCTCATGGACCGCATCAACGCCAAGGCTGAGGTGGCCGAGGCCTGGAGGATCGAACTGTAGGCGCCCGCACGATCATGACGGCGTCCCTCGGCAGAAGGGGTCCATCCGGACCCCTTCTGCGCTATACTCCCCGCATGAACGCGCACGCTCACATGCTCTTGCCGGGTCTTCTCGGGCGACTTATGCAGCCGGCCGCCGTCTGACCGACGGCTCGTGCCGGCGCACCCCGCCCGTACCCGCGTTCGCGTGCAAGGAGCATCCACGATGAGCACTGAGACCACCCCCGGCGGCCACACCCTGGACCGCGTCTTCATCTTCGACACCACGTTGCGCGACGGCGAGCAGTCGCCCGGCGCAAGCATGAACACCACCGAGAAGCTCGAGATCGCCCGGCAGCTCGTCCGCCTGGGCGTGGACGTGATCGAGGCGGGCTTTCCGATCTCGAGCCCCGGCGATTTCGAGAGCGTCCGCCGCATCGCTGCCGAGGTGGGTGACGCCGCGACCGTATGTGCGCTCTCGCGCGCCATCCCCGCAGACATCGAGCGGGCCGCCGAGGCGCTCGAGGGCGCCGCCCGGCCGCGCATCCACACCGGCATCGGTGTCTCGGAGAGCCACCTGCGCGACAAGCTGCGCATCTCGCGCGAGCAGGCGCTCGAGCGCGCGGTCGCGGCCGTGAAGCTCGCCCGGTCGCACGTGGACGACGTGGAGTTCTACGCCGAGGACGCCGGCCGCGCCGAGCCGGAGTTCCTGTACCGGATGATCGAGGCCGCCATCGGCGCAGGCGCCACGGTCGTCAACATCCCGGACACCACCGGCTACGCGTATCCCGAGGTGTTCGGTGAGCTCATCGGTGGGCTGATGGAGCACGTCAGCGGTATCGAGGACGTCACGGTATCGGTCCACTGCCACAACGATCTGGGCATGGCGACGGCCAATGCGCTGGCCGGTGTGCGCGCCGGCGCCCGTCAGGTGGAGTGCACCATCAACGGCATCGGCGAGCGCGCCGGCAACACGGCGATGGAAGAGGTCGTGATGGCGCTCAAGCAGCGCCCCGACGTCTTCGGGTGCGATACGGCCATCAACACCCGCGAGTTCGTCCGCACGTCCCGCCTCGTCTCGGGCATCACCGGCATCCTCGTGCAACCCAACAAGGCGATCGTGGGCGCCAACGCGTTCGCGCACTCAAGTGGCATCCACCAGGACGGCGTGCTCAAGGAGCGCTCCACCTACGAGATCATCGATCCTGCCGATGTGGGCGCGGGGGGTTCGAGCATCGTGCTCACCGCGCGCAGCGGGCGCGCGGCGTTGCGCCACCGGCTGGCCGAGCTCGGCTATGCCATGGAAGACGCCGAGTTCGAGCGGCTGCACGAAGCGTTCCTCGCGCTCGCCGACAAGAAGAAGGAAGTCTACGACGAGGACCTCGAGGCGCTCGTGGGAGAGAGCGAGCGCATGGTGGGCGAGGTCTACCACTTGCAGCAGGTGCACGTGAGCTGCGGCGACCCGGGCATCCCCACGGCCACCGTCGAGCTGGTGACGCGCGATGGCGAGCACCTGATCGACTCGAGTCACGGCAACGGCCCGGTCGATGCGGTCTACAAGGCCATCAACCGCATCGTAGACGTGGAGAACGATCTCACCGAGTTCAGCGTGCAGTCGGTCACGCGCGGCATCGACGCGGTGGGCGAGGTCACCATCCGGGTGACCAGCGCCGACGGTCGCGTGTTCACCGGACGTGGTGCGCATCCGGACATCATCGTCTCGAGCGCCAAGGCGTACGTCAACGCGCTCAACCGCCTGCTCGTCGCCGCGGAGGCGCCATCGCTGCCCGAGGAGCATTCGGTGTGACCGACCGCCTGGAGCGCGCATCTGTCTGGCTGCTCGCGGCGACGGCGGCGCTCGTCGCCGCCGCGACCGGCAATCTGACGATGTTCGGCATCGGCGACGGCGCGCTCCTGTACGACACCATCGCACTGCCGAGGCTCGTCGTCGCGACGATCGGTGTTCTGTTGATCTGGACGCTGTGGGCGGCCGGTGCCCGGCGCGGGCCCGCAACGCTGCGCTTCGACGTGACCTGGGCGCTGCTCGGGACGCTCGCCGTCTGGGGCCTGGTGTCAGCCGCGCTCTCCCCACATCGGGCGCTCTCGGTGCTCGGCCAGTCCGAGCGGCTTGAGGGCGCGGTCACGCTTGCCATGTATGTGCTCGCCTACGGCGCAACGCTCCAGGTCGTCCGCGGCACCGGCGCGGCGAGGCGCGTACTCGCCGCGATCGCGGCGTCGGCGGTGGCGCTCGCGTGCCACGGCCTCGTCCAGTACGCCGGGCTCGACCCGGCGAGCTACACGCTCGAGGCGTACGGCTTCGACCTCAGACGGGCGTTCTCGACCTTCGGCAACCCGAACTTCTTCGGCGGTCTGCTCGTGCTCGCGCTTCCCCTTGTCGTCGGGCTCGCGCTCACCGCGCGTCGGCCGGCCGCCCGGACCGCCTGGACTGCCGGCGTGCTCGTCGTGACAGCGGCGCTCTTTGCCACCTTCACCCGGTCCGCATGGCTGGCGGTGTTCGCACAGGCGGTCGTGGGCGTCTGGCTGTGGCGCCGCGCGAGCCGCGTCGGGCCCCGCACGATCGCACCGCGGACGTGGGCCGCACTTGCCGCCGCGGCCGTTCTCGTGGTCGGCCTCGTCGGCCTCTCGCTTGCCGCCGAGGGCGAGACCAACGTCATCACCCGGCTCACGGACGGGTTTTCGGGCACGGGCAGCGCCTCCGAGCGCTCCCTGCTCATCGGGGTATCCGCTGCGGCCGTTGCCGAGCGGCCCGTCCTCGGCCACGGTCCGGATGCGTTCCTTCCCGCGTTCAGGGCGCACCGGTCCGACGCGTACGTCGAGGCGTTCGGCGCCGAGGCGACCGTCAACAACGCGCACTCGTGGCCGCTCCAGTACGCGGTGACGCTCGGCGTGCCCGGGGCGCTCCTTCTGCTCGCCGTGGTCGCGAGCGGCCTCTGGAGCGGTCGCGGAGTGCTCAGGCGGCTTACCGGGCGGCCGGTGCGCGGAGCGTCAGCGCGAGGCCCGGCCGCAGACGCGGGTGCGATCATGCTCACAGCCGCGTGGCTGGGGTGCCTCGGCTTCGCGGTGCAGATGCTGTTCAACGTCGGCGTGCTCGGTGCGACCGTCCCGTTCTTCATCATGCTCGCCATCGCGGGCGCGCCCTCGGCGCGTGAAGCGCGCGTCCGGCCCGTCGCGCCGGTGGCCATCGTGGCGGTATCGGGGGTGCTCTTGCTTGCATCGGTGGGGGCCTCGGCCAGTCTGCTGAGCGCCGACGCCACCTATCTCGCTGCGCGGGACCGCTACCACGGTGCTGCGTTCGAGGAGTCGGCCGTGCTTGCCGAGCGCGCGGTGTCCGGCAACCCGCCCTCGGTCAAGTACGCGCGCGGTGCGGCGCAGGCGCGCGGGCAGGGGGCGCTGTCAGCGATGGCGGACGGGGCGCCGGACGCCGATGTGCGGGTGCTGCATGATGAGGCCGGCGATGCCTACGCGCGCGTGCTCGCGCTCGCGCCGGCCGACTACCCGGCGCACGCGTGGTACGCGGCACTCCAGGCGCGCGTGGGAACGCACCTCGGCGATGACGACCTCGTGCGCAGTGCGATCGGGATCGCGAGTGAGGCGGCTGTGCTCGACCGGCAGCATGCGTCCGTGCAGGCGCTCGCCGAGGGAGACGTCTCGCCGAACGCGAGCGGAAGGGCCGCGACGGTCCCGCCCCTGCGGTGATGCGCGCTCAGCGCCTAGGGGAGGCCCTCGACCAAGAGGGCGAACTCGGCCGGGGGGATCACGGGTGGTGTGGCGTCCTCGATCTGGAGCAGGTGGGCGTCGCCGGACACGATCACACGGGCCCGTCCGCTGTGTGCAAGTGCGATGAGGTAGTCGTCGTCCGGGTCGGGCGAGAGTGCGGCGACATCGCACGGGTCCGGCACGGTGACCGCCACGCGCTCAAGCCACGCGACGAAGTCGCGTGCCGTGTCGGCGCTCACGTGGCGCGCGATCTTCGGCCGCGCGAGTACCCCGGCCAGCTCGGCCAGCTGCTTGGGGCACGTGAGGGCGTCGAACAGCCCCTCGTGAAGGGCGGCCACGAGACGCGCAGGGGCGCCGTGGCGTGAGAGGAGTGCGGCGACGTACACGTAGGTGTCGAGGACGGCCCTGATCACGACCGGCCGGACCGGAACCGGTGCACCTCTTCCACAGCCAGGCGCAGTGCGTCGTCCTCGTCCATGCCGGCGGCGTCGAACGCCCGATCCAGGACATCCATGCCGAGATAGGCGCGGAGCGCTTCCTCGACGATCTCGTAGTCGCGCTTGCCGCTGCGCGCGGCCATCACCTTCGCGCCGCGAAGCACGTCTTCGTCCAGGTACACGGTTGTCTTCGTTTTCGCCATACGCACAGTATGATGGAAAGACAGAACGACGGCAAGATGTGTCAGGGGGCACGCCGATCGTGCTGTCGGCATGGCGGGCGGCACGCCGTTCGCGTAGAATGCACGGACTGGAGCGTGCGTCGAAGGAGACCCTGATGCCCCGTCCCATGACGATCACCGAGAAGATCCTCGCCGCGCATGCGGGGCTTGAAGAAGTGGTGCCCGGCCAGCTGGTCGAGTGCGCTCTGGACCTCGTGCTGGCAAACGACGTCACCGCACCCATCGCCATCCGCGAGTTCGCGAAGGTGGGCGTGGAGCGCGTATGGGACCCCACGAAGGTCGCCCTCGTGCCGGACCACTACACGCCCAACAAGGACATCAAGAGCGCCGAGCAGGCCAAGATCATGCGCGACTTCGTCCGTGCGCACGGCATCACGCACTACTACGAGATCGGCTGCATGGGCGTGGAGCACGCACTTCTGCCCGAGCAGGGCGTGGTGGGCGCAGGCGACGTCATCATCGGCGCCGACAGCCACACCTGCACGTACGGCGCGCTCGGCGCGTTCGCCACGGGCGTGGGCTCCACCGACGCCGCGGTGGGCATGGCCACCGGGCAGGCGTGGTTCAAGGTGCCCGAGAGCCTCAAGTTCGTGATCGACGGCGATCTTCGGCCTGGCGTGGGCGCCAAGGACGTCATCCTCCACATCATCGGCATGATCGGCGTGGACGGGGCCCTCTACCAGGCGATGGAGTTCACCGGCTCCACGATCGCGGCGCTCGGCATGTCGGGCCGCATGACCATCTGCAACATGGCGATCGAGGCGGGCGGCAAGAGCGGCATCATCGCGGTGGACGACGTCACCCGCGAGTACATGACCGGCCGCACCGAGCGCCCGTGGACCGAGTACCACTCGGACCCTGATGCCGTCTACGCGCATGTCTATGAGATCGACGCCGCGGAGATCGTCCCCACCGTCGCCTTCCCGCACCTGCCGAGCAACACGCGGCCGGTGTCCGAGGCGCGCGACGTGAGGATCGACCAGGTCGTGATCGGCTCGTGCACCAACGGCCGCTACGAGGACATGGCCGAGGCCGCCACGGTGATCAAGGGCCATCGGGTCCACCCCGACGTGCGCATGATCGTGATCCCCGCCACGCAGCAGGTGTACCGCGACATGATGCACACGGGACTCACCGACATCTTCCTGGACGCCGGCGCCGCCGTGTCTACACCGACGTGCGGACCGTGCCTCGGCGGGCACATGGGTATCCTGGCGGCGGGGGAGCGCGCGGTGGCCACCACCAACCGCAACTTCGTCGGTCGGATGGGCGACCCCACGAGTGAGGTGTACCTCACGGGTCCCGCGGTGGCCGCGGCCAGTGCCGTACTCGGCCACATCGGGCTGCCGGAGGACCTCGGTTAGGGCCGAACACGGCGGAGTTATGCAACTCGGCATTCAGATTGCTTCACGCGGAGATGTCCCGCACCATACGTTAGGAAATCTCAAGCCGCGAGAATGGGAGCGCATGCATGCCCGACGATCGACGCGATAGGGTCGAACCGACCGATATCCCCGAGGTCACCACTGCCTCGGACGAGCACGGGTTCTTCGAGAGTGACGAGGCCGCGCCAGCGGCGCAGACTGAAGCGCGCGCGGGCCGGAGCTCGGGGCACAGCGGGATCTTCCGCGACCCGGTCGTTCGCCGGATGACCTACGTGGCCTTCGGGCTCGTGATCGTATTCCTCATCACGGTCGTGAGCGCGATCATCACCGGCGTGCTCGGCACCGGTGGGCCGCGCACGCTCGCGGAGAAGGAGATCGCCGTGACCGGCGCCGCGGTCCGGGCCGGTTCCACTGATCCCGCCGTGTGGAGCGCGTACATCTCGGCGCTGATCGACGACGGGCAGTACCGGCGTGCGGGAGACGTGCTTCGTGACGCGCGCGCCAGCGTCGAGGACTCGGCCACCGCCGAGATCTCCATCGCCGAGGTACGCCTGCTGCACGCGCAGGGCCGCTCGGAGCAGGCGCTGACCGTCGCCGATCAGGCGATGGCGCAGATCCAGGAGTTCTACGACGCGAAGATCGCCGCCGGCGGCTCCATGGCCCAAATGGCGCGAATCGAGGGCATCCCGGAGAACTATTACACCGCAATCCTGCTCAAGGCTTACATCTATCGCGACGCCAGCGACTGGGGCAATGCGATCGCACAGTACGACTTGTACCTCGAGCAGTACCCCACGGCCGCCGACATCCTGATCGACCGGGGCGTTGCGAAGATCGAGGCCGGTGACGACGTCGGCGCCGAAGCGGACCTGAACGCGGCGTTGATGTTCGATGACACGAACGAGGAGGCCCTTGAGGCCCTCGAGAGGATCGGAGTGACCCGATGAGCGATCCCCGTACCGCGGCTGCGACGGCCGCTGACGCCGATGTGGCGGTGAAGTCCCGGCGCGGACGACGCGCCCTCGGGCTTGTGCTCGTGGTGCTGCTCGTGCTGCTCGGCCTTGCGTCGTACCTGCTGTTCCAGCTGATGGTCCCTAAGGGCGGCACGATCACCGGTGACGGCGAGGGCGGCGGTGGACTCACCTGGGTGCGGTCGATCTACGGCAAGAGCGACCTGCCCGAAGATCAGTTCGAGCGCACGCAGGCGGCCGTGCCCGGCCCGGACGGCTCGATCTGGGTCACGGACGGCAAGTCCGGCACGGTCATGCGCTTCACTCCCGACGGTCGCTACGTCGAGGAGGTCGTCGGCCCGGAAGACGCGCCGCTGCTCATCCCCGGCCGCTTCGCCGTGGCGCCGGACGGTGCACTCTATGTATGTGAGACACAGCTCGACGTCGTGCGCGTGTTCGACCCTCAGGGCAACGACATCGGCTCGTTCGGCGTGCCGAGCCCGGTCTCTGTCGCGGTGAACGACACACGCGTGGTCGTCGGGTCAGTGAACGGCTTCGCGATCCTCGACCGCGCCAACCCCGAGCAGCCGCTTCAGGTCGTGGGCTCGCGCGGCAAGGAGGACTGGCAGTTCGACTACGTGCACGGCGTGGCGATCGGGGCCGACGGCACGATCTTCGTGGCCGACTCGTGGAACAACCGCCTGTCCGCGTACGATCCCGAGGGCAACCGTCTGTGGATCGTGCGCACCGGCAACCCCACCAACTCGGCGCAGATGGTGGAGGGACGTCTCACGATCACCGAGGACCCCGGAGCCGCGTTGGTGGGGACCGACGCGTTGCAGCTTCCGCTGGGCCTGACGGTGGACGGTGCCGGCCGCGTCGTGGTGATCGACATGTTCGAGTGCGCGCTGGCGGTCTTCGACCCCGCCGACGGGTCACTCATCGGCAAGTACGGGGACTACGGTGCTGAGGACGGGTACTTCTTCTACCCCACGAGCGTGAGTTACGATCCGGCGCGCGACTGGTTCACGGTCGCGGACAATCTCAACAACCGCGTACAGGTCGTCCGGGTCCCCGGATCGGCCGGTGACGGCGCAGCCGTCGCGACCATCCGTCGAGCGCTGGCGGGACCGCTGCGAGCGTGTCTGCTGCCGTTGGCCCTGCTCTTGCTTGCGATCGTGGTGTGGGCCGTGACTCGTTCACGACGCACGAAGGTCCGGAAGCGACAGGCACCGGGAATCGCGTCGTCCAGAGGGGCGATGGGCACACGGGATCCCGCTGAAGACGCGTGATGTTTCTGTTAGACTGACCGATGAACGGCATTGAGAGCTTCCTTGAAATCGGATATAGTTTCCTTAATACAGCCACGCGGTGCGTGACCGGTTCACAAGGACCGTTCTCCACAGCGTCTGTCATCCCGCTCAGGAAAGGAGGTGTTTCGATGAAACGAGCACGTATCTTCGCTATCAACGAAGGAGTATCGATGAAGAAGACCCTCATCGTCGTCGCCCTCGCGGTCGCCCTCGTCCTTGCCTTTGCGGCCACCGCCTACGCGACGTCGGCGAAGACCTGGAACTACAGCACGGATTACTACACCTGGGGTTCGATGCCCGGTTCCGGCAACACCGGCACCATGCTGATCAACCTCGGTGACAACCCGACCTACCCCGGCGCCCACGCGGGCTACACGGCCAACACCGCCAAGTGCGGTCTGTGCCACTCGGTCCACCGCGCCAAGGTCGGCGGCGTCAAGCTGCTGAACACCGACACCGCCA
>JADIIM010000043.1 GCA_015351705.1 Aeromicrobium sp. | reverse complement strand
CGCGCTGACCGCCGGACTCCTCGCGACGTTCGGAAGGGGCGGTGGGGTCGCGCTCGGAGCAGTGGCCGCCATCATGTGGGTGCTGCGCTGGCGCGCGGGGGACGGCGACGCCGTGGTCCCGTTCGCGGCGCTCCCGCTCGGCGGGGCGCGTGTCGCGCCGGCACTGCCGCTGCTGGCGGGCCTCGGCCTCAGACCGCTGCACGCAGCGCTGGCGAGCGGGTTCGCGGGCTCTTTGCTGGTGGCAGCGTCGGCACTGTGCGGAGGCCAGGCTCCGTACCAGCGCCTTCCCTGGCAGGTCATCGTCGACCCGTGGGGACCGGGCGCACTCGGGGCCGGTACCGTGGCGCCGTTCGCCTGGCCCTGGCTGCTCGTGCCGGTTGCGTGGTCGGCCGCAGCAGCCGTGTGCTCGGCGCTTGCGGGGCGCCAGACGCGGCTGGCCGCCGTCACCGGCGTATGCGCCGGCGCGGGCGTGCTCGCCGGCGCATACGCGCTCGCGGGCATGCTGGCGGGAGGGGCCGCACTTCCGGTCGCCGTCTTCGCGCCCGACCTGGCAGGCGGGGCCGCGCTCGCGCTTCTGGCGGTCGCGGCCGGTGCACCGGCGAGGAGCGGCCCGGAGTGAGGAAGCGCGCCGGGTGACGGCGCGCTTACGACAACGACGGTCACCGCCCGGGCGGGTATCAGCACTGATATCATGTGGTCTCTGGGCCCGTCCCCGACCGTTACGCAGGCACATGGGCATCCTCTCCGACTTCGAAGACCGCATCGCCGCCGGCATCGAGGGCCTGTTCGCCGGCGCGTTCCGCTCCCCGGTCCAGCCGGTGGAGCTCGCCCGCGCACTCGCGAGAGCGGCCGACGACGGACGCGCGGTCGGCGCCGGCGTGGTGTACGCGCCCACCACCTACACGATCGCGCTTTCCGCCGAGGACGACGCCAAACTCGGCTCGTTCAAGCCGGTGCTCGCCGGCGAACTCGCCACCTACGTCGTCGACCACGCGCGCGAGCGCGGCTACCTCGTGCGCACCAGGCCGAGCATCGACTTCACCGTCCATGACGACCTGCGTCTTGGCCGGTTCCGCGTGAGTGCGGCGCTCGGCGACGATGAGCCGCGCGACAGCGGCCAGCGGCACGGTCGCGAGCACGCCGCAGACCGGGCGGGCAGCCACGAGCGCCCGGCGCCGGTGGTCGTGGACGCACCGGGACCCGCACTGGCCACGGTCTCCGTGGGCGACAGCATCCACGACGTCGCGCTCTCAGGTGATGAGGTCGTGGTCGGCCGTCTGGCCGAGTGCGCGATACACCTGCCGGACGCCAACGTCTCCCGCCGCCACGCGGCGTTCATCAGCCTTGACGACGGCTGGGCGGTGACCGACCTCGGCTCGACCAACGGCACGTTCGTCAACGGGAACCGCATCGAGCGCGTGCGCCTGCACGACGGCGACGTGATCGAGATCGGTCTTACCCGCCTCGTGTTCCACGCTGCGGGGAGGTGAGCAATGGTCGACGTCGCCCTGCTCTTTGGACGCATCGTCGTGATCGCCCTGCTGTACTTCTTCCTGTTCGCAGCCGTGAAGACCGGGGTGGGCATGGTCGCGGGGCGCTCGAAACGCACGCGCCGGGGACTCGTGCTGCGGGTCACCAAGGGGCCGCGCGAGATCACCGGCATCTCGATCCCGCTCGACGGCCCGGTCATCATCGGTCGCTCGCCTGACGCGGACCTCGTCATCGCCGACGACTTCGTCTCCGGGCGCCACGCCCGGGTCGTCCCTACTGACGACGGTCCGGTGCTCGAAGACCTCGGCTCCACCAACGGGACGCTCGTCAACGGCCAGCCCGCGACACGGCCGATCGGCCTGTCCGCGGGCGACGTGGTCGAGCTCGGCCAGAACCGCCTGGAGGTGGTGCGGCTGTGAGCGCACGTGACCGGGGCTCCTTCGCCGGCGACACGCACGTGGGCCTCGTCCGCTCCGGAAACGAGGACGCGTTCTTGCTCGCGCCGCCCCTGTTCGCTGTGGCAGACGGGCTGGGAGGGCATCAGGCGGGTGAGGTCGCGAGTTCGATCGCCATCGACACCCTGCTTGAGGCCGCACCACGCCAGGCGGACGCCAAGGCCCTCGGCCGAGCGGCGCGGCGGGCCAACGCGGCGGTCATCGACGCGGCGCGGACGGGCAAGGGCCGAAGCGGCATGGGCACCACCATCACTGCGGCGATGCTTGACGGCACCCGTGTCGCACTGGCGCACGTCGGGGACAGCCGGGCCTACCTGCTGCACCTCGGGCAGCTTCAACAACTCACCCAGGACCACTCGATGGTCGCCGACCTCGTGCGCGAGGGCCGCCTGACCCCGGACGAAGCGCGCGTCCACCCCAACCGGTCCGTCATCACCCGGGCGCTCGGGTCGGACCCCGACATGATGGCCGACACGTTCGAGGTCGACGCCGCCTCCGGCGACCGTCTGCTGCTGGCCACCGACGGACTCACCGGGCTCGTACCTGACGCCGAGATCGAGCGCATCCTCGGCGCGGCGCCCACGCCGCAGGACGCGGTGGACACACTGATCGACGCGGCACTGGACGCCGGTGGTCACGACAACGTCACCGTCGTGGTGACCGACATCGGCAAGCCGGCGCATCGCCGGGGCGGGCGGGCGCCTGGCGGGCCCCGCTGGGGCATCCGCCTGCTGTGGCTCGTCGCGCTCGTGGCCGTGGTGGCCGCGGCCGCCTGGGCGGCGCACTCCTACGCCAGGTCGCAGGCGTATCTCGTGGACGAGGGCGGATACGTCGCGCTCTACGAAGGCGTCCCCGGGAGTTTTGCGGGCATCACGCTCAACTGGCGCTCCGAGGTGACCACCGTGCCCGTGGACGCGCTCGACACGATCACGGCGATGCGGCTTCGGAGCGGCATCCGGTTCGACGGGCTTTCCGATGCGCGCGCCCGCGTGGACGAGTACCGCACCCGCATCTCGGCGGAGACCACACCCGCCCCGAGCCCGTAGGGTCCGCGATGCGTGGTCGCCGTGACACCGAGCTCCTCCTGCTGCTCGCCGCCGCTCCGGCTGTCGTGTTGCTGTTCGTCCTGGTCCAGGGAGCGCGCGGCGGCACGGTCGCCTGGTCCGACATCACCGTCCCGCTCACCCTGTTCGGCGCGTTCGTGGGCGCACACGTGGCCGCTCGCTTCCTCGCCCGCGGCGCGGACCCCGCCCTTCTACCGATCGCGTTCGTGCTCTCGGGCATCGGACTGGCCACGATCACGCGGCTCGACGCCGAGCTCGCCGGCAGCCAGGTGACCTGGGTGCTCGGCGGTGTGGCGGCACTGGTGGCCACACTCGCGCTCGTGCCGTCGCTCGAGCGTCTTGCGCGCTACAAGTACACCATCGCGCTCGCGGGCATCGTGCTGCTCGTCCTGCCGGCCTTCATCGGCGTGGAGGTCAACGGCGCCAAGCTGTGGCTGCGCTTCGCGGGCTTCTCCTTCCAGCCGGCCGAGATCGCGAAGGTGCTCATCGTGCTGTTCCTCGGTGCGTATCTCGCCGAGAACCGCGAAGTGCTCTCCGTGTCCACGCGGCGCGTGCTCGGCATCTGGATGCCGCCCGCACGCCACCTCGGCCCGCTCCTGGCGATGTGGGCCATCTCGCTCCTCGTCCTGATCGCCGAGAAGGACCTGGGAACGAGCCTGCTGTTCTTCGGCGTCTTCCTCGTGATGATCTACACCGCCACCGGTAGACCGGCGTACGTGGCTGCGGGGCTCGGTCTGTTCGCGATCGGCGCCACGGCCGCGTACCTCATGTTCGGCCACGTCCAGCAGCGTGTGGAAATCTGGCTCGATCCGTTCGCGGACGCCGCCGGTCGTGGCTACCAGCTCGCACAGTCGCTCTTCGCACTCGGCGCCGGCCGCATCATCGGCGTGGGCATCGGTAAGGGGCTCCCGGGGCGCATCCCGTTCGTCGAGACCGACTTCATCTTCACCGCCGTGGCCGAGGAGCTCGGCCTGCTCGGCGGCGCTGCGCTCATCATCGCGTTCCTCACGTTCTGCCTGCGCGGACTGGCCACTGCCTCCCGCGCGCGCTCTGACGTGTCCGCGCTCGTGGCGGCGGGCCTCGTGGCCACCTTCGGCCTCCAGGCGTTCGTCATCATCGGCGGCGTCACGCGGCTGATCCCGCTCACCGGCATCACGCTCCCGTTCGTGAGCTACGGGGGCAGCTCGATCCTGTCGAACTTCATCCTCCTCGGCTTGCTCATGCGCGCCGGTGACACCGGCACCGGCTCCGAGACCGAGGTCGTCGTGTCCGGCGGCACCGGGCTGCTTGGCCGCCTCGCGCTCACACGGCGTCTCGTGCGCGTGGCGGGGCTCGTCGTCGCGCTCATGGTCGCGCTCGTGGTGAACCTCTCCTACATCCAGGCCATCGCGGCCGACTCGCTCGCCGCCCAACCCGCGAACTCACGCGGGCTCGCCGCCGAGATGCGCCAGGAACGCGGGGCGATCATCACCGCTGACGGCGTCGTACTGGCCGAGTCGGTCCGTGACGGCGCGCTGTTCCGGCGGACGTATCCGCAGGGCGCCACGGCGAGCCACGTGCTCGGGTACTACAGCACGCAGTACGGGCGCGCGGGGATCGAAGCCGCGATGAACGACGCGCTGTCGGGCAAGAGCGACTTCGCGACGTTCCGCGACCTGATCGACGCTGCCGCCGGGGTCCCCGTGCCCGGTAACGACGTTCGCCTGACGATCGACTCGCGCGTGCAGGCCGCCGCCGAGAACGCGCTCGGCGACCGGCGCGGCGCGTGCGTGGCCATCGACCCGCGCACCGGGGCGGTGCTCGCGCTCGCATCGTCTCCCGGCTACGACCCCGGCCGGCTTGATGAGTCGTGGGAGTCGCTGAACGCCACCGGCGGGCCGGCGCCCCTGGTCAACCGCGCCACGGGAAGCCTCTACCCGCCGGGATCCACATACAAGGTCGTCACGCTTGCCGGCGCTCTGGCCTCGGAAGTGGCCACGGAAGGCACCCGCTACGCCGGTCCGGCCCGCATGGACATCGGCGGCGCGCCGGTCACCAACTACGGCGGCAGCGCCTACGGCGAGGTGGACCTGCGTCGTGCCACGGCAAGCTCGATCAACACCGTGTTCGGTCAGCTGGCCGTGGACCTGGGAGCCGACCGGCTCGTCGCGACCTCAAGCGGCTTCGGGGTGGGCGCCGTCCCGCCACTGGAGATCCCGACACTCGCATCGCTCATGCCTGACCCGCGCGAGATGACCACCTGGGAGACCGCGTGGGCAGGCGTGGGCCAGCCGGTGGGCGAGCACCCCAGTCCGCCGGGCCCGCAAGTCACCGCGCTGCAGATGGCGCTCGTCGCCTCGGGCATCGCCAACGACGGCGTGGTCATGCGGCCGCACCTGGTGAGCGCGGTCACCGACCGCTCAGGCAAGGTCATCTCACAGACGTCGGCCCGGCCATGGAAGTCCGCGATGGACCCGCTGACGGCCGCCACGGTCACCGACCTCATGGTGACCGCCGTGACCAACGGTTCGGGCTCGGCCGCCCAGATCCCCGGCGTCCGCGTGGCAGGCAAGACGGGCACCGCCGAGGTGGGTAAGAGCGTCGACACCCATGCCTGGTTCATCGCGTTCGCACCCGCAGACGATCCACGGATCGCTGTCGCGATCGTACTTGAGAACGCGGGCACCGGAGGACGGGCCGCGGCGCCGGTGGCCCGGACCGTGCTGCAGACGGGTCTCGAAGCGACGAAGTAGGCGCGACGGGCGGGTGCCGGGCCGATACGGTAGAATAGGCGGATGGTTGGACGCATCACCGCAGGTGAGAGAGGGTAGGCCGCTGGTGGAAGACCTCGTATACGGACGCAGATACCGGGTGGTCGAGAAGATCGGCTCGGGCGGGATGGCCGACGTGTACAAGGCCGTGGACGAAGTTCTCGGCAGAACCGTCGCCGTGAAGGTGCTGCACGCGCGCTATGCGTCGGAGCCCAACTTCGTCGCCCGCTTCAGGCAGGAGGCGCAGGCCGCCGCGAACCTGTCGCATCCCAACATCGTGAACATCTACGACTGGGGCCGCGATGGCGAGGCGTACTACATCGTCATGGAGTACGTGAAGGGCGCCGATCTCAAGTCGCTCGTGAGCGAGCGCGGTCCGCTCGATCCGCTCAAGGCCGCCGAGTACGCGGCCCAGGTCTGCGCGGCACTCTCGGTGGCCCACGGGTACGACATCATCCACCGTGACATCAAGCCGCACAACATCGTCCTCACGCCCGACGGCACGATCAAGGTCATGGACTTCGGGATCGCACGCGCGGGGAACACCACGATGACCCAGACGGGCTCGGTGCTCGGCACCGCGCAGTACATCAGCCCGGAGCAGGCACAGGGCAAGCCGCTCGGGCCGGCATCGGACCTCTACTCGCTCGGCGCGACGCTCTACGAGCTGGTGACCGGGCGCGTACCGTTCGACGGCGACACACCGGTCGCCACCGCACTCATGCAGGTCAACGAAGAGCCCGTCCCTCCCCGGCAGGTCCGCGGCTCGATACCGCCGGGGCTGGAGGCCGTGATCCTGCGCGCCATGCGCAAGGACCCGATGAAGCGGTACGGCTCGGCCTCCGAGATGCGCGACGACCTGCGCCGCGTGGCCGGTGGCGAGCCTGCCGTGGGCGGCGCCTACGGCGGAGAGTCGGACATCGGGCACACCAGCGTCCTGCCGCCTGTCGAGCGCACCGCCACCGCGCGTGCGGGAGCCGGCGCGCCCCAGGTCCGGCAGATCCCGGACCGGCGCACCAGCCCGTGGGTGTGGGTGGCCCTCGTGGCCGTTCTACTCGCGCTCGGGCTCGGTGGCGCGTGGGCGCTGGGCCTGTTCGGCTCCCCGGGCATCGTGGTGCCCACACTCACCGGGCTCGACGAGGAGCAGGCGCGCCTCGCACTTGAAGAAGCGGAACTGCAGCTTGGCGAAGTGGCCACCGAGAACAGCGACGACGTGGAGGTCGGGTTGATCATCCGGCAGGACCCGGCCGCTGGCGCACGCGTCGAGAAGGGCACAGCGATCAACATCGTCATCAGCGTCGGGGTCGCACAGACCGAAGTGCCCGACCTGACGCGCATGACCGAGAGTGACGCGATCGAGTTCCTGCGCGATCCCGAGCTGGGGCTCGACTACGACAAGACGGTCCGCGAGAACAACTCGGAAGTGCCCAAGGGCGAGGTCATCCGCACCGAACCGGCCGCCGGGCAGACGGTCCCGGTGGGCACGCGCGTCGTCCTGTACGTGTCCGAGGGCGTCGCCCAGGTCAAGGTGCCCGACGTGACCGGCAAGCCGCGCGCCGACGCCGAGGCGGACCTGAAGGCCGCGGGCCTGAGCGTGAAGGTGAACGAGGTGTTCAACGACACAGTGGCCAAAGGCTCGGTCATCTCACAGCGCCCCGATGGCGGCGTCCTCGTGGAGGTCGGCAGCACGGTGACCATCGATGTCTCCAAGGGCCCTGAGGTCATCCTCGTGCCCGACGTCCGCAACAAGACCGAGGCCGAGGCGAGGGCTGCGATCACCGCCGCGGGCCTGACGCCCAAGGTCGTCTACGTCGAGAGCCCGGACGACGGCATCGTGATCAACCAGTTCCCGATCCCAGGGGCGTCGGCCAAGCGCGGCGACACCGTTGAGATCGAGGTCGGGAAGCTGCCCGAGGGCGAGCCGTAGGCCGGCTCGGGGATCCCCGGCATCACCGTCACCGACACAGGCCCGCCCACCCGGCGGGCCTGTTCACGTCGTGCGCCGCGCTTTCTCGAGCGCCGCCACCACCTCGGCGTCCGGCGTCTGGCCGAACCCGCGATAGAACTGCCCCACGGCGTAGAAGTCCATCGGCTCGGCGATCACGATGAGGTCGTCTGCGAGGGCTCGTAGTGCGGTGGCGGCCGACGGCGCCGCTACCGGCACCGCGACGACCACGCGCAGCGCTCCGGCCGCGCGCACGGACTCGATGGCGGCGTGGAGCGTGGAGCCCGTGGCGACGCCGTCGTCGACGAGCAGCACCTCACGGCCGTCGATGCGCGGCCGCTCGCGCCCGCCTCGATAGGCGGCGAGCCTGCGCGCGATCTCCCCCCGGCCGCGCTCGGCCGCGTCGCGAAGGTACGCCTCGTCGGCCGTTCCCGAACGCACGCCGAGGACGCGGCCGGCCTCGTCGATCGCCCCGATAGCATACTCGGGCTGACCGGGAGCACCGATCTTGCGAACGACCACGACGTCGAGCTCGAGCCCGAGCGCACGGGCGACCTCGGCCGCGACGACCACCCCGCCCCGGGGCACGCCGAGCACGAGCGCATCCGCGCCGACCCGGCCGTGGCATGCCTCGGCAAGCTGCCGTCCGGCATCCACCCGGTCCGCGAACATCGTCATCACCCCCATCGCGGTACCTTCCCACCTTCCTCCGCGTGCAACACTCGGGTACAAACACCCGCAGGAGGTGGCGACATGCTCACAGGGATCGGCGACACCGTCACGCTCGCCAACGGCGTCGAGATGCCACGGCTCGGTCTGGGGACGTACAAGTCCGCCGAGGGCGGCGACGTGGAGCGCGCGGTGGCCACTGCGCTCGAGCTCGGATACCGCGGCATCGACACCGCGTCGCTGTACGGCAACGAGGAGGGTGTCGGCGCAGCACTCGCAGCGGCACCTGTTCCGCGTGAGGAGGTCTTCCTGGCAAGCAAGGTCTGGAACGACGAGCAGGGCTACGACGCCACGCTGGCGGCGTTCGAGCGGAGCCTCGAGCGTCTGGGCACCGAGTACCTCGACCTGTACCTCGTGCACTGGCCGCGGCCGGAGACGCCCGACACGTGGCGGGCGCTGGAGCGGCTGCTCGCCGAAGGCCGTGTGCGCGCGATCGGTGTGTGCAACCACTTGATCCACCATCTCGACCGGCTGCTCGAAAGCGCCGAGGTCGTCCCCATGGTCAACCAGTACGAGTTCCACCCGTGGCTGCAGCAGTCCGGCCTTCTCGGCCATTGTGAGGGGCTCGACATCGTCGCGCAGGCGTGGGCGCCGCTCATGAAGGGCCGGGTGGACGAGGAGGCGAAACTCGTGGCGATCGGCAAGCGGCACGGCAAGTCCGCGGCCCAGGTCGCCATCCGCTGGATACTCCAGCACGGCGTGACCACGATACCCAAGTCGGTCACACCGGCGCGCATCGCCGAGAACGCCGACGTGTTCGACTTCAGCCTCTCGGTGGAAGAGATGCGCGCCATCGACGGCCTCGACCGCGGCGAGCGGCTCGGGCCGCATCCGGACCGCTTCCCCGCGCGGTGACCGGATCGGGTAAGCCCGCCCCGATGCGCTACCGCACGAGCGGCTCGCCGTAGAAGACGATCGCCGCCGGGTCCGTCGAGGTCCCCGACGCTCCGCCGAGGTGCGTGACGGTGTCCGACCACGCCTCCCGCATCTTCGCGCGGTCCGCGGCGTCGACCGCCGGGTAGTCGGGGTCGTCGAGCGCCTCACGGATCGGCAGCACGCGATGCTGCTTGCCGCTAGCGCCGGTGTCGTCCACCCACACCGGCACGTACTCCGCCGACACGAGCGACGTGACACCGGACCGCAGGTCCTTCTCGAAGCCGAGATGGAGCACCAGCCCCGTGTTCCGGAAGCGCTCGCGCTGGTTGGACACGAAGTTGCCGAGCGAGTGGATGATGAACGCGGTCCGGGGCGTCCCGTCGTCGCGGGTGGTCTCCACCACCTTCATCGGCTGGATGACGTGCGGGTGGCTGCCGAGCACGACGTCCGCGCCCGCGTCGACCATCGCCTGCTCCAGCTGCTGTTGCGATGCCGAGGGCTGACGCTGGTACTCGAGGCCGTTGTGGATGCTCACGATGACGAGATCGACGCCGAGCGCTCGGGCGCGCTTCACGTCCGCACGCATCTTCTGCTCGTCGATCACGTTCACCATCCAGCGCTTGTCCGACGGCGGCTGGAACCCGTTCATGCCGTAGGTGTACGCGAGGATCGCGACTTTGGCGTCACGCACGTCGGCGACGAGCATCTCCTCGGCCTCCTCGGCGGTCCGCGCCGTGCCGGTCGTCCGTACGCCGAGCCCCTCGAGCACCTCGCGTGTCCGCGTGAGCCCTGCCACTCCGCGGTCCAGCGTGTGGTTGTTCGCATGCGTGAGCACATCGAATCCGGCGCCCACCAGCGCCTCGGCGTAGGCGTCCGGCGTGTTGAACGTCGGATACCCGCTGTAGCCGCTGGCAGAGCCCGCCAGCACGGTCTCGAGGTTCCCGATCGCCAGGTCCGCCGAGGATATGCGCGACGCGATGGGCGCGAAACACGAAGCGAAGTCGTACGTGTCGCCCGACTTGGCCGACGTCACCTGCGGCATGTGCGCCATCAAATCGCCGACCGCTGAGATCACGAAGCGCTCGACGACGGGCGGCGGCTGCGGGACCGTGCGCTCGGAGGTCGCCTCCGGCCACACCAGCGTCGCCGAGGCCGCCGCATCCGGCTCGCCGAGATACACGGGGCCCCAGACGAGCGCGCCGATCGTCAGCGCACTGGTGAGAGCGACGACAAGCACGACGAGCGCGATGGTGCGAAGAGCGCGCACGGACACTCCGATCGGGTGGGGCGCTGGACAGGCCGATGGCAAGCATTGTACGTGCCAGGCGCTCTCAGCGCACTGACGGACGGCCGGCGCTCAAGGCACCGGCCGTCCGAGGTCACACGATGTGCGCGGCCCTACCAGCCGAGCGCTGCCTCGATGGCCGTCCTCACGGCTGGCGCGACGGCCGTGGTGCCGCCGAACACGTCGACATAAAGGATGCCCGGTGCGTGGTCCTCCAGCGTGCTCTTGGTCGCAGTCGAAAGCCTGCTGCTCGCCGTGAGCGCTACGACCCCGCCTTGGACGCCCGCGCCGATCCCGCCCGCGAGCGCGTCTGGGTAGTTCTCGCCAGTGGCGACACCCACATACCCGAACGATGCGAGGCCGGCATGCAAGCAGATCTCCGGGCACTCGTACTCGAATCCTCGACCACCCTCATGGGTGGGCATCACACGTCTCCGCCGGAGCACGCGATACCCAGACGGTCATTCCGTCGTCGGCCGCTCGCATGAGCGGCCGCCACCTACCAGGTCGCGGCCACGGCGTGCCCGGGCAGGTTTCAATCCTCGGCCGCCCACGTGAGCGGCCGCCACTCGTCTGCTTTGCTCGGTGGACTCGAAGATCAGGTTTCAATCCTCGGCCGCCCACGTGAGCGGCCGCCACCCCCGAAAGGCGTGTGGTACTCGGTCGAGGTGAAGTTTCAATCCTCGGCCGCCCACGTGAGCGGCCGCCACGCCGTGGGGGTCTAGGCCCAGCGCGGAATCTCTGGTTTCAATCCTCGGCCGCCCACGTGAGCGGCCGCCACCCGCGACGATGCGCTCGATGGGTGCGTCGAACCCGTTTCAATCCTCGGCCGCCCACGTGAGCGGCCGCCACGCCGCTGGCCTCCATCGGCCGGACGATGTCGGTGTTTCAATCCTCGGCCGCCCACGTGAGCGGCCGCCACTAAGACCCACTTGTGTGGGGCTTGTATGGCAAGGTTTCAATCCTCGGCCGCCCACGTGAGCGGCCGCCACGTCGGTCACTGCCGCACCTCCATCCGGTCCTCGAGTTTCAATCCTCGGCCGCCCACGTGAGCGGCCGCCACCCAACATCGTCCGCGGCACCGTCAAAGGCATGGTGTTTCAATCCTCGGCCGCCCACGTGAGCGGCCGCCACTGCTGCCCTTCATGCCGCGAGACTCCATCGCGGGTTTCAATCCTCGGCCGCCCACGTGAGCGGCCGCCACCCACCCGCTTGCATGGCTCGTGTCACGCAGGTGGTTTCAATCCTCGGCCGCCCACGTGAGCGGCCGCCACAGGGCGACGACGGCGGGGCTTCAGTCCCCGCGGGTTTCAATCCTCGGCCGCCCACGTGAGCGGCCGCCACCCCCGTCGCGCTTCGACAAGTGGGTGAAGATGTGGTTTCAATCCTCGGCCGCCCACGTGAGCGGCCGCCACACCTGCCGCGCTTCATGCAGTCCACCAGCAAGGAGTTTCAATCCTCGGCCGCCCACGTGAGCGGCCGCCACCAGCCGCTCACGAAGATCGTCTTCGACGCGAACGTGTTTCAATCCTCGGCCGCCCACGTGAGCGGCCGCCACGATGACGCGCTCGGCGCTCTCGAGCCTGTCAGTGTTTCAATCCTCGGCCGCCCACGTGAGCGGCCGCCACTCACACGCGGCGTCCACTCGTTCAATCGGTAGGTGTTTCAATCCTCGGCCGCCCACGTGAGCGGCCGCCACCTGCTCACCGACGCAGAGGCGGTCGGATAGAGCACGTTTCAATCCTCGGCCGCCCACGTGAGCGGCCGCCACCGGCGGCGGTGTAGCTCGCGTTCGTGCGGATGATGTTTCAATCCTCGGCCGCCCACGTGAGCGGCCGCCACAACGGTGGTCAATGGACAATCAAGCCCTATCGGTGTTTCAATCCTCGGCCGCCCACGTGAGCGGCCGCCACCCGCCGGCGCAAGGACGGCAGCAGCTACCGCATGTTTCAATCCTCGGCCGCCCACGTGAGCGGCCGCCACGCCCCGGAAGATGCGGCCGGACGGCGGGATCGCGTTTCAATCCTCGGCCGCCCACGTGAGCGGCCGCCACTCAGGGGGTGACGGTGGAGGGGAGAGACAAGGGGTTTCAATCCTCGGCCGCCCACGTGAGCGGCCGCCACTGGGGAGACCATGACGGATTCTACGCAGCACAGGTTTCAATCCTCGGCCGCCCACGTGAGCGGCCGCCACGGGCCATCGCTGTGCGAGCCGGACTTCTGGCAGGTGTTTCAATCCTCGGCCGCCCACGTGAGCGGCCGCCACGCCGCTCACACCGGTGGCCTGGACGCTGACCTCGTTTCAATCCTCGGCCGCCCACGTGAGCGGCCGCCACCCAACCCGCTCCTGGCGGAGTGCTCTGAGGGCTCGTTTCAATCCTCGGCCGCCCACGTGAGCGGCCGCCACCCGCCGCCGGGGTCGATGGTGTCGCCGTCTGAGAGGTTTCAATCCTCGGCCGCCCACGTGAGCGGCCGCCACTGGCTTCGAACTGCGCTTCTGCTACCCGTCCTCTCTCCGCAATCCGAGGTCGCAGTAATCCCTCAATCCTTCGCCAGGAACACGAGCGCGAACCCGCAATTCACAGAGCTGACAGCTCGACGTTCGCGCACCGAGTACTCTACAAGATCAGCGGCCCGTCAAAGTCCACGTAGTTGTCACGACCGAGCGTTGCGACCACGTCATCCCGCCGACCCGAAATCTTGTAGAGGCGGATGGAATCCGTGGCCGGATCTATGCTCTTCGCGAGGGCCTGGACGAGGCGTTCAAGCTGGGTTTCGCTCACGCTGCACTCGAAGACCGACAGCTGAACCCTCTGCCCGCAACCCTCACACAGCTTCGCGACTCGCCTCAAACGCCGCCGGCCCTCCCGCGTAACGGTTTCGACGTCATATGTGAGCAACACATGCATCGCAATCAGGCCCATCGGAACGCGTGGTAGCGCTCAAGGTCACCACGGAGGGTTCGGGCGAGAAGGCGCGCCTGTATCTGAGGCAGCAGCGCAATTGGGACCGTGCCTTTCAGCAGGGGATGCTTCACTTCCTCTCGCTTCTTCGCTTGATACGCGGAAAGCACCGCCCGGCGACCGTCCTCGTTGAGCATCACTGCTCCGTCCTCACGGGGTCGCGTATCGAAATCCGACGGCTTGACCTGCCCTCGGTTGATGAGCGTCAGCACAAGACGATCGGCGAGACCTGCACGGAACTCCTCGGCAAGATCAAGCGCGAGCGCGGGACGACCGGACCTCAAACAGTGGAGGTAGCCCACTTGCGGATCCAGGCCGACCGTCTCGCAAGCAGCGGCACAGTCCGAGCAAAGGAGCGCATACACGAACGAGAGCAGGGCGTTGACGCGATCCCGCGGCGGCCGGCGGGTCCGCAGTGCGAAGGCAAAATCGGCAGGGCGAGCAGTGATCATGTGCGGGAACGCTCCGAAGTACATCCTCGCGGCTTCACCCTCAGAACCCCTGACGTAATCCAAGGCGTGAGCGATTTCGGTCTGAGAGAGGGTCGTGGCCAAGCACGATGCAGCGGTCCTCAGGGAATCAGCCGCCTCCTGACTTTTCGCGTCACGAGCGCCGCGCATCAGGACGTGCCTGCTATTCCGAATCTTGGCCATGACGAACTGCCTTGCCACATCCAGGGTCTTTGATGCGTCGGATAACGCCACGTGTTGAGCCCGCCTGAGTAGTACGTTTCCAGAAGTCGGCCCGACGACCCGGCACCGAAACCTCCCTGAGTAATCGAGAAACGTCACCTCGCGATTCTCAGAGACGCAGCGATGCATCGCTGGAGCGGTCATGTGCGCGCTGCCGAACAGTACCACCGAGCCGATCTGCTGCACCGGAACCTGCAGAAGCCTTTCGCCATCGAGCTCCACGCGCAGCACGTCATGATCGAGTCGTACGACTGCCCCGTCTGTCTGCACGTACAGCGTGTTCAAGAGCATCCGGGCCATCACACATCACCGAACCCATCCTGGGCGGACTGCGCATCGGCTGCGGCCTTCAGCAGCGCTGGCTCACAGTCGTCCTGCAGTGAGCACTGTCTGCACCGAGCATCGGCCACGGGCGGCGGCAAGACTCCCGTGAGCAGCATCTCTCTAATCGATCTGACCACACTGCGAACCTCTTCACGCAGCGGCTCGCTCAGCTCAACCTCACGCCAGCGTCGAGACTTGTGGTAGAAAATCGCTCCGGCAGGCACATCCCGATTCAACATCTCTTCGAGGCACATGCCCTGAGCACATAGCTGGAGATCATCATGCCTCCGAGCTGCACGCGCACCATGCTTGTACTCGACGGGCCAGGGAGTCCCATCGTCGTCGAACTCTACAGCGTCCGCCTTGCCCGACAGCCCGAGATCGTCGGACCACAGCGTCATGCCATACTCACACCGTCTCCCTGCCCGATAGGAGCAATGAGCCTCATGCACGTTCTCGTGAATCCGGTCGCCGCGAAGGGTCAGTACGTTGTCAGTGAACACACCTTCCACGTGAATGAGCCCACACTGCCGGGGACAATATGAGTAGTGCTCGATAGCGGAGACTGGAACGATCTCCTCCTCCGTAAACACGGTCGCTCCCTCTAGCCGACGAGGGTCGAGAGGCTAACGCCGCCGGGCAGTTCACTAACGTCGACTCCCACCGAGTAGTCTGAGAACCGCCGGGGCACTGCGGCTGAGTCGACCCGGGAGATGGCGACGCGGTCGAACAAGTCTTGCGCGGGTGCATCACCCAGGGCGTTCTCGTGCGTAAACACGTACAGACCCCTGCAGGCCATCATGCCTCGGCTTGCCGACCGGTCCACATCCCACATCCGTTGCAGCGCATCCCAGAACAGCACAAGATCATCCGAAGTCACGCCAGTTTGCGCTGCGAACGGGGCCGAGAAGAATCCGTGCATCCTGTACAAACCGTACGGGACCAGCGACTTGCGCCCCATCTCGGTGACCTTGTTCTTGCCCTCTCCTTTCGAGTCCCCCTCTCCCTCGACCACGCCTGCATCCTGCTTGCGCGTGATGGCAACACGAGTGATTGCGACGTCCATGGGCACGACAGGGTCGACCGAGCGCCCGAACGCTAGCTGGAGTGGACCTCGGACCTGCCCGCAGTTGACCTCGGTGCTCATCACCGCTCCGAACATCCGGACGTCGAAGAACTGGCGACACATGTATTCACGCGCCGAGGCAACGTCTTCGCGCCTCTGCTTCGAGCCTGTCGACTTGAGTCCTTCTGCCTCGTACGCCTCCTCATGCAGCGCGTTCAAAGCTACCCCACCGTCATTCACGTAGATGCGATAACCGGGCTCTTCCTGCTTCAGCAGCGACACGAAGTTGCGCACCTTGCGCTTCACGCACACATCCGTGACCAACCCCTCCATTGTCTCGGGGTCGACGCGAGGCAGGTTGCCGGCATCCGGATCACCGTTGGGATTGCCGTCAGCGACATCGAACAGAAGTACGAAGTCGTGGCGACGGGCTGGGTCAAGGTGAAGGCTCACTTCATTCACTTGGATTCCTCCTTCTCCGAATCAGAGGCGCCGTTCTTGCGCTCGCGTGCGACCCTGCTGTCGGCTCGGTCGGTAGCGCGCTGGTGGTAGTAGCCAAGCATGAATCTGCCTTGCTCCTCGATCGACAAGATCCTGGGGAAACTCGGCCCAATCCGTGTTGCTATCTCCTCCAGACGAGTCTGTAGGGCCACGTGCGCCCCTTCGCGAGTCTTGCGCAGCTTGGCAAGGTGCGGTTGGGCGTCGGACAGTAGCTTGCCGAACACCGTGGCGGGGGCAGTTGAGGCCGCCGAGAAGAACTTGTCGGCCACGGTAGCGTTGACTCTACCGAGTGCTGCGTACTGCACGGACTCGATGACCGCGAAAAGACGGCCACATAGGTACGCGGGACTCTCTTCCTGACACTCAAGGGTAGTCATGTACTCCTCCTGTTCGTTGCAGCGGCGTACTAGCACGGCCTTGATCAACGCAGCCTGGGGGTGTGTAACGCGACCTCCCCTCTGGGTGGACACACGGCAACGAGCTAATGCTGCGCGCAGAAGGTCGAACGGCGGATCTCCACCGTCCAGAGCTGCGCTCATCAGGGCAGTTGAGACTCGTGCCGTCACATCTTCTGGCTTGAGGAATATCGAAGCGGCCAGACCCTTCGTGCTCAGGGGAGCGCTGTCTTCGCCCCACGGCCTGACGATGCCCGTCAGACGGAACCACCGAGCGAGATTCGCTGCGACTTGTGGCACTGTTGTGGAAATCCACTTCCTCACGACGACACGGCCGCCATTCGCACTCAAGGCTGCTGCGAAGAAGCCATCGTGCTGCACTTCTGCTGACTTCCGGCCCGCTTTCGCGCTCTCCAGGAGCGCCCTGACATCCCCCTCCCTCGGAGCACTCATCAGTGTGGCGATATCGAACGGCGAGTCCTCCTTCGTCCAGAACACGTAGGCGACCGGCCCGACACGCACGTGGTGGGCTGAATCCCGCAGCAGGAAATTCAATGTCTTCCCTGCACGCTCGCCGCAGATGTGACAGATGCTCGCGTTCTCAGCTCTGACCAGCCCGTACGACTCCCCCGTCACGAAATTCACTCCCGTCAGGGACATTTCCGACTGTGAACCCGGGACACCCTTGACAGGTACCGGAGGCATCTCAGGGATTGGCGCCTCACTACCGCAGATGATGCAGGATCGTGATGTAGGCGAGTCGCCCGCCGAATCGCCTGCTTTGGTCCTCCAGAACTTCTTGACGGCGCTGTCTTCAATCGGACGAGCACCCGCCACCTCAAACGTAACGATGTCCCCGGTGCCCGCGGACACCGGCAGCCCTTCCTCTTCGCCAACGCTACATAGGTAGTTGAGAACCGCCGACATCTCCGCGTTGCCTGTGGCAGCCGCGCACTCGCGCATAAGGCCGAGGTAGGCCTCATGCTTTGCTTCTGCCCTCTTATCGCTAGATGGGGGCCCATACGTGTACGCCGGCGTGTCGGCCAGCAGAATTGGTCTGATCCCCGATGTTCGCTTGACGAAGGGCACCTCCATCAGGAGTCCGCGGTGCTTGCCCTTCTCGTCCATACCTAAGGGCACGATGCCTTGCAGACACCCATTCACATCTAGTGACACGAGCCACCGGACACGTTTGCAGTCATACATCGGGGGAGGGAGCTCCCCCAGGATGCGTTCGGCGTCAGCCGCGAGCTGGTGCATCAGCATGGGGATCCTCCCTTCGATTGAAGTCGTAGTCGGGCACGTGCAGACAACCGCCCTTGAGTTCCGCCTGGAAGAAGTGTGGCTTGTGTGGCGGGCCACCCGCGAACTCCATGTCGAGCAGCATCATGCCGAGAGGCTCGTCCAGATCGATCGGGCGCTCGTCACCGGTCGGCTTGGCAAAGTAGGCCTCGAACTCCCGGCAACCAAGGTATGGACGGTGGAAGCAGCGGCCCTTCTCGACTCTGCGGCGGAATTGGTCGCGGTACTTGGCGGAATCTTCACCGACCCCAGGCCTAGTGACGACGTCGGCGTTGATGATGTAGGACACATCTCGCAAGCCAAGCGTGTGCCTTTGTGTCCGCTTGTCGCCGATAGCCATCCCCTCTGAGGATCGGTAGTTTGCGCGCGCGTTGACCTCGTTCCGCAGCATCGAGAAGTGTCGAATCGGTTTCAGCACCTCGATACTCCGCACCTGCCATGTGAACTCAGGCTTCCAGAAGATGGCTTCGAGTATGCCCCGCGCCGCGGACGGGGTCATCACCGGGTATGAGACGCGCTCAGCTTTCATCTCCGGACGTGTGAAGCACGCCCGGTCCCCCCACACTCGTACCCTTACTGGCTGCAGGTACTCCATCGGTTCACCTCCCCTCGCCAACTCAGAGACAACATCTACGCGATGAGATCGCCCTGATCAGCCGCCTCGGCAACCAGGCCGAACACTGAATCGTAATCGCCCTGCCAGCAGTAGACGCCGGACGCTGAAGCCGCCTCGGTCGCCAGGCCAATCCTGAGGGCCGTGTCCAGCTCGCGCCGCCGCAACGAAACCGAGATCTGCTGGGCCTCCTGCCACATCTTCCGAGTCATCACGCCGCGACCGCGAAGCTCCCCCACCAGTCTGTTCAGCCTGGCCTCATCGAAGGCGACGAGGACGGGCACCGATTCGTCCCCGATCATGTGAAAGCGCCTTCTCACCTGATCGAACTGCAGGTGTTCTCGCAGACGTTGGATATCCTCGCGATCGGTCGCGAGGTTCCCGTATAGGTTCGAGAAGTACTCAGTGAACACCCGTGGGTCGTGGAGATCGCGTTCGCCTGAGGCGAGCATCACCTGCGCGGTGCCCACCGCAGTCGCGTACTCGCCGGGCGGCATGCCACCTTCCATCGGCTCAAAGATCACGACTGGGCTCACAGGCCTCTCCCCTTCGCGATTGCACCGCCCCGCCGCCTGGGCTACTCGGTCGAGGGGGCCCAGCGCCCTGAAGACGATAGGGAAATCCAGATCAACACCAGCCTCGACCACTTGGGTCGATATCAGGCGGCAGGGCTCGCCGGCAGAGAGTCTCCTCTTGACCTCCCCAAGCACTGCTCGGCGATGTGCAGGACAAAGCAGGGTGGAGAGGTGCATCACGGCCTCTTCCCCAGCGAGTGAGCGTCCCAACGCCAGCGCGTCCTTACGAGTGTTGAGAACGACGAGACACTGCGTTTCCATCCGGACTTCGGAGGCGAGGTCATCCCATGAGACCGGTTCGGCCCGAAAATCATAGTCCACGCGCCGCAACGCAGCGAAGTGGCGTTCGGGCTCATGGATGATCTCCCGCATCTGTGTCAGAGCGACCTCCGAACTGAGCTCGTCGAGGGCGGGCTGGGTGGCCGTACACAGGACGACCGAAGATCCGTACTGGTTGACCAGACCTTCCAGCGCACTAACGATCGGTTTCAGCACATGCCCTGGAAGACATTGAGCCTCGTCGAGCACGATGACGGCGTTCGCAAGTCGGTGGATCTTGCGAGCGGCCGCCGGCTTCCCCGAGAAGAGGCTGTCGAACAACTGCACGGTGGTCGTGACGATGAGCGGAGCGTCCCAGTTCTCTGCAGTCAACGCTCGCCAGTCGAGTTCATGTCCGGATCCCCGAGTGCTCGACTCCTCTAGAGCCGAGTGATGCTCCAGAACCGCGCGATCGTCGGCGAATAGGCCCCGGAAGACTCCCGCCGTCTGGTCGATAATGCTCGTGTACGGTATCGCGTAGACTATCCGGTCAAGCCCGTGCGCAAGCGCGTGCCTGAGCGCGAACGCAAGCGAGGAGCGCGTCTTGCCCCCGCCCGTAGGGACCGTCAGCCTGAAGAACCCCGGGCTCTCCTCGGCCGCAGCGATGCAGTCCTCGTAGACCTGGCAGCGCACATCGTTGACGACGCTGGACACCGCCCCCGCAATGAGCTTCCGTTGCTCGTCCTCAAGCTCGCGCCACATCGCATCTAGCGAGGGCGCGTCTCCGCGACTGGCAGAATGTCCCGGGTTCTTATGCGCCTCGGTGTCGAGCGCATCAGCATCGACGAGGCACGAATGCAGCATACGAGTTGCGAGTTCAGCGCCCAGCGGGGATTCGGCCACGGCGCGGAGTTCTGTGAGTAAGGCCGCCACTTCCTGTGGCCCAGGCAGAGCCACCCCCGCCTGTTCAGCCATGCCCTCAGCCTTCCGCGCCTCATCGGTAGACAGCATGGCTTTGGCAATCTGGATGTCTGGAAGTCCGGAATGATGACCGACAGCGGCGAGTTGCAGGAGTCCTAACTCGGGAGGAAGGAGAACCGGACCGGCGACCTTGTGTGGTGCGCTGCCCGGTGGGAGAGGCTGCCCCTCCTCGGCCAGCCGAAGGTACCTCTGGAACTCGCGAGAAGCCTTTCCCAAGTCATGAATGATCCCGAGTGTCCGGGCTGACGTCCCCAGCCCAATCCGGCTGCCGAACTCGCCCGCAAGAGCAGAGACGCTCTCAAGATGGTCCGTGAGCGAATGCCATGGGCCGTCTGGCCCGGCGGGCGTGTGCGCGTAGAGCTCTGTTGACTCCCCCATCGCTCCCCCTTCGAGCGGCACCGCAGCTTCGACCATCTTACAGGGAGGGCCTGACATGACGGGCTGGCGTCACTGAAGCGCCCGTCAGCAGTGTGGGGGCGCTCACGGGCCGTGCAGAACCGACGACTCGGTCACACGTGCACGCCGCCTTTCACGACAGGCGGCTCGAGGAAGCCACGACTCGACAGACAGAGGCAATCCAGGCGACAGCGCCACAGCCACACGTGGGTGGGTTATCATGATTCGCGCGATCAGGCTGCGGAGCTGTCCGCTGACCGCACACACAATGCGCCGCACCGGCCGACCGAGAGCACGGAATCGCAAGCAGAATGCGCAATGCCCTCGTAGCTCAGGGGATAGAGCACAGGTTTCCTAAACCTGGTGTCGCAGGTTCGAATCCTGCCGGGGGCACCACGCACACGCCGGTGGCGGGGGTCTCAGGCTCCCGCCGCCGATCCGTCTGCCGGCAGCCGCAGGACGAAGGTGGAGCCCTCGCCCACTCCGCTGACCGCCTCCACGTCACCACCAAGAAGCCGAGCGTACTCGCGTGAGATCGTCAGGCCGAGGCCCGCGCCCTCCGGCTTGATGCGCGCCTCGGCACGGTCCACCTGCACGAACGGCTCGAAGATGCTGTCGAGGTCCCGCGGGTCGATGCCCGAACCGGTGTCCCGCACGAGGAAGCGCACCCAGTGGTCGTCACGCTCCACGCGCAGCGTGACCTGCCCCTCGGCGGTGAACTTGACGGCGTTGCCCACCAGGTTGAGCAGCACCTGCCGGACCTTTCGCCGGTCGGAGAGGACCGACGCCGGCGCCTCGTCGGTCTCGATGCTGACGGTGAGGCCCTTGCCGTCAGCCATCGGGAAGACCGTGTCGAGCACCTCGGACACCAACTGCACGGGATCGAACGCGGTGACCTCGAGACCGGCGCCACCCGCGCCGATGGTGGAGAGGTCCAGGATGTCCTCGATGAGCGACAGGAGGAGTCTGCCCGAACGGTTGATCATCCCCACCTGCTTGTGCTGCTCGTCCGAGAGCGGACCCACGACGCCCTGCAGCAGGAGGCCGGAGAACCCGATGATCGAGTTGAGCGGCGTCCTGAGCTCGTGGCTCACGTTGGCAAGGAAGCGGTCCTTGGCGGCGGTCGCCGCGACGAGGGCCTCGTTCGCCTCCCGAAGCTCGCGGGTCCTCTCCCCCACAAGCTCCTCGAGGTGGTCGCGGTGGCGCTCGATCTCCCGCGCGGCTTCACGGGCGTCGGTCACATCGTGGATGACGCCGAACACGGTGCGCGCCTCCGGGTCGTACTCACCGCCAGCGTGGAACTCGCGGATCGTGCCGTCCGAGAGCCTGCGCGCCCGGTAGTCGACCTTGCGCGGGGCCCCGCCTGCCGCAAGTCCACGTACGAACTCGGCGACCGCTTCGCGGTCGGCTCCTTCCGGGAAGAGCGCCATGACGTCATCCAGCGCCATCTCCGAGCGCTCCAGCCCGTACAGGCGGCACGTTCCGTCGGAGAACTCGACGATGCCCCGGTCAAGCCACAGGACGTAGTGCCCGAGGCCGGCGACCTCCTCCGCTCTGCGCAGCCGCCACTCACTCCGCTGGAGGTCCGCCTGCGCCTCGTTGCGCTCGGTGACGTCCTGCACGATCGAGAGCAGGAGCGACGCACCCTCCACCTCGACCGGGCCGCTGCGCACCTCCACCGCACGCTCCGAACCATCGGCTCGGCGGTGGGTGAAGTGGAAGGTGAAGTTCTGCGAACGGACGGCGCGGTCCATCTCGGCACGGATCTCCTCCTGGGAGAGCGTGTTGACGTGTGATATGGGCTTGCCCCGCAGCTCATCACGCCCCCAGCCGTAGAACGCACAGGCGGCGGGGTTGGCGTCCACGATGGTGCCGGTGGCGGGGTCGATCAGGAGCATGACGGCGTGGACGTTCTCGAACAGACCGAACATCACGTGTCCGGTGCCTGCGTGCTGGTCGTCCATCGCCGCCTCCTCTCCGACTGGGAACTCCTGCAAGTGGCTTCTATCGTACAGCACCCTGCGGCCGGGCAGGATTCAGGTGATTTCATCCGAATAAGGTGGTGGATGCGTCTGCCCGCACACAGGGGGTCATCGTGCCTGACGTCACGCAAGAACGTCGCTGCAACGCTCACATACGGGCGCTTCTGGCCGGCACGAGCGAGGGGCTCATCGCCATCGCGCCGGACCGCACGGTCCGCGTCATGAACGAACGCGCCGCCGAGATCCTCGAGGTCGACCGTCAGGCGACCGTCAAACGGGAGATCGATGGCGATGCGTTCCCCGGCCTTGTGGTGGCGATCGAGACCGCGCTTCACGACCGCCAGGCAGCGACCTGGGTGATGGAGCGCGGAGGTCTTGACTACACGTGCATCGTGTCGCCCTACGCCGACGGCGATGAGCACGCTGCCGTCATCACGATCCGCGATGACAGCGAGATCATGCGTATCCGGCGCCGACAGGAGGCGGTGCTCTCGAGCACCGGTGACGGCCTGCTCATCTTCGACACCACCGGCCGCATCACGTTCATGAATCCCGCCGCCGAGCGCATGCTCGGCAAGGGGGCCGAGTCCGTGGTGGGTCGCATGGATGAGCCCTGGTCGCTCTTCGGCCTCGGCCCGGAAGGCGATTTGCGCGATACCGGGTCGCAGCTGCGCGAGGTCCGCATGGAGGAGCCCGAGCACCGGATCGTCGATGTTCGGCTCGACCCCGTGCTCGACGATACCGGCTCGTACATGGGCGCGGTCATGACGATACGCGACGTGACCTCCGAGCGCGAAGCGACTCAGATGAAGAACGAGTTCGTCTCCACCGTGAGTCACGAGCTCCGCACACCGCTCACCTCCATCAAGGGCTACATCGACTTGATCCTCGATGGTGAGGCGGGCGAGATCAACGAGATTCAGCATGAGTTCCTCTCCATAGTGAAGGAGAACTCTGACCGCCTGGTCGAGCTCATCAACGACATGCTCGACATCTCGCGAATCGAGAGCGGGCGCATCGTGCTCAAGGTCCAACCGCTGGACCTTGCCGAGCGCATCGACGGCGCCGTCAACACGTTCCGCGCGGTGCTCGACCAGCAGGGCCGGAAGATCAACGTGGAGCTGCCCGACGACCTGCCGAAGGCCGCCGGAGACCCCGACCGCATCGGGCAGGTGCTCATCAACTTCATCAGCAACGCCATCAAGTACTCGCCTGCCGGCGGTGACGTGGACGTTCGAGCATTCGGGGTGGATGAAGCCGTCCGGGTGGCGATCACCGATCACGGCATCGGCATCGCGCCGGAGGACCAGGCGCGGCTGTTCACGAAGTTCTACCGGGTCGACTCATCGCTCACCCGCGAGATCGGCGGCACCGGCCTGGGGCTGTCGATCTGCAAGAGCATCATCGAACTGCTCGGCGGTCGCGTGGGCGTTGAGAGCGAGCCCGATGCAGGCTCCACGTTCTGGTTCGAGCTGCCGCTCGCCTCGGCGCAGCTCGTCCGCACGCCATCGCTCGAGGGCCCACTCGGCACACCCGGCGGTCGGATCCTGGTCGTGGACAACTCCGAGGACGTCGCCAACCTCATCGCGACGTACCTGTCGCGCCGCGGGTACGAGGTGGTCAAGGCCTTCTCCGCCGAGGAGGCGTGGCGGTCGGCCATCGACTTCGAGCCGCGGGTCATCACACTCGACGTCATGCTCGACGAGGGAGCCGGTTTCGACCTGCTGCAGAAGCTCAAGGCCGACGAGAAGACGCGCGACATCCCCGTTGTGGTGCTCTCCATCATCTGCGACGAGGGCAAGAGCCACCGCATGGGCGCCACCGGCTACCTCGAGAAGCCGGTGGACAAGACCCGCCTGCTCGGCGTGATCGACGACCTCGTTGGCTCGGTGGCATCGCCCGTGGTGCTCGTCGTCGATGACGACAAGGCTATCGTGGAATTGCTGTCCCGCACGCTCAAGCAGCGCGGTTATGCGGTCATGGCGGCCTACGACGGCAAGGAGGCGATGGCGGCGATCACCCAGCGCAAGCCTCACGCGATCCTTCTGGACCTGCGCATGCCGGTCATGGACGGGTATGAGGTGCTGCAGGCGCTCAAGACCGACGAGGCCACCGCCGACATCCCGGTGGTCATCATGTCGGCGTACCACTTCGATCGTGAGCGCGCCGACGTTCTGAGCCTGGCTGCCGAGCAGATCTGCAAGCCGTTCGACGCCGACGAGTTCGTGTCCCGCATCGAGTCCGTCCTGCACGACGGGGTGAGCCAGTGAGCCGCATCCTGATCGCGGACGATGAGCCGCACATCCGAAAACTGGTCTCCTTCACGCTCGGCAATCGCGGGTATGAAGTGGTGGAGGCGTCCGATGGCGGCGAGGCGGTGCGGCTGGCGCGCGAGGTCATGCCCGACCTCATCCTCCTCGACGTGATGATGCCGGTCATGACCGGTTACGACGCACTCCGGGAGATCAAGGCGGACCCGGCGATCGCCGACATCCCGGTTGCGATGCTCTCGGCCAAGAGCCAGAAGGCCGAGGTCGAAGAAGGGCTGGCGTGCGGCGCTCGCGAATACATCTGCAAGCCGTTCACGCCGAAGGACCTGGTCAGCCAGGTGATGGAACTGCTGTCCGAAGCGGGGGAAGGGACCGAGTGATGAAGAAGATCCTCGTCGTCGATGACGAGCCGTCGATCCGAAAGCTGCTGAACGTGGCGCTCACCAACCGCGGATTCGAGGTGCTCGAGGCCGAGGACGGCCTACAGGCCGTGGGCATGGCCGCAGCCGAGAAACCTGACCTCATCGTGCTCGACGTCATGATGCCCGGACTCACCGGCCATCAGGTGCACGACCGTCTGCGCCAGAAGGAGGACACGAAGGAGACTCCGATCCTCTTCCTGTCAGCAGCCGGGACCTTCGAGGAGCAGCACCGGGAGATCGCGTCGGACCCGTACAGTGACTACCTGCCCAAGCCGTTCAAGCCCTCCGAGGTCGCGGATCACATCTCGGCGATGCTCGACCCGGCACGGCGTGAAGCGTTCGAGCGCGAGCGCGGCAGGCGCGAGGCAAAGCTCTCCAAGATCGTGGAGATCATGCACCGCGACCGGGACTGACACGACGCCGCACGAGCAAGGGGCTGCCGTGACGACGCAACGCGTCATCCTGACCGCTGACGACAATCAGCAGATCCGCATGCTGGTCAAGGCCGCGCTGCGCTCGCTGGACCACGAGCTGATCGAGGCGATCGACGGCGAGGAGGCGCTCGAGCTCGCGCTGAGTCGCTCCCCTGACCTCGTGCTGCTCGACGTCACCATGCCCAAGCTCGATGGCTGGGAGGTCCTGCGCTTCATGCGCAAGCGCCCCGAGACTGCCGACATCCCGGTCATGATGCTCACCACAGCGGCCCAGCAGGCCGACCTCGCACTCGGCGAATCGCTCGGATGTAACGATTACCTGACCAAGCCGTTCACGCCGGCGGACCTGCGTGCTCATGTCGAGCGTATGCTAGACGGCTGATTCCCCTGGTGAAGGCGCTGTCTGCCCCTGTTGTGATGGGCTATACTTCACTGAAGTTCTCTTACGCTGTGGCACCCACGATACTCGATCGCTAGCAGCGAACGGATAGACTCATGCGCCGTTGTGCCAAGACCACCCTGTTGGCCGCCGCCCTCGCAGTGGTCTCCGTGCTTTGGGTCACCCCCGCGGCTGCGTTCGATGAGTCGACCAGCACGATCCCGGCACCCGGAGAGTGGGCGACCAACTGCCCCACCTGCCACCAGTGGCCGGACTTCCAGGGGTATGTCGGCCCACATGGCCACTACACCACGACGTCGCGCAAGTGCGCGGTGTGCCACAGCGTTCATAGCGCCCCGGCCGGAGCGCTGGCGCTATTGCCAGGCCCGACTATCACGGACACCTGCCTCACCTGCCACGACGGCACGCAGGGCCGCGGCGTGTACGGCGCTGTGGCCGCGCGGCTCGGCCCGGATGCCGTGGCGTCAGGGCACAGCATCGATAGCACCCGAACCGTCCCGGGTGGCGACGCCGAGACCGGCGGCCCGGTCAGCATGTCGTTCTCGGGTCTTTCCGGCACCCTCACCTGCAGCGACTGCCATTCGCCTCACGGGACCGAGGCGGTCGACCTGTTCCTCGGGGACCGCATCCGACACAGCATGCAGCCGGTCGCCTTGCCGAGCAGCAAGCTGCTGCGGCAACGACCCGGCATGGCCGAGGAGCCCGTGACCACGTACGGTTCAGACTGGTGCCTTGGGTGCCACCAGGGCCGCGGGCCGGATACCGTCGAGACCCACAGTCATCCTGTCGACTCCGAAGCGACCACGGACACGCCGTTCCACTACGGCTACATCTCGCGCCTGGCGTCCGACGAGCCGACGTCCCAGACGGTCATCTCTATCACCGGGTTCCCGGACGCCGAGTTTGGAACATGGGGCGGCCTGGGCGGTTCGAACCGTGGGTACCTGATGCCGTACCCGCGTACTCCGGAACAGTCAGGTCACGCTCCGATCTGCCAGCAGTGCCACGAGGACGCTCGCGCGGCCGGGGTCCTGACCGGAGATGGGTCCACGGGCGACGCCGAGCCCTTCGCGCCATCACTCGATGGGGTTTCTGCCACGGGCAACCCGCGCTTTCAGAACTTCCCACACGAATCGACGAACCGCAGGCTTCTGGTGGCCACGTATGACGGACTGTGCCTCAACTGCCATCCGATGAATCTGACCCCTTAGCCTACTCGTCCGGGCCTGCTCGGTGGAGTGCGAAGAACGAAGCCCTACCGCCCCACGCGCGCCCATCGGCATATGCGCGCCTCGGCGACCTCGAGGGCCTCGTACAGGACCACGCCGAGAAGCGCCATCGCCACGATCCCGGCGAACATGTCGGTGTACGCAAGACGGCTCCACGCATCGATGATGTAGTAGCCGATGCCGTCGGTGCCCGCGATCGACTCGGTGAAGAACAGCACCGCGATCGCCGTACCCGTGCTGATGCGCAGAGCGGTGAAGACGTCGGGCAGTGCGGCGGGAACGACCACGTGCCGGAACACCTGCCAGCGGTCCGCGCCGAGCGAACGCACGGACAGAACGCTCGCAGCCGGGATGCCCCGGGCCGCGTCGCGTGCCGTCACGAGGATCTGGAAGAAGACGATCAGCGTGATCAGCGTGATCTTCGAGAGGCTCCCGATGCCCAGCAGCACGAGCAGCACCGGCAGGAAGACGATCTTGGGGACCGGATACGTCAGGAAGATCAGAGGCCCGCAGACCGCGTCGAGCCGGGGGCTTCTCCCGATGACGAGACCCAGCGGGACCGCGAGCGCGGTGCCGATCGCCATCGATATCGCGACCCGCCATCCGCTCACGAGCACCTCCGGCAGAAGCGTTGCGGCGAACAGCCGGCCGAACGCGGCAAGTGCCGGCACCGGTCCGGGCAAGGCGGGCGAGTCGATGAGGACCGCCACGAGATGCCAGCCCACGAGCAGGAGGAGGGAGGCGCTCGCATAGCCGAGCACCCGGCGTGTCAGGCCGCCCATCACTCGGCCTCCGTCAGCGCGCGGTCGTCAAAAGCGCCCTCGGCGGCAAGCAGCGCGCGCAGTTCCGCGCACCGCTCGTAGAACGCGGGCGTGTCGCGGAAGCCCTCATCGCCCTGGCGCGGGTTCTCCACCACCGCGGCCACCCGTCCCGGACGTGGCGTGAGCACGACCACGCGGCGGCCGAGGAAGACGGCCTCCTCGATGGAGTGGGTCACCAGGAGCGACGTATGCGCCCGCTGGCGCCAGACCGACAGCAGCAGACCCTGGAGGTCCTCGCGCGTCAGCGCGTCGAGGGCGGAGAGCGGCTCGTCCATCAGCAACAGGTCGGCCTCGAGCGCGAGCGCGCGGGCGAGGGCGAGCCGCTGACGCATGCCGCCGGACAGCTCGGCCGGATAGGCGTGCGCGAACTCGGCAAGACCGACGCGCTCGAGCGCCTCGGCCACCCGGCGCTCCCGCTCGGGTGCGGGGACCCGGCGGATCTCGAGGCCGAGCGCGGCGTTGTGCGCGACCGTCTTCCAGGGCAGCAGACCGAAGTCCTGGAGGATGAGCGCAGTGTGCAGTCGTGGGCCTTCCACGGACCGTCCGCCGACGGACACGCGACCGGCCGCGGGAGCGACGAGGCCGGCGATCGCGAGCAGGAGCGTGGACTTGCCGCAGCCTGACGGCCCGATGATGGCGACCGGCTCGCCGTCGGCGATGGTGAGGTCGAGCGATGTGAGCGCGTCGACGCTGCGGTCGACGCCGTCGTAGGTGACGCTCAGCCCCTCGATCGCGACGCCGGCCACCACATCACCTCAGGTCCAGAACGAGGTCGGCGTAGCGGATCGCATCGGGTATCACGCCGTCGGCCACGAGCGACGCGAGGACCGGGTCGACGACCGCCGCTGCCGGTGGCGCAGCGAGCGGGTAGGTGTGAGACTCCGGCGGCATCGAGGCAAGCGCGTCGTCCCACGCGCGGAGCACCGCCCGCACAGCGAGCATACCGGCCGGCAGCGCGATGTACTCGTCGGCGACGATCAACACGCGCGAGCCGACGGCCGGGTCCACGGTGGCGCCGTCGTCCACGACCGCGGCGAGCGTGATCTGCGCCCCCGAGGCCTCGAGCGCCGCGCCGGAGGCGATGTCGCCGATCACGGCGTCGACCGAGCGCGCGGCGAGCGCTGCGTCACGCTCGGCGGGCGTGGCCAGCTCCACGAACGTCACATCGACGCCGTGCGCGTCGAACAGTCCCTGCTCGACGGCGGCGCCAAGCGGTCCGGGCACATCGCCCGGCAGCGCGCCGATCACAAGCGACGACGGCGTCACGTTGGCGAACGCGGGGCCAGCCGGCGTGTCGGTCCCGCCGAGCGTGGAGCATCCCGTCGCTGCGGCGAGCACGGTCACGCACGCGCATACGAGCGCGAGCAGCGGAAACCGGGCGGGATCGCGGAGCATCCGTGGGTCCTTCCGTGTGGCGGAGCGTACGACGTCAGCGCGGAGCGACCGGGCGGCGCAGCCGGATCTCATCGCGAACGGGGATGCCCGAGAAGCCGGGCTCGGCCGACCCGTACCGATCGGCGAGGACGCCGCGCGCGACGCTGTCGATCACGAACCCGTGCCGCTGGTAGAACGAGAAGGACGGGACGTCATCGTTGCTCACGGCAACCTTGACCGCCGGGAGCCCGCGCCCGGCGGCGCGTGAGACCGCGGCCTCCACGAGTGCCGAGCCCACGCCCTTGCCCTGGAAGCCGGGGTAGACGCTCAGCAACACGATGCCGAGATCGCCACCGTCTCCGGCCAGCGAGATGAGCCCGGCGAAACGCTCCTCGGCGACGGCGACGAGATTCTCCGCCGCGAGCACGTCGAACGTGCGGCCGAAGACGTCGACCTCGGTCTCCCCCAGCGCCTGGTCGCAGATGTCCTCGATGTCGTGCCGGTCTGCGGGCGTGGCCGGGCGCACGGAGACGTCCGCGTCCTCGCGCGCCGGCCGATGGTCGCCGCACGTGACCGTCAGGCGCGCCTCGGTCAGCGGCAGCTCCCGGCCGCACGTGGCACATCGGTACTGGGGATAGGGGAGATCGACCGTCTCGTCCACGCGGATCGTCCTTCCAGGGTGGCGCCGTTGCAGCGCCCGGCGCATGCACTCAAGCCTGCTCAGTATAGAATAGTCCGCGAACCCGTGAAGGGAGCCTCCCTGATGACGGACCACGTCCGCCTGATCTCCGCCGACTCTGCAGCACACGAGGCGCTCCGTACGGTCCGGGTGCTCTACACCGACCTCGACGGCACGCTCGTCGCACCCGGAGGCAGCGTGCTGGGCGACGCCGCCGGTGCGCCCTCGCTCGTGGTGGCCGAGCGTATCGTCGCCCTCGCGCGCAAAGGGCTCGACGTCGTCCCCGTCTCGGGTCGCGGGCGGCCGCAACTGCGCGAGCTCACCCAGCTCCTCGGCTGGCACACGTACATAGCCGAGGCCGGTGGCATCATCGTCCGCGGGACCGGTCTTCGCGCCGAAGCGCTCGTGGACCACGGGCAATGGCCGGACGACCTGCTCGGAAACGGAGAGACGCCCGTGGCCGCGATGAACCGCGTCGGGGCGGCCGAGGCGTTGATCGAGGCCTTCCCCGGCCGCATCGAGCACTACGCGCCCTGGCAGATGGACCGCGAGGTCTCGCTTCTGCTGCGCGGGTGTCTCGACGCCGCCGAGGGGCAGACCGTGCTCGATGGACTGCCGCTCCCGCTCGACCTCGTGGACAACGGCATGCTCCGGAGCTACGGGACGCTCACCTGTCGGGACATGCCGCCGCACGCGTATCACGTGGTGCCGCGCGGAGTCTCCAAGGCACGTGCGATCATGCTCGACCTCGCGCACCGGGGCCTCGGTCCCGAGCACGCGGCGGCCATCGGCGACTCGGCGACGGACCTGGAGATGGCGGGCGCGGTGGGCGTGATGGCGCTCGTGGGCAATGCGCTCGGCAGCAACGGCGTCCGCGACGGGCTCGCCAACGGGACGCGCGAGAACGTGTGGCGGACGCACGCCGAGCGCGGTGAGGGGTGGGCCGAGTTCGCTGACGCCTGGCTGACCGCGGTGAGTGACGACCGCTAGCGCGGAATCCGGCGCGCTCGGCCGGGAGCGGCACCGCCACGCCCTCAGGCGCCTCGCCGCGGGCTCTTGCCTGCTTCCGGCGCCAGTCCTACAATCGCACTGCGCCCCTGGCGGGCGCGTTGACAACACGAGAGCGAGCTCCATCCGTTAAGGTGCGGCTCCTGTTCGAACACAGGCCACTGCCCGGAAATGTCGAGAGACGCCAATGGGTAGAACAGCCCTCCCCGGCTTAAGGGGACGGCTAAGGTGGCTGGGACTGCAAAGGCGGGCATGCCCGCCGCACGCGGATGCGTGCGCCCTACGTCGGACAGTGCCAAAACCTCAGACGAGGGACGGAGCTGCGATGCGGCCGCGTCATGGACCGCGTGGTTTCTGGCGTGTGCCGCCGTGAAGTCCCCCGTCGAACCCGATGAGGGGCTTCTTTCGTGCTGTCAGACCTGTTGCCAAGAGAAACGGACCTCGGTGACTCCATCAAGTCCCTAGGTCCCGGCTCCCGCATCTGAGCGGCGGCCGGGACCCCCTCAGATGCAGCCTGCCGGCCACGTGCCGACGGGAGGGAGCCATATGTTCTACCTGACCCAGATGCTGGGCAAGCCGGTGGTGGACGCCGAGGGCGAGACCGTCGGGCGGATCAGCGACGTGGCCATCGCGACCGGCGAGGTCTTCCCGCGTGTGACCTCGCTCGCGTTCCTCGGGCCCAACAAGACGCCCTTCATGCTCTCGTGGCGCAAGTTCGTCGCCTCGGTCGACGACGAGCGCATCGTCCTGGGCGCAAGCTGGCCCGAGCTGCGCTTCAGCTACCTGCAGCCCGACGAGCTCCTGCTCGCCCGTGACCTGCTCAACAAGCAGATCGTCGACACACAGGGCATGAAGGTCGTGCGCGTCAACGACCTCAAGCTCTCCGAGAGCCGCGGACAGCTGCGGCTGCTCGGTGCCGAGGTGGGCGTCCGGGGGATCCTGCGCGGCCTTCACCCGATCGTGGAGAACGCGGCCGCGCGGATCGCCGGTCTCCTCGGCAGCGACCTGCCGGAGAACCTCATCGCGTGGAACTACATGGACCTGCTCGACCGCGACCTCTCGCACGTGCGTCTGTCGGTCACGCACAAGCGCCTGCACGAGCTGCACCCGGCCGACGTGGCCGACGTGCTCGAGCAGCTCACGCCTTCACAGCGCGCACGCGTGTTCGAGCATCTCGACAACGTGCAGGCCGCGCTCACCGTGGCCGAGCTCGAGGACGAGTACCAGGCCGACGTCATCGATGACCTCGGCAGCCAGCGCGCGAGCGACATCCTCGAGGAGATGGACCCTGACGATGCCGCCGACATCATCGGCGACCTGCCGTACGACAAGGCCGAGGCGCTCCTGCGCCTCATGGGGGTGCAGGAGGCGCGCGCCGTACGCTCGCTCCTCGGCTACCGCGAGAAGACGGCCGGCGGCATCATGACGCCCGAGGTCACCACCGTGACCGAGGAGATGAGCGTCCAGCAGGTCATCGAGTACCTGCGGACCGAGGCCGCCGACCGCGAAGGCATCTACTACATCTACGTCGTGGAGGACGACGGGCGCCTCGAGGGCGTCATCTCGCTCCGCGACCTCGTGATCTCCGACCCACAGACGCCCGTGGCCGACATCGTGAGCCGCGACGTGACCTCGGTGGGGCCGGACGACGACCAGGAAGAGGTCGCGGAGACGATGAGCAAGTACGACCTGCTCGCGCTCCCGGTCGTGGACGAGACCGGCAAGCTCCTCGGCATCGTCACCGTCGACGATGCGCTGGAGGTCATGGAGGAGGAGTCCGCCGAGGACCTGGCGCTGGCGACCGGGACCTCGCGCGAGCACGGTCCCCTCGCCAACACGTGGTGGTGGCTGGTCCGCCGCAGCGCCTGGATGCTGGTGTGGGCGATCGCGTTCGTGATCTTCCTGGCGGTGCGCTCACCGATCGGCGACATCGCCCCCGGCAACCCCTTCCGCGGGCCCTTCGCGGTGGGCCTGGACATGCTCGTGCTCTCACTCATCCTGCTTCCGGTGCTCCTGCGCACCGCCGAGGAGCTCTCGTCACGCACACTCGCCGAGCTCATCGAAGGCGAGGACGAGGACGAGCGGCCCTCGCTCGGCACGAGGCTCGCACGCGAGGGAGCGATCGGGCTTGTCGCGGCGGCGGTCACGGGTCTCATCGCGTTCGGCCTGGCCCTGGTGGCCCCGGGCATCGAGCCGGTGGTCGCCTGGCCGTTCGCGGCGGTGACCGCTGTGGCGACGCTGGTGACCGTGCTCATCGGCGGACTGCTCGGGCACACCGCGGTCAAGCGCAGCATCGCCGGGAAGCGGGTGTCGGGTACGGGCCTCGCCATCACCGCGATGGCGATCGGCACCGGCGTGTACCTCGCGTTGTCCTTCGCGTCCGGCGTGCTGTGGATCGCCACGATCCTCGCCGAGCTGGGATAGCCCGTGCCGGGCACACAGGACACGCAGCGACGCTGGCGGCTGCTGCCGGTGCTCGCCGTCATCGGCCCCGGGATCATCGCCGCCTCGGCGGGAAACGACTCGGGCGGCATCTCCACCTACTCCGTCGCCGGTGCGCGGTACGGCTACACGATGCTGTGGATGATGCTCGCCATGACGCCGAGCTTCATCATCGTGCAGGAGATGGCCGGCCGCATGGGCGCGGCCACGGGCAAGGGCTTCGCCGCGCTCATCCGCGAGCGGTTCGGCGTGCGGCCCACCACACTCGCGATGCTCATGCTTCTGGTGAGCAACGCCGCGACCACTATCGCCGAGTTCGCCGGCATCGCCGCCGCGATGGAACTCTTCGGCGTCACGCGCTACGTCTCGGTCCCGATCGCCGCGGTGGTCGTGTGGCTGCTCGTGGTGCGCGGCAGCTACCGGAACATCGAGAAGGTCTTCCTCGCGCTGTCATCGGTCTTCATCGCGTACGTCATCGCGGCGTTCCTCGCCGGGCCGGACTGGGCCGAGGTCGGCCGCGGCTTCGTGACACCGCGGGTGGTTCCCGATCGCGCCTTCGTGGCACTCGCCATCGGCCTGACGGGCACCACGATCGCACCCTGGATGCAGTTCCTGTTGCAGAGCAACATCGTCGACAAGGGCACCTCCGTCAAAGAGTGGGCGATCGCCCGCTGGGACGTGATGATCGGCGCCGCAGCCGCCAACGTGATCGCGTGCTTCATCATCATCACCACGGCCACGGTCCTGCACCCGGCTGGCATCATGATCGAAGGCGCTGAGGACGCCGCCGCCGCGCTCGCGCCGCTTGCAGGCCCCTACGCTGAGATCCTCTTCTCGATCGGGCTCCTCTCGGCATCCCTGCTTGCCGCGGCCGTACTCCCCCTCACGGCAGCGTACGCGGTCTGCGAGGCGTTCGGCTGGGAGGCGGGGCTGGACCGCTCCTGGTCAGAGGCGCCGATGTTCAACGGCCTGTACACCTTCGTGATACTCACCTCGGCGGCGGTCATCCTGCTCCCGGGCGTCGACCTGATCGCCGTCATGCTCCTGTCGCAGGTGATCAACGGCGTGCTGCTGCCGTTCCTCCTCGTCTTCATGATGGTGATCATCAACGACCGCCGCATCATGGGAAGACACGTCAACGGCCGCGTCCACAACGTGTTGTCGTGGACGACGATCACGGTCGTCATCGCACTCACCGCCGTGCTCATGGTGATGACGTTCCTCGGTATCGGCTGAGAGCACACGCGGCGCCGGGCGCCTGATGGCCCCCGCTGCGAGACGCCTCGGGATGGTCATCGCACGTCGAAGGAGTATGCTCGATCCATGACACTCGACCACGATGACCACAACGAGGCGCTTGCCCGTGCCAAGGCCATCTTGCGTCTCAAGGGCCGGGCGGCGCGGCGCGCGGTGGGGCCGGAGGCGCGGCATGCGGCCGCCTACGCGCTCGCCGAGCGCGTCCTCACCCTGCCCGAGATGGACGGCGCGCGATCCGTGCTCCTCTATGGTTCCTCGCCCGAGGAGGCCGACCCGGGCGTGCTCGAATGGGCGCTCCGAGACAACGGCATCCGCATCGCCTATCCGCGTGTGGCCGGCCCCTACGAACTCATGCTGCACTGGGTGGACGACGCATCGGTCCTGCGTAGCGGTTCATACGGCCTGAAGGAGCCCGTCGCCGATGCCCCACGCGCGCATCTGGCCGAGATCGACCTGGTCGTCGTGCCCGGCATCGCGTTCGACGCGCGGGGGAACCGTCTTGGCTTCGGCGGCGGTTACTACGACACCCTGCTGGGAGACGGGGACGATCGTCCGTTCTCCGTCGGGTTCGCCTACGACGAGCAGGTCGTCGCCGAGGTGCCCCACGAGGATCGCGACCGCCCGGTGGACGTGCTCGTCACACCGACCCGCACGTACCGGTGCATCACCAACGAGACCTGACCGACGGCATCTCGTCGAGCGTGACGAACTCGTAGCCGCGGGCGCGCAGCTCGTCGATGATGCTCGGAAGCGCCTCGATCATCGCGCTCTGGTCCCCGCCGCCGTCATGCAGCAGCACGACCGCACCCGGCCGCACGGCCGAGACCACCCGCTGCGTGATCTCCTCGGCACTGGTGGCCTCACGCCAGTCCTGAGGGTCGGCCGTCCACAGCGCGACAGACATCCCGCTCCGCTCAACGATCGCACGCGACCGCTCATCGAGACGTCCGCCCGGCGGCCGGAACCAGCGCGGCCGGGCGCCGGTGGCTCCCGCGATCACATCGCTCGTGGAGACGATCTCGCGCTCGGCGTGCTGGATCTCAATGCGGTCGAGCCGGGGGTGCCAGTAGGTGTGGTTCCCGACAGTGTGGCCTGCGTCGACCACCGCGCGCGCGAGCGAGCCGGACTGCTTGACGCGATGGCCGAGCATGAAGAAGGTCGCGGGCACGCTCTTCTGCTCGAGCACCGCAAGAACGCGCTCGGTCTGCCCCGGCCACGGGCCGTCGTCGAAGGTGAGAGCGACCACTGCCGAGCCGGGCAGCGGCGCACGCCGGACGATGCCCGGTCGCGGAGAGGCGATCGTCTGTGTGGCGAGGACGTCTCCTGAGACCGCGCCGCGCTCCTGGACCTCGATGCCCGGATCGCCCGCCGCGACCACCGTGGCGAGCGGCCCGTCGCCGATGTAGCGCGGAGGCACCTCGACGGTCCGGGTCTCGACCACCACGGGCTCGACCACATCGGCCCCCGAGACCGTGCGCACGCGGTCCCCGGACCGGAGCACCGCCGAGGACTGAGCGGCGCCACCGTTGACGAGCGCCGTGACCGGCTCGCCCGCACCGCGACGGACCACGCGCTTGTCGGCCGCCGAGAGCAGGTCGCCCGGTGTCGCCCGGGAGTACTCGGAGACGACGACCTCGACGGGCGTCCCCCGCGGAACGACGACGCGCTTACCGTCTATGGTCACCGGGACGGTCGCGTAGGCGCCGTGGCCCGCCACGGCGAGCGTCGTGACCACCGCAGCGAGCAGGAACGCCGTCAGGCCGAGCTCGGCCGCGTGCCGCCGTGTCACCGGGGCCGCTCCTCGCCTATGGGCGCCACGCGTCCGCCTGACACATCGAGCAGCTGCTGGAAGCTCATCGGCACCATCGACGAGGGTGTTCCGGCTGCCGGGTAGACGATCTCGAACCGCCCCAGACTCTCGTCGACGAGCACGAGCACGTCCTCGGGCAGGTCGAACGGCGAGACCCCGCCGATCGCGTAGCCAGTCGCGGAGCGCACGGTGTCAGCGTCAGCGAAGCTGGCCGAGATGCCGCCGGCCTCCCGGGCGATCGCGGCCGTATCGCCGCGACGGTCCCCGGCCACCAGCGCGAGCACCGGGCGGCCATCGACCACGAACACGAGCGACTTGGCGATCTGCCCGAGGTCGCAGCCCATGACCTCAGCGGCCATCGCGGCGGTCTTCGTCGAACGATCGAAGTGGACGATGGCGTCCGCGAGCCCGATGTGCGCGAGCGCCGCGCGAACGCGAGCGGCAGAACCCGACGGCCCCGGCCCGGGGCGCGTCCCGCTCACACGTCCTCCCTCGGCGCCGAGAGCGTCACCGGCGCGCGGTCGGGCACCCTGAGCGGCAACCGGAGGGACTCGAGAACGGACTCGAGGTTCTCGGTCCACGAGACGAGCGACTTGAGATCGAGTCTCATGAGCGGGACCTCGGGGTGCGGGCGCGCTACGACGAACCCATGACGCACGGCGAACGCGACGCCCACGATCGGACGGTCATCGGCGGCACCCTCGGTCGCGTCGGCGTACATCTGCACCGTGCGCTCCCCGCGCTGTGCGAGGTCCTTCAGCGCGGCACGCATCAGCACGCCTCCGAGCCCTTTTCCGCGGGCGTCCGGATCGATGTGCATACAGGTGATCAGAGCGACGTCCGGATCGGGCGGACCGGACGGCATGAACCGCGCCTGCGGGAAGTAGCGTGGCGGCCCGTACTTGATGAAGCCGAGGGCCTCCCCCTCATCCACCGCCGCCCGGCCGCACTCGCCCCACTCGGCGACGATGTCGTGCACGGAGCGCGCTGCGGCCTCCGGATCGCACGCGGCGCCGCAGCGCCGCGGCAGCGGCGCCTCGTGCTCCCAGAAGCGGCACCCGGTGCATGCCGACGGGAGCTTGCCCTGGGGCACCAGGCTGAGTCCGATGAGCTTACGAGACACCCGCGGTCACTCCTCTTCGCCCATCAGCGACTTGAGCTTGTCCATCGCCTTGCGGCCCGCGCCGGTGCGGAAAGACCGCCCCACGGCTGCGGCGGCTGTGGCGCCTGCGCTGAGCGCCGAGGCCGCAAGACGCTCGCCCTGCACCTTCGCGTACGCCGTTCCGCGGGCCGCCTGCTTGGCGATGCCTCCGGATCCTTGCAGCTGGTCGTAGCCTGGCTCGACCACCACATGCTCGCCATCGAACCCGCGCACGAACGATCCGGACACCTCAAGGCGCCCGACCGCCGCATCGCCGAGCACGCCCGTCGTCACCATCACCTTGCGCACCTCGTGGGTCTCACGCGCGTAGACCACGTCGTGCACCGCCCCCACCGGGACGCCCTCCGCGGACACGACCGGCATCCCGCGCCACACGACCGTGTCCTCCCAGCTGTGCCCGAGCGCCCGTTCACCGTGCGTGGTGGCCGGCAGGCGCGCGTGCGCCAGTCGCAGCGCCTCATCACCCACCAGCTCCGCGTCACCGATGAGAACGAAACGCGGCTTGCGCGCGATCACGTACCAGAGCGGGTGCGGGCGAACCTGCACGCCCACCACCTTCGGCGCCGCCGGGTCGAACAGGACCGCGGTCACCGTACCGAGCGAGCGACCGGCTGCCGCGTAGACACGCCGCCCCTCGATCGCGCTCATGCGTGGCACACGGCTCACCTCACTCCCTACTCGAACGGCAGATGACCGGCCGCGAGCGGCCGGTCATCATCATACCGCGATGTGTGCGGGTATCAGGAAGTGACGCCCTTGTCCGCAACGTCCTCCGTGGTCTCGGACAGGCGGTCGAGGACCTCCTGTGCCTTGATCTCGGCGGTGTCCACGCCACTCTTCACGGCTTCGCCGGCGCGGACCACAGCGTCCTTGGCAGCCGGAGCGATCTCGTGGACCTTCTCCTTGGCCTGCCGCGAGACGGTGTCGACCTGCTCCTTCAGCCGGTCGCGGGCCGCGTCGATCTTCGCGCGAAGCTCCTCGGTCTCATCAGCCACGCGCGCCCTGCTCGTCTCGTAGAACTCCTTGCCCTCGCCCCAGTACTCCTCGGCCTTGGCGGCGATGAACTCGCGGTTCTCCTTGCCCGAACGCGGGGAGAACAGCAGTCCGAGAACGGCGCCTACGATGCCGCCGAGCAAGAATGCGGCGAGGATGCTCTCACCTCTGCGATAGTCGTACATCGGCAATCCACCTCCGGGATCGGAACGGAACGGTCACGTGCGCCAGACGGCACAGGTGTATGTACCCATCACGCCGTACGGCCCAGCGTCGAGCGTACCATAGACTCCACCAGCTCCTGGAAGTCTATCCCAACTGCAGCGGCGGCCATCGGCAGGAGCGACGTCTCGGTCATGCCGGGCGATGTGTTGACCTCGAGCACGTACGGCACGTCGTCGTGGCCGAGTACCATGTCCACTCGGCTGACCCGCTCGCAGCCGAGCAGGTCGTGCACGCGCGCCGCAAGGGCCGTCACTTCGGCCAACTGCTCGTCTGACAGGCGCGCGGGCACGTAGTACTCGGTCTCTCCGGGCGTGTACATCGCCGTGAAGTCGAACAGGCCGGAGGCCGGGACCATCTCCACCGGGGGCAGCACGCTGGGCCCGTCGCCGGTGTCGAGGACCGAGACGGCGAGCTCGACGCCGTCGATCCACCGTTCCACGATCGCGGTGTCACCGTAGGAGAGCGCCGAGAGCAGCGCGTCAGGGAGCGCGGCGGCATCGTCTACGCGCGCAAGGCCGAGTGCGGAGCCCTGCTCGGCCGGCTTGACCACCACCGGGAAGCCGCCGACGGCACCCGGGACCAGGTCGAGCGCGGTCGCGGCGCCAGCGAGCTTGAACGCATCGGCGGTGAACGTCACCCACGGGGGCGTCGGTATGCCCGCACGCTCGAACAGCCGCTTGGAGACCGCCTTGTCCCATGCGAGCGCCGAGGCCGCGACACCGGGTCCGGTGTAAGGGATGCCGAGGAACTCGAGGAGCTCCTGGACCGTCCCGTCCTCACCGTGCTTGCCGTGGAGCGCGATGTAGACCGCATCCGGCTTCTCGGCACGCAGGGTCGCCACCAGGTCCGGCGTCACGTCGAGCGGAAGCACGCGATAACCGCGCTCGGTGAGCGCATCGCACACGCGCTGGCCGCTCGAGAGCGAGACCTCGCGCTCGAGCGAGCGGCCGCCCATGAGCACCGCGATCTTCTCTTTCATCATCGGTCCCTCCCACCGGTGGTATCGGACGCGCCCGGAAGCGCTCCCGCAGCGGCGAACGCCCGGTACAGTTCGAGTCGGTCATCGAGCACCTCGGCAAGCCGACGGATCCCTTCCCGTATCGCGTCGGGCTCCGCGAAGCAGAACGCGAGCCGCATGCAGTTCCGCCCGCGGCCGTCCGGATAAAACGCGTCGCCTGGCACGTAGGTCACACCGTGCTCCACGGCCTCGGCCAGGATGGACTTGAGGTCCAGGAACGCCGGCATCTCGACCCACACGAAGAACCCGCCCTCCGGAGCCGTCCACTTCGCCTCCGGCGGGAAGTGCTCCTCCAGCGCGTCGAGCATCGCATCACGCCGCCCGGCGTAGGTGCGCGTGAGTTCCTGCAAGGTGCGGCGCCATCGCGTGCCGCCGAAGTAGCGCTCGGCGGTGACCTGCGCATACGCGCTCCCGCACAGGTCCGCCGCCTGCTTGGCGAGCAGGAACCTGCCGAGGACCGGGTGCGGCGCGACGATCCACCCGAGACGCAGCCCCGGTGCGAAGATCTTCGAGAACGTGCCCACATAGATCACGTCGTCGTCGAGCGCGCGGAGCGGCAGGCAGTGCCCTCCCTCGAACCGCAGGCGGCCGTACGGATCGTCCTCGATGACCGGGACGTCATAGGCACTGGCGATCTCGAGGAGCTCCCGGCGACGCGCGGGTGTCAGCGTCACGCCCGCGGGGTTCTGGAAGTTGGGGATCGTGTAGATGAACTTGGCGCCACGTGGGCCGAGCCGCTCGAGCTCGGCCGCGAGCAGGTCCGTGCGCATGCCGTGCTCGTCGGCGGGCACGCACACCACATCGGGCTGGTACGCCGAGAACGCCTGGAGCGCGCCGAGGTAGGTGGGCCCTTCGCATATGACGGTGTCGCCGGGGTCCAGGAAGATCTTCGCGAGCAGGTCGAGCGCCTGCTGGGCGCCGGCGGTGATGACCACGTCGTCCGGCTTGATGCGCACGCCGACCTCGGCCATGAGCTCCACCACCACGCGACGGACGCCCTCGCGTCCCTCCGAGGAGCCGTACTGCAGCGCCTCGGTGCCAGCGTCACGGATCGCCGCCGTCGCAGCGCTCACCACGTCGTCGGCCGGCACCCTGCTGATCTCGGGCATGCCGCCCGAGAAGGAGATCATGTCGGGGCGGGTGGCGGCGGCGAACAGGTCGCGGACGGCGCTCGAGCGCACGTCGGCCATCCGTCCCGCATACCGGCCGGCCCACCTGTCGAAGACGATCCTGGCTGTTCCCATCCCGCGACCTCCGTACGCGCGCGGTCTCCAACAACGACAAAACGACCCTCGCGACAGGGCGAGAGTCGTCCGCGGTACCACCTGTCTTCGTCCGGCGCTCGGGCGTTCCCGCCGGACCTCGTCCCCGGCGATAACGACCCGGGTGCCGCCCGCTTCCACCGACTCCCGGGAGGCGGCCTGGCGGGGGAGCTGCGGAGGGGTGGCCGGGCTGATGACGCCCTCTTCCCTCACGTCCACCTGATATGGGCCCCGGCGGCGCCGAGGTTGCAGGCAACCTTACACCGGCCGCGCACGGCGGTCAAACAACGCTCCGGCCGGTCCCCCTGGCGACGGCCAGCCCCGGGCGCTCTCACCGTGCCTGTCCGCTACCGGCGGGCCGGTCACGGAGCGACTCGAGGCGGCGTGCCTCGGCTTTCACATCCGGCGAGTCGCCGTGCTGGATCATGCAGCGCAGGATCCGGTCGGCCGCCTTGATGGCGCCAAGGCACACGAGATCGTCATCGTACTCGAGCGACACACGGTAGACCCCTGGTCCGTCCACCCGGAAATCCCACGACGTGTGACCCCCCAGGTCGCGCGGAGATCCCGCGCTCGCCATCAGTTCGAGCACCACGTGCTCGAACAGGTGCGCCAACTCCGTGTCGGCGAGCTCGTCGGCAAAGGCGCGAACGCTCTGGGTGGAGCAGCGATGACCCCCCATGCCCGGGAACGCCGCGAGGACGAGATCGGCAAGCCCCGGGCACTCGGACGCGCGGGTGGGTTCCCCGCTCTCGAACGCGAGGCGAACGCCGACCCGGTCAGGGCCGACCGAGATGTCGAGGACGCGCACCGCGCCGCCCCTTCCGGTGCCCGGACCGATCAGCCTCTGCGGGCACCAAGGAAGTACGCGAGCGATACCGCCGCAAGCACCGCGACGGCTCCGATGGCGATAATCTGCGCACGGCGGTCAGCGGTCGCGTGCCGCACCTCCGCCTCGGCAAGATCCCGGATGTGGAGCGCCTTGCGACGGAGGTCGTCGACGGTGATGGTGTCGGCGGTATCGGTCATTTCAGCATCGACCTCGCTTTGATCACGATGAAGACGACGGACAAGAGCAGGTACACGCCACCGATGAGGAGCAGCGCACCGGGATAGCCGAGCCACCCTGCCAGGTACAGGAAGAGCGCGACTGCGATGAACGCGAGTCCGAGCACGATGAGACACCCCGCGGCACTTGCCGACACGAGGGTGAGACCGAGCTTCTGGATCGGGCGTACGATCTTCTCACGGACGACGGCCTCGGCCTCCTGGCGGACCCAGTCCGACGCCGTCTGGAGCAGGTCGGCAACGGCCTCGATGACGCCCTCGAAGCCGGTCTTCGGTCCCTGCGGCGTGCGATCAGGACTCGCCATGGTCTCCTCCTCGTTCGCCGACATGACATTCTCGAAGATACCCCAAAGCCGCACGGCCGACCCGGAGAACGGCGATGGCGCCGCCCGTGGGCGACGCCATCACACGTTCCGGCGCGGGATGCCGCGCGCGGCGAATGCTACAAGAACCGGTACTTGACCGTGCCGACACCGGAGAAGCCGAGCGCCTTGGCGGTACCCGGGCCGAGGTCGAACGTCCGTCCGCCGTGGAACGGACCTCGGTCCTGCACCACGGCCACACATGTGCGGCCGTTGTACGAGAACTCGATCTTCGTCCCGAACGGAAGGGTACGGTGGGCCACCACCATGCTCGACGGAGTCAGCGTCCCGCCGCCGGCCATGGTGTTGCCGTAGAAGCCGGGTCCGTACCACGAGGCCACGGCGCTCTTCCAGCCGCTTCCGGCGGGAGCGGCCTGCGCCGATGATGCTGCCGGCTTCGCGGCCGGCTTGGGCGCGGGCTTGGGTGCAGGCTTCTTGATGACGGTGGGCTTTCGGGTGCCCGGCGCCTTCGTCTCGGCGACATCGAGCCCCGATGGGGTGCGGAGGTCCTCCGCCTTGGGGAGTTCCGAGGCCGGGGGCAGGACGCCCGACGCGGACCCCGGGATCCCGGCCGCCACCTCGAGCACCTGTGCCGAGGCGTTGCTGGACGGGACGATACCCGCTCCGGCTGCGATGCCCGCCATGACGGCGAGCGCGGTCATCATCGTCACGACCGTTCGGCTACCGAAGCTACGCTTACTCGCTACCTTCACACTGTCCTCCATGTACGGATACAGGACAGGCGACGGCCCAGGACATACGACGACACAGGGAAAGCGAGGGGGAAGAACGCATGTCGCCGCGCTCCCGGCCACGCGGATCGGACGCATCCGTCGCCTTGGCCACTCAAGCACGTGCTCTGCTGTTCGTGGTAGTGGACCGTGATCCTCGGGCGTCACACGGTGCGTGACGCCTGTCGTGTCTCGACTCCGGAGTCGTGCCCGCCGGTCCAGCACAGCGGCCCTTCGGCCCGCTCGCGCACGCGGCACGTCCCCGCTTCTCAGCCAACGAGGGGGTACTCTAGCACACCGCGTGCCGTCTGTGAACACTTCGTGAACGCGTGAGCTTACTCTCCGGGTGTGGGCGTGGTGGTCTCAGACGGACCGGCGAGCCGCTCGAGGACGCGACCGAGCTCCTCGATCAGACGTCCGTAAGCCGCCCAGTCCCCCGCGCGCTGCGCCTCGATCGCGCGCTCATAGAGGTCACGGGCGTCGACCGGACCGACCGCTCCGTCGCCTCCGTCGTCCGGCGCAGCCACCTCACCGAACACGCGCAGAAGCGCCGTCGCCAGGTCCTCCTCCATCACCACCGAGTCTCCGTAGACCACGATGACCCGGGTGAGCTGTGGCATCGCCGTTTGCTCTGCTTGCAGATACAGCGGCTGGATGTACACGATCGCCTCATCGATGGGGATGACGAGCAGATTCCCGAAGATGATGCTGCTGCCGCGCTGGCTCCACAGCGTCAGCTGCTGCGATATCACCGGGTCCTGGTTGACACGCGCCTCGACCTGCTCGGGACCGAGCACGAGCCGCTGCTTGGGCAGGGTGTAGACCACGCGGGCGCCGTACTCGGCGGGGTCGGACTTGGCCGCCATCCACCCGATCATGTTCGCCTTGGCACGCGGTGTGAACGGGAGCATGAGCATGAAGTCCTCGCGATCCTCTTCCGGCAGCTCCATGAGCACGTAGAACGGGTCCATCGCACGACCGCCCTCAGAGCCCTCACCGGGAAGCGCCCACTGGTCCTCCTTGTTGTAGAACACCTTGGGGTCGAGCATGTGGTAGGTCTTGTAGACCTGCGCCTGGAGCGTGAACAGGTCGGCCGGGTAACGAAGGTGTGCGCGCACGGCGTCCGGCATCTCGGCGGCATCGGTCAGCAGACCCGGGAACACCGCACCCCATGCGGCGAGCAGCGGGTCGTCGGGGTCGAACGCGTAGACCGTGGTCGTGCCTTCGTAGGCGTCGATCGTGATCTTCACCGAGTTCCGGATGTAGTTGATGCCGCCGTAGCGCTCCGAGTACGGGTAGCGGTCGGAGACCGTGTAGCCATCGGCGATCCACACGATCCGGCCGTCGATGACCGCCGGGTACGGGTCGCGGTCCAGGACGAGCCACGGGGCGAGGGCCTCCATGCGCTCGGTGATCGAACGCCGGAACAACACCTGGCTGTCAGGGGTTATGTACCGGCTGAAGACGATCTGCGGCGCCGAGAACCTGAGGGCGAACGCCGCTCGCCTCAGCGGCCCGCCCATCTCGATACCACCGCTTCCCGAGTAGCTCGTCTCGGCATTCTCCGAGCCCACCGGGTAGTCGAACTCGGGCAGCTGCGTCGCGGCGATGACGTAGCTTCCCGTTCGCTCGCCGAAGTAGATGGCCGGCTCGTCCACGCGGAAGTCGGTGTCGGACTCCGGCGGTATGTCCCGGACGATGAACCGCGGATGGCCCTGGCCGCTCGCCTCGTTGACCGGACTCACCACGATCCCGTACCCGTGCGTGTACACGAGGTGCTGGTTGACCCAGGTCTGCGCCTGGTCCACCAGGCGCGTCACGTCCATCTCCCTGGCCGAGACGAGCACCTGCCTGCGCACACCGTCTATCAGGTAGCGGTCCACGTCGACATCGTTGAACTCGTAGTACGGACGGATCCCCTGCAGCTGCTGGTACGTCTGGACCGCGATGGCAGGGTCCCACACGCGCACGTTCTCGATGGTCCGCGCATTGCGCGGCAGGTCCTCGGCAGTGAGGTTCTCCTCGGCGGAGAACGCACGGACTTCCACATCGGCCAGCTGGAACGCCTCCCGGGTGACCTCGATGTTCCGCGCGATGTACGCGGACTCGGCCTCGACCTCATTGGGCGCCACCCGGAACTGCTGTACCAGGCCCGGGTAGACGCTGCCCACGAGCACCGCGGCACCCACCCACACGCCAAGCGCCACGGCGGGCAGTCGCCAGCCACGGAAACGGATGTTGACCAGCAACGCCAGCCCGGAGAGCAACGCGATCACGATGAGGATCGTGTATGCGGGGATCTGGGCGTTCACGTCAGTGAACGACGCGCCCACCACCCGGCCGCGAGGCGAGTAGTTGAGCTCGAAGATGCTCAGCCAGTAGCCGAACGCCTGCACCAGGATGATGAGGCCGCCGAGGACCGAGAGGTGCGCCTTGACGTGCGGGTCGAATCCCCGCCACCGGTCCCACGGCCTGATCGACCCGTTGAGGACGTGCACGAACGCACTGGCGAGCAGCGCGAAGACGAGCGCCCCCGTGAGCCAGCCCTGCAGCAACCGCAGCGCCGGAAGCGAGAAGAAGTAGAAGCCCACGTCGCGGCCGAACTGCGGGTCGGTGACGCCGAACGTGCCGCCCGAGAAGGCGAGCGCGATCGTCTGCCACGAGGAGGCGACACCCATGCCTGCCACGACGGCCGCGACAGCGGCGCCGATCACCAGCGCCTTGTCGGCGAACCGGCCGAGGGCGCCCCGGACCCGCTCGACGGTGGCCTCCATCCGCATCGAGGACTCATCGAGTGAGCGGAGCAGGCGCTCCGGCCGCATCGAGCCGGCGATCCGCAGGTTGACGTACAGGATCACGAAGAGCACTGTCGCGAACACCGCTCCGGTGCCCCAGCGCCACGCGAGCGACCGCCAGAAGACACCCTCCTGGCCGAGAGAGCTGAACCACAGCAGGTCCGTGTAGAACTCGGCGATCGCGCCAGAGGCCACGAGCAGAGCGGCGAGCGCCATCGCGATGATGGTGGTGGTGCGCGGCTTACGGCGCGCGTGATCCATGTTCCCTCCCGGGTCCGGGTCCGTACCGGTGATGGTACCCGTTCCTCACGAAGGTCACAGGAAGTCGCTGATCTCCACGTCCATCCCGGCCGGATCCAGGCACCGCAGGACCGACCGGCCCCCGCTCTCGGCGGCGTCGGTCAGGTCGATGTCCAGCGGCGTGATCATCTCCCCGCGTTCGTCAGCGATCACGCGAACGCGTGGGCGTGAGGGTTCCGACGGGCTCACGCTGACCACGACCGCGGTCTCACCGGAGCTCAAGAGCACGAGCGAACGCGGCGGGAAGTAGCCGAGCAGGTCGACGAAGAGACGGACCAGCACCGGGTCCAGGGCGGTCCCTGCGTTGCGGATGATGACGCCCATGGCCTCGTCCTGCATACGCGGTGCACTGTACGGACGCTGCGAGGTCATCGCGTCGTACGCGTCGGCAACAGCCACGATCCTGCTTGCGATGTGCTGTGGGCGCTTGAGCGGGCGTTGCGGGTATCCGGTCAGGTCGTAACGCATATGGTGCTCGAGGATGCACACCACCGCGGCGCGGTCCAGGCCAGACGTCAGCGCCGTGATCTCGGCACCGTTGACCGGGTGGTTTCGGATGTCCTCCCACTCACCGGTCGTCAGGGGGCCCGCCTTGTTCAGCGTCTCGATGTCCACGGACATCTTGCCGATGTCGTGAAGCAGCGCCCCGATGCCGAGTGACGACAGGAACCGGTAGTCGCGGGTGAGCATCGAGCCGAGCGCGACCGAGAGGATCGCGACGTTCACCGAATGGTAGAACGTGTACTCGTCGAAGTTCTTGAGGCTGGAGAGCTCCAGCATCGCGAACCTGTTCCGAACGATGTTGTCCACCAGGCTGCGGACGGCGCCTTTGACGTGACCGGCGCTGAGCGGCTGGTTCGAGCGGATGAGCCGCTCGACCTCACGCAGCAGGTCCAGGGCGCCGGTGTAGGCCGCCTTGGCGACTTGACGCTCGTCCTCGTCGGCCACCGTCACGTCATCGCGCACCACGTTCACCGTGCTGACCACGATATGCGGCACGCGTGCCCGCTCGACGAGCGTGGCGATGCCGCCGTCGAGCTCGGCGACCTGGTCAGGCCGGGCACCGACCACGACGGCGAAGCGCGCGAGCTCTTCCGGATCGAGCCCGCGAAGGAAGGTGATGCCCCCCGCACCGATGCCGCTGATGTCACGGATCAGCTGGTCGAACAGCAGGCTGTCCTCGGTCAGCACCTGCTCGCCGAGCAGCACCTCCTCCTCGAAGAAGGTCAGCGGGACGTCCACGCCCTCGGCGTGGTACTGCGCGATGACCTCATGCAGGTCCCGCGCCGCCTCGGCGATCGCGGGATGCGCATCCGGGTAGAGCCGTCGCGCTCGCCTGAGTCCGTACAGACGCGTGAGCAGATGTCGGGCGCGTCGCACCTGGTTCGCCGAGAACGCGATGCTCGCCGCACCGTCCGATGTCTCGGCGGTGATGCGTGGTGGTGTCAACGCCGCATCGTCCGTAGGTGACCCCGTGACACTCCTGGGGGCACGGACCTTGTCGGGGCCGTGGCGGCGCGGGGCTTCGTCGCTCATCGGACACCCCTTTCTCCGCCGGCGCGCAGCGTGGCCAACGCGCCTTCTGCGGCAGTGCGGATCTCCCGAGCACGAGCGCTCCGGATGATCGTCCGCTGGCGCGCGATCCCATCAAGCACCTCGGCTGCCTCCGGTATCCCGAGACGGCCGAGCGCCTCGATCGCCTCGATCCGGGCCGACGGCTCACGATTCCCGCGGCCCTCGCCACGCGCCACTGCGGCGAGCGCACCGAAGGCCACTCGCGACCCGACGACCCCGAGCGAGCGAGCCGCCAGGCCCACGTTCTGCGGGTCCTCGTCGGACAGCGCCGCCATCAGCATCTCCTCGGACAGCCGGTCGCGGATCGACGCCACCGCGCGGATGGTCTCCCGGCGGACACGCGCGTCAGAGTGCCGCAGCGTGCGGGAGAGATACCCCAACGCCTCGGTGCTGCGCGTCGAGCCGAGGATCGCGACGACGTTGCGCACAAAATACCAGCGTGGATCGCTCACACGCTCGCCGAGCTCGCGGACGTGACGCTGCGCCATCCCCGAGATGAGGTCGACGAGCGACTTGCGGGCCGCCATGTCCGGCTCGTCCGCCAGCACCTCGAGCAGCGGGCCCACCGTGTACGCCCCGAGTGTGGTGAGCAGCCGCTTGCACGCGTCGTGCTCGGGCGTTCCGGCTGCATGACGCCTGAGCGCCGACGAGAGCTCACGCATATGCTCGGTCGCGGCCATCGCCACCAGCGCGGACACGACACGTTCGCGCTGGCCTTCGTCGAGCGTCTCATCGCCCTCCATGGCCGCGAACGTCGCTGCCGCGTCAGCGGCATCGGCATACTCGCCCCAATCGAGCAGCATGCCGAGCCTGTCCTCGATGACCGCCATGAGCGACGCGAAGGCCTCGGAGCGCCGCTCGATGGACACGAGCGTCACAAGAGCGAGCATGACGTCCCCGTCGGAAATGCCTGCTGCGACTTCCTCGCGCAACGCGGCGACGTCGGAGTCGGCGGCCTCGCGCCCCACCGGCGAAAGGTCGACCAGCTTGATCACGCTCTCTACGCTTTCGACCCGTCCGTCCGATGGCGACGGGACGCGAAGGCGCGTCGGGGCCGCGCTCTCGAGCACGGCGGCGACCATCTTGTCGTCGGCGCCGGCCTCACGCAGCGCCGCTTCGGCGGCATTCAGGACCTCGTCGCGAGGACGCAGGCTGATCACCGCGAGATTGCGTATGGCGCGGGAAAGGCCGCTTTGCGAGACCGGGTCGAGGTCGGTGCCCTCTACAAGCGCCTGGCACAGCTCGCCGAGCTCGAACTGGCGGAGAACCCCGGCCACCGCATCATCGAGGCGCGCTTCCGGAAGCAGCCGCTGGACAAGCACATCGCGTCGAAGCTCAGGAGTGAGCCCGAGCAGGCCCTCGGCCACCGAGCGGAAGAGCGCGGGCTGCTCCTCGGCGAGCTCAGCGTACGCCGCATGAGCGAGCGAGACGACCCGCCCCGCTACCAGGTTGACGAGCGGCCGCCCGCCACGACCCGATGACGCGAGCTCAGCGAGGTAGCGGGAGACGAGGCGCGGGCTTTGCACGAAGCGCACGAGCATGCGCTGGTCCCGTGGTCGCGCTCCGTACGCGGCTGCGACGAGTTCGTCGATGCGTTCGTGCGCCGGGGGCCATGGCTCGTCCTCATCCACCGTGGGCCCATCGCCCTCAAGCGCGGTGTCGACCACCTTCGTCGACACCGTCCGCACGGTGATGCCGTCGATCTGCTGGTCCCAGAGACGCTGGTCGAACCCGCCTGAGGCCTGGATGTCCGCGGGCGGCTCCTGCAAGATGCGCAGGAACCCGATGACCTCCTTGGCGCTGACGGAAGCGTGGAACCTGACGTCGGCCAGCTGATGGTTGTAGAAGTCGCGGGCGAGGGCCACGAAGGGTGCCTGGTCAGGCAACACCGGTAGTCCGCCATACAGAAGCGCTTCCTTCGAGACCATGAAGCGCAGGTCGGGATGGTCTCGCAAAAGGATGCGCAACAGCTTGATGAGGTCGCCGGCGCTGTCCCGGGGGATATCGCTTGCCGGCGGGTAGAGCTTCACCGCCTTGTAGACCACGAGCATCTGCTTGACGAAGCGCTCGACTGACTCGGGTGCGCGCTCGGCGCGTGCGTCCTGCATGCCTGCTCAGAACCTCTCCTCGTCGTGCCGGGTACCACCGATTATGCCGCTTCAGCACGGCGGGTGCTATCATCGCTGACCATGGAAACCGCCCCCATCGTACTCGCATCCGCCTCTCCGCGGCGTCGGCGCCTTATCGCATGGCTCGGCGTCCAGGTCGCGATCACGGCCACCGACACGCCGGAGGACCTCTCGGCCCCCCTCCCCCCGGCTCGACTGGCTGCGACTCTCGCTGCAGACAAGGCGCGTGCCGCCCGCGCCATCGGCGCTTGTACCGGCACGATCCTCGCGTTTGACACGATCGTGGTCGCTGATGGCCAGGTGCTCGGCAAGCCCGCGGATCGTGACGACGCCCGACGAATGCTGGCGTTGCTCTCAGGAGAGATGCACGAGGTCGTCACCGGAGTCGCGCTGTTCGCGGCAGGCATGGCCGAGCCGGCCACCTTCGCCGTGAGCACGCCGGTCGCGATGCGCGCACTGGAGGAGACGACCGTGGATGCATGGGTCGCTGGTGATGAGGTGCTCGGCTGTGCCGGCGCGTACAACATCGAGCGTCATCTCGCCAGCGTGGACGACGATCAGTGCTTCCAGAACGTCGCGGGCCTGCCCCTGTGCCATGTGTACGCCGCGCTCGTGTCCGGGATCCCAGGGGTCGCCCCGTCAGGGCTCACGGCCCCGGTCGATCGGTGCGATGCGACACTCGGCAGGCGATGCGCGCTCGGCCCACGTGTGTGTGAGTCCGCTTCCTGAGCAGACCCCTCACTGCGCGCGAGTGGCGACGACGATCACGCTCTCGTCGGTGTCGGCGTCGAGCATGCGGCCTTCGTGGTCTCCCAGCAGCGTCACGCCGCTGAACCCCGCACGGGCGAGCTCATCTGAGATGAGGCCGGGCGGCATGGCGAAGTGAAGCGACCGGCGCGACCGGATGGACCATCCGCCGGACGGGTCGGCCTCGAGCGTCTTGGGCCAGCTCTCGATCGTGTGGGGCGCCTCGCGCACGCTGACGTCGCGTACGAGCGTGACGAAGTCGAAGAGTATTCCGTCAGCGTCAGGCGTGTAGCCGAGGAGTCGCAGGAAGAACTTGTCGCCCGTCGACGTCTCGCGGAACACCGGGGACATCGTGCGGATGCGCTGCGTGATGAGCCGGTGGTGGTTCAGGTAGTGCAGCACGAGCACGCCACCCGGCCTGAGCGCCGCCGCGAAGTCCGCGAGCGCCTCGCGCAGTCCCTCGATAGAGCGCACGTGCGGCAGCGCATTGCCGGTGCAGGTGATCGCGTCCACCGGACCTCCGACGATGGAGGCCACGTCCCCGAAACCACCCTGCACGACGCGGATGTCGCTCTTCAGCCGCTCGGCGTTCTCCCGCGCGAGCTCGAGCATGTCTTTGCTCGGATCGATGGCCCACACGTCAAGACCCCACGATCGGTACATGATCGAATGCCGGGCGCTGCCCGCGCCCACGTCGGCCACCGAGCGCACACCGTGCTCATCGAACAGCTTCTGGAAGAACGGCCCCTCGCGGGTCAGCCGAGCGTCCCAGTTCACGAGTTCATCGTACTCGCGCTCCTCGTTGTGCTTGCCCCAGCTCATCGGACCTCCTCCCCTGCGCGCGTCCGTCGAGGCGGAAGATCCTCACCGCGTTGGCTCGAAGCACCAGGTCGCGGTCCGCAGCCGACAGCCCGAGCTCCTCGAGCACCCTCCGCTGCTGGTATGCGATCCACCTCCGGTAGGGGCCGGTCGTACCGGAGTCCGTCCCAAACAGCACCCGCTCAGGCCCCAGCGCGGTGATCGCGCGCTCGAAGACCTGCGGGAGCGTGTAGCCGTGCGGGTCGTAGTCCATCCAGTTGTTCGTGCCCGAGGAGTCTAGGCACACGTTCTTGCACTGGTAGCCGAGGCGGAGCGCCTCGTGAAGGTAGCCGGCGCCGAAATGCGCGATCACGAAGGTGATCTCCGGGAAGTCGCGCGCCACCGGGGAAAGGTCGGTCGGATCCGCGTACCGCAGGTCCCCCGACGGATCCACCGTCACGCCGTAGTGCACGGTGATGGCCGCGCCGAGTGAGGCGGCCTTCTCGAAGAATGGCCTGCACGCCGGGTCCGAGAGCCGGTAGCAGCGGTTGACCGGCAGCAGCTTGACACCCTTGAAGCCGGCCGCCATCTCGCGCTCGAGCAGGGCGGGCGCCTCGGGAGAGCGGGGGTCCAGGTTGCACAACGCGGCGACGCGCCCGGCCGAGGCGGCGATGAAGTCCCGTGTGTACTGCGAGTCCGCGAGTACCGAGACGACCACCGCCTGTGCGATCCCGGCATCGTCGAGCCGGGCCGCGTACCACTGGGCCATGGCCGCTGCGTCAAGGTCGGGGAGCGACTCGCTGCGCCGGCCCCACTTCCCGTCCTCGAGCGCCTTCCTCCAGCGCGGATCGGCATCCGGGTGCTTCTCGATGAACTCGCGGAACAGCGGGAGTGAGAACAGGTGGACGTGGGCGTCCACCACATCGCCCGGTGCCGTCCTGGCCCGCGTCACCCCGTCGCCGGATGTCATTCCGCCCGGTCCACCTCACCCGGCGTCGATTCGCCCACCGGAGGGGACGGCGCGGCGGGAGTCGGCCACTCGGGGGCCTGTGGCGGTGCCTGGGACACCGCAGGCGGATAGGGGACCACGATCGCCATGATGATGTACGCGAGGACCAGCCCGCCGACGTCGAACAAGACGACGAGTGCGATGAAGGCCAGCCGCAGCAACGTCACGTCGACGCCGAAGTACTCGGCAAGGCCGCCCAGGACGCCTGCCAGCCACTTCTCCTGGCGAGAGCGGTACAGCTTCGCGCCCCGCACCGGGGCCCTGAAGCCCTTGCCTGACTGCGCCCACCAGATCAACACGATGCCGATGAGCACGATTCCGATGCCTACGCGCGCCTTCATGATCATGTCCCAGACGTAGCCGAGCGGCCACGGGACGATGCCGAGATTACGCGCGCCGAGGAAGAAGCCGGCGACGATCAGCACGACGCCCAGTATCACCCAACCCGATGCGTCGCGGTCGCCTTCCGGACCGTGAGTGGGATGCTCGTGTGCCACGATCGAAACCTCCTAGTAGTACTCGATGACGATGCTGCCGATCCCGGCGGTGACGTCGATCTCCCACCAGGTGCCTGACTCCCTGAAACCATCGCTGGTGAACGTGCGCTTCCCGCCATCGCGTGTCGACGTCCACTGTCCCCGGGCGTCCACGCCGGAGAGCCCCTCGCTCACGGTGACCCGGACACGGTCGGCTGCGGGCACGCGCACCCGGAGCGACGAGACACCGGCCTCGATCTTCGCGGGAACGCCTCCGCGCTCACCGCCGTCCCCGGCACGGCTGAGCGTCACGACACCATCGGACACGCCGGCCTTGAGCTCGAACGCCCGCAACGGTACCTCACGCAGATCGAGCTCGTACTGGGACACGCCTGCGTCCACCGCCAGGTCCCACGCGACCCGCCGATCGAGCGCGACCGCAAGCCACGCATCTTCGACCATCGGCATCCAGGTGCCCCCGATACCCACGTCGACCGCCGCGCTGTCACCTTCGACCCGCGCCTCGAAGTCAGGCTCGAACGCCGAGCGGCCGCGCGCGTCCACGAGCTCGTCGCCCGCCTCGACCGTCATGCGCCCGACGCCTCCCCGAACGGTGGCGACGCCTTCATCGACTCGCGCGTTGTGGGGTTCGGTCTCTGAGAACGTCTCCGCTTGACCCGCGACCGGGACGATCGGCATCCAGCTGCCGGTGGGCGTCAAGACGAGCGAACCGTACACGAGTCCGCCGATGATCACCACACCGCCCAGTGCGCGGATCCACTCGGACCGCAGCCCCTTCCCGGCGACCTCCAGGCCGATCGCCACCAGCAGCAGCGGCCAGAGCCGCAGCAGATTCAGCCAGACGTTCCACCCGAGGTATCCCAGCATCTGGCCCAGGAACACGAGCCCGAAGGCGACGGTGACCAGGCCGTCGGCAGCGTGCTTGATCGACCAGTGACCTACCGAGGGGCCGAGCATCTGTCGCACGCCGATGGCGACGATGATGAGAGGCCAGTAGCGCCACAGGGCGATGCCCGGCACCAGCTGGCTGATGAGCAGCAGCCCGCCGATGGCGACGAGCGTGACGCCCCACAGCACGGCACCACGCCTCACGGCGCCGCCACCGGAGACCCCGGGCGAAGGCGGTGGCGCTGGCGCGGCGGGTCGCGAGACGTCGGCTACCGGCTGTGCGGGTGTTTCGGCGCCGGTGTCGGCATGTGGCGTATGGTTCGTGTCATTCATCGCTGGCTCCTGTGTCGGGGCCGGGCCACTTCGCCCGACGTTCGTCATTCAGACGCCGGCGCGTGCTCACCGCCTGCGTCCCCCGTCTTTGATACCCGAAGCCGTGCGATCCTCCTCCGGCGAACGCTGTCCACGTTCACCACGAGGTCACCACGTGCAAGCGCCTCACCCTCGGCAGGGATGTGGCCGAGCTCGAAGAGCACCCATCCCGCCACCGTCTCGTACTCGTCGGAAAGCGGCAGGTCCCAGCCGAGGGTCTCGTTCGCTTCGTGCACCGACAGCAGTCCGTCCACGACCCAGCGGTCCTGACCGAGCTCAGTGATGTATCGCCGCTCGCGATCGAACTCGTCGGCGATCTCGCCGATGATCTCCTCCACGATGTCCTCGATGGTCACGAGGCCCGATGTCCCACCGTACTCATCAACGACGATGGCAAGATGGTTGTGAGCCGCCTGCATATCGCGAAGCATCGCAAGGATGGGCTTGGTCTCCGGCACGTAGACCGCAGGCCGGACAAACGCCGCGACCGGCTCGTCGAGCCTGCCCTCGGAGACCGGCCCTACCAGGTCCTTCAGCATCACGATGCCCACGATCGTGTCAGCGTCCTCGCGGAAGACCGGGAGACGTGAGTAGCCCGAGGACCGGAAGACCTCGATGGCCGAGTCGAGCGGCGTGATGTCTTCGATCATGAGCATGTCCACACGCGGCACCATGATCTCCTTGGCCACCATGTCGCCCAGTTCGAAGATCTCGTGGATCATCCGCTTCTCGTCTTCAAGCAGCGAGCCCTGCTCGGTCACGAGCAGCTTGATCTCCTCCTCGGTCACGCCCGGTCTGACGTCGCCCGGCCTCACACCAAGTAGGCGCGCTGCGGCATCCGTCGACCGCGCAAGCACCCAGATGAGCGGGCCGGTGACGCGCTGCAGGAGGGCGACTGGTCCAGCCACGACCTTGGCAACAGCCTCTGCGCGCTCGAGTCCGAGGCGCTTCGGCGCCAACTCGCCGAACACGAGGGTGAAGTAGGAGATCACCAACGTCACCAGGAAGACCGCAAGACCGCTGGCGACCGACCCGACCCACGAGATGCCGAGCGAGCCGAGCCACGATGCGAGAGGCTCAGCGAGTGTGACCGCCGCGGTGGCCGAGGCCCCGAATCCAACGAGCGTGATGCCCACCTGGATGGCAGCCATGAACCGCGACGGGTCCGCTGTGAGCCGAAGAACGGCGCGCGCGCGGGCCGACCCCTCATCGGCCTCCATCTTGATGGCGGCACGGCGAGCGCTCACAAGTGCGATCTCGGCAGCGGCGAAGTAGCCGTTGAGCAGTATGAGAACGAGGATCAGGATGACCTGGCCGGCTATGCCATTCATATGTATCGATTCCTTGTGAGGTAGGCGCGCCGCGCCTCATGCGGACCGGCCCCTGGGCATCGCCTCATCAGATGCCCGAGACGGGGTTTATCTTGTGCAGGACGAGCGCGATCAGCGCCAGGCGCCTTCCCCGGTCCTGACAGCTGTCCACGAACTGAGAGATCGCGTCCCTCATCTCCGGAGTCGGCCTGTAGCGGATCAGGCCACCAGCACGCGAGAGGATGCGGCCCTCGCACAGCGCATCCACCTCGGGATCGAGTTCATCGATCTTGCGCCCAAGACGGGAAGCCAGTCCCTCGATGTCGAGGACGGCGTCTGTGTTGCGGTGGTAGAACACCAGGATGTCCCAGGTCAGGAGTGAGCGCACGTGCGTGTCGACGAACTCCGTGACCGCCGGGCCGAGGACCCCTTCGAGGTCGTACACGGCAACCCTTCCCGAGATCGGCGCCCGCGCGGTCACGCGGTGACCAGGACCGGTCCACGAACTGCGCGGTTACGGCAAGTGTAAACCATCACCGGACGCAGATACCATACGCGCCCGCTCCGACATGCCACACGAAGACCGATCTCACCCCCGCGGGAACACGTACAGCATGACCGCCAGGAAATGCAGCACCGTCCCGGCCAGCACCCACAGATGCCAGACCGCGTGCATGAAGCGCACTCGCTTCAAGACGTAGAAGACCGTTCCCGCCGAGTACGCGAGACCGCCGCCGATGAGCAGCCACAGTCCACCCGGTTCAAGGTTCGCGATCAACGGTCGCATCGCGGCCAGCGCGAGCCATCCCATCCCGAGGTAGACCACCGCGGAGACCCACTTGGGCCGGTAGACCCAGAACGCCTCGAGGGCGATGCCAACGAGCGCCAGCGACCATACGGTCGCGAACAACGCCCAGCCACCGTCATCCCGGATCGTCACGAGCGTGAAAGGAGTATAGGTGCCTGCGATAAGCAGGTAGATGCCTGCGTGGTCGATCACCTTGAAGACGTGCCGAGCGCCCGGGTGATGGATCGCGTGGTACAGCGTGGAGGCCATATACAGCAGGAACATCGTCACGCCGTAGACGATCGCGCTCGCCAGGTGCCACCCGGTCCCCCAGAGGGCCGCAACGAACACCAGTGCCACCAGCGCCGCGACGCTCAGCGCCGCGCCGATACCGTGCGTGACCGCGTTCGCGATCTCCTCGCCGAGCGAGTATCCCTCACGTGTTGGCGCCGTCGAATGCCCTTCGATCCCCGCACTCTCATCGCCGACCGGCCTGATAACGCTCATGGTCGCTCCTGCCCCTCGTGCCCGGCGCGCCTGCGCCGGAACGCGACCGGCGAGGACTGTGTCGCTTCGTAGCATGCGCCTGTCGGCACACTGTACCCCGACCGGAGACCGCACACCAGGACGGGGCATCGCCGCGCGGACAGGGGGTAATGTTCCCTCAGGCTTGGCTCGACCCCTGTGATTCCGTGTGCTGCTCGGGCATACTATGAGCGGTATCGTTATACACTCACGAACACCGCCTGCGCATGATTGCGGTGCCCGGGGTGGACGCGCGCGGGGGCGCGCTCGCGGGGGGGCATCGCGCCGCATCACGGGAGGCGTCACTGATGCGCGAGGTGAACGCTACCGCCGACGACACGCGCGCCCCGCACCGGACACCTGCCCTTGTACACGCGCTGGTCGTCGCCGGCACCATCGGGTTCGTCGCCGTTCTCATCCTCTCAACGGGGAGGGTCTCCCCCGCCTGGATGCTGTATCTCGCCCCGATCATCCTCGCCTCATTGTTCCACGACGTCCCCGGCGGAATCGTCACGGCAGCCGCATGCGCCGCGAGTCTGATCATCATCACGCCCACTGAGGCCCTTGAGGCGCGCTGGCCGGAACTTGCGGTAGGGTTCGCCGTGTTCATCGCCTCCGGGATCGTGGTCGGCACCCAGGCACACCGGCAGCGCCGACACGCCGAGGCCCTGGAGCGCGTATCCACGCGCGACCCACTCACCGGCGTGCGCAAGTCCGAGCCGCTGATAACGCGACTTGCCGAGGAGATGCGGCGCTCCGACCGGTACGACACGGAGGTGGGGCTGGTCGCCGTTCAGGTCGAGGACATCGCTGAGTTCACACGGACGTTCGGCAGATACAAGACCGACCTTCTGCTGCAGCACCTCGCCGAGATCATCCAGCTGGAGGTGCGTGACACCGACATCGTCGGCCGGGTCGGTCAGGAGTCGTTCGCCGTGGTCATGCCCCACGCCGGCCCCGCTGACGCCGCGTCCATCGCCGAGCGCGTCGAGGCTGCGGCCTGTGCCGCCGAGTTCGAGGGCGATGCCCTTGAGCCTGTGGCGCACTGTCGTGTGACCTCGGCCTCGGTCAGCTATCCGCAGGACGCGGGCAGCGCCCGGGACCTGCTCGACCTCGTGCGCCGCCGGCTGGTGGACGACCGGGAGCAGACCCAGCAGGGCGGGAGCACGACCGCACAGACCCCGGCCGCGCCCACACTCGCAGGTGAGCGAGCATGAGGCGCGTCGTCTCGGCAGCAGTGCTCATCGCCTTCTGGCTGGTGGTGACGGGTTCCCTCGACCCTGTGAACCTGGTGGTAGGCCTGCTGGCCTCGGTCATCGTGGCCCGGTGGGCGGAACGCGTGCTGTGGGCCGAGGAGGCCGAGCCGCTGTCCGCGCGGGCATGGTTACGGCTGCCCGGCTATCTCGCGTACCTGATCAAGGAGATCGTCGTCGCCGCTGTCTGCGTCGCCGAGCGGGTCCTCGACCCGAAGCTCGGCATCCGCCCGGCCCTTCACACACACCGCGTGTCGTTCCAGCGCGACAGTGCCTGTGTGGCGTTCGCGAACTCCATAACACTCACACCGGGCACCATCACGCTCGACGTCGAGGGGGACACCTACACGATCCACTGTCTCGACGAGTCGTTCACCGATGCGATCTCCAGCGGCGATCTCGAGCACCGGGTCTCACGGACGTTCGATGGTTAGGGGACGACCGTGACGACCTTCCTCTGGGGGCTCACCGTGTTCATACTGGTGAACGCATCGCTCTGTCTGGTCAGGGCATACCTCGGACCCTCGGCTGCAGACAGGCTCCTCGCGATCAACGTCATCGGCACGAAGACCCTCGTGGCGTTATCACTCCTGGCCTTCGTGTTCGGACGGGCGCTGTTCGTCGATGTCGCGCTCGTCTACGGGCTCCTGAACTTCGTCGTGACCCTTGCGGCCAGCAGGCTCATGGAGACCGGGCGGCTCGAGGGTGATGTCACATGATGTGGCTCGCGGCTGCGCGCGACGCGGTTGCCGTCGTCCTTGCCTGTGCCGGCGCGTTCTTCTTCCTTGTCGGCACCCTCGGCCTCCTGCGGTTTCCGGACTTCTACGCACGGACCCATGCCGCCACGAAGTGCGACACGGTCGGCGCGGGGGCGGTCTTGCTGGCGCTTGCGCTGCTGCGCGGGTTGGACATCGACGCCTTGAAGCTGGTGCTGCTCGCCGCGCTCGTCCTGCTCTCGAGTCCGACGGCCGCGCACGCGCTCGCACGAGCGGCGTATCGCACCGGACACACACCATGGCTAGGTTCGGGGGAGCGCCCATGAGTCGCGCGTTCGACATCGTGCTGCTGCTCCTGCTGATCGCGTGTGCGATCTCGGTCGTGCGCCTCAAGGACCTGCTCGCAGCGGCCATCGTGTTCGCCAGCTACAGCCTTCTGATGTGTCTGCTGTGGCTGCACCGTGGAGCGCCGGACGTGGCGATGACCGAGGCGGCAGTCGGTGCCGGTGTCACAACGGTGCTCTTCCTGGTCACCATCAGCCGGACCACCCGGAAGGAGCGGTGATGAAGCGAGCGCTCGTCATCGCACTGCTCCTGGCCGTCGCGGTCCCGTTGCTGATCGCGGTAGCTGATCTCCCGCCTCACGGCTCGCCGGACGCGCCCGCGCACACGCACGTCGCACCGCGGTACCTGGAGCGCGGAGCGGAGGAGGCCGGGGCCGAGAACATCGTGACCGCGGTGATCCTGAACTACCGTGGTCTCGACACGCTCGGCGAGGTGACCGTGATCTTCACGGCGATGGCGGCCGTCCTCGCGGTACTCGTGGGCGCGCGCGCGGTCACCGCTCTCGATACGCCCGCCTCCGCGCTTCCGGTCAGCATGATCGTGCGTTTCATCGTCCGCGTACTCGCACCGTTCATCGTCCTGTTCTCCATCTACGTGGTCCTCAACGGACACGTCACGCCCGGCGGCGGCTTCCAGGGCGGCACGATCGCAGGCGCTCTGGTGATCGCGCTCACCCTCATCATGAGCGACGAACAGGCCGCGCGACTCCTGCCGCGCCGGCCCGAGCGGGTGCTGCAGGCGGCGGCACCGCTCGCGTTCATCATGACCGGCGTGACCGGGCTGCTTCTGACCGGCGACTTCCTCGGCTATCCGGTCGGACACGAAAGCGCCTTGGTCGCCACACTCATGCTGACCTTCGTCGAGATCGGCATCGGCGTCGGTGGTGCGATGGTCATCGCGACCATCTTCAGGACGATGGGGGCCGGGCGATGATCGCCGCGCTGTGGCACAACATCGACTACGCGGCGTGCGTGGTGCTGTTCTGCATCGGCCTGTACACGGTCATCACCAAGCACAACCTCATCAAGAAGTTCATGGGTCTCAACATCATGGAGACGGCCGTCTTCGCCTTCATCGTGGCCACCGGGGTCGTCGAAGGCGGTAACGCACCCATCATGGGCCCCGGTGTGGAACCTCCGTTCATCAACCCGCTCCCGCAGGCGCTCATCCTCACAGGGATCGTCGTTGCCGTCAGCACGACGGCACTCGCCCTCGGCCTGGTCATCCGCATCTGGCACCAGTGCGGCACCATCGAGGCCGACGAGCTGCGGGAGGCCGAGTGACGTGACCACCTGGCCCCCGCTCCTGGTCGCCGTCGTCGTCGTGCCGATACTCGGCGCGGTTCTCACGCCGGTCGTCGGGCAATGGAGGGCACGCCGGGCGGCCGACTGGGCGCTCGGAACCATGCTCCTGACCAGTGTCGTTGCGCTGCTACTCGTTGCGCGCGTGGCGGACGGGGGCCCGTTCTCGTACGTGGCAGGCGGCTGGGAGGTCCCGTACGGCATCGAGCTTCGGTTCGATGAGTTCAGTGCCGTGACGGCGATCATCTGTCTCCTGGGCGTGCTCGCCATCGTGTTCTCGCGGCGATACGCTGAACACGCCCTCCCAGAGGTGCGGATCCCCTACTACTATGCGCTGCTGCTGCTCAATCTCGCCGGGATGCTGGGGTTCTCGATCACCGGCGACCTGTTCAACCTCTTCGTGTTCATGGAGATCCTTTCGCTCTCCGGCTACGCACTGGTGGCCGTCAGCGGCGAGAAGATCGCCGAGATGGCCGCGTTCAAGTACCTCGTGATGGGAGCCGTGTCCTCGATCGCGGTGTTGTTCGCGATCGGGATGCTGTACGCCCTCACCGGAAGCCTCAACATGGCCGACGTGGCCTCGCGTCTTGGTGGCGCCCCCGTGGCGCCGGTCGCGGTCGCGTTCGGGATGATGGCGCTGGGGTTCATGGTCAAGGCCGCGATCTTCCCGCTGCACATCTGGCTGCCGGATGCCCATGCCATCGCACCAAGCCCTGTCTCGGCGATCCTGTCCGGCCTGGTCGTCAAGGTCGGTATCGTTGGCATGCTGCGCCTGTACCAGATCGCGTACACGTCACGAGCGCTCGATCTCGAGGCGCTCAACACCGTGTTGATGTGGCTCGGCGCGCTGTCCATCGTGATGGGCGCGTTCTTCGCGGTGTTCCAGGACGACGTCAAGATGATGCTCGCTTACTCGACGATCTCGAACATCGGCTACATCGTGATGGGTCTCGGTCTCGCCTCGAGCGCCGGGGTCATCGGCGCGAGCGTGCACGTCTTCAACCATGCGATCATCAAGGCGACTCTCTTCCTCGGGGCCGGGGCGCTCATCTTCCGGACCGGCAAGCGAACGCTCACCGACCTGGCGGGAGTGGGACACGCGATGCCGTGGACCGTGGCCGCCATATCGGTGGGGGCCATATCCATCGTCGGCATCCCGCCGACGGCCGGCTTCCTGTGCAAGTGGTACATCGCGCTCGGCGCGGTGGAGGCCGGTCATCCGTTCTTCGCGTTCGCTCTCGTCTTCGGCGCGCTGTTCATCTTCATCTACTACATCCGCATGGTGAACGCGTTCTACTTCCGCCCGCCGCGCGACCCGGCGATCCTCGAAGTCCGCGAGGCGCCGGCCAGCATGCTCGTCCCGATACTGGTGTTGGCCACACTCTGCCTCGTCATGGGCGTCCTCGGGCGGATACCGCTGAGCTTCATCGAGCCCGCCGTGACGCGACTCCTTGCGCCGATCGGGGGTGGATAGGCCGTGGAAGTCATCGACGCACGCGCCGCACTCGCACCGGCCATCTCGCTGCTGTGCGCTGCACTTGTGTTCGCCTCGGGTGAGCGGACGTTCTGGCGACGCCTGTTCAGTCTGTCGGCGGCACTGGCCAAGCTGGTCATCGTCATGTCGATGCTGCCCGGCGCGCTCCGCGGTGTGGTCTACGTCTTCGATCTCGTGCAGTTCACCGAGGGAGTCGGACTCGCGTTCCGCGCCGACGCGCTCGGCATGTTCTTCTCGCTCGTGTCGTCCACGCTGTGGCTGTTCACGACCGTCTATGCGATCGGATACATGGAGCGTGAGCCCAATCGCATGCGGTTCTTCGGCTTCTTCGCCCTCTGCGTGTCTACCACCGTGGGCGTGGCGTTCGCCGAGAACCTGCTCACGATGTTCCTGTTCTACGAGACCCTGACCATATGCACGTATCCGCTCGTTATCCACGACGAGACGCCGGAGGCCATGAAGGCCGGACGCAAGTACCTTGCCTACACGCTGACGGGCGGCGCGTTCGTCCTGCTGGGCTCGATCGCCACCTTCCAACTCGCCGGGACCATGACGCTCAGCCACCCGGGCATCCTGACGATGGACGCCGGGCGCGGAACGCTCATCGCGCTCTTCATCTGCCTGATCGCCGGTTTCGGCGTGAAGGCGGCGATCATGCCCCTGCACGGCTGGCTGCCGAGTGCGATGGTCGCCCCGACCCCTGTGAGCGCGCTGCTGCACGCCGTCGCGGTCGTCAAGGTCGGCGCATTCGGCGTGCTACGCGTGGTATACAACGTGTTCGGCGTGCGCTTACTCGACGAACTGGGCGTCTGCGACTGGCTCGCTGCACTCGCGGCGTTCACCATCATCGCCGCTTCGATCGTTGCGGTCTTCCAGGACAACCTCAAGCGTCGACTCGCGTTCTCCACCATCAGTCAGCTCTCGTATATCGTCCTGGGTGCGTCCCTCCTCACACCGCTCGCGGCGACAGCGGCGATCGTGCACATCGCCAACCAGGCGTTCGCGAAGATCACGATGTTCTTCGTCGCGGGCTCGATCCAGCGCGTGACCGGGAAGACCACCGTCCATGAGCTTGCCGGCATCGGCTACCGGATGCCGTACACCATGGGGGCCTTCACGATCGCGGCGCTGAGCTTCATAGGCGTCCCGCTCTTCGCGGGCTTCGTGACCAAGTGGTACCTGTCGCTCGGCGCACTCGAGAGCGGCGCGTGGTGGTATGCGCTCGTGATGCTCGGCAGTGCGCTGCTCAACGCCGCGTACTGGCTTCCCGTCGTCTACGCGGCCTTCTTCAAGACTCCGCCGAGCACGCACGTCGAGATGCAGGAGGCGCACTGGACCATGCTCGGACCGACCCTTGTGTGCGCCGCTTACGTGATACTGCTCGGCGCGACGGTCTCGGTGCCGGGCATGCCCTTCGCGCTGGCGCGCGCGGCGGTGACGTTCGTCTTCGGGATGTAGGGGTGGTGTGACGTGACGACCGATGCGACCGGCTCGATACTACCGCTGTTCGCGTTCCTGATACCGATCGTGGCGGCGGTGTGCACCGTGCCGCTCCAGCGCATCTCGGCACGTGTACGCGACTACTCGCTGCTCGCATGTGGCGCGGCGGTCGCGGTGCTCGCCGTGTGGCTGGCCGCGGGGGTGGCTGAAGGCGGCGTGTACGAGACGTTCATCCTGCAGCTGACCCCCGACATATGGATGTACTTGCGTGTTGACGCCGCGGGGGCGCTGTTCGGAGCGACGGTCGCGGTCCTGTGGGTGCTCGCACTCGTCTACTCGTGGGGCTACATGGCCGAGGGACACCGGCTCGGCAGGTACTACAGCTTCTTCATGCTGTGCCTGGGCTGGACGATGGGCGTGGCGTATTCGGGCAACCTGCTCACGTTCCTGATCTTCTACGAGCTGTTCAGCATCCTCACCTACCCGCTCGTGGTCCACGAGCAGACGCCGGAGGCGATGGCCGCCGGCACCAAGTACATCATCTACATCCTGATCGGCGGCTCGCTGGTCCTGCTCGCGATCGTTCTCACCTTCTTCGCAGCCGGCCAGCAGACCCTGACCGATGGCGGGATACTCTCTGCGGAGATCGGCCACGGCCGGCTCTTCGCGATCTTCTGGTGCTTCATCGCGGGACTCGGCGTGAAGGCCGCCATCGTCCCGCTGCACGGGTGGGTGCCGGATGCGCACCCGGCCGCGCCGGCGCCGTTCTCCGCCGTGCTCTCGGGCGTCATGGTCGCTGCGGGAAGCTTCGGCATCATCAGGGTCGTGTTCCAGGTCTTCGGGGTCGAGATCCTGCGCGAGATGGGTGTCGCGGTCATGGTGACGTGGCTGGCCGGCATCACGGTGCTGTTCGCGGCCGTCCTCGCGGTCAACCAGGACAACCTCAAGCGACGCCTCGCATACTCGACGATCAGTCAGATGGCGTACGTGGTCCTTGGCGTGTCGCTGCTCGGACCCGAAGGAACGATAGGGGCGCTCGTCCACATCACCAACCACGCCTTCATGAAAGGCGCGCTCTTCCTGTGCGCCGGACTGTTCATCCGCCGCCTCGGCGTGCATCGGGTCAGCCAACTCGACGGTGCGGCACGACGGATGCCCGTCACCGCGGCCGCGTTCGCCCTCGCTGCGCTCGGCATGATCGGCACGCCGCCGCTGTCGGGCTTCGTCAGCAAGTGGTACCTGGGTCTTGGGATGCTGGAGACCGAGCACCCACTTCTGCTGGTGGTGCTGCTCGGTGGGGCCCTGATGGCGGCGATCTACCTGCTGCCGATCGTCTACCGGATGTACTTCCGCGAGCCGGTGCTGACCTCAGACGACCGGATCACCGCCGAGGGCCGGGAGGCGCCAGCGTCGATGCTGGTGCCACTGGTGGTCATCTCTGTGCTGACCGCCGCCCTGGGGCTCGCGGCGTCGCTTCACGGCATGCCGGTGTGGCTCGCACGCATTGCGGTCGAGGGGTTCTTCCGCTAACCGGACGCAGCGCGGAGACGACCCGCTGCCGGTACGGCCAGACACGGGCCCTATGGACGAGAAGAGGGAGGGACGATGGACGGAGCGCACGTGGCTGCTGAGGCGGCACACGCCGCAGGCGAGGTCGCGCACCTCGTCGCGAGCCCGCTCCCGGTGCTCCTCGTGCTCCTTCCGCTGTTAGGGGCCGCCCTCGTGCGTCCGGTCGGCAAGCGGTGGCCGGGCGCGCGCAACGCGCTGGTGGTCGCCACGACCGCGCTCACGCTGTTGGGCGCGGCCGGCCTCATCCCCTTGGTTGGCGAACACCATCGCGTCGGCGCCGTCGTGCCGCTGATGATCGGCGAACTCACGTTCACCGTGGACTCGTTCTCGATGCTCTTCGCCCTGTTCACGTCCTTCGTGTGGCTCGCCGCCACACTCCACTCGCTGGACTACCTCAAACACGAGAAAAAGCATGACCGCTACCACACCACGAGCCTCATCGTTCTCGCCGCAAACCTCGGCGTTGTGCTCGCCGGGGACCTCATCACGCTGTACCTCTTCTTCGAGGCGCTCGGCCTCGTCGCGTTCCTGCTCGTGATCCACACGGAGACCGACGACGCGAAGAAGGCCTCGGTCAAGTACTTCTGGATGACCGTCACCGGCGGCTTCGCGCTCCTCGGTGGCATATTCCTCACTTTCGCGCTCGGCGGCAGCGGCGCGATCGAGCCGCTGCCCGCAGGGCACGGCGACGAGGTGATCCGCTGGGCTGCGGCCATCTTGCTCATCCTTGGGTTCGGCGTGAAGGCCGGCATGGTGCCGGTGCACGTCTGGCTACCCGACGCGCACCCGGTGGCGCCGGCGCCCGCAAGCGCGTTGCTCTCGGGCGTGATGATCAAGGCCGGGGCCTACGGCATCTTCCGGGTGATGACCGGGCTCTTCCGCCCGGAGGTGGCCGAGCACGTGGAGGAGCACCTGTGGCACTTCTCCGAGCAGCTCGGGCTCGCTGTGCTCTGGATCGGCATCGCCACGATGTTCATCGGGGTGTTCCTCGCCCTTCAGCAGTCGAACGCCAAGCGCATGCTCGCCTACCACAGCGTGAGTCAGATGGGGTTCATCCTCGCAGGCATAGGTGCGGCGGGATACCTGAGCACACACGGAGCGATGGGCGTGGCCGGCGGACTCTACCACGTGGTGAACCACGCGCTCTTCAAGGCCTGCCTCTTCCTCGGCGTGGGCGCGGTCTACTACCGTGTCCACTCGCTCGACCTCTACAAAACGGGCGGTCTGTGGAAGAAGATGCCGATCACCTTCGTCTTCATGTGCATCGCGGCTGCCGGCATCACCGGCGTGCCGCTCTTCAACGGGTTCGTGAGCAAGTGCCTCATCCACCACGCGATCGTCGAGGCGTGGGAGCATCACGGACTCGCCTCGCTCGGCATCGCCGAGAAGATCTACATCGTGACGTGCGGCGGTACCGCGTGCTCGTTCATCAAGCTCATCGGACTCATGTTCCTCGGCAAGCCGAAGATGGAGTATGGACCCGAGGTCACCGACGCCCCGCCGAGGATGCTCGTCGGCATGGGTGTCCTGGCGAGCGCGATCGTCGTCCTCGGGTGGTTCCCGCAGCTGCTGCTCAAGGGGGTCTTCCAGCCCGGACTGCACACGTGGGGAATCCATGGCGACCTACTCGACCACTACCTCGAGCACTACTTCCTGTCCGCATCGGACCTGATGAGCGTGGTGATCGCCTTCGCCCTGGGCTTCACCTTCTTCTTCGTGGGCATGAAGTTCCACCTCTTCCATCTGCACGCCCCGCAGTACTTCAGCATCGACTGGTGGTACCGGCGGCTCGCGCGAGGTCTTCTCCGCACGTGCGTGCTGGCCGATGAGACGTACGAGGCGACGCGCCGCGGAACATCGCGCTTCTTGCGACGCACGGTCTCCGAGTACCATGGCGCGGTCATCCGGCTATCGCGCAGACGCCGGCTGATTGTGGCCACCGCGCTCACCGGCGCACCCGCAGCACGCGACCAGCATTTCATGCAGCATGCGTACGTGACCCTCGAACGCGAACGCCAGGACTGCGTCCGCCAGGCGGTGGCCGAGGCGCTTGCGCACATGCGGGACGAGGGGCGCTCGGCGGAGGACGCCCAGACCATCGAGATCGTCGAATCGGTCAGGGACATCGCCGATTACATGGCACAGCGGCTTATGAACGAGCGGATGGGCGTTCTCGGAGACCTCGCGCGCACCGACGGGCTCGGCGGCGCGGGGGCGCTCTTCGATGACGCGCTTCCCCGGCTCCGGGAGGCCCGTGGGCCGATCGTCCGGACGGCCATCGAGCTTGCCCCTCGCCGGTCCGTGGGAGACAACGTGACGCGGGAGACCGCTGCCGCGATCAACGCCATCCTGGGAAAGGAGCGCTTCGACCAGCTGATCGCCCCGGCCCTGACGGCACCGCAGCAGATCGCGGGGCGGGTCCTCGAGACCGGCACCTCCGTGAAGCAGGTGCTCCCCTCGCACCACGCCATCGCCTCGGCAGGCGCAGGTGGGCTCACCCGCCTGGAGCGGGCTGCAGCATGGAGCGTGGAGATGCTGGCCATCGTGGTCGATGCGCTCACGCGCGAGCGAACGGGCGGGATCACCCAGCGGCCTGTCGACGAAGAGACCGTGCGCGCCACTCGCCTTCGCATACAGCGCTACGCGCGGGACATCGGGCTGAACGTCGCGATCCTGCTGCTCGTGCTGCTCGTGTTCATCGCCGCTCTGGCCGCGGGGTGACGCTGCGCCGTGCTACGCTGGGGCCGTCTTCGCGGCAAGGAGGGCCACGGTGTGCGAGTTCTGCGTACAACACGGCGACGGCCGGAAGTGGTATCTGCAGGCCAGCAACTATGCGGTCGACCTCTCCCACGATCTTGAACGCCGGGAGTATCTCATCGACTTCGTGCAGGGGTTCGACGCCCGCATGAGCCGCAACGTCCGCCTGCTCGACGCCGTGGCCGCGGCACCCGCCCCGATACGTGGGGCATTCCACGCGCTCACCGCCAAGCGCCAGCAGCGAGACCATTTCGGGCAGCCCGTTCCGATCGAGGAGTGCGCCCGGATCTTCGATATCGCCACATCGATCGTGCAGCTGCCATGCGTGTGCAGGCATTTCGCCGGCACCCCCGAGCGCGGCTACTGCCTGGCGGTGACCGTCAGACCGGTCGACGACGTGCTCGCCGAGGCGTTCTCCGGCTACCTCGGCGGGCCCGATGTCTCAGTGCTCCAGCAGCTCGATCGCGCTCAGGCCATGGCTGTACTCGAGCGGGCCGAGACAGAAGGACTCATGCACTCGGTGTGGACCTTCAAGACGCCGTTCATCGCGGCGATATGCAACTGCGACCTGTCGAGTGGCTGCATGGCGATGCGCACCACGCTCGAGTGGGGGCACCGCACGATGTGGCGAGGAGAGTACCGTGCGGTCGTCGACCACTCCAGCTGCAGCGGGTGCGGAGCGTGTGTCGAGCGCTGCCCGTTCTCCGCCGCACGTCTGGACGGCACCGGCGTGGCCGAGATCGACCGGGACGCCTGCTACGGGTGCGGCATCTGCCGCTCGGCATGTCCGATCGATGCGCTCTCTCTCGCGGACAGGGCGAACGGAGCGGTCACGCTCGGCGGGTGATCGGGCGGCCTACACGCGAGCAGCAACGAACGCGCACATGCACGCCTTGACCGACGGCTCCCCCGCCCTCATCGTGCGCTCCCATGGTTGGGCAGCCACACTGTGAAGATCGTGCCGTGACCGGGGGCGCTCTCCACCTCTATCGAAGCCCCGATCGCCTCTGCTGCCTGCCGACTGGTCGACAGCGTCAGACCGGAGACGCCCTCGCGATCACCCGCATCGGCGAACAGTGTCTCGAGGCGCTCCTGAGGAATGCCCGGCCCCGTGTCGGCGACCGAGATCATGCTGCCGTCCGGCCCGTCGGGCATGACCGTCACGGTCACGGCGCCGCGATCGGTATGACGGATCGCGTTCGAGAGCAGGTTCAGGAGGATCTTCTGCACCTTGTAACGATCGGTCTCCGCGATCACTGGCCGCTCGTCGGCGACGACCGCCAGCTCCAGCCCTTTGTCGGCGGCGAACGAGGCGAGCCCGAACACGACCGACTCGACGAGCGCCACCAGGTCGGACTTCTCCACATCGATGCGCGCCTCGGCATCGTCATCCCGACTCGACTCGGCCAGACCACCGAGGAAGGTGCCGAGGTGCTGGCCCGCATCGAGGACCATTGAGAGCTGTCGTTCCTGCTCCTCGGTAAGACTGCCGGCCTCGCCGCCTAGGATGATCTCCGTGAACCCGGTGATCGTCTGCAGGGATGTGCGTACCTCGCGATTCAGGCTAGCGAGGACCATGTCGCGGACGATGGTCGCCTGCTGCAGCTCGGCGTTGGCACGCATGAGGTCCTCCGTGCGCTGCGCGACGGTGGTCTCGAGGTCGCGCTGCTGGCGTTCGATGGCCGCTTCCATGCGGAGGCGCTCGGTGATGTCGTTGAGCATGCCGTAGAGCAGACGGCGGCCGGCGACGGTGATGACACCGGTGCTGACCTCGACGTCGCGGATCGCGCCATCGGCCGCGCGGTGCTTTCCTGCGAAGCGCGACCGGCTGCCGTCGAGCGCTCGCGCGAGTTCCCGTTGCACACCGTCCGGGGACAGCGCATCGAGTTGTATGACGCTCATCGTCACGATCTCGGCGTGCGGGATGCCGTAGAACGAGCATGCCGCGGGGTTGGCGTCGACGATCTGCGTGGTGCCCGGATCGATGAGGATGATGGGCGTCGCGCTGCCCTCGTAGACCGCCCCGTAGCGCTGCTCGGCCTCCTTGAGCTCCTGCTCCGTCACCAGCCGACACAGCAGCCCCGCGATCTCAAAGCCCACGATCTCCACAGCCGCCTGGATGCCCGTGAGGTCACTCGGTGCGCTGCGCCACAGCGCAGCCAGCGCACCGAGCGGTCGTCCGTCTGCGCTGCGAACGCTCGCACACGCCATCGACCGCAGGCCCTTGCTCACCCATCGCTGGTCCGGTGAGAGCGCGTCGGGTCCCGCGTCGACGACCGTGACGCCATGTCTGCCCTTGAGCGTCCTGACCAGCGCGGGCCCGACTGCGGGATACGATGCGATCGGTGCCTGGCGGCCCCGCCCACGCTCCCAGACCGCGATCAGCGGAGCCCCGGCCCGATCATCATCGGGGTCGACCACCTCGGCAAGGCAGACACAGTCGGCCCCGGTGAGCGCCCCGAGGTCCGCCACCAGCCGCTCGAACACGCCCTCGCCTGACCACTCGGCGCGACGTGATGCCGAGACCTCCCGGTAGCCCACGTCCGACAGTCCGGTGACTATGACGAGGGCTCCTCCGAGCGTGCCGCCCCGGCCGCGAAGTGGGATGACCGCCAGGGTGGCGTCCGTGGTCTCACTCGACGCGGTGCGCAGCGGGACCTTGAGCTCGTACAGCGGGTCTGCCTCTTCACTGCGCCCCGAGACGATCGTCCAAAGGTCGGTACCGTCGTCTGCAAGCACGCGAGGGCCGATCGTCCCAGCGCCCACGCACAGCGCCGCGGCCGCACGCCCGCACGCGATCAGCCGCCCATCGGCCGAGTACGCGAACGCGGGTAGCGGCTGAGCGTCGACGAGTGCCGCAAGAAACGCGGGCGCTCGGTCATCGGCGTACGGGCCGCTGCGCGGATAGTCCTTCGATCGCAGATCTCGTGTGGTCGACACCAGCAGCCTCCGAGGTCAGGGGTCGAAGTGCCCGTCACGACGATAGCATGCGCGGCGGCGTACGCGAACGCGTCACCGCACCGGAGCTCACTCGGCGGGCCGGCCTCGTGTGTTCACGAGTGCGACGCCCGCGACGGCGATAGCACCGCCGACGAGCGAGAGCACCGTCGGGACCTCACCGATCCACACGAACGCGATGAGGATCGCCAGGACCGGTGACAGGTAGAGGAACGACGAGAGCTGCGCCGCCCTCATCCGTGCCAGCGCGTATGACCAGGTGAGGTACGCGACGGCGCCCGGGAAAATGCCGAGATAGACCACCGAGAGCGTTTGCTCCGGCGTCGCATGCACCATCTGACCGAGCAGTGACGGCACCCAGACCAGCATCGGAACCGTGCCTGCCCAGATGATGTACGTCGTGAACTCCAGCGGCCCATACCTGCCGAGGAGCGGTTTGGCGGCGATGAAGTACAGCGCCGTCGCCACGGCCGAGACCATGACCAGCAGGGCCCCGGGCTCGAAATGCAGCCCTCCCGCTCCCTCACCGAGCGTGATGAGCGCGACACCGGCGAAGGAGACGGTGATGCCGGCCCAGCCCCATGCACTCAGGCGCTCCTTGAGCAGCACGCGGGCAAAGAGCGCCGTGAACACCGGGCCGGCGGCGATGATGAGGCTCGCTCCTCCGGCACTCACCGTCATCTCACCGAAGTTCAGCGCCACGTGGTAGGTGGTGATCCCGAGCGCCCCGGCGAGGGCGAGCCGTCCGACGTCGGCGCGCGCCGGTGGCCGCATGCGGGTACTGATGGCGTTGATCCCGAGAACGGCGGACGCCACGACGAAGCGGAGCAGCGCCAGTTCACCGGGACCGTATCCCTCGAGTCCCACCTTGATGCCGGCGAACGCGGACGCCCACAGCAGCAGCGTCACGGCGATGGCCGCCGCCGTCGTGTAGCGGGCCCTGCGTTGCGGTCGGGACGGGTCGTGGTCGCGGGTTCGTCGGCTCAAGCTGGGCTACTCGAACTTGAGCATGCGGACACCGATGCCGAGCGAGACCACAGCGAAGCCGAGCAGCACTGCCGTGGGGAGGAGCGCGGAGGCCACGCCCTGATTGCGGGCCACGACATCGGTGAGCCCGATGACCGCCCATCCCGTGGGGGTGAGCTTCGCGATCATCTGCATGAACGGGCTCACGACCTCGATCGGCCATAGGCATCCGCCGAGCATCGCAAGGCCGGTTGAGACCAGCGGTGCCAGTCCGCCCAGCTGGTCGCGCGAACGCACGAGCGCGGTCACGAGGACCGCGAGTCCTGTCCCGGCGAGCGCGTACGCGCCGAGCACCAGTGCGACCGCCAGCGGATCACGCCCCCACGGGACCCCGAACAGCAGATCGCCGACCGCCACCAGGATCACGATCTGCGCAACGGCGGCGAGAAGCACCCCCGCCACCTTGCCGGCAAGGATGGTCGCCCTGCTTGTCGGGGAGACGAGCAGGCGCCTGAGTGTGCCCTGTTCGCGCTCCTCGAGAATGCCCCCCGCGCTACCGAAGGTCATGAACAACACGAACCAGACCGTGAAGCCGATCGAGCTCAGCGTTGCGCCGTCGGCCAGGACCGAGTCGCCCCGCACCTCGGATGCGACCACGACCTGCCCCTCGGCGGTGACCGGCGGCTTGGGCTCCCACAACGCGTCGGCGCGCGCGTAGGCATCGTCGAACGACTCCGGCGCTCCGGTCAGCCCGGCGACAGCACTGGCGGCCGACGCGTTGCCCGACATCCGCATGCCGATGCCTTGCACCACCGAGATGACCGCGAACGCGCTCTCCGACGCCGGGTCCCGCAGCACCTCGATCCGAGCGGCGCCGGACTCGGCCGTGCCCAGGCCGTCGCCGAATCCCTCCGGAACGATGACCGCGACCCCGTTGACGCCGTCCGATATCAGGCGTTCGGCGTCCGCACGCGCAACAGCGCTCGTCTCGAACGAGGGCTCGGCGTCGATCAAGCCGATCGCCTGCGCCGAGCGCTCGCTCCCGTCTTCATCGACGACCAGCACGGTGAGCGCCTGATCGCCCTGGCCGGAGAACGCCGAGCCGAACAACAGCGTGAGTGCGATGGGGAGGCCGATCACGCCTACGAGCTCCCCGGGGTTCCTGAGGAGCTGGATGGCGTTGAGCCAGGCGAGTGCGAGGATGCGCCTCATCGGTACTCGAGCCTCCAGATGCCGAAGACGAGCAGCACCGCGCCGATGCCCGCAACGGCCGCGGCCGGCCCGATCACGTCAGCGAGCGTCGCGCCCTGCATCACGTCGAGGAAGCCGTTCACCGACCACCACACCGGCGAGACGACCTGCAGCGGCTTAAGCCACTCTGGAAGCATGGCGCTCGGGATCATCGAGCCTCCCGTGGCCGCGAAGAACATGATGAGCGCCGGCCCGATGCCACCGACGGCGCGCTCGGACTTGCCGACAGCGGCGAGGGTCATGGCCAGGCCCGCCGCCGCGAAGACCTCGGCGAGACCCAGAGTGACAGTGGCCGCCACGTCGGCGCCCCAGTCGACGCGGAAGAGCATGGTGGTCCCGAGTAGCAGCACCAGGAACTGTCCGGCGCCGATCATGAACACCCCGAGCGCCTTGCCCCCCACCACCGCCGTCTTGCTCACGGGAGTCGTGAGCACGCGGGCAAGCGTCTGCTCGCGCCGCTCTTTCAGGAACGCGAAGGCGCCGAACATCGAGCCGAAGAGCAGGAACATGCCCGTCATACCCGCCGAGTAGTAGGCGATCATCGAGATGCGGGTACCGATGGTTGCTTCCACCGGCTCCACCGTCACGATGTCGAGCGTGAGCATGGGCAGCGTCGGCCCCACGTAGCCACCCGCCCCCTGCGGCGGAACCGCTGAATCCCCGGGCGGAGCCGGTGCGACGCCCGGGACGTCCACGGCCTCGCCGAGCACTCTCCCGAACACGATCTGCGATGACGCCGCCGAGACCGCGGCGCGCGCGACCCCGGCCCAGACGCCTGCCGAGACGCGCGAGCCGGGATCCTGCAGCACCTCGAGCGCAACCGGTTCGCCTGCGGCGATCCGCTCGGTCAGGTCACGCGGGATGATAAGCGCCGCGGTCAGGTCGCCTCGTTCCACGTCGGTCCGTACGGCGTCAGCGTCGTCACCGAGCTCGATCCGGAAAAGGTTCCCGATGTCCTCGGACCCGGTGAGCGCCTCCACGAACAGCGCGCCGGTCTCTCCCGCGTCCAGGTCGACGATGGCGACCTTCGCGTCGATCGCGTCGCTCTCCTCGATCCCACCCAGCGCCGAGCCGAGGATGAAGATCAACCCGAGCGGCATCGCGAGCATGACGAGCACGGCCGCCTTGTCCCGCAGGATCACCTTCGCGTCTTTGCGCGCTATCGTGAAGAGTTCGCGCATGCCGCTAGTCCCTGAGGCTCTTGCCGGTGAGGTGCAGGAAGACGCTCTCCAGGTCGGGCTCCTGGACGGAGACGGACACCACATGCGCGCCCGCCGATTCGAGGGTGGATATGAGCACACCGAGGATCGAGCCGCTGCTCCTGGTCAGCACCTGCAGTGTGTCATCGGTGCGATCGAGTTGCTCGACGCCGCCGATGGCGCGCGCGGCGTCGAGCGTCTCGTCGGCCAGTCCATCGACCTTGACGGTCACGACATCCATCCCGCCCACCACGTCACGCAACTGGTTCAGCGTGCCCTCGGCGATGATCTTGCCGTGGTCCATGATGGCGATGCGGTCGCAGAGATACTCCACCTCTTCCATGTAATGACTCGTGTAGAGCACCGTCATGCCCGAGGCGTTGAGCCGCTTGACCGTATCAAGGATGTGGTTGCGGCTCTGCGGGTCGATGCCCACCGTGGGCTCGTCCATCAGGAGCACCTTCGGGGTGTGCAGCACGCCGGCCGCGATGTTGATCCGCCGCTTCATGCCACCCGAATACGTCTCCACCCGCTCCTTGGCCCGGTCGGCAAGCCCGGCGAGCTCGAGCGCCTCGTCCACCGCGCGCTTGAGGTCGGCTCCCGAAAGGCCGTACATCCGGCCCCAGAACGCGAGGTTCTCTGCGGCCGTGAGCGTCGGGTACAGCGCGATCTCCTGGGGAACGACGCCGAGCGAGCGCTTGACGCCGATGGGGTCGCGCCCGGTGCTGTGCCCGTTGACGGTGATCGTCCCGGCGTCTGCCGAGAGCAGACACGACACCATCGAGATGGTGGTGGTCTTGCCCGCACCGTTGGGGCCGAGGAGCCCGAATATCTCGCCCTCGGCGATGGTGAAGGACACGTCCTCCACGGCGACGATGTCGCCGAACCGCTTGCGAAGTCCCGTCACCTCGACGATCGTGCTCATACAACCCTCCGCAGTCCCCCGCACCCGTGCGGGACCCGTGCCCGTTTCGGGCTGACCCCGTCTACGTACCCCGCGCTGCTCGCGCCTGAACACAGAAGCGGCCGACCGCCCCAGTGGGCGACCGGCCGCGTTACGCGCTGGTGGACGAGATCGGATTCGAACCGACAACCCCCTGCGTGCAAAGCAGGTGCGCTCCCGTTGCGCCACTCGCCCGTAAGGACCGCCTGCGGTGTCCCGAGCGCAGAGTATAACACCCTCACGCCCGGGGGGACGCGAAGCGGCGGACGCGCGCCCGCGTCCGCCGCTTGATCTGAAGTCACCGGGACGGCCTTCGCACCGCCCAAGTCGCCCCTCCAAAGGGCCATCCTGAGGAGTTCTTGCCCGACGAGGTCTGTCTCCTTATCGGGCGCACTCCCACAGATTCCAAGAGCTTATGCCCGGCATCCCGCGCTGACGTGGAGTCGAACGTACGCTTACCTGACTGAACGGACAACACTCGTCTATAGACAACGGACATTGCTCGAACAAGACACGTCACGCACGTCGTACGCGGGACCCTTCATCGACCGTCCCGGTGGTGGAACCACATCCATCGAGGCTCACTCGATACGGTCACCTCGCCTCCGTCGCTCCGGAGAGTCAGGGCGCCTTCAGCGCCCTCACTGGGTCTGTACCCCGCTGCGCGCGCGGCGTATCGCGCAGTTCGCGCACTGCGGGGCCAGCACTACTTCAGGGCGTCAAGGGCCTCCCTGAACACACTCTCCTTCTGAGCACCGACGATGGTCTGGCTGACTGATCCATCGGTGTTGAGCAGGACGAACGTCGGCACATACTGGGCGTTGTACTGTGCCATCAGTGCCGCACCCTGCGGATCGGTGTCCACGTTGATCAGGCGGAACTCCACGATGCCTTCGTACTCAGTCTTCAGCCTGTCGACCACAGGCGCCACGTCACGGCAGCTGGGTCACCAGTCGGTGAAGAACTCGTAGAGGACCGGTAGCTCCGAGGTCTGTACCGCAGGAGGCTCGGTTGCGACAGCGCCCTCACCGGCGATGATGTCGCCGTCCCACGCCACGATGCCGGCCGCGAGGTCGTACACGCGCTCGAATCCCATGGAGCGCAGGACGTTCGCCGCCTCGGCGCTCCGGTCACCGACGGCACAGTACACCACCACGGGCTGCGTCGGGTCCCATCCCTGGGCAACCTGGGCGATGCCCTGGTACGGGACAAGCTCGGCACCGGGGATGTGGCCCGCGGCGAACTCGCCGGCGGTGCGCACGTCGACTATGCGGGCGCCCTCGGCCTGCAGATCCTTGAACCGTGCGTTATCGATCGCGCCGCCGTCGGCGCTGCAGCCCGCGGCTGCCACGAGTACCATGGCGATCGCGGCTGCCGCCAGCGCCCATCTCGTTGTCACTCGGACCATCGAACCTCCGATCGAATGGTTACGCCCCTGTATACCCTAAGGGGTATGACTGCAGCAAGTCGTGTGCCGCAGCGCCAGGCGACGTACGGCCGATACATGGCACAATGGTACCGCCGTCCAGAAGGGGCAGACGCGAGCGCCGGTCACGCCCGGCGCCGATGCGCGGAGGGGACCAGTATGCCGGCACGCCGCTACCCCATGTCAGACGACACACCGCTGCGAGCGGAACTGCTCGGCGCTGAGCGGCTTGCGAGCGTCGCGCGCTCGCTCGCTGCCGGCCAGGTGTGGGAGTGCGCATCGGGGCGCAACGGTGCCGCGCTCCTCGGGATGCTCGAGTCCGGGGACCGTCAACTGGGTGCCGTCTATCGCCGTCTGGCCGCCGACGTGCGTGAGGACATCCCGGTCTCGCCCGCCGCCGAGTGGATCCTCGACAACTACTACCTGATCGAGGAGCAGGTCCGGCTCGTCCGCGATGAGCTGCCTGCCGATTACGGCGCGGAACTGCCACGACTCGTGGCGGGGCGGTTCGCGGGCACGCCTCGGGTGCTCGAGGCAACGGTGACCCTCGTCAGCCACACCGATGCCCGCGTGGACCGGCAGACGCTCGAGTCGTTCTTCCTTGCCTACCAGGACGAGGCGCCGCTCACCATCGGCGAGGTGTGGGCGATACCGATCATGCTCCGCTTGACGCTCGTTGAGAACCTGCGCCGCCTTGGACTCCGCGTGCTCGATGCACACCAGGCGGTCGTGGCGGGCGACTCCTTTGCCGACCGCCTGCTCGAGGCGGCGGGTGACGGCAGCGACGCCGTGTCACGCCGACTGACGGAGATCGACGCCGCGCACGCGTCCCCACCGGCGGCACTGCTGGTCCGGCTGTCACAGCGCCTCGCGGGGCAGGACGTGGCACTGGCCCCCTTGTCGGACTGGTTGGAGCGAACGCTGGCGTCGCGCGATGAGACCCTCGAGCACCTGACCCTCGGCATGCACCAGGAACAGGCCGCCGACCAGGTGTCCATCGCCAACTCGATCGGAAGCATCCGGTCGCTCGGCGCACTCGAGTGGCGGGAGTTCTTCGAGTCCGTCAGCCTCGTGGAGCACGTGCTGCGCGAGGACCCCGCAGGCGTCTATCCGCGCATGGACTTCGTGAGCCGGGACCGGTATCGCCATGCGGTGGAAAGCCTCGCCCGGCGGTGTCCCCACGATGAGATCGTCGTGGCCGAGGCGCTCGTCAGCCACGCGCTCGAGGCGCTCACCCGTGACCCCGCGGACACGGTGGCGGGCCACGTGGGTCACTACCTGATCAGCGACGGCAGGTACGGGTTCGAGTGCTCGGTCGGCTACCGCCCGCGACTGCGCGAGCGCATGCGTCGAGGACCGCTGGCGGCCCGCGGTGCGATCTACTGGGGGCTGCTCGGAACCCTGACTGCTGCGCTCGCAGCAGCGATCGGCCTGCTCGTGGCGCTGCTGACAGCCTCCCCGTTGTCCGGTGCGATTATCGGCGTGCTCGCGGTGATACCGGTGAGCGAGGTCGCCATCATCCTCGTGAACCGGACCTCGGCGTGGCTGTGGCCGCCGCGGCCGCTCGCTAAGCTCGACCACCGCCGCCCGGTCGAGCCGGCGCACCGCACGATGGTCGTGTACACCGCGCTGCTCACCTCACCCGCGGCGGCGCAGCATGTCATCGACAACATGGAGGTCGGCTTCCTTGCGAACACCGACCCCAACGTGCGTTTCGGGGTGCTCGCGGACCTCAAGGGCAGTGACGGAGCCGAGACACCGGGTGATGAGGCGATCATCTCAGCGGCGCTCGACGGTGTGCGCAGCCTCAACGAGCGGCACGGCCGCGTGGGCGAGCGGCCCTTCACGCTGTTCGTCAGGGGTCGCACCTGGTCCGACCACGATCGCACCTGGATGGGGTGGGAGCGCAAGCGCGGCGCACTGACCGAGTTCTGCCGCCTGCTGCGCGGCGCCACCGACACCTCGTTCCGCCTCGTCGAGGCCGACCCCACCGACCTCGCGTCGATCGCGTTCGTCGTCACACTCGACACGGACACGGTGTTGCCGCGTGACGGCGCGCGCAGACTCATCGCGACCATCGCCCATCCGCTGAACCGCGCTGTGATCGATCCCCGGAGGCGCATCGTCCGGCGCGGCTACGGGCTCCTGCAGCCGAGGGTGGCGATGTCGCTCGCGGGCGCGACCGACAGCCTCTTCGCATGGCTGTACTCCGGTGTGACCGGCGTGGACCCGTACGCTGGAGCGGTCTCGGACACGTACCAGGACGTCTTCGGCGAAGGCTCCTTCACCGGCAAGGGCATCTTCGAGGTCGATGTGTTCAACGCGCTGCTCTCGGACAGGTTCCCGCCCAACACGCTGCTGTCGCATGACCTGCTCGAGGGCTCGTACCTGCGCACGGGGCTGACCTCCGACATCGAGGTCCTGGACGACCAGCCCGCGAGCTACATCTCCCACTGCGCGCGACTGCATCGCTGGGTACGCGGCGACTGGCAGACGCTTCCGTGGCTGCTACCGGTCGTCCCCACCGAGAGCGGCCGGGAGCGCAATCCGCTCACCACGCTGCACCGCTGGAAGATCCTCGACAACCTGAGGCGCAGCATGGTGCCGCTGTCCACGATGCTCCTCGCACTCGCTGGCTTTGCCGCGCTGCCGGCCCACGGGTGGGCCTGGCTCGGGGTCCTGCTCGGTCTGCTCCTCTTCCCGCTCTACCACGGCGTGATGGACGCGTTCCTGTTCCGGCGGCCACCGGCAGACACGCGATCCGACACGCAAGCGTTCGTCGAGGACCTCCGGCGCGACGTGCTGCGCAACGTTCTGAACGCCGCCGTGCTGCCGCATCAGGCCTACCTTCTCACCGACGCCGCGATCCGCGCGCTCTGGCGGATGCTCGTGACGCGACGCGACTTGCTGGAGTGGGAGACGGCCGCCGAGGCCGAGCGTCGTCTCGGGGCGACCCGGCCTGCCGCCTTCCTGCGTCGCATGTGGCCTGCCACCGCGACCGTTGCCGTCCTCGCTGCGCTCATCGCTCTTTCGACCGGCAGCGTGTCGGCCCTGCTGCCCGCCGCGCCGCTGCTCGTGCTGTGGCTGTCAGCGCCGCTCGCGGCCTGGCGCGCAAGCGTCCCCACGCCCGAGCCGGACACCGGCCTGACCACCGGCGACGTGGAGACGATGCGTCGCATCGCGCGCAAGACGTGGCGGTTCTTCGAGGATTTCGTGACCGCCGAGGACCACTTCCTCGCACCCGACAACTACCAGGAGGACCCGAAGGACGAGGTGGCGCACCGGACGTCTCCGACCAACATCGGCCTCCAGCTGCTGTCCTGTGTCTCGGCGTACGACCTCGGCTACCTCACGATCGACGGGCTCGCCGAGCGTGTCGCGCGCACACTGGACACCATGGCGGGCATGGAGCGTTTCCGCGGCCACTTCTACAACTGGTACGACACCCGCACGCTGGAACCGCTGCGCCCCACCTACGTCTCGACCGTCGACTCGGGCAACCTGGCGGGGCACCTGCTCACGCTCGACGCCGCACTACGGGACGTCGAGCGCCAGCCGCTGCTCGGGCCCCAGCTGCTCGACGGCATCGTGGACGCCGCGCGCCTGGCGATCGAGGACCTCGCGCGGACGGGGCCGGAAGACGGGAGCGGTGGTGGCGAGCAGGCGCGTGACACGCTCTCCGAGATCGCTCGCCGAGCGGCGCACGATGCGCCGCCGCGAGACCTCGGAGGCTGGCACGCGCTTGTCGCAGGCCTCGGCGAACTCGCGGCCGGACTTGAGACGACTCCCGCCGAGGGCCAGCTCCCCGCCGAGCGGGCGGCCCGTGCGTGCTCGGACGTGGCAGCGCACGTGAGCGCGGCCCGTCGCGCTCTCGATGCGTACGCGCCGTGGGCGGCCGACGCGCTGCGCGTACCGGCGTCCCTCGGCTCCGACGCGAGAGAGCCGCTCGCGCCGCTCCTCTCCCGCGTGCCTTCGCTCCAGGAACTCGCCGACGGCATGGACGAGGCGCTCGGCCTGCTCGACGGCATCGCGGCCGGTGACGGTGACGCTTCGCGCTGGGCGGCGGAGACGGCCGCAGGGGTGCGGCGCGGCCGTGAGGCGTCGGTGGCGCTGCTCGCCGATCTGCGGCTGCACGCCGCGATGGCGTGCGAGATGTGGGAGCACACGGACTTCGGCATGCTGTTCGACCCGGGGCGGATGCTCTTCTCGATCGGCTTCAACACCGCCGAGGGGCGCCTGGACGGCTCCTACTACGACATGCTCGCAAGCGAGTGTCGCCTGGCGAGCTTCCTGGCGATCGCGGCGGGGCAGGTCCCGCAGGACCACTGGTTCCGGCTCGGCAGGGCGATCACGCGCACAAGCGGCGGAGCGGCCCTGGTGAGCTGGAGCGCGAGCATGTTCGAGTACCTCATGCCGTTGCTCGTGATGAAGCGCTGGCGCGGGACCCTGCTCGACCGGACGTACGACGCCGTGGTGCGTCGGCAGATCCAGTACGGACGGCAGCGCGGCGTGCCGTGGGGCGTGTCCGAGTCTGCGTTCAACGCCAAGGACGTCGAACTCACCTACCAGTACCAGGCGTTCGGCGTGCCGGGCCTGGGACTCAAGCGGGGGCTCTCGGCCGACGTGGTCATCGCGCCGTATGCCACCGTGCTGGCGCTCATGGTGGCTCCGCGCGAATCGCTCGACAACCTCGCGGCGCTCACACAGCGAGGCGCCGAGGGCTGGTACGGCTACTACGAGGCGATCGACTACACGCCGGGTCGTGTCCCCGCCGGTGGCGAGCGCGCGATCGTGAAGACGTACATGGCCCACCACCAGGGCATGAGTCTCGTCTCGCTCGGCAACATGCTCACGGACTTCCGGATGCAGGAGCGGTTCCACGCCGATCCGCTCGTCACATCCGCCGAATTGCTGCTGCAGGAGCGCGTCCCGCGGCGTATCCAGCTCGCCGCTCCGCGGACCGAAGAGGTCGAGTTCGTGCGCTCGGTCCGTGAGGTGCCGCCTCCCATCACGCGCGCGTATCCGCTCGCCAACACGCCGGTCCCGGCGACCCACTTCCTGTCCAACGGTTCGTACTCGGTCATGGTCACCAACGCCGGTGGTGGTTACAGCCGCTGGCGCGACCGCACCGTCACCCGCTACCGCGAGGACATCACCCGCGACTGCTGGGGCACGTTCATCTACCTCAAAGACGTCGAGAGCGGCCGTGTGTGGTCGGCGGCGTACCAGCCCACGCTCGCGCGGCCGGACGACTACCACGTGACGTTCTCGGCGGACAAGGCGGACTTCCGGCGCGTCGACGGGGACGTGGAGACGCACACCGAGGTCATCGTGTCGCCGGAAGACGACGTCGAGGTACGCCGCTTGACGGTCACCAACCACGGAAGGACGCCGCTCGCGCTGGAGGTGACGTCGTACCTTGAGGTCACGCTCGCGCTGCGTGGCGCCGACCACGCGCACAAGGCGTACAGCAACCTGTTCGTCGAGACCGAGGCGATCGAGGACCACTCGGCGCTCCTGTTCACCCGCCGCCCGCGCTCGTCGGAAGAGGAGCGGCCCTGGGGCGTGCACGTGCTCGCATGCGAGACCGCCTCGGCGTGCTCCTGGACGTATGAGACCGACCGCGCCGCCTTCCTCGGCAGACTGCGCACCCCGTATGACGCCGAGGCGATAGCCGACGACGGGCGCCTCGGCGGGACCGTGGGCGCCGTGCTGGACCCGATCTGCTCGATCCGACAGACGCTCGTGATCGAACCGGGCAAGAGCGCCCTGCTCGCGTACACCACAGGGGCGGCCGACAGTCGCGAACGGGCGGTGGCGCTCGCCGAGAAGTACCACGACATCGGCAACGCGCAGCGCGCAGCGGACCTGGCCTGGTCGACGAGCCGCATCGAGCTGCGGGACCTGGGGATCGACCCGGAGGACTCGGTCGCCTTCCTTCGGCTCGCATCGCGCCTACTGCTCACCGACCCCCACTCGCGACTCAAGGCGCATACGCCGGTCGAGAACCGCCTGCCGGTCTCGGCTCTGTGGGCGATCGGCATATCCGGTGACGACCCGATCCTGCTCGTGAAGATCGAGCGGCTCGAGGAGACACCGCTGGTCAGGCAGGTCCTGCTCGCACACCAGTACTGGCGCAGCAAGGGATTCGCCTGCGACCTGGTCATCCTGAACACCAAGCCGAGCGCGTACGCGAGCGAACTGGACGGTCGCCTGCGCACGCTGCTCCGAACCGGCCACGCGCTCCAGCTCGCGGACCGGCCCGGCGGCGTGCACCTGCGCACCGCGGACCACATCCAGCCCGACGTCCTGAACCTGCTGGAGAGCATGGCGCGCGTGGTCATCACCGGTGACGCGGGACCGATCGCACTGCAGCTCGACCAGCGCGCCGAGCGTCCGGAGCTGCCCGCCCGCCTCGTCCCGGAGGCTGCGCCGCGGCAGTATCCGGCGCCGCGCATCGAGCGTCCGGAGCTCGCGTTCGACAACGGCCTCGGCGGTTTCGACCGCGCCAACGACGAGTACGTGATCGTACTTGAAGACGGGGCCACGACCCCTGCTCCGTGGGTGAACGTCATCGCGACCCCACGGTTCGGGACGCTCGTCTCCGAGGCGGGCATCGGCTGCACGTGGGCCGAGAACAGCCACGAGAACCGAATCACCACGTGGAACAACGACCCGGTCTCGGACGGCACCGGCGAGTGTCTGTACGTGCGCGACGAACAGACGGGCGAGTTCTGGAGTCCGACCCCCCTGCCTGTCCGCGGACAGGGACCGTACGTCGTGCGGCACGGGAAAGGCTACTCGCGCTTCGAGCACGAGAGCCACGGGGTGGCGCACGCGCTCGACTGGTTCGTGGCGGCCGACGACCCCGTGCGCATCGCGCGCCTGCGCCTGACCAACACCGGCGACCACCCGCGCAAGCTGTCGGTCACGCACTTCGTGGAGTGGAGTCTCGGCGATTCGCGCAGCAAGGCACAGCAGCGCGTCGTCACCTGGTGGGACGGGTCGGCCAGCGCGCTCATGGCCCACAGCTGGTTCAACCTCGACTTCCCCGGCAGGCCCGCGTTCGTGGCGTGCGATGCCGAGGTCGACTCGTTCACCGCGAGCCGCATGGAGTTCATCGGCCGCAACGGCACCCCGGTGTCGCCTGCCGCCATGAAGCGACGGGGGCTCGGCGGCCAGACCGGGCGGTTCCACGACAACTGCGGCGCGCTCATGCGTGCGATCGAGCTCGGGCCCGGAGAGAGTGGCGAGGTGGTGTTCTTCCTCGGCCAGACCGAGACCGTTGAAGACGCCCACGCCCTGCTCGCCCGGATGCGGGTGCCCGGGGCCGTGGCCGCCGCATTCGACGAGGCCACCGGCGCATGGCGGCGGACGCTCGGCACGGTCCGCGTCGAGACGCCGGACCCCGCGCTGGACATCATGGTCAACGGCAACGCGCTCTACCAGTCGCTCTCCTGCCGCTTCTGGGGCCGTACCGCCACCTACCAGTCCTCCGGCGCGTTCGGCTTCCGCGACCAGCTGCAGGACTGCCTCGCGCTCTTGGACATCCGGCCGGACCTCGTCCGCGACCATATCGTCGAGGCGTCACGCCGCCAGTTCCCCGAGGGCGACGTCCTGCACTGGTGGCAGCCGGTGAGCGGGCGCGGCGTGCGCACCCGGTTCAGCGACGACCGCCACTGGCTGCCGTTCGTGGTGGCCGAGTACGTGCGCGCGACCGGCGACTGGTCCGTGCTCGACGTGGAGACACCGTTCCTCGAGGGCCCGCCGGTGCCCGAGGGTCGAGAGGACCTCTACCTGCAGCCCAACGCCTCGCTCCACGTCGCGACCGTCTACGACCACTGCATCGCGGCCCTCGACCTCGCCCCCACCGGTGAGCACGGGCTGCCGCTCATGGGCGGCGGCGACTGGAACGACGGCATGAACCGCGTGGGCATCGGCGGGAGCGGCGAGAGCGTCTGGATGGCCTGGTTCCTCGACGTCGTCATGCGCTCGTTCGCCGAGGTGGCCGAGGGGCGCGGCGACACGTCGCGCGCCGGGTCGCTGCGGGAGCGCGCCTCGGCGCTGGTAGCCGCCGTCGAGCGCCACGCCTGGGACGGGTC
>JADIIM010000042.1 GCA_015351705.1 Aeromicrobium sp. | reverse complement strand
GCGGGGCCGTGGACGGGCGTGACCAGTGACGGCCCGGCCCCGGACAGCACGACCGGCCCGACGCCGGCGGCCTCGAACAGCGGGCGCACGTTGGGTAGGTCCGGCACGAGGGCCTCACGGTGCGATTCGTGGATGGCGGCGTGCAGGCCCGCGGACGTGAGGCGCGCGTCTCCGAGCGCGATTCCGAGCGCCACGAGCGCGGGGTGTGCGGCGTTGCCCGACGCGGCGTCGTGAGCGACCACAGCCGGTAGGGCCTTGCGCGACTCGACGGTCGGCAACTCGTGCTCGCCGAGCACCGCGATGACCGCCAGGCCGCCGGCGGGCTCGACCGGAGCGCAGATGACGCCCTCAGGCCCGGTCGCGACGACGGTGAAGCCACCGTGGAGCGCCGCCGCGACGTTGTCGGCGTGGCCTTCGAGTTCAGCGGCGATCTCCAGCAGCCGGTCGCGTCCGAGCCGCGCGCCGCACAGGGCATCGCCGAGCACCAGTCCGGCAACGATGGCGGCAGACGAGGAGCCAAGGCCGCGTCCGACCGGGATGCCGTTGTGGCAGACGACGTCGGCGGCGCGCCCGTCCTGCCCCGCTTCGGAGAACACGCGCGCCATCGCCACGGCGACCTGGTTGTCCGGCCCGGCGCTCAGCTGCCCGGCACCCTCGCCTCTGACCTCCACGCGCCACTCGTCGGCCAGCTCGGCCTCCACGGTGTTGTGCAGCGCGAGCGCGAGGCCGAACGTGTCGTAGCCCGGCCCGAGGTTGGCCGACGATGCGGGCACGCGCACGCGCATCGGACTACAGCTCCTCGACCCGCAGGACCGAGCCGATGCCGTGCACGACGTCGAGGGCGGCGATGCGATCGAGGGCTGCGCGGGCATCGCGCTCGGCGGCCCGATGCGTGATCCAGACGATCTCGGCCGCGCCGTCCTCGACGTGGCGCTGGATGACCGAGGCGAGCGACACGCGATGCTCGGCGAAGATGCCGGCCACCGAGGCCAGCACACCCGGCTCGTCGGCGACGTGAAGCCGCACGTAGTACGCGGTCTCAAGATCGGCGATGTCGCGGACCGGCAGCTCCTCGCTGCAGGTGCAGCCCACCAGGCCGGCACATCCGCTCTGTATGTGGCGCGCAGCCTCGATGATGTCGCCGACGACGGCCGAGGCCGCGGGCAGCGAACCCGCTCCCTCGCCGAAGAACATGGTCTCGCCGACCGCGTCTCCGATCACGTAGATCGCGTTGTAGACGCCGTTCACCTTGGCGAGCGGGTGGTCAGTGCGGATCATCGTGGGCTGGACGCGGGCGTCGACGCCCCCGTCGACTCGACGGGCGATGGCCACCAGCTTGATCTCGTACCCGGTCTCGCGCGCGTAGGCGATGTCGCCCGGAGTGATCGAGCGGATTCCCTCGGCAGGCACGTCGGCGAAGGTCACGCGCGAGTTGAACGCGATCGACGCGAGGATCGCGATCTTCGCCGCCGCGTCGAGCCCATCCACGTCCGCGGTGGGATCTGCCTCGGCGAACCCGCGCTCCTGCGCCTCGGCGAGCGCCGTGTCGTAGTCCAGGCCGTCCTCGGCCATCCGGGTGAGCATGTAGTTGGTGGTGCCGTTGACGATGCCGTACACGGCCTGGATCTCGTTGCTCACGAGGCTGTGCTTGAGCGGGTTGATGATCGGGATCCCACCGCCGACGCTCGCTTCGAACAGCACGTCGACACCGTGCTCGGCGGCGGTGTCCATCACCTCGCGGCCGTGGGTGGCCATGAGCGCCTTGTTGGCCGTGACAACCGCCTTGCCGGCTTTCAGCGCGTCGAGCACGACCTCCCGCGCCGCGCCGGTGCCGCCGATAAGCTCGACCACCACATCGATCGCCGGGTCGCCGATGATGTCAGCGGCATCGGTGGTGAAGGACTCCGGGCCGATGCCAAGAGCCGCGGCACGCGCGGGATCGCGGTCCGCGCACCGCTCCAGCACGAGATCGACGCCTGCGCGCGTGCGGAAGTGCGCCGAGTGCCGCTGAAGGATCTCGACGACGCCGCTTCCGACCGTGCCGAGGCCGATGAGTCCGACTCTGATGGTGCGCATGAAGGTCCCTCCGTGGGGCTGTGAGCATGGCGGCCGCACGACCGCATGCGACATTCTAGCCCATCGGGACTCCGGACAGGACCGGCTCACACCGCCGGACGGTACGCGACGACCCGGTTCCTGCCCGTTCGCTTGGCGTGATACAAGGCCTCGTCAGCACGCTGGATAAGCTCGTGGACGGTCGGCGCGTCGTCGGGATACGACGCGACGCCGATGGAGACGCTAAGCGGCACCGGCTGCGCGGACGGGCGCGGGATGATCACGACGTGCGCGACAGCCTCGCGCACGCGCTCGGCGACCATCGTCGCGTCGTCGGGCTCGATATCAGGCAGGACCACGCAGAACTCCTCGCCGCCGTAACGGAAGACCCGGTCGCCCACTCGCACGGCCTCACGCAACGCGGCCGCTGCCACCTTGAGCGCCTCGTCGCCCGCCGCGTGGCCGTAGCGGTCGTTGTAGACCTTGAAGTTGTCGAGGTCCACCATCAAGACCGCGAAGCGCCCGCCGACCCGCTCGGCCTCACCGTGGACACGCGCCATGTCGTCACGCATGGCGCGGCCGTTCCACAGTCCCGTGAGGGGATCGATCAGCGAGAGGCGCTGGGTGTCCTGATGCAGCCTGTCCACGTCGCGGCCGATCCACAGCCAGCCGGCGACCGCGATGAGCGCGATAGGCACGAACACCGCGTAGTGCGCCCCGATCTCGGTTGCCGTGAGGTGCGCAAGATGGTCTTCATTGACGCCGACACGGACGAACCAGGGCGCGCTTTCCACCTCGGTGTACGAACACACGAGACGGGTCCCGTCCTCCAGCACCGTCTCACCGGAGCCCTCTCCGAGCTCGAGCATCTCCGCGACCCGGAACTCGTCCCACACGGACCTGCCCACCCACGATTCCGGATCGTGGTTGCGCGCGACGACCATGCCCGAGCGGTCGAGCACCGATATGGAGGTGTGCGCCTCGGTCTGCTCGCGCATCAGCCGGTCCTGTACCCGGGTAAGATTCATCGCGGCCGCGACGAACCCCGCTCGCGAACCATCGGCGGCGTAGACCGGGTAGCAGATGTGCACCACGGGATTGCCGGAGATCTTGCCGTACATGAAATCGCCGATCGCCACCCCGGCGCTTTCCATCGAGCGGACGTAGTATGCAGTGTCCGCGACGTTGACGACCGCACCCGGGTCCTCGGGCTTGAGGCCGGCGGCCCGTATGTTCCCCTCGTTGTCCACGTAGATGAGGTTCTGGTAGTAGGGGTGCTCGGGCAGGGTCGTCACCAGCCACGCATCGAGCGCTGCCATGTCGCCGCCGCGGACGACCTCACTTTCCGCCACGATCCGCAGCATGCCCACGGTCGACAACAGGTAGTCGTCGATCGAGTGAGCGACACTGCGGGCGAGCCGCAGGTTGGTTTCCAGGGCGTCCGCCTCAAGGTGCTCTCGGATGTCGTAGGTGCGGTACACCGAGAAGCCCACGAACGGGATGATCATGATGGCGAACAAGACGACGAGCCGGCGGCGCACGGACCAGCCGCGCAGCTTCAGGGTCCCATGGTCGTGGTCGGTCACGATGCTCCTTGCGGGTCATGACTGAGCAGGCGATGTGCTACTCCATGTATCGCCCTGAGCAGCCCGTTCTTTACCCTACTTAAGGATGTTTGCGCCGAGTGGCGCGTCGTGACGGCCGTCTCATCACGCTGCCGAGCGGTCAGGCAGACGACTCCTCGGCTTCGAGCGCAGGCGTCTCGTGATGCTTCGCGCAACCGGGTGCACGGGTCGGGATGCGGAACCCGATGTAATAGTGGACGCCGAGCGCCACTCCGAACAGCAAGACGGCATACCCGATGGTCCACGGCCGGACCCCAACGTGGGCCATGATGATCATCCACGATGCCTGGGAGGTGACCCACATCGTGCCGAGTGCGATGCGCTTCGCACGAAGCGGGATCCCCCGGCCCGACATGTAGTCGCGCACGTAGCACCCGAGGTGCTCGTGCTCGACAAGCCAGGTATAGAGACGCTCGGAGCTGCGCACGAAGCACGCGGCGGCGAGCAGAAGGAACGGGGTCGTGGGCCACATCGGTATGAAGATGCCGATGATGCCGAGCACAAGAGAGAGCGTTCCCAGGGCAAGGCAGATGTACTTCCACGCATGCTTCATACCATCGGGTCCAGCGAGTCAGGTGCCATCAGGGCCTCACTATGCCGGGGGCCATGCGCACACCAGGCGACGTACTCGGCAAGGTCGGCATCGCGGACACTCTCGCCCTCGCCGGTCAACTCCCGCCGGTACTCTGCAGCGCCGATCAGGTCGCGCGGGTCCGTGCGCGCCACCTCGATCCACAGCGCAAGACGCGTGAGGTCGCCCTCGGAGACCTTGAGCGCGGCGAGCATCAGACGACACGTTGCGCGCTCTGACGCCTCGAGGTCGGCCTCGGGGACTTCGCCAACGAGCGCGGCCAGCAGCGTCGACGCGGCGGGGACGTCAGGTGCGGCGAAGGCTGAAGCCAACCGCTCGTTCACCGTCTCCGTGGTCCACCAGGGCCACTTGTAGGCCAGCTCGTCGGCTTCTCCCATGAGCTGCTATCCCAGGTCGGCCCGCATGAGGTCGTCGTACGTCTCGCGTCGCACGGCCCACCGCCACTGGCCGTCGGCCACGAACACCACGCCGGGACGCACCTGCTTGTTGTAGTTGCTGCTCATCGACTGGCAGTACGCGCCGGTGGCCGCCACGCACACCACATCGCCGGCCTCAGGGCACTGCAGCGGCGCGTCGCGCACCACGATGTCGCCGCTCTCGCAGTGCTTGCCCGCGATGGTGCCAACCATCTCGCGCGGCTGGTCGGCCTTGTTGGCGACGAGTGCCTCGTAATGGGCGTCGTACAGCGACGTACGGATGTTGTCGGACATACCGCCGTCGACGGCGACATACGTACGGATGCCGGGGATCTCCTTCACCGAGCCCACTGTGTAGAGCGTGACGCCAGCGCGCGCGACGATCGAACGCCCGGGCTCCACGGCCATGCGCGGCACGGCGATGCCATGGCGCTCGCACTCCTCCTTGATGCCGTCGACCACGACCTTGCCGAAGTCCTTGACCGTGGAGGGCTCGTCGGGCGCGCCGTAGGCCACGCCGAGGCCCCCGCCCACGTCGAGCATGCGCACGGCGTGCCCGGTCTCAGCTTCGATGTCGCGCATGAAGGTGACCATGACCTCGATCGCCTTCGCGTAGCTGTGCAGCGCGAAGATCTGGCTGCCGATGTGCATATGCAGACCGTCGAACTCCAGGCCCGGCAACGCGACCGCGCGCCTGACGGCCTCCATCGCGAGGCCCTGGTTGAGCCCGAAGCCGAACTTGGAGTCCTCGGCACCGGTCATGATGAAGTCGTGGGTGTCGGCCTCCACGCCGGGAGTGACGCGCACGAGCACCTTCTGAGTGGTGCCGCGCTCGGCCGCCAGCGCCGAGAGGCGCTCCATCTCCTCGAAGTTGTCGACCACCACCCGGCCGATACCCGCATCCAGGCACTCGGCGAGCTCGGCGGGCGTCTTGTTGTTGCCGTGCATCTGCACACGCTCCATCGGGAAGCCGGCGCGCACCGCATAGGCGAGCTCGCCACCCGAGGCGCAGAGCAGGCAGCAGTCCTCTTCCTCAACGAGCCTGATCATCGCGAGCGACAGGAACGCCTTGCCCGCGTAGACGACGTCGACGTCCTTCCAGTGGTAGCGCGTCCACTTCACGTACTCGGAGAGCTGATGGCGGATGGTCGCCTCGTCCATCACGTAGAGCGCGGTCCCAGCCTCGCGGGCGAGCTCCACCGTGTCCACGCCGCCGATCCACAGATGGCCGTCCTTGATCTCGGCCGTCATCGGCAGGACGGGCAGCAGGTCGTGCCCGGTGCGCTGGTCAGGCTGCGCAGGCGGACGCGGAGCAGACGGCTTGGCCATGGCGGGCGTTCCTCCCCATCGGCGTCATCAGGTACGGGAGAGGATACACGAGTGCGGCCGCGGGGGCGACGCGACAGGAGGGCGGCGAGGCACTCGACCGGACGCCAGCAGGGCCCCTACATCCTTTGCGGCGCACTCACGCCAAGCAGGCCGAGCGCGCGGGCGAGGACGATCCTCGACGCATCGGCCAGTGCGAGCCGGGCGCCGCGGAGCGCGGGGTCGTCCACGACCACCTGGCAATGCGTGTAGAAGCCGTGGAACGCAGCAGCGAGGTCTTCGGCGTACGTCGTGAGCTTGTGCGGCGCCCGTTGGCGCGCCGCGAGCGCCACGACCTCCGGGAACTCGGCAAGCTTGCGCAGCAGCGCGAGCTCGGCCTCGCCGGCAAGCGTCCCGGGCTCTGCGCCGAGAAGCGCGAGTTCGCGGGCACCGGCGGTGATGCCCGCGGCAACGGCCGCGACATCCACGCTCTCATCGGCCGTGTCCGCACCGGAGGCCTTGCGCAGGATCGAGCAGATGCGCGCGTGCGCGTACTGCACGTAGTAGACCGGGTTGTCCGCCGAGCGCTCCTTGGCCAGGCCGATATCGAAGTCGAGCGGCTGGTCGGTGGAGCGCCGGAGGAAGAAGTAGCGCGCTGCGTCGACGCCCACCTCATCGAGCAGGTCCTCGAACGTGACCATCTCACCGGTGCGCTTGGACATCCGCACCACTTCCCCATCGCGGAAGAGGTTCACCAGCTGCCCGATGATCACCTCGAGCTTGCCGGGATGACCGAGCGCGGCCACGGCCGACTCCATCCGCTTGACGTACCCATGGTGGTCCGCGCCCCAGATGTCGATGACCAGATCGAAGCCGCGATCGTACTTGTCGGCGTGGTAGGCCACGTCGGCTGCGAAGTACGTGTACGACCCGTCCGCCTTCTTGAGCACGCGGTCCTTGTCGTCGCCGAACTCCGTGGAGCGGAACCACACCGCGCCCTCGTGCTCGAAGACGTGGCCCGCCTCACGCAACCGCTCGATGCCACGGTCGATGGCGCTCGGTCCGCCGCCCTCGCCCGGGCCGTGCAGCGTGCGCTCGGAGAACCAGACGTCGAAGTCCACACCCATGCCGTGCAGCACGCGCTTGAGGTGCGCAAGTACCTGCGCGTAGGCCTTCTCCTTGAAGTGGGCCTCTCGGCTGGCGGGCGTGGCATCAAGCCAGCACGTCGCCTCCTCTTCGTAGATCTCACGCGCGATCTCGGTGATGTACGCGCCCCGATAGCCGTCCTCGGGAAACTCGCCCGGACGCCCGCACAGCTCCAGATAGCGTGCCGAGACGCTCGCGGCAAAGATGTCCATCTGGACGCCCGCATCGTTGACGTAGAACTCGCGTTGCACCTCGTCGCCGGCGTGCTCGAGGATGCGCGCGATGCTGTCGCCGAGCGCGGCCCACCTGCCGTGACCGACATGCATCGGGCCCACGGGATTGGCCGAGACGAACTCCACCTGCACGCGCGCACCGGTCCGCGCGCCTGCACCGAACGCGTCCCGCTCCTCGCGGACGCGCGTGACCACATCGGCCAGGACACCGCGCGCCAGGCGGATGTTGATGAATCCGGGGCCCGCGATCTCGATGGCCTCGGCCGTAGCGCCGAGCCGTTCCCGCAGCCCCTCGGCCACGATCTCGGCGATCGCGCGCGGCGGCATGCCGGCGGCCTTGGCCGAGACGAGCGCGATGTTGGTGGCCCAGTCGCCATGCGAGGGGTCGCGCGGGCGCTCCACCGATACCGGAGGGACCGTCTCGAGCGACACGCGCCCCTCGGTGACAGCGGCGGTCATGACCTCGGCGATCGTGGTGTTGAGCATCTCGCGCACGTGTGTGCTCCCCCGTCAGTGGACAGTCGGCCATCTACGATACCGTCGGCGCACCCGTGCGGCAACGTGGCATCACGGAATGCGCACCATATCGAACGTCCGCGACACTCCCATGCCGAGACAAGGGTCAAGGTTTGGTGACCGATGCCCGATACTTGACACATCATTCGGCCCGGTCGCACTCGCAACGGACGAGAGGAACGCCATGGGACTCCTCGACACTCCCGACATCCCCACCGACGGTCGCCGGGTGACGCACGTGCGCGTCGACCGGATCGGAAACGCCGGCGGCAAGGAGTTGTGGTGGGTGGCTCTCGCCTTCGAGGACGAGTCCACCAAGCCGTCAGGCATGTTCACCGACCTTGAGAGCGCCGAGGATCTCGGTCGCCGACTCGCTGGAGAGTGGGGCGTCGAGGTCACGGTCACCTACGTGGTCTGACGTTGCGCTCCACCATGCCCCGGTAGGCCGCCAGCCGCTCGCGGCTGACCGCCTCGACGCGCCGTCTCACCCCGGAAGGCGCCCCGGTCCATGAATCGGGATCCCGGCCGAGGCGTGCCCGAAGCAGCAGGTGCTTCTCGCCGAGCGTCCCGTGCGCGACCGCGTCCTGCGCACAGTGCAGCGCCCATCCCAGCAGCACGAGGTCGTCGAGCCGGATCGAGCGCCTGAAGTAGTGGCGCGACCACAGCCACGCCCACGGTGCGAAGTGGCGCGTGATGTTCGCAAGCGAGCGGCGCGCGGGATAGAGCTCATCGTAGCCGACGTCGGCAGCCGCGACACGCTCGGCCTCCTCATGGCCGAAGCCCTCCTCGACGGCCCAGCGGTACGTCAGCTTGAAGTGGACGTCAGGCCCCATCGGTCAGCGATGGTAGGGCTCGCCGCGCATGATGCGGAACGCGCGGTAGAGCTGCTCGAGCAGGACCACACGGGCGAACTGATGAGGGAGCGTCATGGCGCCGAGCGAGAGGCGCTCATCGGCGCGCGCGAGCACATCAGGGTGCAGCCCGGCCGCGCCACCCACCACGAAGGCCACGTGGCTGCGGCCCGCAAGACCGAGCCCGGACAGCCATGCGGCGAACGCCTCGGACGAACGCGACGTCCCCTCGATGTCGAGGGCGACCACGTACGCCGAGGGCGCGATCGCGCGGAGGACGTCGCCCGCCTCGGCCGAGAGCGCCCGCTGCTCGTCGGCGGTGACGTCCCGGTCGGCGACCTCGGTCACGGACAGTCGCGCGTACGGCGTGATTCGTGTGCGGTACTCGTCGGCGGCCTCGCGCCAGTGCCGCTCCTTGAGGCGGCCCACGCAGATGAGATCGAGCTTCATCGGCGATCGGCATCCGAGCCGAGGGTGACACTCAGCGTCCGCTCCTCGTCACCACGGACGACCACGACTTCCACGACCGCGCCGATCCGCTCGCTCCTGACGGCTGCGAAGACATCCTCGGTCCCCCGGATGGTCGTGCCCGCGATGCGCACGATGATGTCGCCCCGCTCGATCCCCGCACGCTCGGCCGGCGATTCCGGCTGCACCTCCTGGACGAACGCCCCGGCGTCGACCGGCATCCCGTACTCGCGCGAGATGGCGCGGGTGATGCTGACCGTGCCGACACCCATGTACGGATGCGCCGCGCGCCCCGTCTCGATCAGTTCCCCGGCGATCTGACGCGCGTAGTCGATGGGGATGGCGAACCCGATACCGGCGGACTGCGGGGCCCCCACGGCGCCGGACGGCGACTGGATGAGCGTGTTGATACCCACCACCCTACCCTCGGCGTCGGCAAGCGCGCCGCCGGAGTTCCCGGGGTTGATCGCGGCATCGGTCTGGATGAGCGACGTATACGCGGTCAGCTGGGCCTCGGCGCTCTCGGCGAAGCTCGTCCTGCCCAGTGCGGAGACGATGCCGCTGGTGACCGTCTTGTCGAGACCGAAGGGACTCCCGATGGCGACGACGGGCTGTCCCACACGCAGGTCCGCCGAGGAGCCGAGCTCGGCGACCGGAAGCCCGGTGCGCTCGACCTTGATCACTGCCAGGTCACTCGAGGGGTCGCGCCCCACGACGGTGGCGGGCAGCTCATCGATCCCGATCGTCACGAACAGACGGTCCGCATCGGCGATCACGTGATCGTTGGTGAGCACGTGCCCGTCAGCACGGATGATGACGCCGCTGCCGTTGCCGGTCCGCTGCGTGACCGAGCGGCCCGTGAACGGATCGAAGACCGAGCGCTCGACAGCGATGCTCACGACCGACGGGGTCACCTTGGCGGCCACGTACTCGGCGAAGGTCAGGTCCTCCCCGTCGACCTCGACGGAGGCCACGGGAGGAGCCGGGGCCTGCTCAGGTGCGGTCGTGGGCTCGGGCGCGGTGACGGCATCGCCACCGGGAAGTCCGTAGAGAGCGACGAACGCGCCGCCGACCACGAGTGCGGATAGCAACCCGCCGATGATCGCACCGGAGAACACGAGCGCCAAGACGCCGCGCCCCTTCGGGCGTGGTGCCACCTCGGGAGGCCCGTGCCCGCCATCGGAGATGTCCATCCTGGTCACCATCCTTTCACGAGGAAGCTTACCCCGTGGTGCGCCGAACATACGCAACGGCCCCCGGGTGCGCCGGGGGCCGGTCTGTTGTGTGGAGCCGACGAGGGGACTCGAACCCCTGACCTGCGCATTACGAGTGCGCTGCTCTACCAGCTGAGCTACGTCGGCCTATCGGTCACGCTGACGATCCGTCCGTGCCGCCCGATCGCGGGCGGCGCCTGCGTCGGCGGCGGCCCCCGCTCGGGGCGTCTCCGTCCGCCTTGGCCGGGGATTTCTGCTCCCCGCCCGTGCGGTCCTGCTGCTTGCGCGGCTGCGACTGCTGCTTCTGCCCGCTGTCTGCGGCCTTGCCGTCCCCGCCGTCCTTGCCTCCGGTCGAGCGCTTGCGGCGAGAACGCCGCGACCCGCCGGCCTCCGGCAAACGCTCGGCCTCCCGAAGCGTCGGCGTGGTCCCGTGCGCCACACCACTCGTCACCGGAGCCGCCATCGCCTCGGCCGTCAAGACGCATGGACATCCGCGACCGGCACTGCAGTCCAACGCCTCGAGCGGCACCGTGACCTGCGAGCCTCCCTGCGCCGGCCGGATGGTCACCGTCTCGCGCGGGCAGTTCAGTGAGACCACCTTGCCGCTGCCCGAGGGCATCTCCACCGGCGTGCCGCACTTCGGCGCCCGCTGCTTGAAGTCCTTGTACGCATCGTACTCGTACCGCAAACAGCACATGAGTCTGCCACACAGGCCGCTGATTTTCAACGGGTTGAGCGGCAGGTCCTGCTCCTTGGCCATGCGGATCGACACAGGCTGGAACTCGCCTGCGAAGCGCGAGCAACACAGCTGCTCGCCGCAGTGGCCGAGCCCGCCGACCATGCGCGCCTCATCACGCACGCCGACCTGGCGCATGTCGATCCGGTTGTGGAACTCCGAAGCGAGCTCGCGGACGAGCTCGCGGAAGTCCACCCGCTCCTCGGCGGCGAAGTAGAACACGATCTTCGAGTCGTCGAAAAGATGCTCGACGCCGATGGGCTTCATGTCGAGCTTGTGCTCCTTGACAAGCCGACGGAACACGCCGAGCTCCTCGCGCTCTCGACCGATGAGCATCTCCTGTCGCTCGCGGTCCGAGTCGGTGGCGATGCGCAGGACCGGCTTGAGCGGAACGCTCACCTCGGCGTCAGCGACCTCGTTCGGTGCGGTCACCACCTCACCGAACTCCTGGCCGCGCTCGGTCGAGACGATCACGCTGTCGCCCTCGGCGGGCGTCTGACCTGCCGGGTCGAACCACAGGACCCGGTTGGCGTAGCGTAGCTTCACTCCCACTACCGTGGGCATCGTAGTACCTCCTGTATGTCGAACAGCATGGCCTCGACGGCCAGCTGGGGGCTCACATTATAGGCGATGCGGCGCCGAGCCGTGCTGACCGCGTCCAGCGCCCGCACAGCCGCTGGCACACTGAGGGCCCGGGCGACCTCGGCGGTGGCGTCAGCGGCGTCCGCGTTCTCGACCAACTCGCCTGCACCGCGCGCCATCACCAAGCAATCGCGAAGCCAGCTCTCGGTGACGCTCATGATCTCGCCGATCCCCTCGCGCTCACGAGCGGTGAGGTCACGCTTGTGCCGGCGCTCCAGTTCGCTTGCGGCGCCCCTGGTCAGGAACTCACGGACGTCCTCAAGGTCCTCCGCCTGTGCCGCCTTGACCTCATCGAGTGGCGCGCGCACCTCGGAAAGCAGTGTCCGAGCGGCCAACAGCACGTCGTGGCCGTCCATGACCTCGAGACGCTTGAGCACATCGAGCACAGAGGCGCGGGCGGCCCGGCGGCCCGGTGACCGCAGGTGGTCGATAGCGCGGGGCACCACGCCACCCGAGGCGGCGAGCGCCGCCCGGGCCTCGACCTCATCGGCACCGGTCCGCTGGGTCACGAGCGCCCGGGCCGTGCCGACCGGCACGGGCGAGAAGCGCACGACCTGACAGCGCGACGCGATCGTGGGCAGCACGTCGTCGTAGTCGTCGGCGATAAGCACGATGACGACGTCGGCCGGTGGCTCCTCGAGGGTCTTGAGGAAGGCGTTGGCGGCCTCGCCCGCGAGACGTCCGACGTCGTCGAAGACGTAGACCTTGTACGGTGCCTCGATCGGCTTGAGGTGGACGTCTCGCACGATGTCACGCACCTGGGCGATCAGGTACTCGGCCACGCCCTCGGGGCGCAGCATGTGGAGATCGGGATGGGTCATGGCCTGCGCGCGGCGACATGCGCTGCAGCTCCCGCACCCGCCGTCAGCGCAGAACAGCGCACACGCGAGCGCCCTGGCCGCGCTCTTCTTGCCCGCGCCCGTGGGTCCCACGAACAGGTACGCATGACTCACGGCGCCGGTCTCGACCGCACGCCTGAGGTGTGCGGTGGCCCGCCGCTGCGCGACGAGATCGTCCCACACGCAGCGCGTCACCTCCGTGCCCCCGAAAGCAGCGGCTCGACATGTGCCCAGACCGCCGCGGCGACCTCGTCGACGGTGCCGCGCGGCACGAGTCTGACGCGTCCGGGGTCTTCGGCCGCTATCGTCAGGTAGCCGGCGCGCACGCGCTCGTGGAACGGGAGACCGGCCGCCTCCAGCCGGTCGGCCCCGCGGTGCGCGATGGTCCCGAGGCCGGCCTCGGGCTCGATGTCGAGCAGCAGCGTCAGGTCCGGGACCAGCCCGCCGGTGGCGATGCGGTTGAGCTCGTGGACCTCGGCGACCGGCAGCACGTCACGCCCGTAGCCCTGGTACGCGACGCTCGAGTCGGCGTAGCGGTCCCCGATGACGATCGCGCCCTCGGCCAGTGCGGGACGGTAGTGAGCGGCCACGAGCTGGGCGCGGCTGGCTTCGTAGAGCAGCAGTTCGGCGCGCACGTCGAGTGAGGTGTGGACGGGATCGAGCAGGATGTCGCGGATGCGCTCGCCCGCGTCGCCGGGCTCAAGCCCGCCGGGCTCGCGGAACGTGCGGACATCGTGGCCGAGCGCCTCGAGCCGCTCGGCCAGAAGCGAGATCTGCGTCGACTTGCCCGAACCATCGCCGCCCTCGAACGTGATGAACAGCCCGCTCATCTGTGCGGCCCCCGCTCCCACTCGCCACGTGCGACCGCGTACAGGTCGGCGCCGGTGGCGTCGACGGCAACCCACGCGGGAAAGGCGTCGAGGTCCATCCTCACGAGCGCCTCGGTGCCGAGCTCGGGATACGCGACCACCTCGGCCGAGGCGACGTGAGTCGCGAGCAGGGCGGCCGCGCCGCCGACGGCGGCCAGGTAGACGGCGCCGTACCGCTCGCACGCCGCGCGAACCGCGTCCGAACGCGCACCCTTGCCGATCGTCGCGGCGATGCCCGCGGCCAGGAGCGCCGGCGTCCACGCGTCCATCCGCTTGGCGGTGGTGGGGCCCACCGCGCCGGCCGGGCGACCGGCCGCCGCAGGCGTGGGCCCGGCATAGAAGAGCACCTGCCCTGCAAGACCGTACGGCAGCACGCCGTCACGTTCGAGCTCGGCGACGATCCGCGCATGCGTGGCGTCACGGGCTGTGAACACCGGCCCCGACAGCACGACTGCGGTTCCGGCCGGAAGCGAGCGCAAGCGCCCCGCGTCGGCGGGAAGGGTTATGGCGATCGGGTCAGACATCGGTGAGGTCCTCCGCGCGGGCATCGGCCTCGGCCTGCCCTTCGGGTGCGGGCGACGCGCCGTGGGCGGGCTCGGCCGAACGCCAATTGAGGGTACGGTATGCATAGTACGCCGCGCCGAGCACGATGAGCGAGGCGATCTGCAGTGTGAGGCGCGGACCCGTGAACCACGAGGCCCACGTAAGGTCGGTGCTGAGCGCCTGCACGAGCGCCGCGAGAAGATCGCCCAGCGGCGCCACGACGACCATCGAGACCAGCAGTGCGACACGGATGACCGACTCGAGCGCCGTGAACACCCTGCCCCGGATGTCGTCGGAGACCGTGCGCGCCACATACGTGTTGCCGGCGACCGTCAGGCACGCGATACAGAAGCCGGCCGTCACGCCGAAGATGGCCGCCACCCAGTACTGGCTCGCGCTGGCGAAGACGAACATCGTCGCGCCGAACGTCGTGACCGCGCCGAGGAACAGCAGCTGCAGCGGTATCCGCTCGGCCAGGCGCGGCACCATCACGGCGCCTATCACCATTCCGAGCGCGAGGAGGACGAGGACGAATGTCTGCGGCGCGGCGATGAGGTTCCTGACAGCCGTGAACTGGTCGAGGATCGGCAACCCGCCCGTGAGGTTCTGCTGCACGTACACCAGCCCGACCGAGATGATCGATCCGCCGCCGAGCAGCGCCAGACCCACGGTGATCAGCAGCCCCTTGAGCTCGGCGTGCTCGGCCAGGAAGCGGAATGCATCAAGCGCGTCCCGGCCGATGAGGGCGGGGTCGAGCCGCCCCACCTCGCGGTCCGGACGGACCGACATCCTGATCGACCACAGCAGAACCGCCGAGACCACGAATGTGAGGCTGTTGAGCACCACGCCCGCACGCGGACCGAGCAGCGCCGGCGCCAGCGGGCCGACCAGCACGTCCACGAACGGGAACTCGCTCGCAAGCACCCAGCGCACGATGGCCTCGAATCCCGCCAGGATAGCGCCTGACATCGTGAGACCGATGAGCATGCTCGCCTGCTGCGTCGTGTACGCAAGCCCGTTGGCGACCGTCACCTCTTCGGCCGCGACGAGCCGCGGGATGAGGGCGTTGCGAGCGGGAGTGAAGAACAGCGAGGCGATCTCCATCGTCAGGACCGTCAGGTAGATGAGCGCGAGGCTGCTTGTGAAGAGCAGGATCAGCGTGAGCAACGCACGGACGACATCGCATGCGATCATGAGGCGCCGCCGGTCGAACCGGTCCACGAAGACCCCGATGACCGAGCTGAACAGGAGTGACGGGATGATCTTCGCGATCATGATGCCGGCCACAGCGAACGCCGAGCCGCCGGAGAGCGTGGTGACCAGCGGGATCAGCAGGCCGATGACGAGCCAGTCACCCAGTCCGCTCACGAACTGCGAGAGCCACAGCGCCCGAAAACGCCGATTGCGCAGGACCGCCCCGTACGGCGTCTTGCGCACGACCGGAATGCCGGCTTCGCTGCCGCTCATGCTACGCGAGCTCCACAGTGGCCGAGCGCATCGCGGAGCATCCGAGGTTCACGGCTACCGGCAGCGCGGCGATGTGACACGGCGCGGAGAGCACGCGGACCCCGAGCGCGGTCGTGCGGCCACCGAGCCCGCCAGGGCCGATGCCGGTGTCGTTGATGTCCGCATGCAACCGCGCCTCAAGCGCCTCGGCGGCCGCTGAGACCGGCGGGGCATCGAGCGGCTGCAGGAGCGCCTTCTTCGCGAGCTTGCCCACCGTGTCGAAGGTGCCGCCGACGCCGACGCCCACCACGAGCGGCGGACACGCCCCGGTCGCCTTGGCCGAGACGGTCTCGAGCACGAAGCGCCGCACGCCCTCGGCACCGGCTGCGGGATCGAGCATCGCCAGCGCGCTCGCGTTGTCCGAGCCTCCGCCCTTGAGCATGACGTGCACGGTCGCGCCGGTGCCCGGACGCACGGTGACATCCACGAACGCCGGGGTGTTGTCACCCGTGTTGGCCCGGTCGCCGAGCGCGTCGCGCACCACGCTCATGCGCAGGCCGTTGGAGCGGTACGCCGCACGCACGGCCTCGTCGACAGCTGCCTGGAGGTCGCCGTTCAGGCACTCGGACGCTCCGAGCTCGACCCAGACCCACACCGTCCCTGTGTCCTGGCACAGCGGGACGCGGTCCGCGCGCGCGATGCGGGCGTTGTCGAGGAGCTGCCCGAGGACCTCGCGGCCGCGCTCGGAGGGCTCTTCGACCGCCGCGCGCTCCATCGCCGCCAACACATCGGGGCGCAACGTGACCGCCGAGGTGGCGATCGCCTCGCCAACCGCACGGGCGATGTCGTCGGTGGTGAGCACTCAGACTCCGAGGTCCAGCGTCGCAAGCACATCGGCCACGCCGCCAGCCGAGGCACGGAGCGCCGCCAGCTCGGCATCGTCGAGGTCCCACTGCCGGACCGCGCGCACTCCTTCGCATCCGAGCTCGACCGGGACGCCGATGTGCAGGCCGCTCAGCCCGTACTCTCCATCGACGAGCGCGCAGGCGGGCATCACCGCACCAGTGTCACCGAGGATCTCGGCCACCATCGCGGCCACGGAGGCGCCGGGAGCGTAGAAAGCGCTGCCGGACTTGAGGAGCGAGACCACCTCGGCGCCGCCGTTGATGGTGCGGCTCACGACCTCGGCCACTGCCGCCGCGGGCAGGGCCTCGGCGAGCGGGATGCCGCGAACGGTGGAGTGCCGCGTGAGGGGCACCATCGTGTCGCCATGCGCGCCCAGGACCACCGCGTCGATGTCAGTGACCGGGGCGCCGGTGGCCTGCGCGATGAAGTACGCGAAGCGCGCCGAGTCGAGCACACCGCCCATCCCGAGGACGCGGGAGGCCGGGAAGCCCGACGCGCGCCACGCCAGGTGCGTCATGATGTCGAGCGGGTTGGTCACACACACGACGACAGCCTCTGGCGCACGCTCCCGGACCTCGGCGATCACCGAACGGACGATGGCGCCGTTGGCGGCGAGGAGGTCCTCACGCGTCATGCCTGGCTTGCGGGGAAGCCCGGCGGTGATGACGACCACGTCCGAACCCTCGGCGGGCCCGTAGTCGTTCGAGCCGGTGACCGTCACGCCGAACCCCTCGATCGAGCGCGCGTGCATCATGTCGAGCGCCTTGCCTTGAGGGATGCCCTCGGCCACATCGATCAGCACGACATCGGCGGTCTGCTTGAGCGCCATGATGAATGCGGCGGTCGCCCCCACCTGGCCAGCACCCACCACCGTGACTTTCCGAAGCGGCATCTGCGGGTCCCCTCTCATGAGCACGCGCCGCCTGCGTGCGGCGGCGCGCGACGTGTCCGGTATCGCCCGGATTCTATCACGGGCACCGCCACGGACGGCCCGTGCGACGATGGCGTACGGCGACCGAGCGCGGTCCGCGGTCACACTCGCTGCGGCCCGGTCACGGCGTTCAGTCGAGGTCCGCCGGGTAGTCGACCGCCACCTTCTGCCCCCGATGGGCCGCCAGACGCTGGACCAGGAGCGGAGGGACCACGGGAAGCGGCCCCTTGGGCTCTGGCGCACCGAGCGGACCGGGCACCTCGGCAAGCAGGAGGTCGTCAGCGGCCACTGCTTCGGCCAGCACTTCGCCGAGGTGGATGATCGCCGAACCGCCGTGGCCTGGCTCGCCGAGATCGGAGCCGGCGGGCTCGGCGATCACGACGAGCGATGCGAGCGAAGTCGACAGCCCGATCGCGAGCTCGAGCACGGCCTGCGCCTGCAGCTCGGACTCCGAGCGAGGCGCAAGGATCGCGGCCTCGGGCGTCTCGGCAAGAAGGACCGTGAGCGCCTGCGGATCCATGCACGCGTCACCTGAGAGAAGCGCCGTGGCGCCCAGCGGTGGGACCTCGGCCACGACGGCGGTCTCCGGGCCCTCGGCGGCACCCCGCGACCAGATGACCGCAGCGTCGGGAGCAACGTCCTCGAGACGTCGCCACAGCTCGTCGCCGAGCGGACCCTCACGGACGGCGGTCACCTCCGGCAGCACGACGATGTCCGCACCGGCAGAGGCGGCCGTGGCCGAGACGGCGACGAGCGCCTCCAGGTCCTGGGCGGGCGTGGCACGCAGTGCGTGTTGCACGACGGCGATCTTCACGGAAGCGGCCTTTCGGACGGCGACATGCATGAAGATGATGCCCACCGGAGAGCGGCGGCTCACGGGGACCGGCGACCGCGCGGACGACGGGTCAGGCGCCCTCGCCGCCGACGGCCTTGCGGGAGCCCGCACGACTCGACCCGCTCCTGCCCTTGGCGGCCTTCCCCTTCTTCGCCTGCCCGCGCTTGCCGCGACCGGCGTCCGAGGCCGCCTTGGTCGGGCACTCCGGGTCGATACAGATCTTCCACGGACCCTTCTTCGTGTGGACGATCACCTTGGGGGTACCGCAGTCGCAGCGCTCGTCGGTGGGCTCCAGCTCTCCTTGCTGCGGGAGCGGGTACGACGTCTTGCAGTCCTCGTAGTTGGTGCAGCGCACGTACCGGCTGCCGACAGGTGAGTAGTGGACGACCAAGTCGCCTCCGTCGCCGGTAGGGCAGCCGCCCTTGGCTATCACGATCTCGGGGCCCTTCTTGGTGGGGCACTCGGGGTTGAGGCACATCACGCGAGGGCGCTTGCGGAACTGGATGATGCGCACCTGGGGCGTACCGCACTCACCACACAGCTCGTCGACCGCCTGGTACTTGGCGTTCTTCGGCAGCGGGTAGGTCACATCGCAGTCCGGGTACCCGGCACAGCCCACGAAGTAGCTCCGGTTGCGCGGTGAGAACTTGATGAGGAGGTCGTCCCCGGACTTGGGGCACTTGCCCACCTTGGCGTCCTCGTCGATCGCGTCCTTGAGCTTCTCGGCGACCTCGGTCACCCGCGGCAGGAGCTCCTGGAGCACCTGGGCGAGGTCGTCCTGGGACAACGCCACGACCTCCGGGAGGGTCGCGCGGCCGTTGGCGATGTCGTCCATCTTCCGGTCGAGCGCGACGGTCATCTCCGGCGTGGTGATCTCGCTCGCGTACGTGGACAGCGCCTCGATCACGCTCCTGCCCTTGAACGTGGGCTCCACGGGATCGTTCTGCACGTACTTGCGGTCGTAGAGGGTCTGGATGATGTCGTGCCGGGTGGCCTTCGTGCCCAGCCCGAGCTTCTCCATCTCCTGGATGAGCTTGCCCTGGGAGAACCGCGCGGGAGGCTGCGTCTGCTTGGCCTCCAGTTCAGCGCCGAGGAACGCCACCTGATCGCCCTCCGCAAGCGCGGGCAGATGCTCGTCCTTGCGCAGCCCGTACGGGTAGATGGCCCGGAAGCCCGGTGCGACCACGACGTCGCCCTTTGCCACGAACCGCTCGCCGCGCACATCGAGGTCCACGCGGGTGCCCTCGATCGTGGCAGGGCCCGAGAGGGTGGCCATGAAGCGGCGCGCGACCAGGTTGTAGAGCTTCCACGCCTGCGGATCGAGCTTGTCAGGGTCCGCGGCGCCCGTGGGATGGATCGGCGGATGGTCCGTCGTCTCCTTCGAGCCGCGCGTGGCGACCAGCGCGTCTTTGGCGAGCAAGCCATGCACGTACTCGCGGTAGAACGGGACCTCGGCCAGCGAGCGCAGGATGCCCTTGAGGTCCAGGCTCGGCGGGTAGACGGTGTTGTCGACACGCGGGTAGGAGATGTAGCCGCTCATGTACAGCGACTCGGCCACCCGCATCGTCTGTGAGGGAGAGAGTCCCTCAGACGCCGCAGCAGCCATGAGCGCAGTGGTGTTGAAGGGCGCCGGTGGAGCCGCCTGGCGACGGGTCCGCTTGACGGCGGCGACGACGCCTTCCGACGCGCCGGCGACCGCTTCGAGTACCGCGCGCGCGTCGGCCTCCGCCGAGAAGCGCTCCGTGGCGTGTCCGGCGGTGAAGTCTTCGCCATCGCCGGAGAACGCGCCCTTGATCACCCAGTAGTCCTCGGGGGTGAACGCCTCGCGCTCACGCTCCCGGTCCACGATGAGCTTCAGCGTGGGTGTCTGCACCCGCCCGGACGAGAGCACGTCACCGAAGGGCTTGCGCGTCACCTTCTGCAGCGTGAGCGTGAGGTAGCGCGTGAGCACCGCGCCCCAGATCAGGTCGATCTCCTGCCGCGTCTCGCCGGCCTGCGCAAGCGCCTCGGACAGCTCGTCCTCCTCGGCGAATGCCCGCTCGATCTCGTCGCGCGTGATCGCCGAGAAGCGCACGCGCGTCACTGGCACGGTCTTGTTCGCCGAGCGCACCACGTCGCGAGCGTCCGCGCCGATGAGCTCGCCCTCACGGTCGAAGTCGGTGGCGATGATGACCTGGTCGGCCTTCTTGGCGAGGTTCTTGATCGACTGGATGATGCCCTTCTCCTTCGGCACCTTCTCCACGTCGACGCGCGCCAGCACCGGCAGCGTCTCCAGACGCCAGCGCTTGAGGTCGAGTCCGCCCTCGGCGGCGAGCAACTCGTCCGCGCCACCCGCGAGCACGCGAGGATCCGACTCCGCAAGCGCGCGCACATCCGCCTCCCCGAGCAGCGGGGCGAAGTCGACCTGCATGATGTGGCCCTTCAGGCCGATGGAGACCCAGTCCTCGCCGTCACGGCGGAAGCGGTAGACGGGTGTGGAGTAGACCTTCTCGGCCGTGGGTTTGCCCACCGCCAGAATCTCGGCGATGCGGCGGGCCGCGATGTTCTTCTCAGAGATGACGAGGCGCATGTGTGCGGCTCCGACCGGTACGGGGGCGATTCCTGCCGAGTATATACGCCGCGTCAAGCCGGGAACCTAACCGTGGCTTACCGGAAGGCGTCCCTCGGCGCGCGACAGCGATGAGCGGGCGACGGCCGGTGGCCTGCCGTCTAGAGTCCGATCTCGGCAGCGCGCTCCTGCATCGCGCCGAGCGCAAGCGCGAGGAACTCCTCGCGTGACATGCCGAGCTCCTCGCACGCGGCCATCTGCTCGCGGCTCGCGCCGCGGGCGAACGCCTTCTCCTTCCACCGCTTGAGAAGCGAGCGCACCTCGACGTTGGCGAGCGACTTGTCGGGTCGAACGAGCGCTGCCGCGACGATGAACCCGGTGGTGGGATCCGCGGCGTACAGCGCCTTGTCCATCAGACTCTCGCGCGGGGCCTTGCCCGCGTGCGCGAGGATGGCGTGCAGCATCTCGTCGTCGATGCGCCCCTCGAGCATCTCGGCGGTGACCACGCCATGCCGTTCGAAGTCCTCGGCGGTCTCGGCGTAGTCGAGGTCGTGCAGCAGGCCCGCAAGCGCCCAGCGCTCGACGTCGGCCTCCGGAAGCTCGAAGTGACGTGCCAGCGCCTCCATGATGACCTCGGTGGCGACACAGTGGTTCACCAGGTTGCGGTTGGGGATGCTGGCGCAGGTGAGGTCGAAGGCCTCGGCGCGCTCCATCATGCTGAGCCCCCTTCCTTGACCGCCTCGATCCGCTCGGCCAGCCACTCGGCCCAGGCGTCCACGCCGTCGCCCTTGGTCGCCGAGACCGGGAAGATGGGCGCGTGCGGGTTGAGGCTGCCGACCACCTCGCGGAACTCGGCCTCATCGAAGTCGAAGACCCCCACGGTGTCGTACTTGTTCAGTATGACCGCGCGGGAGACCTGGAAGATGTTCGGATACTTGTAGGGCTTGTCGTGCCCCTCAGGCACCGAGAGGATCATCACCTTGGCGTGTTCGCCGAGGTCGAAGTCCGAGGGGCACACGAGGTTGCCGACGTTCTCGATGATGATGAGGTCGAGTGCATCAAGATCGAGCGTGTCCACCGCGCGGCGTATCATCGCGGACTCAAGGTGACACGCGCCACCGGTGTTGATCTGCACCGCCGGGATGCCATGTGCGCGCACCTTCTCGGCGTCGACCTTACTCGCGATGTCGCCTTCGATGACCGCGATCGAGTAACGGTCCCTGAGCGCGTCGATCGTCGCAAGGATCGTGGAGGTCTTGCCCGCGCCCGGCGACGCCATCAGGTCGAGCACGTAGACGCCGTGCTCGGCGAACAGTTCGCGATTGCCCGCTGCAAGGTCGTCGTTGGCGGCGAGTATCCGCTCTCCGATGTCGATCTTCACGTTCGCCTACCCTCAGTCGATGTCGATGCCGTCGACCCGGAGCTCGCGGCCGGCCAGCAGGTCGACGACGTAGCCCCCGCAGGCGGGACACCGGCCGCCGTCATAGCGTCCATGGCCGAACACCTCCGCGCAGTCCGCGCAGCGTGAGCGTGCGGGGAGCATCGTGATCTCGAGCTTCGATCCCTGCGCGATGGTGCCATCGGTGGCGGCGCCCCATGCGAAGTGCAGCGCGTCTTCCACGACCTCGGTCAGTTCGCCGACGGTCACGTCCACGGTGTTCACACGTGACGCGCCAGCACCCTCGGCCGCATCGATGACCGTCTTGAGTATCCCCGCCGCGATCCCCGCCTCGTGCATGCGTCAGTCCACGTCGTCGGCCAGGCCCGCGAGCTTCTGGGCCTTGATCTTCTTGGCGAGCATGATACGGACGAGGAGCATGCTCGCCTCGAACAGGAAGACCATCGCTCCCGAGAGCGCGAGCATCGACCACGGGTTCCAGTCGGGCGTGATCATCGAGGCCACGATCACGATGACGACCCATACGACGCGCCAGTTCTTGCGGAGCTTGTCGTAGGGCACCACACCGAAGTACACGAGGTAGAACACGACCACCGGCACCTCGAAGGCGATGCCGAACCCGGCCAGGAACCACATTGCGAACGTCATGGCACTCTGCGCGCGCAGCAACAGCTCGAACGTCTCACCGCTCTGTTCGACCAGCCACTCGGTACTCGGCTCGAGCACGAGGAAGTAGCAGAACGCCACGCCCGCGAGGAACAGGACGACAGCCGCGATGAACGTCCACACGAACCACTGGCGCTCCTTGGGCTTGAGCGCGGGGAGGAAGAACGCGAGCGACTCGTAGATGAGCACCGGGCTGCCGACCACGAGCGCGCCGAAGAGCCCGAGACGGAAGCGGTTCACCATCGCCTCGAGGATGTCGAAGACGTACGCACTCTGGTCCCCGATCACAGGGCGCATCGGCGCCACCAGGAGCATGAATATCTGGTCGGAGAAGAGGTATCCCACCAGCGTGAGCACCGACATCACGATCGCGACGACCGTGAGCCGCTTGCGCAGTTCGTTCAGGTGGCCCATGAAGGGCATGCGCTTGGGAGTGATAGGCATGATAGCTGCGGACCGGGCTTACGCCTCGTCCTCGCCCCCCTCCTCTCCCACGTCGTCGCCACTCGCCGCGCCGGGCACCCATCCCAGGTCGTCCGGTTCGAGCGACGACAGATCGAGGTCCTCATCCACGCCGATGTCCTCGCCCGCCGCGTAGCGATCATGAAGCGGGTGGTCAGGCGGCAGCTCGCCTCGGTCCGCGGACGCGGGCTGCCCCGCCTCGGCCTCCACGTGCACGTCCGCGTCGGAATCGCCCTCCGGGCGCGTGATCTCGCCCGTGGACGCGGTGTCGTAATCGCCGGACTGCACCTTCTCGCGGAACGCCTTGCCCTTCTTGAACGGATCGGGCTTGTCCTCCGCGTCCTTGCGGGTGTCAGCGGTGTACATCTCGGCACGGATGGTGGACTCCATCAGGTCCTGGTACTTCTTGAAGTCGCGGACCAGCCTGCCAAGGGTGCGTGCGAACTCCGGCAGCTTGTCGGGGCCGAAGAGAAGCAGCGCAAGCGCCGCGATGATGAAGAGCTCCCACCCGCCGATACCGAACAAAACGGACCACTCCTTGCGTGTGATCGAACGCCCGGCCCGGCGTCACCGTTGCCCGATGCGCCGGACGTGCGTGCTAGAACCCGCGTGCTTCCTCGACCTCGGAGAACAGCGGGAAGACCTTGTCCAGGCCGGTGATCCTGAATATCTTCAGGATCGCTTCGCTGGTGCACACGAGCCGCAGGGTCCCGCCGTGCTCCTTGGCGCGACGCAGCGCGCTCACCAGCACACCGAGACCCGAACTGTCGATGAAGCTGAGGCCGTCCAGGCCCACCACGAGATCGACGCATCCCGCATCGATGAGATCACCAAGCTCCTGCTTCAAGCGGGGCGACGTGTACACATCCACTTCACCGTTGAGCATGACCGTACAGGTCGTGCCCGACTGCTCTTTGGTGACATCGAGTTCCATCGTGAGGGTACCGCCTTCTCCGGGGGCCGGTCTCGCGTCCCGATTGTACCCGCAAGGTTCATGGGTGACCAGCACACCGAGGACTGCCGAACACAGCTGGGGTAGACGCCGGGCACCCGCGGGTACGATATGGATGCAGCCGAGCCATGACAGGGGGGGGGTATGGCACTGACGATCTACCTCGAAGAAGCGCCCGACCACTGGACGGTGGTGCTCGGGGGTGACCTGGACTACAGCGAGTGCGCGTCCTTCAGGATGACGATCGACCGGGTCCTGAAGCACGCACCACCGGCGACCGTCGTGGACCTCTCGGCGATCGACCATCTCGACAGCTCCGGACTGGGGCTGCTGCTGTCACTCTCCAAGGAGTACGGGGCAAGCGGAGGCAGACTCGTACTCGTGACCAACGAATCGGTCGACAGCATCCTCGAGCTCACACGCCTCACGGGCATCTTCTCATGCTCGCGCTCGCCGGAGGAGGCACGGGCGCTCCTCGGCCAGACCCGCATGTGAGGTGCGGCATCGAGAACCACGAAGGCCGGCCCGTCGCGGGTCGGCCTTCGTCATGCGTCATGCTCGCTCGCGTTACGGAGTGACCGTCTCCTCGGACGTCCCGTCCGGTGCCACGGGCGCCGCCTGGGCGTTCACCTCGGCGAGCATCTGCTGCGCGGTCTCGAGCTGCTGCGCGAGCGCCTGCGAGCCGGCGGCGCCGTCAAGGAACGCCTCGAGTGCGGCGGCGGCATCCGGGCTGCTCGCGTAGTACAGGGCGAACGCCTTGTTGCCAAGCACGACCTCGTCATCGGGGCGCATCGCGAGCACCTGGTCGTAGTAGCTCACGGCGCTCAGCCAGAACGGCACCGAAGCCGCCGCCTGGCCGGACTGATAGACCTCGGCGGCCCACTCATAGTAGGCGTGTCCCGCCTGAGCGACCACGTCAGGGTTGTCCGGGTTGGACTGGATGGCGATCAGCGCGGCATCCACCCGGGGCTGATACGACTCGGCGAACAGCCCCCCGCCGGTCGACGACTGCTGGGCGGGCGTCCCGCCACCGAGCGCGCCAGCGAAGATGACCGCAACGCCACCGACCGCGAACGAGGCGGCGACCATGATGATCACGACCTTCATCCACGCCGGCGTCTGCGACTTGTTGACCGACATAGGCGACTTCGATCCCATTGAACCTCCATACAGTGAGAAAGCCCGGCCGATCGAGGCGGTCGGGCCTCAAAGCGAAACGGTTACTCGGTCTCCGACTCCGCGTCGGCCCCGTCCTCGACGGGCGCGGTCTCGGTCGTCTCTGCACCCATGTCGCCGGTCATGCTGTCGATCGGCGGATGGCCTTCCGGGAGCGCGCCCGACTCAAGCTGGTCGGGTGAGAGCAACGGCGCCGGTGCGGAGCTGCTCGCGGGGCTCGTCGGGACGGCGCTCCCGCCATCTGCCGGGGCGATGACGAAGCCGATGATCACGCCCACCAGCAAGCCGATGACGGCCATGAGGGCAGCGACCATCATACTGACACTCTGCTCGAAGAACGCCGGCGAACTCGCGCTCTCGCCTTTCGACGACGTGCTCCGCGGAGCGGGAGCCGCTTTGCGCTGCTCGGTCTTTGCCGGGCGGGCAGGCGACGGCTGAGCGTCGTCCTCCTCGTCGAAGAAGAAATCCTGGTCACTCACGTGCTGCTACCTCCTCGATGGTCGATACTGTAGGCCGACGCGTCAGGTGCGCTCGTGGCCTCGCGCGAGTATAGCACTGACCTGCGGCGAGAAGCGGTCGTTGCGCTTAAGCCGGCGCTCTGCGGCGCGCACGCCGATGAGCGCGATGTTCGCCGAGACCAGACCGACGACCAGCCCCGCCATGTCCGGGCTCCAACCTAGCCAGCGACCAAGCAAGAAGCCCGCCAAGTATCCGCCAAGCATGGCGAAGACCGGGAGCACGAAAACCGCCACCGCAGCGCGCGAGCGGATGGTGTCGGGGATCGTGACTTCCACCTCATCGCCCACGGTCACGCCGAGCGGGTCGGCTACGTCGCGCATGACCGTCTCGCCGCCTCCCCGCGAGCAGACACTGCAACCACCGCAGGCCGCCGAGACCTGCATGCGGATGTCGACCGCTCCATCACGCACCGTGATGACCTGCCCGTGCTCGCGCATCGGTGCTCAGTCCCTGACCTTCAGGCGCATCTCCTCGATGCGCTCGCGCATCGACTCCGGGTCGAGCGTGACGAACCGGCCGCGGTCGTAGAGCACTCGGCCATCGACCATCGTCATGAGCACGTCCTCCTGGTTGGAGGTGTGCACGAGGGCGCTGTACGGGTTCTGGGTGGGGACTTGGTAGCTGTGAGAGAGGTCTACCGCGATGATGTCAGCGCGCTTGCCGGGCTCGAGCGTGCCGACGAGGTGATCGAGGTGGAGTGCGCGCGCGCCATCGACCGTTGCGAGCCGGACGAAGGTCTCCGAGCTGTAGAAGCCCTGGTCCGGGCGCATGCCGCGCTGGATGAGCAGCCCGACCCGCATCTCGTCGAAGAAGTCCATCGTGCTGTTGGACGCCGGTGAGTCGGTGCCGATGCCCACGCGCATGTCGCGCGCCATGAACGCCCCGAGCGGCGCGGTCCCCATGCCGAGCTTGGCGTTGCAGCGTGCGCAGTACGCCACGGAGACATCGGCGCGGTCGAGGATGGCGATGTCGTCGTCATCCACGTGCACGCAGTGCACCGCGAGCACGTTCTTGAGGTCGAGCACGCCCCACTGATAGACGTACCGCACGGGGCTCACGCCCGTGGGCATCCAGGCCTCCTCGCCCCAGCCGGACTGCATACGGAAGTCCTGGCCGAGCGGGGACGACCCGTACCGGACGAAGTCGTACTCGTCGCGCGAGCCGGCGAGGTGTATCGCGACGCGCGTGTCCGCGTCACCGACCGCATCCGCGATCGCCTGGAACAAACGGGGATGACACGTGTACGGCGAGTGTGGCGCGATGCCGATGAGCAGCCGTCCTCCGTCCACTCGGCCCGCCCATGCCTCCATGTCCGCGAAGGCGGCGGAGAGCTCCGCATCCACGGCGTCCACATCCATGGTGGAGATCTCCCGGTAGATGACGCCACGCAGCCCCGCGTCCCTGGCCGCGTCCACCGACACCCCCGAGGTCGTGACGTCGGCGATGGTGGTGATCCCGGACCGGATCGCCTCGGCGGCACCAAGACGCGCCGAGTCCGCCCAGTCCTGCTCCGACAGAAGCGATTCCCGGCGGTGCACCTCCATCTTCCACTGCGTGTACGGAAGATCGTCGACCACGCCGCGGAAGATCGAGTACTCAAGGTGCGTGTGGAGGTCCACGAAGCCCGGCATGATCGCGGCCAGGCCGTAGTCGGCGACCTCTTCGTCAGGATAGGCTGCGAGCAGATCGCTACGCGGGCCGACGGCAACGATGGACCCATCGTGCACCACCACGCCGCCGTCCTCGATGTGAGGGCCGCTCACAGGAAGCACGTACCGGGCAAGCAGCAGCATCGTCTGTGACCTCCGCGGGCTCGAGAGCGGACCGGGAACCAATCCTACACGCTCGCGGCACCGCGCTCCACACCCGCCTACTTCGTGGCGACGTGCACCGCCACGATGCCGAACGTGAGGTTGTGCCAGTTGACCTCGGCAAAGCCCGCCTTGTGGAGTTCGCCGGCAAGCGCCACCTGCCCCGGGAACTGCAGGATGGAGTCGTTGAGGTACTGGAAGGACTCGCGGTCGCCTGTCAGACGCCCGCCGAGGAACGGGATGACGGTCCGCAGATAGAAGTGGTAGAGCGCGCGGAACGGCGGGAACGGCGGCCGGCTGAACTCGAGGACGACGTAGCGGCCGCCGGGCTTGAGCACGCGGTGTACCTCTCGGAAGTTCTGCGCGCGGTCCGGCAGGTTGCGCACGCCGAACGCGACCGTGACGACATCGAAGCTCTCGTCCGCGTACGGGATGTCGAGCGCGTCGACCACCGCGAACTCGATCTTGGTCTCCCCCTCGTACGCGGCGGCCTTTTCGCGGCCGACCTCGAGCATCTCGGGAACGAAGTCGGTGGAGAGTATCCGGGCCGGACGGCCACGGGCGGCCAGCGCCATCGTGAGGTCACCGGTGCCGGCCGCCAGGTCGAGGACCTGCGAGTTCCGGCGAAGGCGTGCGAGCGTGACGGTGCGCGCCCGCCAGTAGCGGTCGATGCCGAGGCTCGACAGCTGGTTGAAGCGATCGTACTCCGGCGCGATCGTGCTGAAGATGTGCTTGACGCGGTCGGTGGTGGGCCGACCGGGTGCAGGCTCGTGAGCGCGCGGCGCCATCGTCAGCGGCCCTCCATGAACCGGCGGTCGATCCGGCGCAGACGTGGGAAGATCGTCTCGAGGTTGACCCGCAGCCACAGCGCGGCGTTGTTGAAGAAGTGCCCCGCATCCAGGCGCGCGGGCCAGTTGAGCTCGGACTTCTCGCACACGGTACTCTCGTTGACCGCGTCGATCTCGCGCTTGAACTCGGCGAGCATGACGCCGCGCTCGGGCTCCTCGTGTCCCATGATGTGATCGATGCGCGACATGGCGATCTGCGCCTCGAGGATGCGGCGCTCGGTCGTTGCGGCCGTCTTCGGGTCGATGGCTCCCACGCGCGCCTTGACGCGGTTCAGGCCAATGGCGGCCTCGTAGGTGGACTCGACCATCTCATCGAGGGTCATCGCGTCGGGGACGTAGTTCAGGATGTGCTTCCACGACGGTAGCGTGAGGCGCTGGCGGTGCTCCTCAAGGGTCCGCGCGCGCAACGTGTAGCCGTAGCGCTCAGGGTCCTCATAGACCATCGAGCCGGGATCGAGGAACGGCGCCATCGGCCCGATGAACGGGAGCAGGCGCGGATCGTCGCCGATACGCGCATACAGCTCGGCCACCGCGTCTGCGGTGCCGAGCACCGACTCGGCGGTCTGCGTGGGAATGCCGGTCATGAAGTACAGGTCGAAGCGCTGGCAGTTGTGCTTGAACGCGTGGCCGACGGACTCGGCGAGCGCCTCCCACGTGTACGGCTTGCCGAACGCCGCGCGGACCGCGTCGTCGTGGCTCTCGGCCGAGACCTCCACGGAGTAGTCGTTCAGGTTCTCGTCGAGGAGCGCGTAGAAGTCCTCCGAGGGCGGCGTGAAGAACTCGAAGCCGATGGGATTCTTGAAGTCGATGCGCCTGAGCCCGGTGATGAAGGCCTGCACGTACTCCTCGCCGGCCTGCCGGAAGTCGTTCAGGACGAAGACCGGCCCCGGGATGTGCTTGCCGATGTGCGCGATATCGCGGACGAGGAGCTCGGGATCGCGGAACGCCACCCGGTCGCGTTTGTAGTGCTGACGGAAGGCGGTCGCCGAGCCACCACACGTCACGCAGCTGCGCGTGCACCCTCGGCACGTGAGCGACGCGGAGACCGGATACGACAGCCACCCCTTGAACGGAAGCGCCGAGACCATGTCACGATCGCGGATGACCGAGCGCATGGAGAAGCTGTAATCCAGGTTCACGTGGTCGAACGTGTCCGGCACGTAGGTGAGCGGATTGACGACCACCGCACCCGAGGAGTCGGTGTAGGTGAGATTGGGGATGTCGGTCACGCTGCCGCCGCGCTTGAGCGCGAACATCAGACGCGTGAAGGGCTCTTCGGTGGAGTCTCCCCTGACCACGTAATCCACGCAGTCGTACGCCGCGAGCTCCTCATGGAAGTACGAGGCGGTGAAACCGCCGAAGATCACCGGCGTGTCCGGATGGTACTTCTTGCACAGCCGGGCGATCTCGATCGAGCCATGCGCGTGCGGCGCCCAGTGGAGGTCGATGCCGAACGCGACGGGGTCCATCTCCCGGATGGCCCGCTCTACATCGAACTTCGGCTTGGCGAGCATGAGCACGGCGAGGTTGGTGAGGCGGACCATGAGGCCGTGGCGCTCCATGTACTCGGCGATGGTGGTGAAGCCGAGCGGATACATCTCGAAGATGGGGCTCGACGGCACGAGGTCCGAGACGGGGCCGTACATGATCGAGGTCTCGCGGAAGTCGTAGACACTCGGGGCGTGCAGCAGGACCAGGTCCGCTTTGGCCATGAGGTGAGGTCCTCTCGAAGCGCGCGGGGCGCGGGGTCTCCAACACGACGACGGCGCAGTATAGCACAGTGCCTGGAGCAGGGATTCGACGCCGGGCGACGATGCCCTGCACCGTGCGTCGGCTGACACTCTGTCTGCCGCTGTCCGCGTGGCAGCCGCGTGCGGCCGGGCGGGCGACTCAGCGGATCTCGCCGAGCGGGCGCGCGTCGACCCGGTCCACAAGCCAGGCGCCATCTTCAAGAACCAGCGTGTAGGTCGTCTCGTAGCTCGCGGTGAGCACCTCGGAAAGATACTTGAGCGTCTCAAGCGAGAAGTAGCGGTACGCCCACTCTTCGCGCGCGGTGACGATCGCCGAGGTCTCCTCTCGCGACACCGACGTGATCGCGAGCTCCTCCACGCGTTGATCGAGTCCACGGCCTTCCATGGCATTGAGCTGGACATACGCGTCCACCCGCACGGACTCGGCGATGGTCACCGTCGAAGACGCGACGCTCGAATCGAGCACCCGGTAGGCAAAGCTGATCCGCTCCAGATAGGAGCGCACGGCGCTCTCCGGTGACGTGACGTCGACCGGGATCGGGGCCGACGTCACCTCCGGGACAGCGTCACCGGCCTGTGCGTCGGGCGCCGCACAGCCAGCGCACGCGGTGATCAGCAGACCCGCCAGGACGAGAGCTACCGGACACCGGCGCGCCCGCGGATCGCGGGAACGCTGCGCGGCACTCGGATGCACGACCACTCGCCCGCCGCGCCGACTACATCGTGCCGACGGTACCCACGGGCACACGGCACCGGCACGCCAGCGACTTCAAGTCGCACGGCATGCGCAGCTGCGTGACGTTCATGCCCTCGGGCCGGCGCACGCGGATGATCGGGGTGAGCAGCAAGACGCCGTTCACGCCCGCTCCGGACAGCAGGTCGAGCGTGATCTGGACCCATCCCGGCGAGCACGCGACAAGCGCCACCGACACGCCGAGGCCAGCGTCGAGACGTGGGATGTCGGTAAGATGCTTGACCTCGACTCCGCCGACCTCGGTCCCCGAGTCTTCAGGAAGCTCAGAGTAGTACGCGACCGGCTTGATCCCGTAGCGCTCCGCGGGGAAGACCACCTGGAGCGCCTCGAGCATCTTGGTCGTCCCGACCTTGATGATCGGATACTCCTCGGACAGGCCGAGGAACTTGGTGAACTCGGAGTAGAGCACGATCGGATCGTACCCCGCGCCAGGACGGCCGATGTCGCCGACGAAGGAGATGTCGCGACGGACCGTCTCCTCCTTGATGTTCAGCTCCTCGGCGAGCTGGCGAGAGGTGATGCGCTCGGGCGCGCCGACCCTGATAAGCTCTCCGAGGTAGCAGTGGTACAGCGACAGCCGGTAGAGCGTGGCGTCCGGGGCTGTGCGAGGGTCAGACATCTCGGGGCCTCCCGTGGCAGGTGCAGACAGTCGCATTGTAGCGCATCGCGAGAAGACATTGCGACATCAATAACGAAGATGCGCCTCTACCTGCGCTTACGCAGCACGTCAGAGGCGGAAGCCGTTATCTGTGAGCGTTCTACGGCCTCGTGCGTTCACTCTGATTCATCACCGGCAGGCGGCGGATCGTCGACCTCGACCGCGTCGACGACCACCCACGCCCCGTCTTCGAGCATGGTCAGGAAGACGGTCGCAACGGGCCACCCGGTGAACGCCTCGTCGGGCCTCCACACCACGACCACGTCAGCCGACACGCTCGTCTCCGCGCTCACGTACGGCGGCTCCCACCCGGGCACCCGCGGCGTGCCGGCTACATCGTCGGCCGGCGACGCGAGCGCCGTGGCCACGCGAGATTCGCGCACGAGCGGCGCGTACGAGGCAGGGTCGCGCACATCGGCGCGCCGCAGTTCGAGCAGGGCCTCGACGACGGCAGCGGCGGGATGCCCGCTCGCGTCGCGGGCGGCGCATCCCGTCAGGATGCCGGCGACCACCACGAGGAGCAGCACGGTGACCACCGGTGTTCGCAGATCCCTCATGGCCTCTCCTTGCCCGACGCGCCGTTCACGAGCTGAAGTACTCGGAATGGAGCGACGTCGTGAGCAGCGATGTAAAGAAGAGCGAGCCGATCGCCAGCACGAAGCCGAGAAGCAAGAGGAGCGCGGCCTTGCGCCCTCTGAGCCCGTAGAACCGGCGCGCGTGCAGGTAGATACCGTACACGAACCACGTGACGAGCGACCACGTCTCCACCGGGTCCCAGCCCCAGAAGCGGCCCCAGGAGTAGTACGCCCAGATCGCACCCGTCAGCATGCCGATGCCCCAGAACGCGAACGTGAGGCCGGCGAACCGGTACGACTCGCGGTCGAGGGTGCCCCGGTCCGGCAGCGCCGGCACGCGCGCAAGCAGCCGTGTGTCACGGGCGACGTGTGCGAGGCCGTAGCCGAGCGAGAGCAGGGCCGCGGCGAACGCCACGAAGTAGAAGCATACGTGCAGCACGAGCCAGACGCCGGTGAAGGTTGGCGGCAGGGTCTGCACCTCCGGGCCGGTGTACACGCCGATGCCGAGGGTCAACAGCGCCGCCGGATAGATGAGCATGGCCAATCCGCGCATCCGCCGGTCGCGCAGCGCCACCAGCTCGAAGAGCGTCATCGCCGCCCAGGAGTTGGATGAGAGGACCTCGTACCGCGTCAGGTACGGGCCATGACCGGCACCGTACCAGCGTAGTCCGAGCGCTGCGGAGTGCACGGCAAGCCCCGCCACTGCGGCGATGTGCCCGGCTCGCACGAACGCCGGACGTGACATCAAGACACCGAAGAGCGTGAGGCCCACCGCGAGCGCGTAGATCGCCAGTGCGGCGATGTGAAGCGGCGTCTCGACCGCCAGTGCCTGCTGCATCATCTGTCCTCTCCTGCGTCAGGGGCCCGGCCGAGTATGGCGTCTCGCTCGGCAAGGTACGTACGCCCCATCCTCGCCGCTCGCCAGCCGTACCGCACGCCATCGGCGGACGGCACGATCACGAGCTCACGCGGGACCCACAGATAGAGCATGAGTGAGCCAAGCCCGATGATACCGAAGCCGAGGAAGAGCACGCCGATGGCATAGGGACGGACGATGCGGAACGCCATCCACTGTGCCATACCCACGAGCGTGACCGTGTAGTCCCCCACCTCGACGGTCTCGCCGGGCGCCACCGCCACGGGCTCGGCGCCCGAGTCGCCTGCCGGGCGCAGCGAAAGAGCGGCGGGCCCGCGAACGCCATGCGGGTCCCAGCGTGCGTCGATCACCGGCACTCCCGCCGGGACGACCTGCGCGTAACCCGCCTCTCCCTCCGGCACGAACGTGAACTCCGTGCGGAGCCGGTACTCGGTGCCATCCGCGGCAGTGACAGCCAGGAAGGCCGCGTCTCCGAAGTCGCCGGGGAGCACGTAGATGGTGTGGCCATGCAGGCTCAACGGCGCGTTCGGCGAGCTCGTGTGCGTGACCCAACCAGCGTCGCCCTCAAGGACCGACAGCGTCGCGGTGACCGACTTGAGCGAACCGTCCGGCCATGTCTCGGTGCTCGCCCCGTCGAAACGCATCGCCCGGCCGACCTCCGGAGCGCGCCCGAGCACGTCGAACTCGGTCACGAGGTAGTCGTCTCCCGGAGCGCGCACCTCGCCCTCGGACAGGTCGAGGACGGCCTGCGAGGTGAGCGCCGAGGCGGCCAGCGCAGCCAGGAGCGCGACGACCATGCCGGCGTGAAGCACCGTCGGACCCCAGAGCCCCCATCGGTGGCGCATGAAGACGCGGACGCCGTCTGCGGTGCCGCGGAGCTCGTGGTAGCCCGCGGTGCGCGCCCGCTCGGCCATCTCATCAGCGCACACGCAAGGCACGGTGGTATGCGGTGCCACCGCCTGCCCGACCATCGCGCCACGGGCCTCGACGGCCATCCGGGCGGTGGCGACGAGGAGCATCAGCGAGAACACGCCGAGTGCGACGAGGAACCACCACGTGCTGAACAGCGCGTCGAGTCCGAGGGCCCGGGAAGCGCCTGCCAGCGCGGGGTTATCGACCTCCCAGGAGGCCATCGCCTCGGGCGAGACGAGCGCTCGCTGCGGGAACCAGGCCCCGACCGCACCTGCCACGGCGACGAACGCCATGAGCGCCATCGAGGCGCGACGGGAGGTGAGCGCACGGACGACGCGTGCGAGAACGGATGTGCGGGACATACTCGCAGGATACCGCAGGAGCGTCTACCAGTTCTCCCAGTTGCCGCCGGTGCGGTTGCCGGTGACGCTGTGACCGCTACCGCCGGTGCACACGGAGCCGGCGACGACGGAGCATGAGTTCTTGGTCGAGGCGCCCTTCTGGTAGCTCGACATCATCATGTTGTTGATGTTGCCCTGGTAGGCAAGGCGCGCCGGCATGGTCTCACGATCGCCGATGAGGCGCGAGACCTTGGACCCGTGCGGCACCAGCACATGACAGTTGATGCATGCCCGCGGTCCATGACCCTGCCTGCTTGCCGAGTGCGCGCGGTTGTCGATCGCCTTCTCAGCCGGATGGCAGTTGCTGCAGAAGATGTTCGACGCATATGACGCATCACCGAGGTCGTTCAGCGTGATCAGCCGCGGCGTGGCCAGATCCGTGCGGACGGGCCAGTCGGTCCCCGGACCACGCAGCGAGTAGCGGATCGAGGCGCCGTGCGGGCCCTGAGGCACGTTCACCGCCGCGGGGTTCGGCACCCAGACACCCGACCCGGGCGGGTCCTCGACCATCGCGTAGGGCGCGCTCGAGTCACCATGGCAGTCCGAGCACATCATCGTGTCGCCCTGGCCCCAGCCGTTGGAGACCTGGTACGCCTCAAGCGAGCTCGTGCCACGTGTGACCGTGTCGGCGTACCCGGAGATCTGCACCATCGTATCGGCCTCGGCGGACGGGTAGTAGTACCCGCCGAGCGTGGCGAAGACCGGGTGCCGCGAGTTGTTACCCACGTTGAAATCCTGGGCCACATTGGTCCAGTTGTTCACGCTGGTGTTGGTGCCCGTGCCCGGCGATGACGGGTTCGACCAGTCGGTCCAGACCATCTTCCCGCCCCACTCGGCAAGACGTGTGTTGGCCGAGGAGTGGCACTTGAAGCAGATCTCGTACTCGTACGTGGCGAACTGCTTGTACTCGAGCTCGTCGCTCGCACCGGTCCCGTATGAGATCGGGTTGGCGATGGCCCAGTTGTCCTGAGCGAGCGTGGCGAGCGCACCGTCCTTAAACCCGACGCCACGCACGCCCTTGAGCGCTCCGGATACGCGGTTATCGGTGCCGTAGACGTGGCGGACCTTGCCGACGACATGATGGTTGTGGCAGTCGGCGCACTCGACGTGCTTGTTGTTGCTGATGTAGTCCTGTGTCTCATCGACCGACGCGATCAGGTGCAAGCCCTTGTAGTCGTGCGGCTTGTGGCCGAACTGGTTGTTACTTGGCTCCATCTGCGAGTAGATCGCCTGGCTCGCACGACTCATGTCCGCGATGCCGTACCAGTCCTTGTCGTCGACCGGCTTGATGTCACCCGCCAGCCCATCGGCCCGGTAGCTGTGACAGCGGAAGCACATCTCCTCTTCGTTGATCTCATAGACGGTGGCGTCGCCAAGCGCGTTGATGAGTCGCTGCTCCGGAGAGAAGTGGACCGCGAACTGCCCGCTCGAGAGCGTCCCGCCGAGCGTGCCGTGGCACTTCGCACAGTTGGCGTAGAAGGTCGAGCCGTCGTTGAAGTCGCCCGGTACGGTGTAGTTGTGCGGTGATGGCGGCACCGGCGGGTCAGCCGTGGCATCCCCGTACCACATGTTCTCCTCGACGCGCATAACCGTGGTCGAGGTCATCGCGTTGGGCTTCTGGCCCTCCTCGTTGCGCAGGATACGCGCGCCGAGCGAGTAATCGTGACAGCTCAGGCACAGTCCGTCATCGGTGTTGACCGGCGTCGGATACGCCTCGAGAGCGCTGCTCCTGAGCGAATACGCCTTGCCGATGCCGTCCGGCAGTGCCTCATACTGCCCGTGATCCATGTGGCAGCTCACGCACGAGAGTGTGGGCGAGGTGACCGGATCGTAGACAGGATAGGGTCCGTCCTCGGGTGCCTGGTCCCAGTTCGGATCCGTGAGCACGTGATGGTAGGTATCGGTGTCGCCGTAGTACTCCGGCGGGTTGTGGGCCATACCGTTCAGGGCCTGGTGGCATACCGAGCACGGCACCCCACCGGTGGAGACGCCGCCCATCGGTCGGTGGATGTCACCGTGACAGTCGTAGCAGCTGTTGAGGTCGTCCTTGTTGTGGCCGGTCGCGGACGGAAGACGCAGCAGGTTGGCGCCCACCGCCGCGCTCCGCGCAAGGCCGACCACGTCGTCGGTCGCCCCCACCGCAGCATACTCGCCCGCCTCGCTGTCCCAACCCCAGGGCCGTCCGACGGGAGCGGTGTCATACGTGGTATGGCATGCGAAGCAGAACCGGCGGACCTTATCCGCGCTCGCACCGGCGTTCTCCGGATCGGCCGGCGTGCGGGGATCCAGCCCCTCGCCCACCGTGTCGGCGATCAGGCGGGTGTTGCCCCCTGCCGAGCCGTGGGGGTTGTGGCACTCGTAGCACGGCAATGGCGAGCCGGGGGCGTAGGTGCCGCCGGCGGTGCGGATGGTGTGCCCCGGGTCGTCGGCGTCGTGGGTCACGAGCGACTTGATGTCGGCGACGCCGAAGTCGAGTTCGGAGTCGGCGCCGGCGTGGCAGCGGAAGCACAGCTCGGCGTAGCGGCCCTGCTCGCGGTCGACGACCGAGTCGCTCGAGGCCCCGAAGGGCTTGAGCAGTCCGTCGCGCTCGCTCACGCCGCCGTGCGCGGCGTGACAGTACAGGCAGTCACCGGCGGCGCGGGTGGCCTCACGGCTCGGCACGGCCACGCCCGGTACGATGCTCGCCGGGATCGAGGCGTGGGGGTTTGCCACCGCGTCCGTGTAGACCGTCGCGCCGGGGAAGGTGCCGGTCGCCGGATAGCCGTCTTCAGCGCGCACAGGTGAGGAGAGCTGCGGGTAGGGCGTGGTGGTCGTCGAGGCGTACCAGCTCTGCGCGTCGTCGTGGCAGGCCAGGCACCAGCTCGTGTCGGCGCCGGTGACCGCGCGGCCGTTGATCGTCGGGCGCGGGAGGCGCACGTCGTCGGTCCAGTCGTTGTGCGCGTAGTGGCACGACGAGCAGCTGTCGGTGAGGTCGGCGCCTGCGGCACCCGGGCCGCGCTCCTCGACGGTGTGCCCGCTCGCCGAGCCGAACGAGTACGGCCCGGTCTTGACGTTGCCGGCCGTCGACCCGTCGTGGCACGTATAGCACAGCGCGGCCTGGGAGGCGCGCGCGCCGCCTGCGGTGGCGCGCTCGTTGAACAGGTAGCGCGTGGAAGACGCCTGGTGCGGCGCGTGGCAGGCGTCGCATGCCGCCGAGCCGGAGTCGTATGCCACGTGCGGGCTTGCGGCGAAAGCGACAGCGGGAGACGCGAGCACTGCGGCGACCACACCAAGAAGCAGCACGCGCAGCACGCGCGCGTACGCCTGCTCACCAGGCAGTCGATCGACCCACTGGCAAGCCTGGATGGTCGGTACTCGAATCACTCGGGTGCTCTCACTCCTTGTGCTCGACCGCTGACCGAGCAGCAGACCACGTGCCAGAATGATCGGCAGCCGAACGAAGCTATAGGCCGCCACGTGTACATTGTGACATACGCCCGAGGTCACCGCCACCGAACGAGCCTCGTCATCGGGGCTGGACATTGAACACCACGACGACCCCGGACGCCGTATCGGTCACGTACAGCCGGCCGGGATCAGGAACCCACGCAACGCCGCGCGGTGAGGCCATCGAGCCTTCCGGGACGGTCCCGGCGTCGATCGACTCGGCCAGCGCTCCGTGGGCGTCGATGATCGAGACCGAGCGCGCGAACGCGTCGACCACGGCCGCCCCCTCGCCGAGCGAGACGATCGCACGGGGAAGCGTGAAACGCTCCTCGCACTCGAGCACCTCCTCACCGGTACCGGGATCCACGATGAGCACCCGGCCGGCGTTGGAGTCCACCACGCACAGCCCGCGGTCGTCGACGACCATGCCGCCCACGTACGTGAGCCGCGGCGACAGGTCGCCCGCGATGCTGCGCACGAACCGCCCCCCGGCGTCGTAGACCTTGATATCCGAATCCGCGGCATCGGCCACGAAGTACTCGTCGCCGTACACAGTCACCGCCGTCGGCTGGCGGGGCGGGTCGCCCTCTTCGCCGAGCGCGAACAGGACCGCCGGGGCGCTCGCGCCGCTCGCGGCCTCCAGGTCCCCGGCGTCCGTCTCGGCGGCGGGGTCCGCGGACATGACGACCACGCGCATCGCGGCGTTGTCCACCACAGCGAGCCGGTCGCCAGCGACCGCAAGCACCGCCGGGTACGCCGAGGGCACGCCCTCGGCCACAGGGATCGTGATCGCGCCGATGACGCCGCCGCGCTCGTCGTAGACACGCACGATGCCGGCGTCGGACTCGGCAACGTACAGCCGCTCACCGTCCCAGACGATGCCGAGTGGATTGGCCAGCGGCGGCTCACCCTCGGGCGGGAAGACGCCGGCGAGGCCCACGGTCTGGCCCTCGGCGAGTTCGGCGAACTCGATGCTGCCCGGCCGCGTGAAGTCCATGAGCGAGAGCGCCAGCACGATCGCAGCCACGACCGCGATCGCGACCATGGCGATCACGATCGTGCGCGGCCTGACCTCGAAGCCGCGCGCGACAGGCCCGTCGGTCACTGGCCGCCCCGCACGTGGCACGCGGCGCAGTACGTCGGGGTGTGGCACTCGAAGCACGCCTGGGCGCCGGACTCGCGCACCGCACCCACGTGCTGCGGGATCCATGGCTTGGTCGGATCACCGGTCTTGTGGTGACAGGCGTTGCAGAACTCCATACTCATCGTCTCGACCGGCCGCCCCTCGCCGAGGTGGCACATCGCACACGAATCCGGGTTGCTCTTGCCCACATCGCCGTGACCGGTCACGAAGCCCGCCGGGTGCGGCATCTCCACGCCGTGGCAGTCCACGCAGAAGCGGTCCACCAGGTGGCACGTGCTGCAGTAGTCGATCGCCGAGACGCTCGCCAGGTGGAGCACGTGGTCGTCACCGGACGATGGCGCGTAGTCCGAGCCGGCCGTGGCGGTGCTCTCATGGTCCTCGCCGTGAATGACGGGCTTGCGGACGTTCTCCGCCGGACGGCCCGTGGCGTGGTCGATCTCCATGTTCGCCAGCGCGGCGTGGCCCTTGGGGTAGAAGCCTTCGTCCTTGTGGTTGGCAGGCTTGAGATCGAAGTTGGCCGGGTGGCATGCCGAGCACTCTCCCGGCGCGGCATACTCGGCGCCGGACGGCGATTCGCCGGTGAGTGTATGGCAACGGAAGCATGCGGTCATGCTCATGAAGTCGGCGTGCAGGGCCGCCGGCTCGCCGGTCTCCGGATCCACCATCGTGATCTCGAGGTCACGCTCAGGATGCGCTACACGGTTGTGGCACACCGTGCAGTGGATGTGGTTCTCCTCGTGGACCTCGTGGTCGATGATGATGCCCTTGGTGGGCGTCATCGTCCGGTTCTCCGAGTGGCACTGAAGACACTGCTCCGAGCCCATGTGACCGCCGTCGAGCGCGAGGTGGCTCACCGGGTTGAGCGGCACATGGTAGGTCTTCGTGATGAGTTCGTACGCACCGACGATGCCGGCATGCGCCTTGTGGTAGAGGAACGTGACCGGGTCTCCGTTGACCGGAAGGTGGCACGACACGCAGGCGACCATGTTGTGCGAGGAGTTGTCGTAGGCCACCACCGGGTCGAGCTGGACCGAGTGGCAGAATCCGCCGCAGAACCAGTAGCTCGACGTCGCGCCGAGCGCTGCGATGAGAAACGCGGCGAACCCGATGAGCGCCACGGAGGTCCAGATGAGAGCGCGAGGGCGACGGTCAGCGTCTTTGAAGCTGGCAAACGGGTTGAAGGCCATGCGGTGTCGTTCTCCTCGCGGTCGTGGTCTAGAAGTCGATGCCGACACGCTTGCCGGGCACGACGCCGTGGCAGATCAGGCAGTTGCCGTCGAACGGAGCGTCGTAGTAGCGCAGCATGCGCGTGTGCTCGGTACCGTGCGGGCCGTGACATGAGGACGTGCACGACAGACGGCTCTTCGCGTTCACATCATAGTAGACCGGCCGCACGGGGTGGTTGTAGTAGCCGCCCTTGCGGTCGTCGAAGTGCCTGCGCTCGTGGCACGGGAAGCACACCTCAGGCTGCGGTCCTTTGAGCAGCGGGCCCCAGTCAGAGCCGTGCGGCGTATGGCACCGCCAGCAGGGCGTCGACCGGTGTGCGGACTTGTCGTACGAGGCCTGGATAGGCACCCGATGGCACGCGTAGCAGATGTCGTTATCCTCGGCGTACAGCAGACCGGCGTAGTTGGTGGCGTGAGGATCATGGCAGTCGCTGCAGTTGAGCGAGATGGTCCCCACCGGATGATGACTCGGCTTCAGGAAGTCCTGCCGGATGTCGTCATGGCACAGATAGCACACCCCCGGCTGCGCGGTGATGAGCAGCGGGCGGAAGTTCGAGCCGTGCGGCTCGTGACAGCCCGTGCAGTTGTCGTACTGGAACGGGTGGTGCTGCACACCCATACGCGAAAGCCGGGCCACCGACGGGTGGCACGTGAAGCACAGGTTGCGCTGGCTATCGACGAGGATGCCCCGGTACTGCGACGCATGGGGGTCGTGGCAGTCCAGGCACACGCGTGCGGCGAACGAGGGATGCACCTGGTCGCGATCCATCTCCGGACCCACCCGATGGCACGTGACACACAGGTCGCGCACGTCCATCGCCAGCATGCCGCGGAAGTCCGACGCGTGCGGGTCGTGACAGTCCACGCAGTTGCCGTTCATGAACGGCGCATGCGTGTACGCCTCGCCGAGTTTCGGGCCCATCCCCCCGTGGCACATCCAGCACAGGTCGTTGCCGGGAAGCACGAGCTCGGAGGGCTTGTCGGCCACCTCGGTCGTGGTCGTGCTCTTGATCCGGTCGACATCGATCTCGTCGGCGGTCTGCTCTCCCGTGTCGAAGACGTCGAGCGCGATCTTGAGCGGCAGCCACTGCACGAGCGTTCGGATGCGGCCCCACGCCATCCGGACGCCCTCGAGCACCGTCTCAGTGCGGATCTCCCCGTGCGGCGTGTGGCAGGTGGTACACCGCTCGGCCATGAACGGGTCGTGCACGATGTCGCGAGAGAAATCCGGGATCAGCTCGGTGTGGCACTGAAGGCACTCGAGATTGCGCGCGATGCTCCGGATGACCTCGTCATCACCGCTGCCGAGGTAGGATTGGGTGATGGTGGTGATCGCACACAGCGCGAGCAACAGAAGCACCACGACTGCGAAGACGCCCCGTCCACGACGGCTGGCCGGGGCGGGACGCTGGTCGTCCTCGGCGATCACGTTATCTGTGTGGATGTCCGGGTCGCTCAAGGACTCCCCCAGGGACTATGGCATCGGCCCATGACAGTTGGTGCACAGCGAGGTCGTCGGCTCGACGAGCAGCCGTCTCGTGTTTGACTCATGAGGAAAGACCTGGAAGCGCGGATTGTCCGAGGCGTTCACGCCGTCGGTGGCCGTCACGCTGTAGAGTTCGGTGGTGTCGATCTGCTGCAGCTCCACATTGCCCACTGCGCGCGTGTCCTCATGACACTGCTGACAGATGGGGTAGTGCTCGTCCTGCTCGGGAGTGCGCGGGTCCGGCATCACGTAGCCGAAGTTGTTCCTGCCGAGCGTGCCCATCTCCGTGGTCGACGCGAGTGCGCCCACCACACGCGCCACGTTGTCGTAGTGGAACGGCGCGGTGTCGGTCTGCGTCACGCTCGAGTCCACCGGGTGGTTGCCGAACTCGCCTGAACCGGCCAGTCGGCCCTTGTGACATGCGCCGCACCAGTCCGAACCGTAGCGCTCGACATCCTCGGTCCCGGTGGTGGGGCGCTTCTTGAGCAGTCGCGTGGACGTGACCGTGGTGTCCACCGAGGAACGCGCACGGTCTCCGGTGAACGGCTCGACCACGTTGTTACCATGGGGGCTATGGCAGTCGGTGCACGTCAGCGTACCCCCCGCGCCCGAGAACGTGGCGGTCGCCGTGGCTCCGGTGGACGGGTCGCCGCCGGGGATCGCGTTGGTGGCCTCGACCGAGTGCTGTGACTCGACGGTGAGCCCCCGTGCGGCGATGGCGCCGTACACGCCTCGGCCACCAGTGCCGTCATGACACGTCTCGCAGGTGTCCTTCACGGTTGCAGCAGGCAGGAGCAGGACGCCTCCTGCGGGAGCCATATGCACCGAGTGGCACACGGCGCACTTGTTGGTGGTGGTGAGGTAGTTGCCGTGCGGACCGGAGCGCTCGTCGGCCTCCTGGGTTCCGTGGCAGATCCAGCAGTCCGTGTCCGGGTCGGGCGGGATCCACGAACCGGGGCCGTCCGGGTCGGGCTGCCACAGCTTCATCGCCGGCAGCTTCTCGATCATCTCAGGCGTGGCTTCGCTCGGATACGCCTGTGCGAGCGCAGGAATCGCCACGATGACGGCCAGCAACACCACCATCATGAGGACGCGCCGTGCCGTCATCCGTCCTGCCTCCACACGCCGGGTACGTCCGTACACTGTAAGCCATCGTAATCATAGCAAATGACGGGCCTCACAAGCGGGCTCGCGCGCCGATGGCCGGATGAGCGAGGCCGATGAGACGATATCGTCGCCCGCAGATCAGTCGATCAGGCGCACCATCTGGATCCGGCCCACGCCGCGATCCGCTATGACGACGAAGCCGCGAAGCACCTCGACGTCGTTGGCGAAGTTCAACTGCCCCGGCTCCACACCCCGTTCACCGTACCGGGCGACGATCTCACCGCGCGATGAGATGCGTACCAGCTCGAACGCGAACGCGTCCGCCACAAGGACCGATCCGTCGGACATGACGGCCAGGCCCCTGGGCAGGTCGATCTCCCGCGGTTCGCGGTCGCCTACGCCCCGCGATGGCTCCCCCACCTGCCACACGACTTCACCCGTCGAGGTGAACGCGGTGACTCGGCTGTTGTTGGAGTCCGAGACATACACTCTGCCGCCATCGGCACTCACCGCGAGGCCGTTGGGGCGGTCGAGACCGGTCTCATCGGACCCGGGACGGCCCCACTGGTCGAGCAGCTCACCATCGAGCGAGAACACGAGGACCTGGTACGCGTCGGTCGCGTAGACGCGCTCGCCGCTGACCGCGACATCGGTGACCGCGATGCCGCGGCCCCCTTCGCCCGAACCGCCTTTGCCGGTGACCTCGAGCGGGTCCGGGAAGCGCCGGAGCGGCGTTCCGTCCGCGTCGAAGACCTCGATCGAGTCGTTGTACAGGCTTGCGACGTAGACGTTGCCCTCGTCGTCGGTGTCGATGCCCACCGGATAGTTGAGCGAGCCCGGCTCGTACGTGGTCACGCCACCGGGAGCCGGCTTTGCCACACCGAAGGAGCCGAACGTGAACAGGTACCGGCCCTGCGAGTCGAACACGCAGACGCGGCTGTTGCCGGCATCGGCCACATAGATCCGGCGGTCACGTCCCACTGCCACGCCCATCGGTCGGTCGAAGAACGGGGCGGAGCCCTCACCGGGGCCGTACACCTGCCAGACCGGCTGGATGCCCTGTCGTGGCGCCTGCGCAGAGAGGTCGTCCGGACGACCCAGGAACAGAAGTAGGTAGATGAGCAGGCCGACCAGGATCAGGAACAGCACCACCGCGACGATCTTGAAGGTGCGCAGTGGCGTAAGCAGCGGGCGGCGCTCGGCCTGCAGCTCCCCGGACGTGCTCGTCTGCAGCTCCCCGGACACGACCCCCTCCTGTGTCGAGACGTCGCTCACTCCTGCGCTCCCAACCGGTCCAGCGCCTCACGCGCCTCAAGGTGGTCGGGGTGGTAGGTGAGCGCGCCGCGGTAGTACTCGATGGCCGTATCCGTGATGCCGAGCTGCTCGCACGCGTTGCCTGCCAGATACTGCAGGTCCGCGTACTGGGGACGCACCTCGATGACCGGCTCAAGGGCCACGAGTGCGGACTTGTACTGCCCCTTGGCGGTGTAGTACTCGCCGAGGGCCTTGGCCGCGAGCACGTGGTCAGGGGCGACCTCGAGCACGTCCCACAGCGTCTCCTCGGCCTCCGCGCCTCGGCCGAGTTCGAGGTAGACGATCCCGGTGTTGTAGAGCGCTCCGGTGTTGCCCGGTGCGAGCTCGAGTGCGGCGGCGTAGGCCGCGAGCGCCTCCTCGTACCTGCCCTCCTCCTGGAACGCGTAGCCAAGCCCGATGAGGGCGTCAGGATCCGAGGGGTCGGCGTCGACCTGCCGCTGCCACTCGGCCACCGCGTACTGGGAGGGAGTGCGCGGACCGGGACGGTCGTTCACGAGCAGCCCGCGAACCAGGAAACCGCCGAGTGCGGCGACCGCGAGCATCAGCAGCAGGACGGTGATCGCGAGCCATCCGGGCACGAGCCCTTCAGCGTGCTCGGACACCTCGGCCTGCCCGCCGTCTGTGATGGGAACCTCGTCTGCCACCCTCACTCCTGCTCGTCGGCGCCTTGCGGTCCGTGCTGCGCGTTCTGTGCCAGGTGGAACGAGAGCACCTGCAGATCGGTGGAGAGACAGACCTGTCGGACGGCGATACCCTCGGGGACGACGAGCCTGACCGGCGCAAGGTTCAGGATGGCACGAACCCCGGCTGCGACGAGCCGGTCGGCCATGCCCTGCGTCACGCTGGCGGGCGTGGCGAGGATCGCGATCTCAACGCCGGCTTCCTGCATCACGCGCTCGAGGTCGTCGATCGCACTCACGGCGATCTCGCCGGACGGCGTCTGGACGAGCGTGCCCACCTTGGCCGGGTCGGCGTCCACGACCGCGACGATCTCGAACCCGCGCTCGGCGAACCCGCTGTAGCCGAGCAGCGCGCCGCCGAAGCGGCCGTATCCGATGACCGCTGCCCGGCGCCGCTCGGTGATGCCGAGCACGCTGGAGATGTGCGCGATGAGCGCCTTCACGTCATATCCGATGCCGCGCGTCCCGAGTTCGCCGAGATACGAGAGGTCCTTCCGGACCTGGGCGGCGTTGGTGCCGCACATCTCGGCCAGCTCCACCGAGTTGACGACCGGCATGCGCTGCTCCTGCGCCTGCAACAGACACCGGAGATAGGCGGGCAGTCGCTGGATCGTGGTCTGCGGGACGCTCTGTCGTTCCATCATGCCTCTCTTTCGAGATCAGGGCGCGGGTGTCGTGGCCGTCGATGAGCCCGACTCGAGGGCCTGAAGCGCCCCGAGCGCATCCGGATTATCGGGTGAGCGACGCAGCACGTGCTCGAACGCGGCGCGGGCGTCGTCGATCCGGCCGACACGCGCGTACGTGTCGCCGAGTATGAGCCACGCCTCGACGTAGCGGCTGTCGAGCGAGGTGGCGAACTCGAGCTCGGTCAGAGCCTCGTCGATCCTGCCGACTCCGGCGAGCGCCACCGCATGCTGGACGCGCACCGCCGGACCGTACTTCTGGACAGCGATGCCGCGCTCGGCCGCGTCGAGAGCCTGCTCGTAAAACGCGGGATCGAGGTAGAGCGCGGCCTGGTTGTACATGTTCGAGACGAAGACGTACGTGTCGTACTCCTCGGGCACGAACTCGAACATCTCGGCGTATGCGGCCTCGGCCTGCGCAAGATAGCCGAGCGCGTCGCTGCGCCACTGCTCGTCGCCGGTCTCGTCGTACTGCTCGGCGGCGGCCTGGAACAACCGCTGCCATGACGAGCCGAGCTCGAGCCGGTACATGTCGTTGTACGGGTTGAGCGCGATGGCGCGCTCCAGCTCGAAGACCGCCTCCCGGCCCTGGGTGAGCACGCGGCCCTTCAGGTAGTGGTTGTCGGCCGAGATGAACCGCACGTTCAGCACGAAGGCCACCAGCGCGAGCGCGGTCACGGCCGGTATCGCCAGCGCGCGCCAACCCGGTGCCGCGTACTCGTGCGCCCGCGCGCCCGGGCTCAAGAGCACGCCCATCGACAGCCACAGGAAGATCGTGGAGCCGGTGACCGAGAGCCCGAACAGCAGGTGGATCACGTAACCCACCACCGCCGCCCAGAATCCGGCCAGCAGCAATCGCTCGACGCCCTTGCCACGGGGGAGTACGTCGGAGGCCGAGGAGATGAGTGCGTACGCGATCAGCCCGTAGAGCAGCAGCGCCCCGGGGATCCCGATGCCGGTGGCGAGCTGCAGCGGGTAGTTGTGCACGTTGTCTGCGACCGACAGGTACCCGGCGGCCTCCACGTACTCGGCGGGCTTGAACACCGGGAAGAGCAGGCGGAACGTGTCCGGGCCCCAGCCGACGATGGGACTCTCGGCGATGGCCGCACGCGCCGCCTCCCAGATCTGGAAGCGCGTGAGAGCGCTGCCCTGATCGAACTGGAAGATCGAGATGACACGGGTGAGCACGTTGCGCACCGAATCGGGCCGAAGCGAGCTGATCACCATCGCCGCACCGCCGACAGCCGCGGCGCCGCCGATGAACCAGCGGTCCAGCGTGGTGAGGCGCATGTCGCTTCCCGACCGTGCGCGCAGGTAGGCCACCACGAAGATGATGAGGGAGACGGTCGCACCGATCCACGCGCCTCGCACGTACGACGTGATGCCGACGAAGGCGTTCAGGACGGTGAACGACCAGTAGATGCCGCGCCACAGGCGGTGGCGCTCGGACAGCGCGAGCGCGATGGTCACGGCCCACGGGAAGATGAGGTACCCGCCGAGCAGGTCGGGATTGCCAAAGGTGGAGAACGCGCGGTTCGTCTCGAACGGCAACGTGCCCCAGCGCACCGGGTCGAGCGGCACCTCGGTCATCCCGCGCGCGACCGCCCAGGTGATGTGCTCGCCCAATCCTGCGAAGAGCGTCACGCTGCCGATGAACGCGATGACCGCACCGACGATGAGGGCCGTGCGAGCCTCCGCGTCTGAGTGGAAGCGTGTGAGTGCGAGCGTGACGAGCGCTCCGGTCGCGCCGAGGCCCCCGATGAGAACCAGCGGGCGCAGCACCCGCGCGAGATCGAGGCCCACAGTGCCGATGACCTGGAGCATCCCGTAGAACGCGACGAGGAAGCCGCCGATCGCCAGCGTCCGCGCGAGCGAGCGGATGCGCGACGGACGGTCGGCGTACTGCAGCGCCACGAAGAACACCGACGCGTACGTCACGAACGAGAGCAGACCCTCGAAGCGCCGGTACTTGCCGAAGACCGCCGTGGGCGGATGGACCGACAGCACCGAGGTGAGCAGCACCCACGCAAGGAACGCGAGCACTACCCACTCGACACGCGTGAAGCGCACCTTGCCCCCGCGCACGAGCATGCCGATCGCCCATGCCGAGAGCGCCACGATCATGATCGCGCGCTGTGAGAAGACCTTGACGATGTCGAACTGGTCGAACGTGAAAGGCAGTCCGCCCGAGTTGAACGGGCCGAGGTTCGACATCGCGAGCGGCACCAGCACGACGAGCACGTGCAGGCACGTCCACGCGACGCGGTCGAAGACGTCCATGCGCGGCGCTGGAGCGGGAGCGGGCGCCGGACTCTTGCGCTTCTTGGCCACTGGGGACTCCTATCGCGCGCCGCGGCCGGTGAGCACCACGCGCACGGTCTCAACGAGTATCTGCAGGTCCATGAGTAACGTCTGATGATACATGTAGATGAGGTCGAACTTCAGCTTGCGCTCGGGCGTGGTGGCGTACCCGCCGCTCACCTGCGCGAGCCCGGTGGCCCCGGGCTTCACCCGGAAGCGCTCCCGGTAGCCGGGGATCTCGGCCAGATACCGCTCGACGAAGTACGGGCGCTCCGGCCGGGGCCCCACGAAGCTCATGTGGCCGAGCAGGATGTTGGCCAACTGCGGGAGCTCGTCGATGCGATAGCGGCGCAGGAACCGGCCGACGGGAGTGATCCGCGGGTCGTCCTCGCCGGCGAGCACCGGGCCTGAGCGCGACTCGGCGTCACGCACCATCGTGCGGAACTTGTAGACGCGGAACGGGGCGAGGTCCCGCCCGGTGCGCTCCTGGGTGTAGATGATGGGCCAGCCCATGGTGAGGAGCACGGCGAGCGTGGCAAGCACGAGCACCGGCGAAAGCAGCGCGATCAGGAGCAGCGAGAACCCGACGTCCAGGAGACGCTTGACGCCGGTGGACCAGGCAGGCGTGGCGGGGCGCGTCAGCTCCATGAGCGGGATGTCGGAGACCGTGCTGTCCACCGTGCCGATGAAGATCTCGTAGAGCTCGGGGATGACCTCGAGGCGCACGTCCGACTCGTTGGCGAGCGCCATCTCCTCGATGACCTCACGCAGCGCCAGCGGGCTTGCCACGATCACGCGGTCCACGCGCTCGCGCGCGATCACCTGCGCGATGTCGTGCGCATCGCAGAGCACGGGTACCGCATCGTCAGCTGCCGTGCTATCGGCGCCGCGCACGAAACCGACGACCCGGTAGCCCCACGACGCGCGCTGCTCGAGCTCCTCGGCGAGCTCCCGGGCGACCTCGCCGGTACCGACGATCAGGATGCGCTGCTCCGGCCAGCGGATGGGGGTCAAGCGCATCAGCGTGAAGCGCCACCCGACGAACAGCGCGAGCTGCGCGGCCCAGGCAATGAGGATGACAAGACGGGAGAAGCTGAAGAACCGCGGTCCTGCGAAGAACGCGACGGCGGCCGTGAGCACCGTACCGAGGGTGACGGCCTGGAACGACGCCCGTGCGATCTCCCAAGGGTTCTCCGTGCGCTCGGGTTCGTACAGCCCGAACACGTACCCCGCGCCGAGGTAGACCGCGGTGATCAGCGGCCACATCGCGGCGTACGCGCCGAAGTTGAACGCCGGCAACTCGCCGCCGAAACGGATGAAGAACGCCGCGACGATGCTCGCGTTGACGACGATCGCGTCAAGCAGGACCGACAGGACCACGAACCGGCTTCGGGGCATCTCAGGCCTCACCTCGCGCCTCATCGTAGACCCTGAGCGTGCGCTCGACCATACGGTCGATCGTGAAGTCCGCCGCCGCGCGCTCGGCGGCCTGACGGCCGAGCGTCTCCCGCAGCGTCGCGTCGGACACCAACTCGTGCAGCGCCCGGGCGAGTGCGGACACGTCGCCGGGCGGGACGGTCAGCCCGGTCACACCGTGCTGGTTGACGTACGGTACTCCCGTGGTGAGCGTGGTGGAGACGACCGGTGTGCCCGCCGAGTGGGCCTCGAGCTGCACGAGCCCGAACGCCTCGGAACGCGCCACACTCGGCAGACAGAAGACGTCGGCGGCGTGGTACCAGGCGGCGAGGTCGTCGTCGCCCACCGGCTCGACGAACCGCACACGCTCGTGCATGCCGAGCGATGCCACCAGACCGTCGAGTTCGGGACGCAGCGGCCCGGTACCGATCATGACCAGGTCCGCGTCCACCTCGGCCATCGCGCGCACGAGCACGTCGGCGCCCTTGTAGTAGATGAGCCGGCCGACGAAGAGCACCACCGGCCGGTCGCCGCCCGACGGCGCCTGGCCGGAGCGGAGCTCACGGGCGCGGGCCACGCGCTCGGGCGTGGCGGCGAACCGCTCCACGTGGATGCCGAACGGCACCACGCGGCACTTGTCCGACACGCGCGCGAGGTGCTCGCTGTGCTCGACCATGTTCGGCGATGACGCGATGACGAGGTCCACGCGCTCGAGCAGGCGTCGAAGCAGTGGTGCGTAGGCCGTGCCGAGGACCTTCTGGCGCACGATGTCGCTATGGTAGGTGAGCACCGTGGGGACCCGACCGAGCGCGCGCCCGCCCGCCCGGGACGCGAGCCACGACACCTCGCCCCACGGATACGGGAAGTGCAGATGGAAGACATCGGTCTCTTCGGCCGCCTGCGCCACCGCACGCGCCATCGCGCCGGCGACCGGTGTGGAGGCGTAGGCGAACGCGCGCGAAAGGCGCGTGACCCGAACGCCGTCGAGTGTCTCGGTGACCTCGGAGGAGGCCTCGTTCGACACGATCGCGCGCACGTCGTGGCCGCGCGCTGCCAGCGCCGTAGCGAGGTCGCGCATGTGGTACTCGATGCCTCCGAGATGCGGCGGGTAGTACTTGTTGAGCATGGTCACGCGCATCAGGCGGGCGACCTTCCGGTGTGAGCGGACGTCATCAGGACTCCGTTGCGAGCAAACGCCCTGCCGCCAGAAGCTCGTCGACCACGCCGAAGTTGGGCGCCTCGGCGTACACGCGCACGAGCGGCTCGGTGCCCGAGGTGCGCAACAGCAGCCATGCGTCGTCGGGAAGCAGGAACTTGATGCCATCGTCGCGCAGCACCTCGCGCACCTCGAGGCCGCCGATCATCGCCGGCGCCACGGTGGGCATGCGGGCCACGAACGCGTCCATCGCCTCCTGCGTGAGCGTGAGGTCGATACGGCCGTACTCCATCGGGCCGGTGACCGCCAGCAGGTCCTCCACGAGCTCGGCCAGGCCCATCTTCCGCTGCCCCATCATCTCGGCGAGCAGGAGCGCCATGAGCAGACCATCGCGCTCGCGCACGTGCGACGGGATGCCGATCCCGCCGCTCTCCTCGCCGCCAATGAGCACGTCGCCCTTGAGCATCTCCTCGTAGATCCACTTGAAGCCCACCGGCGTGGTGGTGACCTCGCTGCCGAGCTGCGCGCCGATGCGATCGACCAGCACGCTCGTGGACAGCGTCTTGACGATGCGCCCGGTCATGCCGCGGTCCTCGACGAGGTGTCGCGCCAGGAGCGCGATGATGCGATGCGGGTTGACGAACACGCCGTTGCCGTCGGCCGCGCCGATGCGGTCCGCGTCGCCGTCGGTGACGAACGCGGCGTCGAGGCCATGCTCGCGGACGTGGTCCTGCGCCGCGGCGGTGTGCGGCGGGATCGGCTCGGGGTGCAGTCCGCCGAAGCCGGGGTTGCGCTCGGCGTGAAGCTCGGTGACCTCCACGCCGAAGGTGCGGAGCGTCTCGGCGAGATAGCCCTGACCGGCGCCGTACAGCGAGTCGACCACCACGCGCAGGCCCGCCTTCTCGATCGCCTCGGCGTCAACGAACGCGCGCAGCGCTTCGAGATACGGCCCCATGAGGTCCACGGTCTCCACGCGCGCGGCGGCCTCCGGGTCGCGCCCGGGCGGTGTGGTCGCCAGTGCGGCCTCCACGCGGTTCGTGAACGCGACCGGGCTTGCGCCGCCGTCGGCCATCCGGAGCTTGAAGCCGAGGTACGGCGCGGGGTTGTGACTTGCGGTGAGCATCACGCCGGCGATCGCTTCCGGCTCGTGCGCGACCGCCCAGCAGAGCGCGGGCGTGGGCAGGTAGCTGTCCGAGAGCCGCACACGCAGGCCCGCAGCCGCCAGCACCTCGGCCACCGCAGCGGCGAAGCTGCCCGCCTCGAAGCGCGTATCGTAGCCCACGAGGACGAGACCACCGGGCTGCCCGGCCGCGAACACACGCCCCGCGGCCTCGGCCACACGCCGCACGTTGTCGTAGGTGAAGTCGGCGCCGATCACGGCGCGCCAACCGTCGGTCCCGAATCGGATCGCGGTGCTCATAGCTCCTCCTCGCGTCGCGCTCTAGTGCCTCAAGCGGTAGGGCCATTGTCTCGCATCGGGCCCCGCTTTGCCCAATCGCGGGCGCGCCTCCGCCTGCTCCCGCATTCGAGGGCGCGGTATACTCGCATTCCCCGCACACGACGCGACCGGAGGTCCCGTGACCGAGTCAGCCCGCATCCCCCATCTGCACGCGGTGGTCCTCGCCGGCGGAAGCGGCACGCGCTTCTGGCCGCTGTCGCGCGAGCTGTCGCCCAAGCAGTTCGTGAGCATCTTCGGTGGCGTGAGCCTGATCACCCAGGCGGTCCAGCGCGTCTCCGGCCTGACCGAGGACGGCGGCGTGCACGTGCTCACCAACGAGCGCCTGCGCGACGAGCTCAAGAACCACCTCAAGTCACAGTCCGCGCTCAAGGGCTGCGCGATCGACTACCTCGCCGAGCCCACGCCGCGCAACACCGCGCCCGCCATCGCGCTCGCTGCGGCGTACCTCGCCTCGCGCGACCCCGACGCGATCATGGTCGTGCTGCCTTCGGACCATCTGCTCGAGGACGGCGAGCGCTGGGAGCGCACGCTGCGCGTGGCGATCGGCCTTGCCGAGGCGGGACGACTCGTGACGCTCGGCCTCGCGCCCACGCGTCTGGAGACCGGCTACGGTTACATCCGCATGGGAGACGCGATCCCCGGCGCCGTCGAGGGCGACACGACGGGCCACGACGTGGCCGCGTTCATCGAGAAGCCCGACCGCGAGACCGCCGGGCGTTTCGTCGCCGAGGGCGGCTACCTGTGGAACTCGGGCATGCTCGTGGCCCGCGCGGCGACCGTTCTCG
>JADIIM010000041.1 GCA_015351705.1 Aeromicrobium sp. | reverse complement strand
CGTGGAAGGCGCCTTCATCGCCGCGGACCAGGCGCCGGGGCTCCTGCGTGGCTACTGGGGCTTTGCCAGCTGGCTCGGCCATGACGAGGACGCATGGCACGCGCTGCTCGACGAGGCCGACGAGCGTGCCGAGGTTGGCCGGGCGGCACTGCCGGTGATCGCCGGGTACGACGCAGATGGCCGGGCGGTGGCGCTCGCGCATGCGTGTGCCAAGCGCGCGGGCTTCGGGGACGCGATCGTGGTGGCAGAGCGCGGGCTCGAGGCGCTCGTGCCTCCTCCCGGCGCGACGGCCGGCCTGGTCGTCACGAATCCGCCGTACGGCGTGCGGCTCGGCGACACCGCGGGACTCGAATCGCTGTACGCGCTTCTCGGTGAGCGACTGCTCGCGGCATTCGACGGCTGGAGTGCCGCGGTGCTCACCTCCGAGGAGTCGCTTGCGCGCTCCACGGGCCTGCGGAGCCACGCGTCTCACACGCTCTACAACGGCGCGATCGAGACGCGCCTCTACCGCTTCGCGGTGACCGCAAAGGCCGTGCGTGCCGAGGTGCGCCGGGCGCCGGAGCCGCGCTCGGCGGGCGCCGAGATGTTCGCCAACCGGCTGCGGAAGAACGTCCGGCACCTCGGCAAGTGGGCGCGTCGCGAAGGAGTGACGTGCTACCGCGTCTACGACGCCGATCTGCCCGACTACGCCGTGGCCGTGGACCTCTACCAGGGCACCGGGCCTGATGAGGGGCTGCGCCTGGCGCACGTCGCCGAGTACGCGCCGCCCGCGAGCATCGACCCGGCGGTGGCCGAGGCGCGGCTTGCCGAGGCCGTCGAGGTGGTGGCCGAGGTACTCGAGGTGGCGCCGTCAGACGTGGCGGTCAAGGTGCGGCGCCGGCAGCGCGGGACCTCGCAGTACGAGCGTCAGGCCGAGCGCGGTGAGTTCATCCAGGTCGCCGAGGGTGGTCTGCGGTTCCTGGTGAACCTCCACGACTACCTCGACACCGGCATCTTCCTCGACCACCGTCCGGTCCGGGCGATGGTGCGCGAGCTCGCCACGGGTCGGCGCGTGCTCAACCTCTTCGCGTACACCGGGACCGCGAGCGTGTACGCGGCCGCCGGTGACGCCAGCGCGGTCAACACCGTGGACCTCTCGGGCACGTACATCGACTGGGCGCGGCAGAACATGGCGCTCAACGGCTTCGCGGACCGTCCGGGTGTTCGCTTCATGCGCTCTAACGCGCTGACGTGGCTTGCCGAGGAGCGCCGCCGCGTGGAGGCGGGGGTGGCGGACCGCTACGGGCTCGTCTTCTGCGACCCGCCGACGTTCTCGGCGAGCAAGAAGATGGGCGCACAGACCTTCGATGTGCAGCGGGACCATGTGGCGTTGATCACCGACGCGGCGGCGGTGCTGGCAGACGACGGCGTGCTGCTGTTCTCCACCAACCTGCGGTCGTTCAAGCTGGACCGCGAGGCGCTCGCCGGGCTCGAGATCGAGGACATCACCGCCGAGACCATCCCGCCGGACTTCGCGCGCAACCCGAAGATCCACCGGTGCTTCAGGATCACGCGCAGGTAGGACGCTCACGCGCGGGTAGGGTGTGCGCCGGACGGCGGCCGTCCCCTCGACCCCGCGCGCGTCGGCTGGCGATCCCGGCCAGGAGCCGCCCCTAGAACATCGGCGTGGTCTGCTCCAGCAGCCCCGAGTTGATGATCTGCCGGAACGCTTCGTCCGGGATCGTGGTGTCCCAGTTGCCGGTGAGTTTGGCGATCGCGTAGATCCCGAGCCAGAGGCCGACAACCAGTAGCGGCCACACCCACGGGGCGATGCGCGTGCGGCCGACCACTTTCGCCTCAAGGCACGCGGGCACCGGGCACACCTTCACGCAGTCCATGCAGCCGTCGCACTCGACGGCCCTCACCACGTCGGCGTGCTGCACGTCCACGAACGCGTGGCAGATGCGCGAGCACTTCCCGCAGTCGATACACGTGTTCGCGTCACGCTGGACCGCACACGGGGACGCAAGACCGACCGCCGAGTACAGTGCGCCGAGCGGGCACACGTAGCGGCACCACACCGGGCCGAGCAGCATGGACACGACGAACGCGAGCAGGATGACCACGATGAACAGCGGCTGTCCGAAACCCTCGATGATCTTGATGTCGGCGACCCACATGTACGGCAACTGGCGGAAGCCCACCGCCTCGGCCAGCGACACCATCCCCACGAACCCGAAGAACGCGATGCCGATGAGGTAGCGAAGCCCCATGCCGGTGCGGTCGAGCCACTTCGGCAGGCGGACATTGTGGCCGAGCAGGTGTCGGCCGAGTGCCGCGGCGCCCTCCCACACCGTGCCCACCGGGCAGATCCAGCCGCAGAAACCACGCTTGAAGAGCAGGGAGGTGGCGAGGGCCGCGATGATGATCACGAGCCCGGCGGGAAGGAGCGTGTCCCAGCCACCGCCCTTGAGCCAGGCGAAGAAGCTCGTGAAGTGTCCCACTGGCAGGATGCCTGCGACCGCTTCCGGCCGGGGAACGTACGGGCCCTCACCCCGGGCCCAGGATGCGAACGCCAGCAGGCGGGCCGAGATCCACACGAAGAAGACGAGGAAGGCGCCCTTCACGACAGGGCGGGAAGTGAGCGCGGCGATCACGCGGCGGAGTCTGTCGGGCATGGCGTGTGGCCTTTCGCGGGCGGCGGGAATCGGGTGCGGGCCGCCTCTGGCCGGAAGAGCGGTGCGCGATGCCGGATTGTAGCAGACGAAGAGAGCGGGCGGACTTGTGGCACGGGCGGCCATCCGGTACACCGCACTAGCGCGAAACGCGGTTGTTCGCGTACACTCGTGCGCGGGCCAGAGGAGGCCCGCAGGATATGCGGCGAGACACCCGCAGATGTCGCGGGGGACGAGTCGCGCCGCACTTGTTTTGCCCTACGGGGCGAGAGGATGGGTTTGCATGGCACAGGGTACCGTCAAGTGGTTCAATCCGGACAAGGGCTACGGCTTCATCTCGCGTGAGGACGGCGACGACCTGTTCGTCCACTTCTCCGAGATCCAGGGCGAGGGTTTCAAGACCCTCGACGAGGGCGCGGCTGTCGAGTTCGACGTCACCGCCGGCCAGAACGGCAAGATGCAGGCGAGCAACGTTCGCAAGATCTAGCCTTCGGCTTGACACACAACCACACGGGGAGCGGTCCAATAGGGCCGCTCCTCTGCGTTGTCCGGTGCCCGATGGTAGCGTATGTCGCAGTCGATGCAAGGGAGGCAGTGATGTCCGGTTGGGTTGCCGTGGCAGGAGGCGGTGCTCTTGGGGCGCTGCTGCGCTACGGCGTGACGGTCATGACCGCAGGGGGCGACGCATCGGGGCTTCCGTGGCACACGCTGGGCGTGAACGTCCTGGGCTCATTCATGCTCGGTCTGCTCATGGCGACACTTCCCGCCGGCGTGGCGGGAGAGCGATGGCGCCTGTTCGCCGGGGTCGGCGTCCTCGGCGGGTTCACGACGTTTTCCACGTTCAGCGTCGAGACCGTCACGCTCGTCCAGCACGGTGCGGTGACTACTGCGGCGGTCTACATGCTGTCGAGCCTCGTGGGGGCGGTCGTGGGGGCTGCCGTCGGCTACGCGATCGGGCGGGCGCTCTGAGGGCACCCGCCCGGGTCTGCGAGCGCGGCCCGTGGCCGCGCTCGCGTGGATTCCCGATGTGGCGGGGCGCCTACCCCTGCCGCGCCGCGTTGGCGATTATCGCGTCGTGCCAGTACCGCGCCATCCCCTCGTGGATCTTCTCGTACGTCGCCGTGAAGCGCGGGTCGGCGATGTACATCTCGGCCAGGTTCACGTGCATCTCGTGCGAGCACGGGTAGAACCACGTGTCGATCTGCAGCCGCGCTTGCTCCGCGAGGTCCATCGCGCGCGGGTCGTCGGCGGGAACACCGTCGTCCATCAGCTGTGCCGTGTCGGTGCCGATCTGCTCGCTCTCGGCCTTGAACCGCTCCCAGTCGGCCTTCGTGTACTTCGCCGTGCGGCGCGCCGACTCGGCGTACGCATCCGTGTGGCCCCAGCGCTCCTTCACCTCGTCCTCGTACTCGGCGGGGTCGAAGTCGCCGAACACCTCGAACGTCTCTTCTGCCGTCATCCTCACACCTGCCCTTTCAGCGTTGATGGCCCGCTCCACTGAGGTGATGAGCGCCTGCGTGCGGGCGGCTTTCTGCGCGAGCATCTCGCGCTGAAGCTCAAGGGCGGCGAGCCGGTCGAACGCACCGCCACCGAGCAGCACGGCGATGTCCTCGAGCGGGATCTCGAGCTCCCGGAAGAGCAGGACCTCCTGCAGCCGGTCCAGGTCATCGCGGCTGTAGAGGCGGTAGCCCGCCTCGCTCCGCGCTGAGGGCTCGAGCAGTCCGATCGCGTCGTAGTGGTGCAGCGTGCGCACACTCACACCCGCAAGGCGAGCTACGTCGCTCACCGTATGGAGCCCGGCTCGTGCCGTGCCTGTCGTCCCGCTTCCGCCGGTCGTAGGTTGGTCCATCGCCTCTCACCTCCGCGGGGAGCATAGACCCTCACGTTACGTCAGGGTCAAGCCCCTGCGCGAGAAACCTACCCACCACCCGACGAAGCGGTACGATGGAGTCGGCCGGGACGGGGACGGGGGGCACGCATGGCGGGTGGTGCACAGCGCAGGAAGCGGGGGCGCAAGGCGCTTGCCGCCATCGTGTTCGCGGTCCTCGGCCGGGGGCTCGTGGCGTGTGTCCGCCTCGACGAGCGGGTGCGCGCCGACGTCCGTGGGTGGCCTGAGGGCACCGTTGTGACGTTGCGCATCGCACCGACCGGCCCGCAGGTCTCATGGCGCTCGGCAGACGGCGCGCTCCGCTACCTCGGCGGCCGGGACGTGGCCTCCGACCTTCTCGTGACGTTCAAGAGCGTGGACGGCGCCCTTCCGGTGCTGCTCGGCATCAAGCCGGTGCTGCGGTCCTTCGCCGAGCACCGCGCCGTGGTGCGTGGTGACCTCACGCTAGCGATGTCGCTCGTGCGGTGCCTGCACATCGTCGAAGGGTACCTGTTCCCGGACCTGATGACGCGACGCATCCTCCCGCATCCGGCCACCCGCCGAGCGAGCCACGCGACGGCGTACGTCTTCTGCCTGTTCAGAACCGCATCGCTGGACGGAGGCACGGCATGATCCCCGACTACTACGAGTTCTGCAACTCGGCCAAGGTGGTTTCCGGCAAGGGCGCTATCGAGAACCTGGGGTTCGAGCTTGCAGCGCTCGGGGCGTCCCGGCCACTCGTGCTCACGAACGCCCAGCTGCTCGAACTCAAGATCGCCACGATCGTCATCGACGCGCTCGCCGACACGGACGCCGAGGTGGTGGCCGTCTACGACGATGTGCCGGTGGACTCGTCGGTGGCGGTCGTCAACGACGTGGCGCGCGTGTTCTCCGAGAAGGGCGCGGACGCGATCGTGGCCGTCGGCGGTGGTTCGGTGCTCGACACCGCCAAGGGCGCGGCCATCGTGCTCACGCACGGCGGCGACCTGATGGACCACCGTGGCGCCGAGAGCCTCATGGGTCGGCGCGCGGTGGCGTTCATCGCCGTCCCGACGACCGCCGGCACCGGCTCGGAAGTCACCTCGGCGGCGGTGATCAAGGACACGGAACGGCACGTGAAGATGGGCTTCACGGCGCTGTCGCTGCTGCCCGACGTCGCGGTGCTCGACGGGCGCATGACCGTGAAGCTGCCCCCGCGACTGACCGCTTCGACGGCGATGGACGCGCTCACGCACGCGGTCGAGTCGTTCAGCTGCGTCCAGGCCAATCCGCTGTCGGACTGCTATGCCCGCGCCGCGATCGGGCTGGTGCGGGAGCATCTGCCGGAGGTACTCGATCACCCCAAGGCGCACGCTCCGCGTCTCGCGCTCGCCAACGCGGCGCTCCTGGCGGGCGTGGCGTTCAGCAACGCCATGGTCGGGATCGTGCATGCGATGGGGCACGCGGCAGGCGGCGTGGCCGGCGTGCCGCACGGTGACGCGATGGCGATCCTCCTCCCGCACGGCATGGTGTTCAACCTCCCGGTCGCCGGCGACCGCTACGGTGAGCTGCTGCTCGACCTCGCCGGTGCTGAGGTCTACGCGAGCACCCCCGCTGACGAGCGGGCAGCGGCGGCGATCGACGCGGTGCGCGCGATGACGCGGATGCTGCACGAGCGCGCGGGACTCCCGCTCACGTTGTGCGAGGCAGGCGTGCTTCCCGAGCAGGTCCCCGACATCGCCCGGGCGGCGCTCGACGACGGCGCCCTGTCCATGAACCCGCGCCAGCCCACGTACGAGGAGCTGGTCGAGATCCTGAAGGCCGCGCTGTGAGCGGTCGCAGCGGTGGCGCTCCGGCTGGCGGGTGGATGGGCCGGGTGCTGCGCATCGATCTCAGCACGCGTGCGGTGAGCGACCACCCCTGGAGTGATGATGACCGCCGGATGTGGCTCGGCGGGAAAGCGATGGCCGCCAGGATACTGGCGGACCTGCTGCCGGGGACTGACGGCGCCGATGCCCACAATGGCGCGCACGGAGACATCGACCCGCTCGGTCCGGACAACGTGCTCGTCATCTCCACCGGCCCGCTCACCGGGACCGGCGCGCCGTCGAGCGCGCGCTTCAACCTCTCGGCGCTCTCTCCGCTGACCGAGCTCGTGGCCTCGTCCAACTGCGGCGGACCGTTCGGCACGCATCTCAAGCGCGCCGGCTACGATGCCGTGGTCCTGACCGGCGTGGCCCCCTCGGCCGTCTGGCTCGAGATCGCCGAGAGTGGCGTGACCTTCCACGACGCGAGCGGACTGTGGGGCGCGCGCACCACCGAGACGCAGGAGGCGCTTGCGGCAGCCGTGGGCGAGCGGTGCGGGACGCTCGCGATCGGCCCGGCGGGGGAGCGCCTCGTGCGGTACGCGTGCGTGCTCTCGGGAGAGCGCGCGGCCGGACGCGCCGGCATGGGCGCCGTGCTCGGGGCGAAGAACGTGAAGGGCATCGCGACGTGGGGGAGCCGTGTCGTGCCGGTGGCGCGCCCCGAGGCGTACCGTGCGCACCTGAGGAAGTGGACGGCGTCGATCAAGGCGCATCCGATCGCTGGTGGCTCGCTGCCGCGGCTCGGCACCGCGGGGTTCCTCGCTCCGATGCAGCGCCTCGGGATCGTGGCCACCCGCAACTTCCGCGCGGGGCGCTTCGCGCACGCCCCGGACATCGATGGCGAGGCGCTCGAGACGCGTCGGCTGGTGGGGACCGGCGGATGCCTCGCGTGTCCCATCCGCTGCGGGCGGGTGGTCGAGCTCGGCGGCCGGCGGGTGAAGGGCCCGGAGCTCGAGACGCTCGTACTCCTGGGCGCGAACATCGAGAACCCGGACCTGGACCGCATAATCGAGTGGAACGTGCTCCTGGACGAGCTCGGCCTCGACACGATGAGCACGGGCGTCACGCTGTCCTGGGCGATGGAGGCGGCCGAGCGGGGTCTGTGGGACTGCGGTCTGCGGTTTGGCGATACCGACGGTCTGGCCTCGGTGATGGAAGACATCGCGTACCGCCGCGGCATCGGCGACGAGCTGGCCGAGGGGACGCGCCGGCTGTCGGCGCGCTACGGGGGCGAGGGGTTCGCGATGAACGTCAAGGGACTCGAGCTCGCCGCCTACGAGCCCCGCGGCGCGGTGGGCCAAGGGCTCGGGTACGCCGTCTCCAACCGGGGCGGCTGCCACCTGAACGCGGGCTACGCCGTCGCGCTCGAGGGGCTGGCGCTGGCGATGGACGGCCGGTCGACGCGCAGCAAGGCGGCGCTCACCGCCTTCTTCCAGGACCTGATGGAGGTCGTCTCCTCGGCGGGCGTGTGTCTCTTCACGACGCTGAGCGTGCTTCCCGCCCCGCTCGTGGAGCGCCCCGAGCGGGGTGTCGGGCGACTGGCCGCGCGTCTGTTCTCGCATGCGGGCGGGGTGATGCGGCTGCTGCGCGCAGTGCCCCGTGGGCTTCTGCGCATCCCGATGCCGCTCGTGCCGCATCTGCGCGCGATCGAGCTGGCCACCGGCGAGCGGTACGGCTTCGGCGGCTTCTGGACGCTCGGCGAGCGCGCCTACACCCTGGAGCGGACGCTGGGGATCCGCTTCGGCAACGGCGGGGCGCTCGGCGATACGCTTCCGCGCCGGCTGCTCGAGGAGCCGGCCGAGGGCGAGGGCGGTGCGCCGAGCGTGCCGCTCGCGGTGCTCAAGCGTGACTACTACCGCCAGCGCGGGTGGGACGAGCGTGGCGTTCCCCGGCCCGGGGTGCTGCGGCGGCTCGACATCCCGTGACGTGGCGGGCGCGCGTCGGCGATGACCCCGCCGCCGCGGCCTGCCTGAGGCGCCTGGAGTACACTGCTCCACATGACCGCCACCGTCGTACTCGCGCTCTCCACGTCGCTGCTCTTCGGAGTCGGCGACTTCCTGGGTGGTATCGCCACGCGCCGGGACTCGGCGTACGCGGTCACCGGGACGTCTCATCTGGTCGCGATCGTGCTGCTCGGCATCGCCGTCCTGCTTCTGCCGACGGCGACGCCCACCCGCGCGGACCTGCTGTGGGGCGCGGCGTCGGGGCTTTCCGGCGTGATCGGTGTGATGTCGCTCTTCGCCGCGCTCGCGGTGGGCCGGATGAGCATCGTGGCGCCGATCGTCGCCGCGCTGTCGGCCGCGCTTCCGGCGCTTTACGACCTCGCCAGCGGCACGACGCTCTCGCCGCTGACACTCGGCGGAGTGGCGCTTGCGCTGGTGGCGATCGTCATCGTGAGCATCGCGCCCGAAGATCAGCTGCACGCACCGGCCCACGAGTACCGGCCGCGGCTGGCGCTGGCGCTCGCGCTTCTGGCCGGCACCGGCTTCTCCGGCGCGTTCATCGCATTCTCGTTCACGGCGGCCGAGAGCGGTCTCACGCCCGTGCTCGCGGCCCGCACGGTCTCGATCGCGGTCTCTGTCACCCTCGCACTCACCGTGGGCAGGGGATTCCCGGCCGACCGCACCGCGCGTCCGGCGGCGATGGGCGCGGGCATCACCGACGCGCTCGCCAACGTGACGATGCTCACCGCCATCCGCATCGGGCCGCTTGCGATCGCGTCGGTGCTCGGATCGCTGTTCCCGGTGGTGGTGGTCGTGCTCGCGAGGCTGTTCCTGGGCGAGCGGCTCACGTGGCTGCAGCGTGGCGGCGTGGTGCTCGCCATCGTGGCCGTGCTGCTCTCGGCGGCGTAGATCGTCCGTGCTGGCCGAGACGGCCCGGCCACGCGACATGCGCTTGCGGACGCGCGCATCGGGTACCCTTGACGTGACGGACCACCAGGAGGCCTGATGCTCACTCTGGACATTCCCGGCAGGGGCGCGCTCACCCTCGAGACCGTGCTGCTGGACGTGAACGGCACCATCGCCGAGGGCGGGGCGCTCATAGACGGCGTGTCGGAGGTGCTGGCTGGGCTGAGCGAGCGCCTGCGGGTGGTCGCTGTGACGGCAGACACGCACGGCACGGTTCATACGCTGCGCGAGGCCGCGGGCATCGAGATCCGGGTCATAGAGCGCGGCGGCGAGGCCGAGCAGAAGCTCGCGCTGCTGGAGTCGCTGGGAGCGCAGAGCACCGTCGCGATCGGTAACGGTTCCAACGATGCGCTCATGCTTGCTTCTGCTGCGTTGGGGATCGCCGTCATCGGCGGAGAGGGCGCGTCGCTTCGTGCGGTCCAGTCGGCCGACATCGTGGTGACCGACGTGCGCCATGCCTTGGGGCTGTTGCGTGATCCCGGCCGGCTCATCGCCACCCTCCGGACGTGACGCGCCGATGACCGGTCCTGTCATCACCGTCGTCGGCGGAGCGAACACGGACATCGTCGTCATCCCTGACGGGCAGTACGTGCCGCGGGACTCCAATCCCGGGCACGTGCGGGTCTCGGCCGGCGGGGTAGGGCGCAACATCGCCGAGAACCTCGCGCGGCTCGGAGCGCAGGTGCGGCTCGTCACCGCGTTCGGCGACGACGAGAGCGGCCGGTGGCTCATGCGGCACTGCGCCGACCTGGGCATCGACGTCTCGCACAGCGTGACCGCCGCCGGCGTGCCGGGGTCGCGGTACCTCGCGGTGCTCGACGAGGGCGCTGACCTCGCGGCCGCCGTCTCGGACATGCGCGCGCTCGCCGCTCTGACCGCCGGGGCGCTCGACCCCGCGGCGTTTGACGGCGTCGACGCGGTGGTGCTCGACACCAACCTGCCGGCAGACACCATCGCCGAGGCGGCGAGACGTGCCGGTGAGGCGCCGATCGTGCTCGACCCCGTCTCCGTCGCCAAGGCTCACGCGGCCCTGCCGGTGCTGGGGTGCCTGACCGCGCTCAAGGCCAACCTCCGCGAGGCCGAGACGCTCTCCGGCGTGACGGGAGCCGAGGGCGCGGCGCAGCGGCTCCTTGAGGCCGGCGTTGCGCAGGTCTTCATCACGATGGGGCCCGCGGGTGTCGTCTGCGCCGATCGATCGGGCATCTTCACGCTGATGGCGCCGGACGTGACCGTGGCCAACGCGACCGGCGCCGGCGATGCGTTCACGGCGGGGGTGGCGTGGGGGCTCGGCACGGGTGCCGACCTCGGCCGGACGGCGGCGATGGCGAGCGCGCTTTCCGCGATCGCACTTGAGAGTGAGTCGACCGTGAGCGAGCACGTGAGCGCCGCGGCGGTCGCCGAACGGATGGAAGGAGCGTCCCGATGAGGTCGCAGATCAGGCTCGCCGAGGAGGTCGCCGCCGCGCTCGACGCGGGCAGGCCGGTGGTCGCGCTGGAGTCCACCATCATCTCCCACGGCTTCCCGTACCCCGCCAACGTCGAGTGCGCGCGCGAGAGCGAACGCGTCGTGCGTGAGGAGGGCGCGGTCCCCGCGACGATCGCGGTCATCGGCGGGAAGCTCGCCGTCGGCCTGAGCGACGAGGAGATCGAGCGCCTCGGCACCTCTCGTGAGACGCCCAAGGCGTCGCGCCGGGATCTCCCGCTGCTCATCGCGCGCGGCAGCGACGGCGCCACCACGGTCGCGGGCACGATGGCGGTCGCCGCGATGGCGGGCATCAGCGTCTTCGCCACCGGCGGCATCGGCGGCGTCCATCGCGGTGCCGAGCGCTCCTTCGACATCTCGGCGGACCTCGAGGAGCTCGCGCGCACGAGCGTGGCGGTCGTCTCGGCGGGCGCGAAGTCCGTGCTCGACCTCGGGCTCACGCTCGAGTACCTGGAGACACGCGGCGTGCCGGTCCTCGGCTACCGGACCGACACGTTCCCCGCCTTCTACACGCGCGACAGCGGCCTGCCGGTGGATGCGCGGCTGGAGACGCCTGCCGAGGTCGCTGCGGTCATGGCGGCCAAGTGGTCGGCCGGGCTCGCCGGCGGCGTGGTGATCGCGAACCCCATCGAGCCCGAGCACGCACTTGATGCGGCCGAGATCGAGAAGATCATCACCCACGCGCTTGCCGACGCGCGCGAACAGGGCATCCGCGGCAAGCAGGTCACGCCCTTCCTGCTCGCCCGCGTCCATGAACTCACCGGCGGCGCGAGCGACAGCGCGAACAAGGCGCTCGTCTGGTCCAACGCGCGTCTTGCGGCCCGCATCGCCGCCGAGTTCGCAAAGGTCGCCCGCAGGAGCCCGGCCACCGGGAGGCAGTCATGACCGACACACCCGACGGGCGCAAGGCGTATGACGAGTCGCTGCTCGAGATGGTCAACGGCGCCGAGGCGGACTTCCTCGCGAGCCGCCACGACCGGCACGAGAACGTCGAGGGCGCCGTGCGGATCTTTCTCGAGTTCCTGCGCGGGTTCGAGTTCCTCAAGATCGACCGTCCGTGCGTGACCGTATTCGGCTCCGCGCGCTTCCATGACGGGCACCCGCACTACGAGCAGGCACGCGCGATGGGGCGGGCACTCGCCGAGGCCGGGTTCGGCGTCATGACCGGCGGCGGTCCCGGCATCATGGAGGCCGCCAACCGCGGAGCGCAGGAGGCCGGCGGGCTGTCGCTCGGCGTGAACATCCACCTGCCGCACGAGCAGCAGCCCAACCCGTACGTGGACCGCTTCATCGAGTTCGAGCACTTCTTCGTGCGCAAGGTCATGCTCGTGAAGTACTCGTGCGCATTCGTGGTGTGCCCGGGCGGCTTCGGCACGCTCGACGAGGTCTTCGAGACACTCACCCTCATGCAGACCGAGAAGATCGAGGGCTTCCCCGTGATCACGCTCGGCAGCGCGTTCTGGGAGCCGATGTTCGAGTTCTTCGAGAAGCGCATGGTGGCCGAGGGCACGATCTCGCCGGGAGACCTGGACCTCATCCACATCACCGACTCGGTGGACGACGCGGTCGCGCATATCAAGCGTCATCCCCGCGGCTGCCGCAACGGGGGATAGTGCCGACGTGTGCGTGTCGCCGGGTCGCCTCCCCGCTAGCTACGCGTGAGGTGCCGAGCGGCCGACATCGCCGCGCGAGCTCCCTCGCCGGCGGCGATGATGATCTGCTTGCCGGGGGTGTCGGTCACATCGCCTGCGGCGAAGATGCCGGGCACGCTGGTAGCGCACGCCTTGTCGATCACGATCTCGCCGCGCTCGTTGACCTCCACGAGGCCGCCGGTGTACTCCGAGGCGGGGATCGCACCGCTTTCGATGAACACGCCGCTGACCGGGAGCGTCTCGGACGTGCCGCCCGCCGCCGGAGTGACCTCGATCGCGGTGACACGGTCCTCGCCGACGATCGCGGTGACCTTGAGCCCCTCGCGGACGGTCACTGCCGGGGCCTCGGCAAGACGCCGTGCCATCGCCTCGGGCACCTTGAGCGGCCTGTGCGTCACCACCGTTACCCGGGCGCCGAGTGCGGCGAGCTCGAGTGCGGCGTCTGCCGCCGACTCACCGGGCCCCACGACCGCCACGTCCCGGTCGCGGAAGAACGCGGCGTCGCACGTGGCGCAGTACGAGACCCCCCGGCCCACGAGGGCGGTCTCCCCGGGGACGGCGAGACGGTTGTGCGCCCGGCCGGTGGCGATCACCACGGCGCGGCCGCGCAGCACCGTCCCCTCACGCGTGAAGACCTCGAAGCCGTCGTCTGCGGGCACGATGGCGTTCACGAGCTGCCCCTCGATGCACGAGACCCCGAACCCGGCCACGTGATCGCGGAAGTTCCGGACCAGCTCGGCGCCGGTGATGAGCCGCCAGCCGAGGTAGTTGTCCACCTCGGTCGCCCACATCGCCTGCCCGCCAACCTCACCGGCGATGATGGCGGTCGCCAGCCCCTGGCGTGACGCGTACATCCCTGCTGTCAGCCCCGCCGGACCCGCGCCGATGACGATGACGTCGTACGTGGACTCGGACTGCTCGGCCACGGCGGACTCCTTTCGGGGGACGATGCTCACTCCCATCCATACCCCGAACGTCCGGCGTGCGACAATGGGAGGCGATACCGGCGCCTCGAGCGGAAGGACACGCATGGGACCGGCACGGGTCGCCGTCGTGCGATGCGAGACCTACGAGCAGGCCGCCGTCGACGACGCCGTCGCCCGGGCGCTCGCGCTCCTCGGCGGCGCGGGCCGTTTCGTGCGTCCCGGCGAGCGGATCGTGCTAAAGCCCAACCTGCTCGTGGCAAGCGGACCCGACAAGGCGGTCACCACGCACCCGGCCGTCTTCTCCGCGGTGGCGCGCGCGCTGGCCGCCGAGGACGCCGTGCTCACGTGGGGCGACTCGCCCGGCTTCGGCTCCACCGGCGGGGTGGGCAGGCGCGCCGGTATCGCGCAGGCGGCGGCCGCACTCGGCGTGGCCGAGGCCGACTTCGCGCGCGGGCGCGAGGTGTCGTTCCCGGACGGGGCCCTCGTCAAGCGCTTCACCATCGCCGAGGGCGTACTCGCCGCCGACGGTCTCGTGAGCCTGCCGAAGCTCAAGACGCACGCGCTCACGCGGATGACCGGTGCGGTGAAGAACCAGTTCGGGTGTGTTCCGGGGATGCTCAAAGGCGAGTTCCACACGCGCATGCCCGATGTGGAGCGGTTCTGCACGATGCTCGTGGACCTGAACCGGCTGCTCGCCCCGCGCCTGACCGTCATGGACGCGATCGTCGCGATGGAGGGCAACGGTCCGCGCGGTGGCGATCCGCGACACGTGGGCGTGCTCCTGGTCTCCGACGACCCGGTCGCTGTCGACGCGCTCGGCTGCCGGGTCATGGCTCTTGACCCCGATCTCGTCGGGACGGTGACCGAGGGCGAGCGGCTCGGCCTCGGGCGTGCGCACGACATCGAGGTCGTGGGAGACGAGCCGCCGGTCATCGCCGACTTCGTCGCGAACCGCAGCCGCGCTTCCACGACCGGCGGGGGCATCGGCAACGCGCTCGGCAGGCGCCTGCTCGCTCCACGGCCGTTCATCATCGCCGGGCGATGCACGCGATGTGGCACCTGCGTGAGCGTATGTCCGGTCGAGCCCAAGGCCGTGGACTGGCCCGACGGGGACCGCGCACGTGTGCCCGAGCACGACTACGACGCGTGCATCCGCTGCTACTGCTGCCAGGAGATGTGCCCCGAGCGCGCTATCGAGGTCAAGACGCCGCCGCTCGGACGGCTCATTCGTAGGTGAGCCTGCCCTCCACGTGACGCCCCTGCAGCTGGTGGTCGCGCAGCCACGCCTCAAGGACCTCGGCGGCCGAGGTGGTGACGACCTTGCTCGGCCCGGCGGCGAGCAGCTCCTCCTCGGTCACGCTCAGGTATGCTTCGCAGTTCTTGGCGTGGTAGCCCTGGAGCGCGACGGTGTACGTGGCGTCCTCGGCGACCGGCGCGTCGTTCACCTCCAGTGAGACGAGTGCGCCATCGGCGTCTGAGTACCGGGCACGCACACCCGCGTTGACCTGGTAGCACTCGCCCTCGCCGTCACGGTTCTCCGTGCGCATCCAGTGGCCGAACATGCGCATGAGGGTCGCACCGGTCACGGTGTAGCGGGTGACGGCGTCGTCGTAGGGGAAGCAGCCCATGAAGTCCATGAGCGTCACCACGGGCCCGAGCTTCTCCACGCGCACCGAGCCGGCGCCGAGCAGGACCACGTCGGCTTGCGTCTCGTCGGCCAGCGCATCGGCCATGAGGTTGCCGAGTTCGGTCTCGATCTCGCGCCGAGGATGCGTGTGCTCGTGCGTCAGCTTCGTCACGACCACCGAGTACTTGCGATCCACCTCGGACTTGTAGCGGTCGATGAACTCGACCATGCCCTGGTCGGGCTCTATCAGATCGCTGTCGATCGCGATGAGCTCCCACGTCCACTCGACGATGGAGTTCGTGTCGTCGTCGACCACGATGTCGAAGCGGCCGATCTGGTCGGTCCCCGTCCCGGCCTGGGTGACGAGGATGCCGTTCACGACCTCGGGCTGTTCGAGTACCGTGTGCGAGTGCCCGCCGATGATCATGTCCACGCCCCATTCGGGGTCGAGCAGCGCTGCCAGTTCCTTGTCCGATTCGAAGCCGATGTGCGTCAGCAGGATCGTGAGGTCGATGTCATCATTGCGGTAGGCGTTGCAGATGCGGCCCACCTCGCCAGCTGCCTCGTGCACGTCCATGAACGCGCCGATGACCTCGTCGAGCTTCATCGCGTCGACGATCTTCTCGGTGATGATGCCGGTGAACAGCACATCGAAGCCGGCCTTCTCGATGATCACGTACGGCTCCATGAGCCGTTTGTCGAAGCCCTTGATGTACAGGTTGGCGCTCACGATGGGGAAGTTGGCGATCTTCTCCAAGAACAGCAGATGCGGGACGCCGTAGTCGATCTCGTGGTTGCCCACGGCCACCACGTCCGGCGTGATGTAGTTCATGATGTCGATCGTCGAGATGCCCTTGAAATCCGAGTCGATGATCGAGCCCTGGACCATGTCTCCGGCGATCACGTAGAAGACGTTCTCCTCCTCGGCGCGCACCTTGTTCACGTACGCCGAGAGCAGCGCGAGCCCGCCGTGGAGCGGGCCGCCGCCCTCCCGTTCCTCGGCGAGGAAGTCGCCGTGCATGTCGTTGGAGTGCAGGATCGTGAACCGCTTCGTGCCCATCAGGCCCCCCTTGCCATCGACACCGCTAGTGGATAGGTACCCCACGGTGGGCCGGCGTGCGGGCACGGTGGCTGTCCTGCACGACCGGTGCGCGATCGCCGCGGGTGTTCACCACAGCCGGTACCAGCCTCCGCGCTCCTCCACCTCCGCGGGCATACCGTAGAGGCCGGCCAGGGAGTCGTCTGTCAGGAGCGCGTGCTTCTCGCCGTCCCGGAACACCCGGCCGTCCTTCAGCATCACAACGCGCGTGACCTCCGGCACGATGTCGCTCACGTGATGCGTGATGATGACCAGCGCGCATCCGGCGTCCGCGATCTTCCGGAGCGTGGTCAGGAAGCGGTACGTCCCGGCAGGATCGAGGCCGTGCGTCGGCTCGTCGAGCACCAGCAGGGCCGGCTCGTGTACGAGGGCGCGGCCGATGAGTGCGCGGCGCGCCTCGCCGGTGGAGAGTGTACGCATCGTCCGGCCGGCCAGGTGAGCGATGTCCAGGAAGTCCAGCAGCGCCTCGGCGCGCTCGGCCATCGAGGTGGTCACCTCGTCACGCCGGTACAGGCCGATCGACCCGAAGAAGCCGGAGATGACGACGTCTGCCACGGTCACGTCGCGCCGGTAGTGGTCTTGCAGGGTGTCGGAGACCACCCCGAAGACGCGGCGCGCCGCGAACAGGTCCCACCGGGCCTGGCCCCGCAGGAGCACCGGCGCCACTTCGCGGGTGAGCGGCAGGACGTCGCGGGTGATGAGTCCCACGAGCGTGGACTTGCCCGCCCCGTTGGGCCCGAGCACCGCGACGTGCTCGCCTTCCCGGAACGTCAGGTCGTCAACGTACAGGATGGTGCGTCCGTCGCGGACGACATCGGCATCACGGATCTCGATCAGCGGGGCGCCGGTCACCTCAGGCCAGGCCCGTCTCCCTGAACGTCTTCTTCACCGCCGAGAGTGAGCCGCCCACCTGCAGCGTGCGCTTGCCGGCCGTGGTCTTGAGGATCAGCCGGTCGTTGGAGGTCGCACCGTTCTCGTCACTGACGCCCTGACGGAACTTGACGTCGAGCACATCGCGGCGGTGCAGGGCGAAGTTTCCCGGCGTCTCGGCGAGCGCCGCATCAGGCGACATCTCCCAGTACGCCTGGTGGTAGTTCATCGTGGTGCCGAGCTGCGCGCCCCACTGTCCGAAGAAGCCCTTGCCGTCGGCCTTCGCGCCATCGCGGGCGGCGTTGACCATCGCCGTCATCCGCTCCTTGGTGAGCTGCGCGAAGATCAGCCGCGTGTCCGTGATGATGAGCGAGTACGTCTTGGACTTGGTGCCAAGGAAGCCGGCGATCTCGGTGAGGTTGCCGATGACTGCGAGGGGCTGCTCGCCGCTTGCGGCCGGGGAGGGGGCGGGAGCGGCCGGCTGCGGTGCAGGCGGGACCGGGGCCTGTGGCGGCGCTGCCGGCGGCTGGGCCTGCGCCGGCGGGGTCTGCGCAGGCACCCCGCACGCGGTGCAGAACGCATCCGACGGCTGCAGTGCGGATCCACACGCCGTGCAGAACCGGGCTCCACCGTCACTCATAGCGCGCTCCCTTCGTCACGGTACCTGCCGGTACGAGTGTAGCGCACCGTTACGCGTGCGGTGCAACGTATCGCCCGGCTCCGTGTTTGGGGAACGCAAGGATGTGGTATCGTCTGTAGCGTTCACAACAGAGTGAACGTTGTGAACGATGGCTGTGGACCGGAGGGGAGGCGCTATGAGTGATGGCGATGACCGGAGACGGGACGTGGTCGACCGGCTCTCGGCGATGCTCGAGGCTGTCGGCTTCCCGCACAACATCGCCCGCGTCTACGCGGCCCTCACCCTCGCCGAGGGCGAGGGGCTGTCCACCTCGGAGATCATGGCGGAGCTGGGCATCAGCAAGGCCTCGGTGAGTAACGCGATGCAGTTCCTCATGAGTGCGGATCTGGTCGAGCGCTATCGGGTGCGTGGGTCGCGCGAGGCGTACTACCGGATCCTCAAGGGGCGCTGGGGCGACATCCTCGCCCGCAAGTTCGCCGCCACCTCGTACGTTCGGAAGGTGACGGAGGAGGCGCTGGCGTCGACGAACTCGGACAAGGCGCGCGAACGGCTCGAGGAGATGCGTGACGTGTACGCGTTCTTCGAGACCGAGTTCGCGGACGTGATGCAGCGATTCAACGAAAGGAACCGATGATGACCGGACCCGCGATCAGTGTAGAGGATCTTCGGTACTCGTACGGGGACCTGGAGGCCGTCAAGGGCATCTCGTTCGAGGTGCAGCCGGGTGAGATCCTCGGCTTCCTCGGCCCCAACGGCGCCGGCAAGTCCACCACGATCAAGATGCTCACCGGGCAGCTGACGCCGAAGGGCGGCGCCGCGCGCATCCTCGGCGAGGATATCACCGCCGACGATCCCGACATCCAGGCGCAGATCGGCGTGTGCTTCGAGGAGAAGAACCTCTACCTGCAGATGTCGGCGCTTGAGAACCTGGACTTCTTCGCGTCGCTGTACGGCATCAAGGAGCCCGACTCGATGGAGCTCCTGCGCCGCGTAGGCCTTGCCGACCGGGCCAAAGACCGCGTGCAGAACTTCTCCAAGGGCATGCGGCAGCGGATGATGATCTCCCGCGCGCTCATCAACAAGCCCAAGGTGCTGTTCTTGGACGAGCCCACCGACGGTCTCGACCCGGTCACCTCGGCGGCCATCCGCAAGACGATCAAGGAAGAGGCCGAGCGAGGCGCGGCGGTCCTCCTGACCACGCACGACATGTTCGAGGCCGACGAGCTCTCCGACCGCGTGGCGTTCATCAACGAGGGCCGGATCGTGGCGCTCGACACCGCGGAGAACCTCAAGCTCAAGTACGGGACGCGAAGCGTCAAGGTGCGGCTGCGCGACGGCGACGGCGTCCGCGAGGAGCACCTCGAGCTCGACGGGGACGGCTCGTCTGTACGGCTTGCGGAACTCGCCGCGTCCCCCGACCTGCTCACCATCCATACCGAGGAGGCCACGCTGGAGGCCATCTTCATCGAGCTCACGGGCAGGGGGCTGCAGGGATGAGTCGCACGGTCTCGCGCGGCGCCATCATCGCCGCGCTGCTCAAGAAGGAGCTCGTCGCGTACTCGCGCGACAAGCTGTACGTGTTCCTCACGCTGCTCACGCTCGTGGCCGTCGTGGCGTTGTTCTGGCTCCTGCCCGACAGCGTGGACGAGTCGATAACGCTCGCGGTCTCGCCGCCGGTGTCCGTGCTGGTTGAGGACGCTCGTGACGCGCTCATCGCGATGGGCGCGACCGATGAGCAACTCGCCGAGCTCGACGAACTCGACCTTGCCGAGGGCGAGGAGGGGATCGCGCTCGTGGAGTTCGAGGCGGCCGATCAGATGGCCGCGGTCATCGAGGGGAGCCTTGAGGCGTACCGCACTGACGACGGCGTGCTGATACTGCGTGACAAGGCCGCCGGCGAGGACAAGCCCGAAGACGCCCACCGCGTGCGCGTGGACGTGGGCATCGGCTTCCCGGAGACCTTCATCACCGATGTGGCGACCGGGCGTCAGGGCGTGACCGTCACCGTGTATGAGGACGCGGCGGTTCCCGAGGAGATCCAGGGGGCGATGAGGAGTTTCGTTCGGGAGATGGCCTACCAGTTCGCGGGCGTGGAGCCCCCGGTCACGTTCGCCGATGAGGAAGGCATGGTCTTAGGCGAGGATCGCGCAGGTAACCAGGTCACCATGCGGGAGAAGATGCGGCCTATGCTCGCGTTCATGATCCTGCTGATGGAGACGTTCTCGATGGCGTCGCTCATCTCGGTCGAGGTGCTGCAGCGCACGGTGACCGCTGTGCTCGTCAGCCCGGCGAAGGTGACCGACTTCCTCGCCGCCAAGAGCATCTTCGGCACGGCGCTCGGTCTCACTCAGGGGCTGATCGTGCTCGCGCTCGTCGGTGCGCTCACTGCCACCAACTGGCCGCTGCTGCTCGTGACGGTGCTCATCGGCGCGGTGATGTTCACCGGTGTCGCGATGGTGGTCGGCTCGGCGGGCAAGGACTTCATGGGGCAGCTCTTCTACGCCATGATGCTCACCGTCCCGCTCATCATCCCCGCGTTCTCCGTGCTCTTCCCGGGCTCGGCCGCGGTATGGGTGCAGGCCATCCCCACATACCCCGTGCTCGACGCGCTCGTCGGCGTCACGATCTACGGGCAGGGGTGGGCCGAGGTCTGGCGCTCGCTGCTCCTGGCGACCGGATGGCTCGTGGTGCTCTTCGGCATCGGCCTGTTCACGCTCAAGCGGAAGGTGGAGTCGCTATGAGCCTCGCACGCATCTGGAGGATCCTGCGCAAGGAGTTCGCGCTCGGTCCACGATCGCCGTTCTTCTCCTACACGCTGATACTCCCGGTCGCGATGACCCTCATCTTCCAGGTGGCGTTCGGCTCGCTCTTCGAGCCGAAGCCCCGGATGGGGATCGTCGACGACGGGTCCTCGGCCATCACTGCGGCCATCGAGCAGATGGACGGCATCGAGCTCACCATCTTCGAAGACGCTGCCGGCCTCACCGCCGCCGTCGAGGCGAACGACGTGGACGCCGGGCTCGTGCTGCCGGCCGGTTTCGATGGCGCGGTGGCGGCCGGCGAGCGTCCGGACCTCACCTTCTACATCAGCGGAGAGAGCTACGCGTCGAACCGCATCATCCTGAGCGTGACGACGATCGATCTCATCCGGGACATCGAAGGCGCCGAGGCCCCGGTCACGGTGGACGTCGTGAGCTACGGGGAAGAGGGCCTGCCCACCAACGTCCGGCTCATACCCGTGGTGGTGTTCTACGCGCTCGTGATGGCCGGCGTGTTCGTCCCCGGCTCGAGTCTCGTGGAGGAGAAGGAACATGGCACGCTCGTGGCGATGCTGGTGACGCCGGCGCGCTCGGGTGAGATCCTCGCCGCCAAGTGGGCGCTCGGCGTGCTGCTCGCGACGGTGATGTCGGTCTTCACGCTTGCGCTCAACGGCGCGCTGGGCGCCCGGCCGTTCGAGGTGCTCCTCGTCATCGTGATCGCGGCCCTGATGACGTCGACGATCGGGCTGTTGATCGGGGTCGTGGCCAAAGACTCCACGGTCTTCTTCGGGCTGGTCAAAGGGCTCGGCATCTTCCTGTTCGCGCCGGCGGCCTTCTACCTGTTCCCGGACTGGCCGCAGTGGATCGCGATGCTGTTCCCGCTGTACTGGATCATCGAGCCGATCTGGCAGGTGTCGGTGATGGGTGCTTCGGTCACGAGCGTGTGGGCCGAGCTCGCCGTCGCACTCGCGATAACCGCGGCCGTGGGCGTGGTCGTGGCGGTGTTGTCGCGCACGATGCGGGCGAGGCTGATCGGCGAGTGACGCCGAGGTGATGTGCGCCCGCACAGGGCGTCGGCGCGTTCGTTGGACGGAGAAGGGAGCGTGCGCACGTGGAGTGGTACTGGTGGGTGACGATCGCCGTCGGTGTGGTGGTTCTCGGCTACTTCAAGCTGAAGGTCTGGGGCAAGTTGCTCGAAGCGCAGAAAGCGAAGAAGGCGGCGCAGGAGGCCCTCGAGGACGAGTGACGCCGAAGGTGACTGCACAGCATCGGCCGCGTCGGATGGCGCGGCCGATGCTGTAGACTGCACGCGCGGTCCGACGCGGACCGCATCGGTGAGGAGGCCGACACTGCGGATCATCGACGCCCACGCACACGCGTTCCCCGACGCGATCGCCGGCAAGGCGGTCGCCGCGCTGGCTGCCGAGGGCGACATCGCGGCCCACTACGACGGCACGATCGGCGGTCTGCTCGCGGCGATGGAGCGCGGCGGCATCGCCCGCACGGTCGTGGCGCCCGTTGCCACCAAGCCCTCGCAGGTGTGCGGGGTCAACGACTGGATGGCCTCACTCGGCGATCCGCGCATCGTGCCGTTCGGTGCGATGCACCCGGACTTCCCGGACCCGGACGCAGAGGTCCGGCGCATGCGTTCGCTCGGCATACGCGGCATCAAGCTCCACTCGCAGCATCAAGGCTTCACGCCGACGGACCCGCGCATGACGCCGGTCTACGCAGCCGCCGCCGAGCATGGCCTCCCGGTGCTGTTCCACGCGGGAAGCTACGTGGCGCGCCACGAGACGGAGGCGCACCCCGCCGAGCTCGCGGCGGTCATCGACGCGCACCCTTCGCTCACGTGCATCATGGCGCACATGGGCGGCTACCTCGAGTGGGAGGCCGTGCGGGAGCATCTGTGCGGCCGGAGCGTCTACTTCGACACCGCCTACGTCCCCCGCAACCTGCCCGACGATGAGTTCTGTGCGCTCATCCGCGATCATGGCGTGGAGCGGGTGCTCTTCGGCACCGACGGCCCGTGGACGGATGCCGGCGCTGAGGTGGCCTATCTGCGCGCGATGGGGCTCACCGGTGATGAACTGGCCGCCATCCTCCACGACAACGCGGCGGCACTCCTCGGCCTTGACGGCTAGCGGCCCGCGTCACATCCTGCCGAGCAGCTCCGCGACCGCTTCGACCGTCAGGCGCTGTTGCTCCTCGCGGGAGATCGTCGCGGCGCCATCTCCCGGCTGCTCGCCGTAGTGGCCGAACCACGCGTGGTTGCCGCCGGCGATCATCACCGTCCGCGCGGCAGTGGGGAGGCGCTCGAGCCCCTCGTCCCAGACTTCGCGGTCGACGACCTTGTCGGCGTCACCGAGGACGGAGAGGGCGGCGAGGTCGCTGCGTGAGAGGTCGGTCGATGACGGCGGATACGCGGCAAGCAGGACGAGTCCGCGCACGTGCGCATCGGCCTCCGACGCGTACGCGGCCGCCATCGCGCCGCCGAGGCTGTGGCCGCCGACCGCCCAGCGCTCCACGTCCGGCGCCGCCGCGATC
>JADIIM010000040.1 GCA_015351705.1 Aeromicrobium sp. | reverse complement strand
CCGGCGCGGCAGCGCAGCACCCACATGGTGGCGGCCACTGCTCCGAGCGCGGCCGCGCCGCCCCAGCCGGGCGTCGCGAGGAGTCCGGCGGTCAGCGCGATCACCCCGGGCGCGAGACCGAGGCCCGGCGCGATCGCGCCGCCGAGTGCGGCGAGTGCGGCGGCGCCCGACACCGCCGGGGCGTCCAGACCCATTCCGGAGCCGCCTGCCCACATCAGCCACCCGCTTGCGACCGCGGCTCCGATCCGTGTCGCGAGGCGTGCATGCGCCGACCACCGCGCCCACAGGCCCGTGGCCTCCGTCGGCCACTCGGCGTCCTCGTCGCCGGCCAGCACGCCTACCGTCGCCGCAAGCGATTCGCGACCATCCCGCGGATCGCCGAGCAGCGGGAGCACCGTCGCCAGCAGCTCTCTCACTGAGAACGGACGATCGCGTGGGTCCGGTGCGAGGGCATCAAGCAGCGCGTCGTCGAGCGCTGCCGGCAGACCCGGCTCGAACTCGGACGGTGCCGGTACGTCGGCCACCTCGATCCTGAAGAGCGAGCCCTCGGCGGAATCGGAATCGAACGGGTTCGCGTCCGTGAGCATCTCGTATGCGAGCGCCGCGAGCGCCCACACGTCCGCGCGCTCGTCGAGGTGCTCGCCCCTGATCTGCTCGGGCGGCATGTAGCCGATCGTGCCGGCGAGCGCATGTGCGCGGCCGGTCGCGTCGGTGAGAGCTGAGATCCCGAAGTCGGCGACCTTGACCGTACCGTCACGTGCTACGAGCACGTTCTCGGGTTTGAGGTCCAGGTGCAGCACGCCGTTGTCGTGCGCATAGGAGACCGCCGAGCCGACCGCCTCGATGACGGCCGCCGCCTCGTCATCGCCGAGGGGACCGCCCTCATCGAGCAGCTCGGCCAGGGACGCGCCCTCCACGGCCTCCATCACGATGTACGCGTCGCGATCGTCCGAGTCCCACTCGTGGACCGTGACGATGTTGGGGTGGTTGAGCAGCGCAGCCGTGCGCGCCTCGGCCAGACCGATGCGGACAGCGCGTCCGCTGCGGTCGGCGGACAGCGCGAGACGCTTGATCGCCACGCGTCGCGCCATGCGCGTGTCGAACGCGAGCGTCACCGACCCGTACCCGCCGGCGCCGAGCCCGGCGAGCGGTCGGTAGCGGTCCAGGATCAGCGGTTCGTTCACGGTGCTCCCGTTGTTGCGGCTGCGGCGATTGTACGTCAGGCTTGGCCGAGGCGCGCACAGAGGCACGCACGAACGGGGCGAGACTTGTGGCGCCAGGAAGGAGCGGTCCGATGGCCTACACGTACAAGATCGTCCCGTTCGCGATCGCGCCCGCGCAGCGGACCACGCGGATGGAGAACCTCTCGGTGGCTGCGTCGGAACTCGAACGGATCGTGAACGAGTGGGCGGCAAGCGGGTGGGAGTTCATGGGTGTCGAGCAGGTGCAGCTGGCCGACTTCAGTACGCACTATGACGTACTGGTTTTCCGTGCACCACGGTGATCGCCGATGCCCGGAGCGGCCGTGAAGCCGCCCCGGGCGCTGATCGTGATCAGGCGCTGACGATCTCCACCAGCTCGAGCGCGAAGGTCAGGTCCTGACCCGCGAGCGGGTGGTTGAAGTCGAGGATGACGTGATCTTCGGCCACGCTCGCGACGAGCGCGGTCACGCGCTGCCCCTCGGGCCCCTCGAGCTCGATGCCCCAGCCTTCCTGAGGTATCCGGCCTTCGAAGGCCTCGATCGGGACCTGCTGGACGGCCTCTTCGTTGCGCTCCCCGTAGGCGTCCGCCGCCGGGATCGTCACGGTCGCCGATCCGCCGACCTCAAGATCGGCAACGGCGGTCTCGAACCCGGGTATGACGTTTCCCTCGCCCATAGCGAACGAGATCGGGTCGCGACCCTTGCTGCTGTCGAACTCGGTCCCGTCGGCGAGCGTGCCGGTGTAGTGCACGCGGACGGTGTCTCCGGTCTGTGGCTTCACAGGAACTCCTAACTGCCGGTACTTCCGGTACGGCCTCCCACTGTACCGCACGACTGATGACGGCGCTCGGCGGTGTGCAGTCCACGGTCCGTGCCCCCACCCATGGTCGCTTGGGTACATAAACCCTGGGCGTCAGCCGCCCACCGTGGTGGCTGCGCACATGCTGGGGACGTACGGGCGGGTGAGGGGAGCGTGTTATGCGGGAGTCTGCGACGGTACGGACGATGTTGCCAACTCTGCTGGTGGTCATGTTGTTGCTCTCGGGTATCCCGGGAGCATTCGCTTCTTCCGGGGTCGTCCTCGATACACAGCAGGTGTTCGAGCCGTCGCCGGGTGCGAACCGCCGATTCGGCCACTCGGTCGCGGTCGACGGGGACACGGCGGTCATCGGTGCGGTCGGTGCAACGACGAGCGCGGGTGCGAACAGAGGGGCCGCGTACGTCTACGTACGCACGCTCTCCGGATGGCAGCATCAGGCGACACTGGCTGCCGATGACGGGCAGTCGGGCGACTACTTCGGCAGTACCGTTGTCATCGAGGGTGACACGATCGTGGTCTCGGCGATCTACGCCGACCCACGCGGCAACAACTCGGGTGCCGCGTACGTGTTCACGCGCTCCGGCACGGCCTGGACGCAGCGTGCCAAGCTCGTCCCCTCCGACAGCGCGGCCGATGACTACTGCGGCGGGGCGCTCGCCATCTCCGGTCCGATGGTCTTCGTGGGGTCCGGGCGACACAACGGCTTTCGGGGCGCCGTGTGGCTGTTCACCGAGGCAGGCGGCTCCTGGACGGAGACCCGGAAGTTCTCTGAGGACATAGCCGAGCAAAGCAGATTCGGCGACGCGATCGCGATCTCAGGCAGCCGCCTGCTGATCGCGGCGCCATGGGAGTCGCTGGATGGACTGGACAGGGCAGGCAAGGTCTACACCTATCGACTCGGCACGTCAGGCTGGGCCTCAGGCGGCACGATCGCTCCCGACACACCGGTCGCTGATGGGCGGTTCGGCGCGGCGCTGGCGTTCGATGGCACGCGCGCGGCCGTGGGGTTCCCGGGCTGGTCGTCGTCGGTCGGCGCCGTCCACGTCTTCGATCCGCCGGCGACGGCCTTGGGCACCCGGTGGGTGCGGACCCAGACGATCACCCGCACGGAGCCGGTCGAGGAGTTCGGCCAAGCGGTCAAGCTCGCCGGTGGGCGCATGTTGGTCGACGAGAGCGCACAGGGCCGCGTGTTCAGCTACACCGCCGATGATGGATCGACGTGGATTCCTGAGGCAACGATCGACGGTCTCGGACCCGTTGACAGATGCGCGCTCGGGGGCGACACAGCCCTGCTGTCGATCTCCACCGACGACACCCACGGATCGGCATCGGGCACTGCTCACTTCGTCACGCTGCGCGCGATGCCACCGGCGCTCCCCGGCGGCGCGCACCGCGTCGCGGGCTTGAACCGCTACCTGACCTCGGTCGCCGCCTCCAAGCGCGCGTTCCTCTCAGCGTCGACGGTCGTCGTCGCCACCGGCGACAACTGGCCTGACGCGCTCGGCGGAAGCGCGCTTGCGGGCGCCGTCGAAGGCCCGCTGCTGCTCACGTCGTCGGCCTCGCTGCCGTCCGGGGTGAGAGACGAGATCGTGCGCCTCAAAGCCAAGAAGGTCTACGTCTTAGGCGGCAAGGCGGCCGTCTCAGACACGGTCCTGAACCAGATCAAGGGCATCCCAGGCGTCACGAGCGTCGAGCGCGTGTCAGGTAACGACCGCTACGGCACCGCACGCGCGATCGCCGACAAGGCCATCGCCGAACTCAACGCGCGCGGCACCTACTCCGGAGGGGCGCTTGTGGCCACCGGCGGCAACTTCCCTGACGCGACCGCAGCATCGCCCCT
>JADIIM010000039.1 GCA_015351705.1 Aeromicrobium sp. | reverse complement strand
GACGGTGAGGCCGACCCCGGTCACACCGTGTGAGCGGCAGGCGGCGGTCTCGAGCCGCACAGCGGCGAGGCCGAGCGCGGCGAGGGCGTCGCGTAGCCCCTGCGGCTGGAACCCGGCGCCGATGAGCGCGCCGAGGAGCTTGTCGCCGGAGACGCCGGTGGAGCAGTCGAGGTACGCGATCATGCGGACTCGTCGCCGGTGGTGTCACATGCGGGCGCCTCGGCCAGGGACGCGACGCCTGCCTCCTCGGCATGCGTCCCGACGACCGCCTGGTTGATGCGGCTGGCGAGTGCTGCGGCCCCGAAGCCGTTGTCGATGTTGACCACGCCCATGCCCGAGGCACACGAGTTCAGCATGCCCAGCAGCGCGGCGATGCCGCCGAGGCTCGCGCCGTAACCGATCGACGTGGGAACGGCCACCACCGGGCACGACACGAGCCCGGTGACGAGGGAGGGAAGCGCTCCTTCCATCCCGGCCACGGCGATGATGACGTTGGCGTCGCGCAGCACCTCGGCGTGGGCGAGCAGCCGGTGGACCCCGGCCACGCCCACGTCGTACAGCCGCGTCACGCGGTTGCCCATCACCTCGGCCGAGATGGCGGCCTCCTCGGCCACGGCATGATCAGCGGTGCCGCCGGTCGCCACCACGATGTGGCCCACTGATGGGCGCTGCTCACGCCGGTCGACGACGATGAGCTGCGGCTTCTCGAAGTAGCGGGCGTCGAAGGCGACCTGCGCGACGGACTGGAAGTGCGAGGCGGTGGCGCGCGTGCCGAGGAAGACGTCGCCATGGTCGAGCATCTCGCGGGCGATGGAGCGCACCTGTGCCGCGCTCTTGCCCTGGCAGAAGACCACCTCGGCGAACCCGCACCGGAGTGCGCGGTGGTGATCGACCTTCGCGTCCTCGATGTCGGCGAAGGGCAGCGTCGCGAGGCGGTCGAGGGCGTCGGCGGGACTGGTTGCGCCCTCGGCGACGGATTCGAGCAGTGCGCGCAGCGCGTTGGGGTGCATCGGGCCTCCTGTCACGGGCGTCGGCGGCACGCGCCGACCGGACAAACGTCACGTGAAGGTTATACACTGTTCAGACACCCCGTGAGTCGCGGGTGTGACCACGAGGCGGAAGTGCGGTGGTCTGTGGGGGTCTTCACGCGCATACACCAGATCGACCGGCGGGTCCGCGTTGCGTTCTACGGCCGTGTGCTGGCGTGGGCCGTCCTGGTCTTGCTGCACTTCGCATGGGGCCGCCAGCAGCCGGAATACGCCATGTACACCGGCTGGGGTCTCGTGCTGTTCACGCTCGTGACGCTGGTGATCGCCGCCCTGGTGTTCCGTGGCCCGGCGGTCGACATCTCGCGACTCGTCGCGGTCTCCGCAGTCGCTGACAGCATCGCACTCGGCGTGCTCACAGCAGGTCTCGGGGAGATGGAGGACCCGTTCTACGCCTGGTACATAGCCGAGGCGGCCGTGTTCGGCCTGGTGGCGCGGCGCCGGCAGGCGTGGCTCTTCTCGGGTCTGCTCGCTATCTCGTACCTGGTCTCACACTCCATCGCGCACTGGCCGTTCGACGCGATCATGTACCTGTTCTTGACCTCGAAAGTGGCCGCCCTGATGCTGGTGGGCGGTCTCGTGACGGTCGTTGTCGGCTCTCAGGAGGAGCGGCGCACCCAGCTCGAGACGCATCAGGACGAGGTTCTTGAGTTGTACGCCAAGCTCGAGCGAAGTGTGGCCGAACTTCGCGCGGTCACGCAGATCACGGAGATCATCCACTCCACTCTCGACATCGATGCCGTCGGCCCGACGCTGCTCGATATCCTGCACAAGGTGCTCGAGATACCCGCCTCGTGCATCTACGTGATCGACAAGAACAAGCAGGAGATGGTCTTCTCCGCGAGCCGCGGTGTCTCCGGGGCGACGATGAGCGACATGTCGGCGCTTGAGATCGGTGGTGCGGTCTCGCCCGCCGCAGACGCGGAGCGTGCCTTCGCGTGTACGGACCTGATCGACAGTGACACGACGCTCGTGGTCTTCTGCGCCGAGGGCCCGGTGATCGAGGGGCTGTCGTCTGATGATCGCATCGTGCTGCAGACAGTCGCCTCCGAGCTCGTGGTAGCGGTTGAGAACTCGCGTCTGTACCGGCTGACCAAGCGACTTGCGATCACCGACGAGCTCACGGACCTCTACAACTATCGCTATCTGCAGCAGCGCCTCGATGAGGAGATCGGGCGCGCAGACCGTTACGGCAAGCAACTCTCGTTCCTCATGCTGGACATCGACAACTTCAAGCGCGTGAACGACGTCCATGGCCATCGCGTGGGTGACGGCGTACTCGCGGGTATCGGGCAGATCCTGAAGTCCACCGTTCGCGAGGTGGACGTGGTGGCCCGCTACGGCGGCGAGGAGTTCTCGGTGTTGCTGCCCGAGACCGATGCCTCGGGTGCGTTCATCGTCGCCGAGAAGATCCGTGAAGCGATCAGTCTCGCACGACTCAAGGACGCCGACGGCCAGGCGCGCATCCACGTGACCGTCAGCATCGGCCTGGCAAGTTATCCGGTCCACGCGCACGACAAAGAGGCGCTGCTCAAGGCTGCCGACGACGCCGTGTATCACGCCAAGGAGACCGGCAAGAACCGGGTCCGGGCGCCTCGGCTGCGACTGCGCTCGATGCCGGCCGACGCACCCGCACGCGAGGAGGTCGCCGAATGACGAAGGTCGCGTTCCTGGGACCGGCAGGCACGTTCAGTGAGGTGGCGGTGAACTCGTTCGGGCTCGGCGAGGTCGAGTCGCTGTTGTGTACCACGATCCCGGAGGTCTTCGAGTCCGTGGAGCGCGGGAAGGCGGACCTCGGCGTTGTGCCGATCGAGAACTCGATCGAGGGCTCGGTGGCCGCCACGCTCGACGCGCTCGCGTTCGACACGTCGCTCGAGATCCAGCGGGAGCTCGTGCTCGACATCCGCTTCTCGCTCGTGGCATCGCCCGGTACCTCGCTCGCCGATGTGCGGGAGGTCGTCGCGCACCCGCAGGCGGGTGGCCAGTGCCGCCGGTGGCTCGAGCGGCACCTTCCGGGACGTCCGGTGGTGGCGGCCAACTCCAACGCTGAGGCCGTGGAAACCGCCGTGGCAACGCCGAACGCAGCCGCTATCGGCCCGGCTCTCGCCGCCGAGATCTACGGTGCCGAGGTGCTTGAGGAGGGCATCCAGGACTACGCGGGCAACCAGACGCGCTTCGTGCTGGTCGGCCGCGGCATCCAGGCGCCCACGGGACACGACAAGACCTCGCTCGCGCTGTTCATGAAGCGCGACAAGCCCGGCGCGCTGCTGATGATCCTCTCCGAGTTCGCCTACGCCGACATCAACCTCACGAAGATCCAGAGCCGGCCCACCAAGCGCCAACTCGGCGACTACATGTTCTTCGTGGACCTCGAAGGACACATCGAGGACCCGGCGGTTCGTCTCGCGCTCGACTGCCTGCGGCTCAAGCTCCGCGAGGTCAAGGTCCTCGGCAGCTACCCCAACGCGCGGTAGGGTCTCGCCAGCCGAATGTCCTGTTGCGGCTCCCCCGACGCTCTGTTATAAGCAGACGTGAATCAACACATAAGCGTTTGCTGACCACACGGGGGTGCGCGCATGAGTGACCAGGCTGTGGACTATCACCAGATGTGGGCCGATCTCGGGCTCGATCTTCCCACGCACGACGCGCTTCTCGGCGCGGTGGGCCAGCTGTTCGGAGACGCGTACCTCACGCAGGACAACCGGCCCGCAGGCATGGACTACCTCAACTTCGTGATGAGCGAGGTCCACGGTCTGCGCATCAAGGAGCTCGACGATTTCCGTAAGAGCGGCGGTAAGGTCTTCGGCACATTCTGCCTGTACGTCCCCGAGGAGATCATCCGCGCGGCGGGTGGCTGGTGCGTGGGCCTGTGTGCCGGCGCCGAGTTCGCCTACGACCAGGTGGAGCAGATCATGCCGCGCAACACCTGCGCGCTCATCAAGTCGTTCATGGGCTTCAAGCTCGCCAAGGTATGCCCGTACTTCGAGTCGGCGGACCTCGTCATCGGCGAGACCACGTGTGACGGCAAGAAGAAGGCCTACGAACTCCTCGGCGACCTGCACAACGTCTGGGTCATGGAGCTGCCGCAGATGAAGCGGGAGCAGGACATGGCGGCCTGGCGCGCTGAGATCGTCGAGCTGGTACACAAGGCCGAGGAGACCACCGGCAACACCATCACCGCCGAGAGCCTTCGCGCGGCCATCATCGAGGTCAACGACAAGCGGCGAGCGTTGCAGCGAATCGCGGCCGCATGTGCTGCAGACCCGGCGCCGATCAGCGGCAAGGACCGGCTACTCGCCACGCAGGTGGCCTTCTACGACGACGTGCCGCGCTTCACCCAGATGATGAACGCGCTTGCCGATGAGCTCGAGCAGCGCGTCGCCTCGGGCGAGGGCGTGACGCCGAAGGGCGCCAAGCGGATCCTCGTGACCGGCACCCCGATGGCGCTCCCCAACTGGAAGCTCCACGACATCATCGAGAAGGCCGGTGCTGTGGTGGTTGGCGAGGAGATGTGCACCGGCAGCCGCTACTACCAGGACCTGGTCTCTGAGAGTGCTGACACGGTTGATGACATGCTCGATGACATCGCCGCGAAGTACCTCGACATCAACTGCGCCTGCTTCACGCCCAACGACGGCCGCATCGAGGACGTCGTCCGCATGGCCCAGGAGCTGAAGGTAGACGGCGTGATCGACTACTCGCTGCAGTTCTGCGGGCTGTACGAGATGGAGTCGCACAGCGTGGAGACTGCGGTGCGCGATGCCGGCCTCCCGGTACTGAAGATCACTACGGACTACTCGATGGAGGACGTCGGGCAGCTCGCTACACGCGTCGAGGCCTTCTTGGAGATGCTGTAGACGCATGCGGATACTCGGCCTAGACATCGGTTCCCGCAGCGTTGACGCGGTCTGGCTCGAGGACGGCCGGATCGTGGACTGGGCCGTGGCCGATTCTGGATTCGATCCCGGTTCTGCCGCGACCGACTTCGTGGGTCGTGATGCGCATGATGCGATCGTGTCCACCGGCTACGGTCGTCATGCCGCCAGGGAGCGGTTCGGAGGTTCAGCGGTGACCGAGATCACCGCTTACGGCATGGGCGCATCGGCGCTCTTCCCGGCCGCTGCTGCCGTGCTCGACATCGGTGGCCAGGACACGAAGGTGATCGCTCTTGGATCCGGCGGGAAGATCACCGACTTCGAGATGAACGACAAGTGCGCCGCAGGAACCGGCAAGTTCCTTGAGGTCATGGCGCGTGCGCTGGGCTTCTCCCTCCAGGAGATGGCGGACGCCGCTCTCGCCGCCGAGAGCGGCGTCGCCATCTCGAGCATGTGCACCGTCTTCGCGGAAAGCGAGGTCACGGGGCTTGTGCACCGAGGCGAGGACCGCAGGCGGATCGCCCGTGGTCTGCACGAGTCGATAGCCAAGCGCACGCTTGGTTCGCTCAAGAGGGTGAATGCGCGCGGTCCGCTCGTGTTCGCCGGTGGGGTGGCCAAGAACCCTGCGATGGTGACGCTTATCGCCGATGGCTTCGCAGGCGAGGTCTGGGTCCCAGACGAGGCCCAGATCGTGGGGGCGTACGGTGCGGCGCTGAGTGCGGAGGGTTCGGGTGGGGGTTAGCGCGGTCCGGGATCACGGGCTGCTTGTGATAGTCGTTCACGCAAGAGGGAGGGTTTTATGACCGGCAGATGGTGGTTGAAGGCGGGTTCGCTGGCATTGGTGCTGGCACTCGCGGTGGCTCCGGTGCTTGGCTGCGCCGAGGACACACCGGCTGAGTCCGGAGGCGAAGGTGCGGCCGAGGAGCACGTTGCCGCGTACAAGATCGGGGTGGTGTCGCCAGCGTTCTCGGCTTCAGAGGACGAGTACCGCGGCGGCGAGAAGGTCGTCGCCAAGTATGGCGACATGATCAAGCACATCGTGCTGCCGGAGGATTTCACGGCCGAGCAGGAGACCGCGCTCTCGCAGATCCAGAGCCTGGGTGCCGATCCCGAGGTCAAGGCGATCGTGATTGCGGCAGGCTACACCGGTATCCTGCCCGCCATCCAGAAGGTTAAGGAACAGCGGCCGGACATGATCGTCATCACCGCGCCGATCTGGGACGACCCCGATCAGATGGCCAAGTACGTCGACCTTGCTCTGGACACCGACGCCGTCCGTCGCGGGGAGAACATCGTCAACAAGGCGGCCGACATGGGCGCTAAGACGTTCATCCACTACTCCTTCCCGAGCCACATGGCCAAGGAGCTGCTCGCCAAGCGCAAGGACGTCATGGAGGCCGAGTGTGCCAAGCGTGGCATGGAGTTCGTGCTCATCATGACCCCGGACCCGACCTCGGATGGCGCGCCCGCGATGCAGCAGTTCCTCCGCGAGGACCTGCCCAAGCAGTTCGAGAAGTACGGCAAGGACACAGCCATCTTCGGCAGCAACTGCGGCATGCAGGAAGTCATCATCGCTGAAGTCATGAAGGCCGGCGGCATCATGCCCGAGCAGTGCTGCCCCACGCCCACGCAGGGCTACCCTGCGGCACTTGGCATCGAGGTTCCCGCTGATGCCAGCTTCGATGTCACCGACATCAACAACCAGATTGGTGACAAGGTCGCCGCTGCGGGTCAGACGGGCCGCATGTCAACGTGGCCGATCCCGCTCGGCGTGTTCTTCCCCGAGTTCGGTGTGGAGATCGCCAAGGAGATGATCGAGAACGGGTTCGACAGCCGTGACCCGGCCGCCCTGGCCGCCATGGCCCAGGACATCTCCGGTGTCGAGGTCGAGTTCGATGAGTACATGGGCTACGACAACTACTACATGATCATCATGGATTCGATCATCTACTAGTCGCGCACAGGATGGTACGAGCATTGGGGGCCGTCGGCATCGATGCCGACGGCCCCACAGAACAGGGAAGGGCTCTTCATGGCTGTGCCGGCTCTGCGAGTCGAGGCCCTGACCAAGCGCTTCGGGGCGACGCTTGCGCTCGATAGCGTGGACATCACCTTCGAACGAGGCGAGGTACACGCTCTGGTGGGCGAGAACGGCTCGGGTAAGAGCACGCTTGCCGCGATACTCGCGGGCAGCCCGGCGATCGCAGAGACCGGCGGCTACGAGGGTGTCATCGAACTCGACGGCGCGCCCGTCCAGTTCTGCTCGCCGAGTGAAGCGCTCGCTGCGGGGGTGGGTCTGGTTCACCAGGAGTTGTCGCTGATCGAGGGCATGACCGTCGCCGAGAACGTCACACTCGGCAGGGAGGCTGTCCGGGCGCGGCATCCTCTGGCCCCGCTGGACCGGGCCGCGATGCGGGCGATCACAGCGGAGGTACTCTCTCGGTTCAACGCCTCGTTCGGGCCTGATGATCGCGTGGGCGATCTTCCAATGGGCGCCCGGCAGATCGTCGAGGCCGCGCGGCAGTTCGCCCGGACAGAGCTCAAAGTGCTCATCCTCGATGAGCCGAGTGCGGCGCTATCCACCCAGGAGGCGGCTTCGCTTGTGAGCGTGGCCAGGGCCGCAGCGGCGGCCGGGGCGGCCGTCGTGTTCGTCTCGCACCGGCTCGATGAGGTGATCGAGGCTTCCGACAGGATCACGGTTCTGCGCGAAGGCCGCGTGGTCGGGCGGCTGCTCGCGGAAGACGCCGACCCCCGGGGTCTTGCGGCGCTCATGGTCGGCCGAGACGAAGACCCCCCGATCCGTGCGGAGAGGGGCGCGTGCGACCAGGCGTGTCTTGAGATCACGGACCTGCACGTCGACATGCCCGGTGATCCGCTCTGCGGTCTGGATGTGATGGTTCGCCGCGGGGAGATCGTCGGTCTCACGGGGCTCGCGGGTATGGGCAGGCTCGCACTGGTCGCGGGGCTCACCGGGCTGTTTCCTGCCCGCGGCGAGGTGGACGTGGATGGCCGAATGATCGTACCGGGCGATGCGGGCTCCGCGCTTTCGGCCGGACTCGTCCTGGTGCACGAGGAGCGCAGAGGCGTTGGGCTTGCACTCGGCGAGTCTGTGGCGCTCAACGTGTGCTGGCCGTCAGCGTACACGGCCGGGCGCTTCACCCGCTGGCCCCGACTCCCGGGACGCGGTGTCCTGTCGGACCGGGCGATGATCGAGGCGAGCGAGCCGTATCTCGAGCGCTTCGATGTCAGGTGCGCATCGGCGCGTCAGCCGGTAGGGGAGCTGTCCGGCGGGAACCAGCAGAAGGTCGCGTTCTCCCGTGCACTGATGCAGGGTCCGCGGGCGCTGATCGTCGCCGAGCCCACCCGCGGTATCGACATCTCCGCGAAGGAGCGACTGTTGACGTCGCTCGTCGAAGTCGCCTCCGAGGGCGTGGCTGTGCTCGTCGTCTCGGGCGAGATCGCCGAACTCGTGCGCGTGTGCGACCGCATCATCACGCTCAAGGACGGTGTCATCGCCGACGAATTCTCGCCGCCGTTCGACATCATCGCGATCGAGGTCGCGCTGGCCTCGCACCGGAGAAGCGCATGAAGGGGGTTCTCTCTCGCATTCCCCCGGCGCAGGCGGTGGTCATCTTCTTCCTGCTTGCGATGGTCGTGGCGGCCGTCACGCTCGGCCTGCCCGTGCCGGGGCTTCTCGGTGACTCGCTGGTACGTGTAGCCATGAACGGCGTGCTCGTCCTCTCGCTGGTGCCGATGCTCCGCGCGGGCGTTGGTATGAACTACGGTCTGCCTCTGTGCGTGTTGCCAGGACTCCTCGGGATGGTCCTCGCACTCGAACTGCGGATGACGGGACTTGTGGGACTTGCGGTGGCCGTGATCTTCTCGGTAGCGCTGGCAGTGCCCGTCGGTCTCGGTTACGCGTGGCTGCTTCGGCGGGTGCGCAGCAACGAGGAGGTCGTCGGCACATTCGCCGGGTTCTCTGCTGTCTACCTCGCGGCAATCCTTTGGGGGACCGCGCCGTTCACCAATCCGCAGATGCTGTGGCCGATCGGCGGCAAGGGACTGCGCCCGCAGACTAACCTCACCGAGTGGTTCGGCCATGTGCTCGACTCGCTCGGCTCGTTCACCGTGCTCGGCGTGCGCGTCCCTACGGGCACGCTGCTGGTCGTCCTGTTCGTGGCAGTCTGCCTCCTGGTGTACCAGCGCACTCTGAAAGGCAGAGCGGCCGTCATCGCCGCTGAGAACGAGCGGTTCGCGCGCGTGTCCGGGACGGACGTCGAGCGGCTCAAGTCGGTCGCGGTCGTAGCGTCGACGGTGATCGCTGCCGTTGGGATCGTGCTCTATGCGCATACCTACGGGTTCCTGCAGCTTTATGACGCTCCGCTGATGATGGCCTTCCCCGCGGCGGCTGCGATCCTTGTGGGTGGCTACATGCGCGGCACACGAGCGTCGGCGTCCCATGCGTTGCTCGGAGCGCTGCTGTTCAACGCGATCCTGGTCTTCTCGACCCCGATCGCCAACGAGCTGCTCATCTCGGAGCTCTCGGACATCACGCGCGTTCTCGTCACCAACGGCGTGATCCTGTACGCGATGGTCCGCGGATCCCGGCGCGAGCAGCCCGAAAGGGCAGACTCGTGAGCGCGCGCGGGCGGTCACGAGTGACCGACGCTCCGCCAGCCCGACTTCACCCGGCGGTCGCGCGTGTGTGGGAGAACCCGTACCTGCGGGAGGCGATCGTCCCCGCGATCTTTGTCGTGCTCGCGATCATCGAGTTCGAGTATGCGGGCGTCCCCGGCCTGTTCGTCTTCTCCGAGGTTGCCACGCGCTTCTCGCGGGACGCCATCATGGCGCTCGCGCTCGTCATCCCGGTCGTTGCGGGACTCGGACTCAACTTCGCCGTCGTCATCGGAGCCATCGGCGGACAGATCGGCCTGATCATCGCGAACGATCTCGGGCTCCATGGGCTGAGCGGTATCGGATTCGCCGCGCTGGTGGGCGTGGGGCTCGGCATGCTGACCGGACGGCTGATCGCCTGGTGCCTGCAGCGTGCGCCTGGTCGTGAGATGATCGTCGGCATCGTCCTCGGCTTCCTTGCTGACGGCATCTACCGTCTCGTCCTGATGGTCGGCTACGGGACGATCTGGCCGGCCGGCAGCGAGGAGATGGTGCTCTCGCGTGGGATGGGGCTGCGCGACACGATCGACTTCGTTGCGTTCCGCAACGTCCTGGACAGGCTCATACCGGTCAAGATCGGGCTGGGGTACTTCCCGCTTGCGACCATCGTGTTCGTGCTGATCGTCGCCGCGCTCGTACTCGCGCTGCTCAAGAGCCGGACCGGGCAGCAGTTCAAGGCCGTCGGCCTCGACCCGCGCTCGGCCATGTTGGCGGGGCTCGATCCGGTGGCGATCAAGCGGCGGGCCATAATGCTGTCGACGTCGCTAGCGGCACTGTCTCAGGTCATCTACGTGCAGAGTGTCGGGATGATGAACACGTACACGGCGCACCGAAGTGTCGGTTTCCTGGCAGGCGCTGCGCTGCTGGCGGGCGGCGCCACGGTCAAGCGGGCGAGCGTGCGCAACGCGCTGATCGGCATCGCGGTGTTCCACTGGATGTTCCTGCTCTCCCCGCTCGCGGGCCAGGCGATCACCGGCAGCCCGGCGATCGGCGAGTACTTCCGGAGCTTCGTCACCTACGGGACGATCTGCATCGCACTCGTGGTCACCGGCTGGGCACGGCGCCGGCCCGGCTCGGCGGCACACCACGACCAGCACATCTGAAGCGCCCTAGAGCATCTGCTCCACGAAGGCCTCGATGCGCGTCCGAAGCTGTCCGAGGTCCGACTCCGAGTAGTCGGTCTCGAGCTTCAGATACGGCAGGCCGAGCACGTCGCGCGTGTACCGGCCCACCTCCACGGACTCCACGTTGAACGTGTGGCAGCACTGCCAGACGGTGTCGATGACACCCTCCACGCGGTAAGTGTCCACGGTGCGATGCAGCAGTTCGGTGCGTCCACGGTTGGGGCTCATGCAGGCGCACGGGATGCCGAGCGTGTAGCGAGCGAGCGCTTCGTAGGGGTCGCCCGTCTCGTCGATCCGGCGGTCGTGCATCTTCACGCCGCTGCAGCCGTCATGACAGACGACGTCCGCGCCGGCCTCCTCGGCGATACGCATGACCTTGTTCGTGTCGGGCGACATCGGGGTTCCAGTGACCGTCAGCCTCGGGCGGCGTCCGCGCGTGCGGGGAGCGGCGCGTCGCTCGGCAGCGATGGCTTCGAGGACGAAGACCAGCTCGCGCAATCGCTCGGCATACTCGTCGGTCTCTACGACGAAGCAGCCGAGGTCCTGCACGATCAGCATCTGGGTCCACGTCATCGGCGGGTCGTCCTCGGCGAAGTACGAGGCGACCTGCCTGAGCAGGTCCGAGATCTCGTTCGTGGTGCGGATCGTAGCGCGCAGCGCCTCGTCGGTGATCGTCGTGCCGGTGACCTCCTCCACGAAGGTGGCGACTCTCTTGACCTCGCCGAGCCACCAGGAGAGAGCCGGCTCGTCCGCGGCAGCGCCGGAGAATGGAAGCTGCATGACGTGGACGGGCTTGTACTCCTTGAGCAGCTCGAACATCTTCTTCTTGCCGTCGCAGGTGGTCTCACCGATGAGCGCATCGGAGAAGTGGAAGAACGGGCAGGTGTCGGTGATGGCCAGGCCGTAGGACGACTTGATGAGCGGACAGAACGCCCGAGGCAGGTCGACCTCGGCCGCAAGCATCGCTTCGGCGCTATTCCCGCACAAAGAGACGGGTATCGCCCCAGCTGCGCGGATCAGCTCGCTCGGCATGAACCCGCAGTAAACGCCGATGACGGTGCGGCCCGCGTCCTTGGCTTCCTTGAAGGCAACACGCGCCCAATCGGACTCCTCGGCGAACCAGTCGATGAGGCTTGCGAGGGTGGCCTCGTTCTTGGTTGGTGTCATGAAAGCTCCCGGCGTCGGGTGACTTCAGAATAGACAGATGTGATACAAGGTATCAGTATAGTGCATGTGCTCGCACGGCATCATCCGAAGCAGGACAGGAGCGACCATGTCCAAGAGGATCCTGATCACCAGCGACACGCTCGGTAGCTCCGATAAGGAGCTCGGCGCCATCCTGATGCGGAGCTTCCTGGTATCGCTTGCGCATGAGGAGCAGCGGCCGGCGGCCGTGATGTTCGTCAATGATGGCGTGAGACTCGCATGCGAGGGTTCCGACGCGCTTGACGAGCTCCGCATGCTTGCCGAGGCGGGTGTCACCCTCCGCGCCTGTGGCACGTGTCTGAAGCACTTCGGGTTGACCGATGCACTCGCTGTGGGCGAGGCTGGCGACATGCCGTCGCTCGTGGCTGCGGCCTGCGGTCCTGATGCGATCGTGACGATCGGGTAGGCCCCTGTGCAACGCTACACCGTCGATCTGCACAACCACACACCGTTGATCCCCAGTGACTACCGGGGGGATGCGGCAACGACTCCGCGTCAGATCGTCGAGCGTGCCATCGAGGTCGGTATCGATGTGCTCGGGATCGCGGATCACTTCAGTGTCGCATACGCGCCGCGCCTGCTCGAAGCGGCAGAGCAGGCACGTGCAGAGACCGGGCGCAACCTGTTGGTTCTTCCTGGAGCGGAGATCCGTGTGCGACATGCTGGCGAGGAGACCCACCTGGTGGCGCTGTTCCCTCAGCGGATGTCGGAGATCAGATTCGGCGCGCTTCTGGGCATCCTCGGTCTTCCAGACCCTGCCGCACCACTTGATGACTTGCCGCACCTTGCAGTGGACAGCGATCCCCTGGAGGTCGCTCGGGCTATCGATGCACTCGGTGGCCTGTGCCACGTCGGTCACGTGGACCGGACGTTCGGCGACTACTGCTTCATGGACTCCCAGCTCGTGCATCATCTGGCAGAGAGTCCGCACATCTCGGCGATCGAACTGATCGACCGTTCGTGCCGGAGCCGCTTTCGCGATGGTCTTGCCATCGCGCACATCTCATCGTCGGACTCGCATTCGCTCGAAGAGATGGGCCGGAGAACCGCGACGCTCGAGATGCCGGAGCTCTCCTTCGAGGGGTTGCGGGCCGCGTTCCAGTCGGCCAAAGGCGTACTGGTCGCCTGAGCGGGGTGGCGGGGCCGTTCAGTCCGCGGCGCGCAGTGGCCGCAGATCCCCGGGCCGCGGTGAGCCGAGCGCGTAGTGACCCGTGATGCGGTCGGCGAGGAACGCCGAGCGGTCCGCCGCGTCGAGTGAGAGCGGGAGCACGTCAGAGCCGCGGACTGTGCCGAGGCCGCCTGTCGCGCACGCCGTCTCCCCGTACGCGGTCACGGCGTCCGCGCCCGTCACGCCGCCGGCGATCACGAGCGGCACCGCACCGCCGCCGTGGTAGAGCGGGCCCGCCGAGGGCGTCTGGTGGTCCGGGCAGATCGCTACAACGAGCTCCCCGCGCTCCACGAGCGGCACCAGCGGTGCGAGCGCGCGGTCCACGCCCTTGATGACCGCGGCCTTGTGCGCCGGGTCCTTGCGGTGACCGGCCATGTCAGGCCACTTGGTGTGAAGGTGCACGAAGTCGTAGCCCTCGGCGATGAGATCGAGGGTCGCGGCAACGCGCACCGCCACGTCGGCTTCCGGATCGGGCTCAACGCCGAGTTCGCGGTGATCCAGGCCGAGAGCCGCCGAGAGGCCGGCGTACAGCGCCCCCGCGCCGAGCGAGACGCCACGCAGGCCGGTACGCAGCGGGAACGGCGTCACGTGGGCCAGCGCGCCCGCCCACTTCACGAGCATCGCGTCCAGCGGCTGGCCGGCCAGCGCCTCGCGTGTGTGACGGATCCAGGCGTTGAGCGCCCGGGCCGTACGCGCGGCGGTCGCGGCATCCGGTGCTTCCTCAAGCGGGCGCACCTCGAGGATGGCCGTGTCCGCATGCAGCGGGTCTGCGTCGCTCACGAAGTGCGAGAGTGGCCGTCCGTCGGTGGCCGACAGGAACAGCAGACCCTGCAGCGCGCCGGTGTGGACGAAGCGGACCCGGATGCCGTCGATGGTGGCATCGAGCCCGGCATCGGCGAGATATGGCGCGTCGCCGGCGCGCGGGTCGGGGCGCTCGTCGATCCATAGCACGCCACCGCGCTCGGACACGCTCGCCAGGTTGGCGCGGAGCACGATCTCGCCCTCGGCAGGTGGGAGTCCTTCGCCGAGCGCCTCGAACAGGCCGCGGCCGGGAAAGTCGCGGTCTCCGTAGCCGAAGAGCGCGAAGTGCGCCTGGTGCGAGCTGGGCGCGAGCCCGGGGCCGAGGGGATAGAGCAGGCCGCTCCTGCCGAGCGCGGCGAGCGCGTCGAGGTTTGGGGTGCGCGCGGCCTCGATGGGGGTGCGCGCACGGACCGCGCCGGATGGATCGCCGGGTACGGGGCCAGCGAGCTCGGCGTGTGGGCGGTCGCCAGCGCCGTCGGGCACCACGAGCACGATGGGGATCCTGGCCTGCTCGGGCACGCGAGCCCCCTTTCATCGCGCCGGTCGCGTCCCTCGGCTAGAGTATGTCACAGGCGCTGCGTGCGAGACGCGGGGACGACGAGCGCCGCAAGCCAGATGGGGGGGCGACGATGGCATCACGTTCGGCGGATGATCAGCGGGCAATCTCGCGCGAGCGGTTCGCGCCGCGCGCGGAGGGATACCGCGAGAGCGCGCCGCACGCGAGCGGCCCGGATCTCGAACTGCTGCTCGAGTGGCTGTCGCCTGCTCCCGGCGAGTCGGCGCTCGACGTGGCCACCGGCGGCGGGCACGTCGCGCTCGCGCTCGCTCGCACCGGGGCGGACGTGACCGCGTGCGACCTCACCCCGGAGATGCTCGACGCGGCCGGGCTACTGCTCGCCGAGCACGGCTGTCAGGCGCGGTTCGTGGTGGGCGACGCCCTGGCGCTCCCCTTCGATGACGCGAGCTTCGACGTCGTCACCTGCAGGATCGCCGCGCACCACTTCGCTGACGCGCAGACGTTCTTCACCGAGGCGGCACGCGTGCTCAAGCCCGGTGGTCGCTTCGGCTTCCAGGACCAGGCGCTGCCGCCCGAGGGTCCCTCGGCGGTGCTCACCGACGCGTTCGAGCGCACGCGCGACCCGAGCCACAACCAGTCGTACAACGTCGATGGCTGGATCACGCTCATCGAGCGCGCGGGGCTTGTGGTGGAGCGACGCGAGGTGGTGGGCAAGCACCTGGACTTCGCCGACTGGACTGCGCGCCAGGACTGCGACGAGGCGTGCCTGGCCGAACTCGAGCAGCAGATGGCCGAGGCGCCGGAGGGTATGCGGCGCTGGCTGGAGCCGGAGTACGACGGCGAGCGGCTTGTGGCGTTCACCAACCGCCACCTCGTGGTGCTCGCGCGCAAGCCGGCCTGACGCCGGTGTTCGCGCCGACGGTGAGAGCCCACGCCTTCGGCTGGGCGCCCGGTGAGCGAGCGCTCCCGCGACGGCCGAACGGGAATCTACCAGCGACGGCACTTCGGCGGCAGGACTGCGCATGATGACCCGCGTGACGCTCCTCGCGATCTTCGGCCTCGCGCTCGCGCTCGCGGGCTGCGCGGCGACGGTCGACACTCCCGGTGCAGACGGCGGCCCCGCGCCACTGCCGCCTGTGGAGGTCCGCGAGTACGAGGGCGAGCGGCTCGACTCGGTCACCGATTTCCGCGAAAACTCGATCAAGGGCCCCCAGCAGGTAGACGTCCAGACCTACCGGCTGGCGGTCACCGGGCTGGTCGACGCGCCGGCCGAGTATGCGTACTCCGAGGTGGCCAGCGGCTTCCCGTCCTACGAGAAGGTCGTGCAGCTGGACTGCGTGGAAGGTTGGAGCGCCAGAGTGCTCTGGGGCGGCGTGCTCGTGCGCGACATCCTGGACGCGTCCGGCGTGCAGTCCGAGGCACAGAGTGTCATCTTCTCGGCAGCCGATGGCTACACCACGTCGTTCCCGGTGGCGTACTTCTACGAGCGTGACATCCTGCTCGCCCACAGCATGAACGCCGCACCGCTGATTCCCGAGCGGGGGTTCCCGTTCGCGCTGGTGGCCGAGGACAAGTGGGGGTACAAGTGGTGCAAGTGGGTCGTGGGGATCGAGCTTTCTGCCGATCCGGACCCCGGGGGCTACTGGGAGGACCGGGGGTACTCGAACTCGGGCGACCGTGACGGACCGATTTTCGGGGACTAGGGTTCGCGGTGTCTTGCGGATGCGCTGCTCGGCGCGTTCCCGGCCCGCACCGTGAAAGGGGAGAGGCATGCTGAAGGAGTTCCGGGAGTTCGCGATCAAGGGCAACATGGTCGACCTCGCCATCGGTGTCATCATCGGCGGGGCGTTCGGCGGGGTGGTGACATCGCTCGTCAACGACGTGATCATGCCGCCGATCGGCGCGCTGCTGGGCGGGGCGGACTTCTCCAACCTGTTCTGGGTGGTCAAGGAGGGCGCCACGGCGGGTCCGTACGCGTCGGTGGCCGCCGCGGCCGAGGCAGGTGCCGCCACGCTCAACTACGGCATGTTCATCAACACGGTGATCAACTTCCTGATCGTGGCGTGGGCAGTCTTCCTCGTCGTGAAGGCGATGAACAAGATGCGCCGTGCCGAGGCCGAGCCCACCACCAAGGAGTGCCCGTACTGCACGAGCGAGATCGCGCTGGCAGCCACGCGGTGTCCCAACTGCACGAGCGAGCTGTAGACGGCGAGCATCACGGGATCCTCCGGTCCCGTGCGTCCTACCCCACGAGGATCGCGCGTTCCCCGAGACCCGCGCGCACGGCGAGGTCGTGCAGCCGCCTATCGGCGGTGGCGAGCGGGCAGCCGTTGGCGATGGCCGCTGCGAGGTAGTAGCAGTCGTAGATGGGGTGGTCGTACGCGAGAGCGAGGGCGAGGGCGGCTGGAGTGAGAGTGACAGTCGAGCGCACATCGATGGGTATCGCGAGGAGTTCGCCCTGGAGTTCCATCGCCTGCCGGGCATCGATCAACCCCCGATGTGCGCGCTTCCACACAGCGTTCGCACACTCGCCGATCACGGTCTCGGGAGCGATCGGTCGGGTGGATCGCTCGAGCAACTGACGAGCTTGGGCGGATCCAGATTCCGGCAGAAGGCACTTGAAGAGAACCGAGGCGTCGGTCACGAGCGGCATCATCGGCTGTCGCGGTCCTCACGAATCATCTCGGTACTGTCGCCGAGGTAGCCCCATGACTTCGCCTTCGCGCGGAAGGCGTCGGCCCGCTCCAGCCACTCGGCCATGGTGAGTTGGGTGCCGGCGTCGAGCACCGCGAGCGCCTCCTTCTGCATCGAGCGCCCGTTGCGCTCGGCCTGTGCCTTGAGGCGCTGCATCAGGGTGTCCGGGACGTTGCGGACCAGGAGGTCGGCCATCGTCTCACGTCTCCTCGTGTGGGCGAGTGATTGCATAATGATAGCACCTCCCGGATACGAGCGGCGATGTGCCGTGCGTGATGATCGTACCGAGGGGGTCAAAACCGGTTGTGGCCTGGATGTGATTCACGGCTCAGCGTGCGAGAACGCTCCTGACCACGGTGTTGAAGTCGGCTGCCGGGGCGCCATCTCGTTCGGCTCGCCAGGCATCGATCACCGCGCGGCCTACGGGCTCGAAGAACTCGGTGAGGTAGCGCGCGTATCCCGCATGGTCGTACGCGACCGTGCCGTCGAAGTCGGCGTAGTTGCCCGACAACTGACAACCGAGGTGGCCCACGCGCTCGTCCCAGTCGTCGCCCACGAACTCGGCGATCTCGGCTCCGGTGGCCGAGCGCACGGGCTGCAGCAGTTCGACGCCCGCGTGCGCGAGCACCCTGATGGCGGCGTCGATGCTCTCGGTGGTCTGGGAGAGCTTGACGCGCCCGTCGTGCGTGTCGCGCTCTCCGGCGATCACCGGTGCGTTGTCGTGTGACCATGCCAGCGGCACGCGCAGGAGGTGCAGGTACAGGTGACAGGCCAGGCACGGTGAGCACACGCCGAAGCGGCGGTGGACCTCGGCTGATGGACGCGCATTCATCGCGGACCAGAGCGCGGGGTCTGAGAGGGCCACGGGGTCGTGCACGGTCGCGTCTCCGGCCACAAGCCCCCGGAGAGTCGCCACAGCGCGTCTGGGCGCGTCGCGGTCCCCGGTCTCGGTGCCGGTGAGCGCGATCGTGGGCAGCAGCTCGCGAAAGCCGTGCTCGCGCACAGCCGCCACTGCCGCGGCGACGCTGTCGCGACCGGCGATCTCCACGATGGCTACGGGACTTGTCATATCGACAGTGTACCCGAGGGGCGCGCCGCGCTTCGGTCCGGTCGTTCGCGTGCCCTACGCCAGCAGCCGCACCCGGCACTCGGTCACGCGCGCCTGTGTGCGGTCGGCGGTGACGAGTTCGGCATCGAGGAGGGTGGCAAGCGCGGGGAAGAGCGCGTCGTGGATCGTGAGATCGTGGGTGAAGGCGATCTCGACCGCGAGCTGCGTGAGCTGCGCCGTGAGGGGCACAGTGACAAGCTCTGCATGACTCAGGGCTGCCGCGGAGCGCGCGACATCTTCAGAATCCAGACGTGAGTAGCGGAGCCCGTTCAGTACTTCTGCCGGCAGGTGTGCCGGCACCACGAGCAGGATCCCGCCGGTCCCGTGCTGATCGAGCAGATCGAACGCCTCCGGCACCCGTGCTTCACCGACGCCGCTGAACCACTTGAACGCCACTGAGCTGTCTACCACGACGACATGTCGGCTCTCTTCGAGGTCGAGGGGAGTCATCGTTCGTCCTCTGGCTCGAGCCACCGAGGCGGAGCATCGCGGAGGCGGCGGATGATGGCCGTGCCATCAACACCCGGGGGCATCTTCTTCCCGATCTCGCGCATCTCCTCGATCGCCCGGTGGATGCGCCGCGCCCTGGCCTCCTGTGCCGTCTGCTCGTCGAGCGCCTCGCCGTAGCGGGCGATCGCCTCCTGGACGAACGCTGAGCGCGAGATGCCGGCCTCGGCGGCGCGGCGGTCGATGTCTTCCAGCATGCCGTCGGGGATGGAGATGGTGGGCTTGGCCATCGCGGACTCCTTCGGTGGCACTTCTAGTACCACCGAGAGTAGTACCGTGGTCTGACATGGTCAAGCGCAGCTACTGCCGCCGCCCCTCGAGGTCCCACCGCGCGGTGTAGAGGCGGCCATCAGGCGTGTCGATCGTCCCGGTCATGCCACCGACAAGCGCGTCCAGGTCCGCGCTGATCGGTTTGCCGCTCACGGTGATCGTGCTCGTGACGGTGTAGCCGTCCTCATCGGTGAACGTCGACGACGCCTCGTACACCCATCCGCCCTCGGCCTCGGGTCGCAGCGTGCCGGTGTACTCGTGGCGTTCGGTGACAAGCGTCATCGTGTCCCCCGCGACAACGCACTCCCAGGTGGCGCCGGGCTGGTCGGCCGCAGCTGTCATGGCGGGATTGTCGATCTCCACGAGCTCGGTGGTGACCGTCCACGTGCCGGTGAGGTAGCTCAGGTCACGGAACTCTGCCGAGGTTGCGCCGGCGTCGTCGGTCTCAGCGGGTTCGGTGGCCGAGGAGTCCTCGGCCGGTTCGGAGTCCGAGGAGCAGCCGACGGCGGCCAGGGCGAGGACGAGCGCGAGTGCGACGAGCAAGATGTGACGAAGCGACATGACGAACACCCCCTGGAGGGGTGTGTACCCAGGGAGAGCGGGGTACTGGTGTAACCTGGTCTGCGGAGGTGCGATGTCTCAACCATCACTCCCATACGACCCGGAAGACCGCGACTCGATCGTCGCCTACGCTGAGAGGCTCGTAGGCTACTCCCTGCGAGACGTACTCGAGTCGCTCCCGTCGAAGATCGACTTCTCCGGTCACAAGGGCGGCTTCGGCACCGCTTTGGAGCGACACTACTTCGGCTACGAACCCAACAGTCGGCCCGAGCCTGACTTCGCTGCCGCCGGAGTCGAGTTGAAGGCGACACCGCTTCGCCGGTCGGGGAAGCGGCTCGTCGCCAAGGAGCGGCTTGTCCTCGGCATGATCGACTACATGACAGTCGTATCCGAGGAGTGGGAGAGCAGCTCGTTCCTTCGGAAGAACGCGCACCTGCTGCTGGTGTTCTACCTGCATGAGGATGGGGGCGACCCGCGCGACTTCGTGATCAAGATCGTGCGACTGTGGGACTTCCCTGAGGCCGATCTTGAGGTCATCAGAGATGACTGGGAGAAGATCGTCGCGAAGGTTCGCGCTGGGCGCGCTCACGAGTTGTCCGAAGGCGATACGCTCTATCTGGCCGCATGCACCAAAGGGGCGACGAGCGCGGACCGTCGTGAGCAGCCCTTCTCCGCCGAGCCGGCGAAGCCCCGGGCCTTATCGCTCAAAGCAAGCTACATGAACTCGATCATCGCTGACAGCCTGGACCGCCAATCGGCTGTGTCCGCGGACGAACTCCGCTCTGGTGCGACTTTCGAGGATGTCGTGCATCAGCGCTTCAAGCCGTTCATCGGGCTCACCGCTGACGAGATCGCTGCGAGGCTCGGTGTGCGGGTCCAGCGAGGTGCGAAGAACTACTATGCGGTTCTGACCAGGCGGATGCTGGGTGTAGCCGCCGACAAGAAGGTCGCCGAGTTCGAGAAGGCGGACCTGGTCGTTCGTACCGTCAGACTCCGGCCGAGCGGCACGCCCAAAGAGGCGGTCTCGTTCCCCGCTTTCGACTACTGTGATCTCGTTGAACAGCGGTGGGAGGACTCGGACCTTCGCGATCAACTGATGCGCAGGTTCCTCTTCGTCGTGTATCAGCTCGACAGACAAGGCGTGCCGACACTCTTGCGCACTCAGTTCTGGACCCCGCCTACGCATGATGTCGAGGTCCATGCGCGTGATTGCTTCGAGCAGACCGTGGCGTTGGTCAGGGAGGACAGGGCGGACTACCTGCCAGGAAGTGGTGACAACGAGATGTGCCATGTTCGGCCCCACGGCCGCGATAGACACGACCTTGTGTCTACACCGAGTGGAAGCCTGGCGGTCCGCAAGTCGTTCTGGCTGAATCAGTCCTATCTCGCCGAACAACTGGCGGATGCCGAAGACAGCTAGCGCATCTCGAGTAGGCCTGTCAGCGAATCGACGACCTTCGGAGCGGCTGTCCTCAGCTCACACTCCCACACCGTTACCACCGTCCACCCGGCCTCCTCGAGCTCCCGTCGCTTCCGCTCGTCGCGCTCCCGGTTGAGCTCGAACTTCCGCTGCCAGTACTCCGAATGGCTCTTGGGCGCCACGGGCTGGCAATGCGGACACTGATGCCAGAAGCAGCCGTTGACGAAGATTGCGACCTTCCGACCGGGATAGGCGACATCCGGACGACCGGGCGCCTTCTTCCAGTGGAGCCGGTAGCCAGGGTAGCCGGCCTCGCGGAGGAGCCGACGAAGCTTCAGCTCCGGCTCGGTGTTCTTCCCGCGGTTGCCCTGCATCGACCGCGTGACCGCTGGTGATGTTGGCTCAGGAATCGGCCCCAGTTGGCTCGGCACGGCGTGCTTCCTTCGCGCTAGCAGCGCAGATCTCGGCTTCAGCCCGAATCGACTTGCCGATGCGCTGGACGACGCCCACAACGAGTGCGTTCCCCATCATGAAGGCGCGCTTACCATCCGTCATGCCCGTGTCGGTCCAGCCACGCGGGAAGCCGTTCAGTTCCTCGAGCTCCTCGGGTACCAGACGTCGGAGTCGGCCCGTCGCGGGGTCGACGATGATGTGCTTGAAGCGAGAAGCAGATGATCCGCCCTCGCCAGTCAAGATGGTCCGTGCGGGGCGGTCCAGCGGGTCGGGGAAGGCCATGCCACCCTCGGAGTAGCGGTACTCATGGCCCGTCTTCTTGTCCACGCGGGGCTCGGCTTTGGGACCCTTGAGGTATTCCCACTGGTCACGCCGCCCCTCTGGGACGAAGAAGGACTCCGGAACGTCGCCTGTCTTCGCGACGACGTCGCCAAGCGTCCTGCGCTTGCCTGTGAACTTGGGCGTGACGACTCGCGTCCAGACCCGGCCTTCAACCATCACTCCAGCGTTCTCGAAAGGCGACCGCCGGAGTCCTACGCCGAACGTCTCACTGACCACGTACGGGTCAGCAGCGAGGGGTGGCAGGTCCGGCTCGGTAGGCTCCAAGACGACCCCTGTCTGCTGAACCGGTAGCGCCTTCGCCAGGACGCCCTCAGCATAGAGTCGGCGTAGTGGCTCTTGCCACGACCCGCACGTCTCCAGAAGCTGCGCAAATAGGAACACGCGGCGGCGTCTCTGGGGGAACCCGTAGTCAGCCGCGTTCACCACGCGCCACTCGGCCTGGTAGCCCAGTTTCGCGAGGCAGGACAGGATGATCGCGAAGTCACGGCCGCGCTGCGAGGCCGGTGACTTCAGGAGACGGTCTACGTTCTCAAGCAGGACGAACGGCGGGTGTTTGAGCTCCAGCATGTCGTGGATGGACCACCACAGGACGCCCTTCTTACCGTGGATCCCGGTGGCCTTGGGGAGCGGTTTCGCGACCGAGTAGTCCTGACAAGGAAAGCCGCCCACGAGAAGATCGATTTCCGGGATGACGGAGTCCGCGTCCGCGGCGGACACCACCTTCTCGATGTCCTCACAGACGTGGCCGTCAGAGCCGAAGCGTGCCTCGTAGCAGCGGGATGCGTGCTGCTCGCGCGTAGACGGCTCCCACTGGTTGCTCCAGACGACCTGCCAGCCGCTCTTCTCGAGCCCGAGTCGGAAGCCACCGACGCCAGCGAAAAGCTCGGCAACTCGGAACTGGGGAGATTCGGTCACAGGTGATGCCTCTCCGTTCGGGCGAACACATGTTCACATTGTAGGGCTAGCTATGACAGGGATCAAGCGCCAACCTACTCTGAAGCCCTTGCACTCCATCAACTTCAGAGTAGACTTCCGAGTATGGACCTCCGCACTCTCAAGTCCGCCCCGGAAGGCAAGACGCTCGAGTTCAAGCGAGACGCTTCCTCGGCGGGGCCGATCCTGCGCACGGTGTGTGCGTTCGCGAACACCGCGGGCGGCAGGCTGCTGTTCGGCATCGAGGACCGGACCGGCGCGGTCGTGGGCGTGCCGGAGCCGCTCGATCTCGAGGAGCGCCTGGCGAGCATCATTGCCGACGGCATCGTCCCCCGCGTGCTGCCGGACATCGAGGTCGTGCCCTGGCGCAGCACGCACGTCGTGGCTGTGCGCGTCCATCTCGGCCCATCGCGTCCATACCACGTCGCATCGCTCGGTCCCGCCGAGGGGACGTTCGTGCGCCTCGGCTCCACCAACCGCCGGGCGGACGCGCAGCTGGCCGCCGAGATCGCGCGCTCGGCGCAGGGCGTGGGTTTCGACGAGCAGCCGGTGCCAGACCTCGGGGCCGACGCCATCGATCTCGCGGCGGTGCGGACGGCGTTCTCTGGAGTGCGGGATATCCGGCGCTCGGACCTGAAGACGCTCCGGCTCACCACCACCGCCCAGGGGCGTGATGCTCCTACCGTCGGCGGGCTGCTCCTCTTTGGCCGAGACCGGCTGGAGCGCTTCCCGGACGCGTGGGTGCAGGCGGGGCGGTTCAAGGGCGCCTCCAAGAGCACGATCATCGACTCGGCGGACATCACCGTTCCGCTCATTGATGCGGTGGACCACGCGATCGCGTTCGTGGTGCGCAACACGGCCACGCGCTACGAGATCGGTGGAGCGCGTCGGCTCGAGGTGCCCGAGTACCCGCCTGCCGCGGTGCGCGAAGCGATCGTGAACGCGGTGGTGCACGCGGACTACTCGCAGCAGGGAGCGCCCATCCGCATCGCGATCTTCGACGACCGCCTGGAAGTCGAGAACCCCGGCATGCTCGTGCCGGGCCTCACCATCGCCGACGTCCTCGGCGGCGTGTCCAAGCTGCGAAATCGCGTGATCGGGCGCGTGTTCCGCGAGCTCGGCCTGATCGAGCAGTGGGGCAGCGGGGTGGCGCGCATGCGCGAGGCCTGCCGCCAGGCCGGACTGCCGGAGCCGCTGCTCGAGGAGGTCGGGATGCGCTTCCGTGTGACGCTCACCTCGGGACGGAGTGAGCCACCGCGCGCCATCGACGCGATCGACGAGGCGGCGCTCTCGGCGATGCGTGATTCGGACGGGCTGACCACGAGCGAGGTGGCGGCTGCGATAGGCCGGACGCCCCGCGCCACGCGAACCCGCCTGCAGAAGCTGATCGAGCGCGGGCTGGTGGTGGAGGTCGGCAGCGGGCCCACCGACCCGCAGCGCACCTACCACGTGGCCGAAGAGCCGCGCGGCTATGGGCGCGGTGGTCCAGGCGACCGGGAGGATTGACGAACGGGCTGCGCGACTGCGCCCGCGGGTACCTTCTCCTGAGGAGGTCCTTTCGATGCACACCATCTCCACCGAGCGCGTCCCCATCTTCGTATGGGGCGAGTCGGCGGACGACGCCACGCTCCAGCAGACGCGCAACCTCGCCAACCTGCCGTTCGCCTTCCATCACGTGGCGCTGATGCCGGACGCCCACGTCGGATACGGCATGCCGATCGGCGGCGTGCTCGCCACTCTCGGCCAGGTGATCCCGCATGCGGTGGGGCTGGACATCGGCTGTGGCGTGCGTGCGTGGCCCACGGACGTCCCTGCCGCCGAGGTGCGCTCGCGCCGCGACGAGGTGCTTGGCCAGGTGCAGCGCGACGTGCCGCAGGGCTTCGACTGGCATCGGGCCAGTCAGGCACACCGCACGGACCTCTTCCGCGAGGCCCCGGACATCCCCGTGCTGTCGGCGGAGCTCGCGAAGGCCGAGCGGCAGGTGGGCTCCCTCGGCGGGGGCAACCACTTCATCGAGCTGCAGACCGATCCCGACGGCATGGCGTGGGCGATGATCCACTCAGGCTCGCGCAACGTTGGCAAGCAGATCGCCGAGCACTACGACCGCCTTGCGCGCGACGTGAACCGGCGCGAGAGCTCGCCGGTGCCGCCGGAATGGGGGCTTGCGCACCTCGGCATCGATACGTCCGAGGGTGCCGAGTACCTCGCGGCGATGGGCTGGTGCCTGCGCTTCGCCCGTGAGAGCCGGCGCTTGATGGCCGAGGCGGTGCAGCAGGCGCTGGACCGCTTGTTCCCGGGTGTCAGACCCCGGGCGCACACTGACATCCACCACAACTACGCGGCGATCGAGACCCACTTCGGGGAGGAGGTGGTCGTCCACCGCAAGGGAGCTGTACGTGCGCGCGGGACCGTGCTGGTGCCGGGTTCCATGGGTACCGCGTCGTATGTCTGCACGGGGCTGGCCAACCCCGATGCGTTCGAGTCGTGCAGTCACGGTGCCGGCCGCGTGATGGGACGGAAGGCGGCGCTCAGGGCGCTGCCGCGCGAGCGTGTGCTCGCGGACCTGGAGGCGCGCGACGTGCGGCTCATGAAGACGAAGAAGGGTGATGTAGCGGAGGAGGCCCCACAGGCGTACAAAGATATCGAAGAGGTGATGCTCTGGCAGCGCGATCTTGTGGAGCCGCGCGTGCGCCTCACGCCGTTCGCGGTGCTCAAGGGCTGATGGGGGGACAGGGGGGCGAGTATGGGGGAGACCATCGACGTCGTCGTGCTGGACGGCGCTGGCCGAGATGCGTTTCTGGAGTACGCGCATGCTCACGGTGCGGCACACGACGACTCGTATCTGGCACCGGAGGACCTGGCCGGGTTCGATCCGGCCGTGGAGCCAGCGGTCCTGGCGGTCGGAGCGGACGGGCAGACGCTCGGTGCGACTTCGGCGATGCTCGACGGGTACCGGCAGACGGGGGCCGCGCGTCTCCGCATCCTGCATGCGACCGATGCCCACGCGTACGAGCCGATGCTTGATCGGCTTGAGACGCTCGTGCCCGCCGATGTGTCCCGGCTGTTCCTGTTCCTGCCGGAACACGCCGGGGAGGTCGAAGACGTGCTGTCCGCGCGGGGATTCGTGACCACGCGGCGCGCCTACATCCTGAAGCACGGTGATCCCTCCCGCGCGCAGGGGTGCGAGCGCCCGTCCGGGACGGAGGTCCGGCCCGCGCTGCCGTCCGCGGCCGACGACTGGGCGCATGTCGTGAACTCGGCGTTCCGTGGAGAGCCGGGGCGCTACGACATGACGCCCGAACGGGCGAGCGAGATCCTCGCACGAACACGCGTCATCCGAGGCGGCACGCTCATCGCCTGGCGTAATGGCACACCGGCAGGCGTGGTGCTGACGGTCGGTGACGCCGACGACCCGCTGCTCGCTGAGGTCGAGGGGCTCGCGGTCGTCCCCGGCCATCAAGGGGTCGGACTCGGGAGGACACTGCTGTGCGCGGCGTGCCGGGCGGCCGCCGATGACGGTCGCCTTGCGGTGCACCTGTCGGTGAGCACGAACAATCGTCGCGCCATCGCGTTGTACCTTGATGCCGGTTTCTCGGTCGATGACGTACGCGTGTGCTGGGAGCGGGTGCGCGAATCGGGATAGGATGTGTGAGGGCATGAAGGGGCGGCAACGGAGAGAGGGCACACGTGAGCGAGCATGCAGAGGCGGGCGAGCGCAGTGAGGCGGGGGCTGACGCGATCACCTGGGAGTATCGCGTACCGCTGCTGACCAGCCGCTTCATGCTGTGGGACATGGTGCGGGTGACCGCGATGTCCGTCCTCATCATGTACGTCCTGGTCGCGGCCACGGGTTGGTTCGTCGAGGGGGAGCCGGTCTTGTTGCCGCTTGCAGTCCCGGTGCTGACTGCCGCCGTGTTGTTCGCGCTCTTCGTCGTGACCGGTGTGCTGCTCGGCAACGGTATGACGATGACGTTTCGCGTTGACGCCGAGGGCGTTGCGTACGCGACCGGCTCCCGGGAGCGGAAGCTCAGCCGGTCGGCGGTGCTTCTCGGCGTGCTCGGCGGCAGCGCGACCACGGCCGGTGCGGGCCTGCTCGCATCCGCTCGCGAGCAGGGCGGGTGGACGTGGACGGACATCCACGCTGTGCGCCCTTTCCCGGCGCAGCGGGTCATCTCGCTGCGCAACTCCTGGCGCACGGTCCTGCGGCTGCACTGCACGCCGGAGAACTACGAGTCGGTGCTCGCGGTCGTTGATGCGGGGGTGACGCAGGCGGCCGAGGTGCGCGCCATGGCCGAACAGGCTGCGGCCGTTGCAGCCCCGGACGGTATGCGGCGTCCGTGGTGGAGCGTGCTCCGCGCGGTGATCGCACCGGTCGTCGCGGGTTTGTTGGTGGCAGCGTGGCCGTGGCTGCAGTACGGTGACGCCATGCGCTGGCTGCTCGTCTCCGTCGTGCTGCTCGTGATAGCGGGCGCTATCCGCGTCGACCTCGGACGTCTGCTCGCGCTTCTGTCACTCGGCCCCACGGCGTACGTCGTCGTGCAGACCATCGCCGAGGCGCTCGAGGTCTCAGGGGGCCCCGATGCTTTCTACGGCTGGCAGCTCGACACCGGTCTGCTTGCGCTGACGGTGCTCGGGGAGCTGATGCTCGTGGCGATCGCCCTCATGCGCCTGCTCCAGCGAGAGCCTGAAGCCGGCTAGGCGCTCGCGTCGATCCACGTCACCTCGATGCCGAGCTGCAAGGCGAGGTCACGCAGTCTTGCGTCGGCGGTCACGAGCGCCGCGTCCTCGGCGAGGGCGAGCGTGAGGTAGAGGCAGTCGTAGACGGGGTGCCGGTGCGCCAGCGCCAGATCGAGCGCGTCGGCGACCAGTGAGCCGGACTCGAGTAGCTGGATTCCCAGAGAACCCAGCGCAGCGTGTGACTCGCGCATCGTCAGGGCATCGTATTCGGACCTCAGCCACTTGCGCCACAGCGCGTGAGCACACTCCAGCATCGCCCACTCGGGTGCGAGCTGGTCATCACACGCTCCGTACACGCGTAGGGCGCCCGGTGCGCCGGGCTCAGGTACCACCAGCTTCACGAGTACGCTGGCGTCGAAGACCGCGCGCTTCATCGTGAGTCTCTGAACTCGCGGATATCCGCCGTGGAGTCCGACGTGCTTTGCGGCAGCCGGGCCTGCAGCTCCTCGATGAGCGCGATCGACTCGGCCTTGCTCAGTCGCACCGACTGCTTCAAGGTGCGGTGGATCTCCGCCTGCAAGGAGCGTCCCTCGCGCTTCGCCCGGGCGCGCAACTGCTCAAGGACGTGCGGGTCGATGTTGCGGATGAGGAAGTCGGTCATGGGAGCTCGCTTCCGTCGTGCGTATGGTATCGGAATGATACTACCCATGTCCGCCCTCCTCGTGGCTCCCGCGTGACCACCGGCTCGCTCGGCTATACTCGCAGGCAGCGCTTGACCACGTCTGAACCGGATCCAAACGGAGGCCGTCATGCTCGACGCTCGCTACCTGCGCGACAACCTTGATGCGGTCCGCACCGCCCTCGGCGGGCGTAGCGCCGGATGGGACTTCGACCGTTTCGCGTCGCTGGACGAGGAGCGGCGACGCCTGATCGGCGAGGTCGAGAGCCGACAGGCGCGGCGCAACGAGGCGTCGCGCAGCATCGGCGAGCTCATGAAGGCCGGCAAGCGCGATGAGGCCGAGGCCGCCAAGTCAGAGGTGCGCGCGGTCAACGAGGAGATCGAGACCCTCGACGCACAGCTGGCGGCCATCGACGCCGACGTGCGTGAGATGCTGCTCACCATCCCCAACGTTCCCGACGAGAGCGTGCCGGTAGGCACGAGCGAGGACGACAACGTCGAGGTGCGCCGCTGGGGCACGCCGCCGGCGTTCGACTTCGAGCCCAAGGCGCACTGGGACCTCGGCCCTGAGCTCGGTGTGATCGACTTCGAGCGCGGCGTGAAGCTCGCCAAGAGCCGCTTCATCGTGCTCGGCCGCGACGGCGCGCGCCTGAACCGCGCGCTCATCAACTTCATGCTCGATACGCACGGTGCCCGCGGCTACGCCGAGTGGGCCGTGCCCGCAATGGCCAACGCCGACACCCTCCTCGGCACGGGGCAGCTGCCCAAGTTCGAGGAGGACCTCTTCCGTACGAGCGAGGGTCTCTATCTGATCCCCACGGCCGAGGTGCAGCTCACCAACCTGCACCGCGACGAGGTCCTTGAGGCCGAAACGCTGCCGCGCCAGTACTGCGCGTACACACCGTGCTTCCGCGAGGAGGCGGGCGCCGCTGGCCGAGACACGCGGGGCATGATCCGTGTGCACCAGTTCGACAAGGTGGAGCTCGTCAAGTTCGCCACGCCTGAGACGTCGATGGACGCACTCGAGGGCATGGTCACGGATGCTGAGTTCATCCTGCAGCAGCTCGGGCTGGCGTACCGCACGATCGTGCTCTGCACCGGCGACATGGGCTTCTCGGCGGCCAAGACCTACGACATCGAGGTATGGCTGCCGTCCTACGACGGCTACAAGGAGATCTCCAGCTGCAGCAACTGCACCGATTTCCAGGCGCGTCGCGCGGGCATCAAGTACCGCTCCCCGGGCGAGTTCAAGGGCTCGCGGCTCGTGCACACGCTGAACGGCAGCGGGCTTGCCGTGGGCCGCACGCTGGTGGCGGTGCTTGAGAACTACCAACAGGCCGACGGGAGCATCGTCGTTCCCGAGGTGCTGCGGCCGTACATGGGAGGGCAGGAGGTCATCCGATGAGCCGTCGTGCGCTCGGCGTTGCGCTGGTCGCGGTCCTCACCTGCGTGGCGATGTTTCTCGCGGGGTGCGCCGGAGACGCCGACGAGGCCCCCGCGAATGATGCCGGGGCCGTTGCGGAGCCGGTCAACGGCGCCGATGCCGCGCCGACGGCCGCGAGCTTCGAGACCATGCCCGCCGAAGGCCCCGGCGAGGCGGAGGCGGCCTCGGCCGTCATCGCGGCGCTGCCTGAAGTGCGCGAGATCCTCTCGGCAGGTGGTGGGACCGCGCCGGAGCTGACCGATGCCGAGCCCCGCCTGTTCGCGTTCATCGTCGGAGCCGTGCTCGACGACCAGATGACGCTCCTCGAGGTCCGCGCGAGCGGGTCCGTGCACGGCCTCTACGCCGCGCAGCGTGCGTTCGACAGCGGCTCTCTCGTGTGGACGCCGCGCGAGCAGTGGCCGACCGCACTCGGCGAGGGGCGCAGCGACCTCGAGCGTGGAGCGATCGCTTCGGCGCGCGAGGTCATGGCAGACGCGTTCGACGGGACGTCGATCGACGTCGGGGTCGTCGGCTACCGATTCGTGCTGGTGCGCGGGGATGCCGTCCTCGCAGGCGTGGAGATCGACACCGAGGGCGGCGTGATGGGGGTCAGCTCCCTGCCACGGTAGCGCGCCCGGAGGGAGCGTCGAGGCACTCGCTCAGAATGCGCACGCACTCGGCGGGCGGGGCCGGTTGGTTGTGTGCGACATCGGCGAGCGTGACGTGTTCGAGGTAGCGCAGCACCAGCGAGTCGAGCCCCACCCACATCGTGTGGACGCCGCAGTGCGGCGAGCGTGAGCACACGTGCGGGTGCTTCGAGCACGCGGCGAGCGAGAACTCCGGCTCACACGCCTCGATGATGGTTGCGATGGGGATGCGGTCAGCCGGGAGCGCGAGCGACAGCAGGTGGTCTCGGTAGCCGTCGGCTTGCACAAGGTCCGCATCGACCAGGAACGGGACGAGTGAAGTGCCGAAACTCTCCGGCACATCGGCCAACTCGCACAGGTCCCGTACCGAGAGAGTGGCTCCCGGCGGCAGCTGTGCGAGTTCGTACATGAAGCGTATCGCGAAATCTGTTCGACGCGTGATCGCCATTCGTCCCCCAGTGGCGCGACCCGGAATGCAGCGCCCGGTCATGTGATCCCCGCGGGCATGATACCAGTCTTTCGTTCGATTTCGTCGGATTCCTGTGATTTGTGTCACATATCTTCCGAACGGCAGGCATGGCCCTCCGAGCGGCGGTCAATGACGCCCGCCACGTGGTCGACCGCCTCGGCGACGGAGTCTACGAGAACGAGCGTGCCGGGACCGGAGCGCCTGAGTGCCTCGACGGGGTGCCAGTCCACCGCGACCACCGTCTTGCCCGCCTTCAGGCCCAACGCGACCTCCGAGAGCGTTCCCGCTCCGCCCGGTAGCGCGACGACGACCTCGCTCGCCAGCACGTTGATGGCGTTGCGTGCGTCTCCCATACCTGTGGGGACCGCGATGTCGAGGTGCGGCGTGGCGCCCTCGGCGGTCTCCCCCTTGAGGACGCCGATCACCAGGCCGCCCGCGTCCTGCGCCCCGTGCGACGCGGCGTGCATGACGCCTCCGGCGCTGCCGCCGGTGAGCAGCACCCACCCGCGCGTGGCGATGAGCGCTCCGAGGCTGTACGCGCGTGCGTACGCGGCCTCATCAAGCGCCGCGCCCGACCCCATGACGCCGATCACCGTGCGCATGGCCTCACCCCTCTCGGTGCGATGGTACCCGAGCGCGCGCTGCGCGTGTCGCACGTCTACTCGGGGCATACTCATCGAGTGAGCCGAGCCCCCGGAAAGGACCGCCCGTGAACGTCCCCACCGTTCTCATCGCATTCGGTACGACCGGCGACCTCATGACGCGCAAGATCATCCCGTCGCTCGCGTACCTCGCCGTGAACGACCGGCTCCCGGACCGCTTCCGGGTGGTGGGCTGGGGCCGGCGCGGTTGGGACGATGAACGGTTGCGCGCGCACGTCGCCGGTGTGCTCGACGCGTATCCGGGGCCGCAGCCGGAAGGCGACGCGCGCGAGGCGTTCCTCGGCGCGTTCTGCTATCACAACGGGGCCTTCGACGACGCGGACGCCTACCACGCGCTTGCCGACCGGCTCGGCCGGTGCGACGCCGAGTGGGGCGTGTGCTCGAACAAGCTCTTCTACCTCGCCGTGCCGCCGGAGCGGTTCCGCACGATCCTCGGCAATCTCGCGGACTCCGGCCTTACGCGTGGCTGCAGCGACGAGACTGGCTACACGCGCGTGCTCGTGGAGAAGCCGTTCGGCTCGGACGCCAGGAGCGCGCAGGCACTCGACGCGCTCCTCGGCAGCCTCTTCGCCGAGGAGCAGATCTACCGCATCGATCACTATCTGGCCAAGGAGATGCTGCAGGGCATCCTGGCGTTCCGATTCGCCAACGCGCTCTTCGAGCCATCGTGGGACGCGAGCGCTATCGAGCGGATCGACATCACGCTGCGCGAGTCGCTCGGCGTGGAGAAGCGCGGCGCGTTCTACGACGGGGTGGGGGCGCTGCGCGACGTGGGGCAGAACCACCTCCTGCAGATGCTCGCGCTCGTCACGATGGAGCGGCCGGCGGACCTCTCGGCCGAGTCGATCCGCGACGCCCGGCTCGCACTGCTGCGTGACCTCGCGCCGATGACCGTCGAGGAGGTCGCGGCGCACACCTTCCGCGCGCAGTACGAGGGCTACCGGGGTATCGAGGGCGTGGCGCCGGACTCGGCCACCGAGACGTACTTCCGGCTGGAGACCACGCTCTCCGGCCCGCGGTGGGGCGGCGTGCCGGTGACGATGGAGTCGGGCAAGCGGATGGGCCCGGCCGAGAAGCGCATCGCCGTGACGTTCAAGCGCGCCGAGCCGTGCCTGTGCGGCGCCGACGGCACGTTCGAGAACGTGGTGACGTTCGAGCTCGAGCCTGAGGAGCGCATCCGCATACGGTTCTGGGCCAAGCGACCGGGATTCGACGGCGGGCTGGAGCCGCGGGAGTTCACGTTCGCGCTGTACGAGCACGCCGAGAAGGTGCAGTACGTCGAGGAGTACGCCAAGCTCCTGCTGGATGCGATCGATGGCGACCAGACACTGTTCGTCTCCACCGGCGAGGTGGCCGAGATGTGGCGCCTGATCGACCCCGTCACGCGCGCGTGGGAGAGCGGTGCCGTGCCGCTCGAGACGTACGCGCCGGACTCACCGGCGGTCTCGGCGGCCGCAGCGCTCGCGATCGGCGAGCGCCGGTATGGTCGCGGACGGTCCGCCCGGCCGGAGATCGGGGTGGTGGGCCTCGGCAAGATGGGCGCGGCGCTCGCGCGCAACCTGCTCGACCACGACTGGCGCGTGGTGGGCTTCAACCGGACGACGTCGGTCGCCGAGGCCATGGCCTCAGAGGGGCTCGAGGCCGCTCACACGCTTGCGGACCTGGTCGCCGCG
>JADIIM010000038.1 GCA_015351705.1 Aeromicrobium sp. | reverse complement strand
TGCGTACCTGTGGATGGGTATCGCCGAGGATGCTGGCGCTGCCAAGACCGGCATGACCGCCACCACCATGAAGGCCTACGACGGCGCCTGCCTGAAGTGCCACCGCAACGCGGGCAGCACCTCTGGTGTCGGCATCACGTTCTAGGCTGCACCACCGCTTCTTGACGGAACTCACGTTCCCGGAGGCACTGGAGCCGGCCCCATCCGGGGCCGGCTCCTCCACTTCACTCACGTAGATGGTGCTCTTGCCACCTGCGGTGGCATGCCCGATGCTTTCACAGAGGCAGACGCCAACGGGCAGGCGCCGGGACCGGTTTCCACCCCATCTGGAACGAGGGCATGGGACACGTGCGCGGATCCGCCACACCGGCCACACGCCGGACGATCATCATAGGCGCCGTGATCGCGGTGTTCACCGTAGGTCTCGCGTTCGGCGTGTACAATGCTGTGGCGCTTCCCGGCTGCGTATCCTGCCATGGCGATGGCGATTTCGGCGCGGCCACGCGCTCGGCGGCACATGCCGGGACCGACTGCGCATCGTGTCATGTGCCCGACTCCGTCACCGGTCGTCTCGCGTTCGGCTTCCGTCAGGCCTACCACATGACCGTGCCGATCGTGAGTGGCCGTGGTCGCGAGTGGGAAACCGTGCCCGACGCCCGATGCCTGGCGTGCCATGACGACGTGCAGGCGGCCACCGTGAGTGCCAACGGCGTCCGCATCAACCACGCGCTCTGTGCCACCGATGAGCGGTGCTCCGACTGCCACGCGTCCACCGCCCACGGGGGAGCGACCACGTGGGCCCGGACTTACGACATGGAGACCTGCCTCGGCTGCCATGTCTCGCAGGGCGCCGCCGAGTGCGACCTCTGCCACGACGGCCGCCTGCCCGCCGACCGGGTGACGACCGGTGTCTTCGCGATCACCCATGGCCCACAGTGGGAGTCCACTCACGGCATGGGCGACTCGACGACCTGCATCGCGTGCCACACGGCCGCGTCGTGTGAGAAGTGTCACGGCGTGGGGCTCCCGCACAGCGTGAAGTACGTCGAGCGCCACGCTCGCGACGCCGCGCGACCCGAGGCGCGGTGCGGGTCGTGCCACGAGATATCGACCTTCTGCGATGGGTGCCACGGCCTGCCGATGCCGCATCCGGCAGGCTTCACCGAGGGCCACGCGGCACTGGCCGAGGCGGACCAGCGCCTGTGCGACCGCTGCCATGCCGACCCCGACTGCACCCGCTGCCACGAGATGCACGTGCACCCCGGTGGCGCGATCGGCACCCTCGAGGACGGGGGAGATGAGCGATGATGGAAGGCGGCACCGTCGACCTGCAGCGCCTTCCCGGCGAGCTGCTCACCCTGCTCGTCGACCCTACCTCCAACCTGCTCGCCGCGCTCGTCCTGTACGCGATCATCACGGTCGTGCTGCTCATCGTCGTCGTCCTGGCGATCATGTTCATCATCTCCACGCCTGAGGAGGACGAGGAGGGCGGTGACGCGTCGCGTGCGGAGTACGACGCGGGCGGTGACGCCGACGATTCCGCCGGGCTGGAGCCTCTGGCCGGGACGGACGACGGCGTCGGCGCCGGGGCGGGCTCCGCAGCGGCACGACCGCCGCGCAACCGGCTGGTCACTCTCGCGTGGGTCGCGGGCACGGCGCTCGCGGTGTGGGTGGCCGCGGGCGCAAGCACCGCGTCTGATGCACTGTGCGAGAGTTGCCACGTCGAGACCGCCCACACGCTCTCGACCGCCCTCGCCGATCCGCACGCGCGGGTGGGATGTGTCTCCTGCCACGAGCCGGGCGGTCTGCCCGGACGGTTCGTGACCGGCGTTCCCGCTCGCGTCGGGCATATCGCGGGCTCGGTCTTTGCATCCGGCGGGGACGCGTACGGTCGCGTGACCGAGGCCGCATGCGCCTCGTGTCACCGGTCGGGGATCGCGGGCGTGACGGTCGACGACGTGCGCGGCCTGTCGATGTCGCATGCCGAGCCGCTCGAGGCCGGCGTCCGGTGCATCGAGTGTCATCGGCTCACGGACGGTGTGGTCGCCGCGCACACTGCCGGGATGAACCCGTGCCTGCGGTGTCACGACTCGCAGACCGCCTCGGCCGAGTGCGCCACCTGCCATGACGAGACCGCGGCCGCCGCCGCGCGGGCGCGCTCGACCGGTTTCGCACGTCCACAGGTGGAGTGGGTACGCTGCGGAGGCTGCCACGACGAGGAGCGCTACTGTGACCCGTGCCACGGGTCACGGATGCCGCACTCGCCGGAGTTCATGCGCTACTCACACGCTCGCGCCGGCGCTGTGGACTTCTGGTTCAACGGCGGCGAAGGGTGTGCCAAGTGCCACACGCCGGAGCGCCGCCCATGCACGAGGTGCCACACCTCGATGATCGGGTCGGGTCACGGGCCGGGCCTCGCGCGGACACACTCGTTGGCAAGCGAGCAGGCGTGCAACACCTGTCACCAGGCGTGGGCGTTCATGCCCCAGCGCGACTTCTGCGCAGACGTCTGCCACAGCGAAGCGGCGCTCGCGGAGAGTCCGCGGTAAGCGGCATGGGGGCACCGCGCGGCACAGACCCTGACTCCGCCACCACGCGGTTCCTGGCGCCCGCGCTGGTCCTCGGAGCGCTTCTTGCACCGGGCGCGTGGCTCATCACGCGTCTGCCCCCGGTGCCCGTGGCCAAAGCGCTCGTGCTCGCCACCGCCGCGCTGTGGCTGATCGCGGCCGGCTCGGGTCTCCTCCGCGCGCAGACGGTCGATCGCCGCGTGCGCTGGGCACTGCTCGGCATCACCGCCGTGACCGCGGCCTCACTCCTGGCGTCCGGCACCATAGCCGAGGCGGTCTTCTACGACCTGTACGCCGACATGCCGCTCGTGCAGTGGCTCGCGTTCGTCGCGGTCTTCGTCGTGGCGGCGCGGTCCGCGTGGTCCGAGGCCGAGGTGCGCCGGGCGCTCGGCGCGGTCGTGGGCGCGGGAGCGGCGCTGGCTGCGGTCATCGCGGTCCAGCAAGTGACCAGCGGGCACGTCTGGGTCTTCGGCAGCACGGGGTACAGCACCACGGCGCTCGTGGGCCTTGTGCCCGTCGGCATTGCGCTCGCCGCCACGAGCCAGGGGCGCGCGCGCATCGGATGGTACGCGGCCTCCGCGGTCATCGCGCTCGGTGTGGGCGTGCTCTCCGGGTCGACGATGGGCGCACTCGGCGCTGTGTTCGCCGCGCTGGTGGCGGTGGCCGCGCATCCTGGCCTGAGGGGGGCGCACGGCGCGGTCCCGCGCGTCGTCCGTCGCGTCGCCACGGGTGTGGCCGCCCTCCTGTTCGCGGGGCTGCTGGTCGCCACTGTGCCGCTGCTCAACGGCGGTACCGTGAACGCTGGGTCCGTGGGTGCGCTCGACAAGAACGTGGTGGGCCGGGTGCATTTCTGGCATGGCGCGCAGGCGATGGTCGCCGACCGCCCGCTTCTCGGCTTCGGTCCGGCGGGCTACCGGGTCGCCGCGGTCGAGTACCTGCCTCCCGAGGCGCTCCAGTTCGGCTCGGACCGGCCGGGCGACATCGACCCGGTGGTCTCGAGCCCGCAGTCGCCGCACGGGCTCGTGTGGGACATCGCGACGCGGGTCGGCCTGCTCGGACTCGCTGCGTTCCTTGCACTGGGCGTGACATGGCTGCTTGCGGTGCGCGAGCGGTCCCGGGAGGCTGCCACCGCAGACCTCAGGCTGCCGCTTGCGGCCGGGTTCGCGGCGGGCCTGTTCGCGCTGCTCGTCAACCCGGCGCTCTTCGCGATCGGGCTGGTGCTGCCGGCGCTCGCGGGGCTCGCCGTCGCACCGGCAGACCCGGGCGGTGCAACGGCGCGCGACCGGTCGGCGCTGCTCGCGGTCTCAGGCGTGGTACTGCTCGGCATCGCGCTCTGGCTGGGCGCAGGGGAGTGGCGACTGTACACCACCCCGCTCGATGACGCGCGTGCGTCGCGCGAGGCGTCGCTCTCCGCGCTGTCGGTGCTGCCGGGGCATCCCGTGGCCACCCGGCGCGTCCTGGAAGCGGACCTGCTGCTGGCCGAGAGCTCCGAGGACCTCTCGGCGGCGCGTCAGGCCGTCGATCAGGCGGGACCGGCGGTCAGCCGGTTCGCACCGAACCTGGTGAGCCTGGCCACCTACGGCCTCTATCAGGCTGAGCGGACGGGCCGCAGCGACGTCTCGTGGGAGACAGCGCTGCTCGATCGAGCGGCAGGGGAGATCCCGCCAACGCCTGCCCTTGTGGCCGAGCGTCTGCACGCGGCCGTGCTCTCCGGCGATGTCGCGGCCGTTGAGACCGCTCTCGTCGATGCGCGGACGTGGGGAGGTCCGTACCCGTTCACGGCGGACTACGTGGCGCAGGCCGAAGCACTGCTCGATGAGGCCCGGTGACCTCTTCCGCGATCGCCATCATCGGTTGACCCTCCCGGTCTGCCTCGGGCATAGTGTGACGTACGTCACAGAGGCAGCCGGGGGGCATGGATGCGATCGTTGGAACCACACTGGTGTTTACACCGGCTGCGGCGCGGAGTCGGCGGCTCTCCAGTCGCGCTACGCATCACGCTCACAGTCTTGCTCGTCGCGGCGTGCGTCTTTGTCGCTCCCGTGCTCGCGCATGGCGACGTCCTCGATGACTGCTCCGCATGCCACACCACCACGGCGGCGAATCACCCACTGTCGAACTGCGAGGCGTGCCATACGTACTACCTTGGGCCCGATTTTGACCACCAGGGCAACGACTTCACGACGACACCGGCCGGCCAGTGCCTCCAGGCATGCCACATCGCAACCTGGCCCGAGATCGGTTCCTACGTGCACGGCACGAGTGAGACACTCGGTCCGGGGTACGTGTACTTTCCGGCATCGCCGATAGGGCGGGAGTCGGGCATCACCGGGCGCAGCTATGTCGAATGCACCTCGTGTCACTCGGCAGCGTACCCCGCCATCTACAGCCACGACGCGTCAACACTAGACGGTGATCATCTCGCTTCGATCGCGGGCAGTCAGTGCGAGACGTGTCACGACGCGTCCCTTATCGTCGAGCACGCGAAGTACCCGTCGGACTCACCGGTCAAGTACGGGTGTGACGTGTGCCACAGCAGTCCGAGTGTGATCGTGCAGGGTGCGATCGCAGGCGGCCGGACGTCATGCACGGCGTGTCATGCAGGCTTTCACGGCAAGACCTGGGCGTATCCCGACTACTACACCTGGGAGACGAGTCCCGGCACCGGTGGCGGGACGACGCTCGGGGAGTTGGGTGACAACCCGACCTACCCCGGCGCCCACGCGGGCTACACGGCCAACACCGCCAAGTGCGGTCTGTGCCACTCGGTCCACCGCGCCAAGGTCGGCGGCGTCAAGCTGCTGAACACCGACACCGCCA
>JADIIM010000037.1 GCA_015351705.1 Aeromicrobium sp. | reverse complement strand
CGGCCGAGCGTTGCGACCGACCCGTCGGGTGCCAGGCCCTGGAAGCCCGTGACGACGGGGACCCGGCCGGCTTCGATGATCGCCGAGAGCGGACCGGTGTGGATCTCGATGATGGCGGCGCTACCGTGCTCTCCGTCGGTGAGGATTCCCGCCTCGGGGCCGCTGAGCGCCGTGGCGTCGACACCAGAGGCTCGCAGCTCGTGGGCGAGAACGACGGCCGAGACCGCTTCGCCCGTGCTCGCGAGCAGGTCGACCTCACGAGCGTCGGTGGGCAGTCCCGCGACCAGCGAGAGCAGCGTATCGGTGGCGTAAGGCGCACCGCGACGACCCATGGCCGAGACCACCAGCACCGGTGCGGAGCCGATCTCGAGCGCGGCCAGCACGCGGCGGGCGATGGCGGCGCGGCCGTCGGCGTCGGCAACCGACGTCCCGCCGAACTTCATGACGACGATCGGAGGCGCGGTCACCTCAGCCCTCCAGGTAGTGTTCGAGGCCGACGATCAGTCCCGAGCGTTCAACGGTCTTGCGGATCGCAAGGACTACGCCGGGCATGAAGCTGGTGCGGTCGATGCTGTCATGCCGCACGGTCAGTGTCTCGCCGGTGCCGCCGAACACGACCTCCTGATGCGCGACGAGTCCGGGCAGTCGCACGGAGTGGATGACGACGTCGTCGACGCGCGCTCCGCGAGCGCCCTCGGCGATCTCGGTCTCACGCCACGGGGCGGGCGGCACGTGTGAGCGCGCAGCAGCGATGAGCGCCGCCGTGCGGACCGCCGTGCCGGAAGGCGCGTCGGCCTTGCGGTCGTGGTGAAGCTCGATGATCTCGACGTGCGGCAGATACCGCGCGGCCTCGGCCGCGAAGCGCATCATGAGCACAGCGCCGATCGCGAAGTTGGGTGCGACGAAGAGACACGTGCCGTCAGGCGCTCCGTCGGCGAGCGTGGCAAGTGCGCTCTCGGCCAGGCCGGTCGTTCCAACGATACAGTGGACTCCGGCCGCGAGCGCGGTCGCGAGGGCTCCCTCCACGACTGAGGGATGCGTGAAGTCGACCATCACATCCGGCCGGACACGCTCGATCGTTGCAGCCAGGTCTCCGTCGACCGTGAGGCCGGTGCCCTCGCCGAGTGACTCTCCCGTGTGTGCGGGGTCGACGGCAGCCACGACGGTCATCCCGTCCGCCTCGGCCACCGCGCGAACGACCTCGCGACCCATGCGCCCGCAGGCGCCGTTGACCAGTACCGCGATCATGGTCCCCCTTCCCTACACCAGCCCGGCGAACGCGTCCTGATCGAGCGGCGCGATGGCGGCGAGCGCGTGGTTCCCGTCGAACAGGCGGCCGGCCAGTGAGTGCACGTCCCCGAGCGTGACGGCGTCGAGCCGCTCGACGATCTCGTCAAGGGAGAGCAGCTCGCCGTCGGTGACCTCGGCCTTGCCGAGGCGCGTCATGCGACTGCGCGTGCTCTCAAGCCCGAGCAGCATCTGGCCTTTGATGCTTTCGCGCACACGGTCGAGCTCATCGGCGGTGATCCCGTCGGCGACGAGGCGGTCGATCTCGCCGCGGATCAGACGCACGACCTCCGTGGCGTTCTCAGGCCGCGTGCCAGCGTATACCGAGAGCTGTCCGGCGTCCTGGTAGTGGATGTGGTACGAGTACACCGCGTAGGCGAGTCCGCGCTTCTCGCGGATCTCCTGGAACAGGCGCGATGACATCCCGCCGCCGAGCGCGCCGTCGAGTACCGCGAGAACGAAGCGCTCCTCGTCTCGCGCCGAGAGGCCTGCCACCCCGAAGCACAGGTGCGCCTGCTCGGTGTCCTTGCGTTGCACGGCGAGGCGTGGCTCGGTCACCGGGACGGCGTGGACGCGCGCCGTGCGCGGGCCCTCGGGCAGCGTGAGGCGGTCGCGGACCATCGATACGATCGCGTCGTGGTCAAGCGCGCCGGCGGCGGCCACGACCACGTTGCCGGTGCGGTAGTGGGTGTCGTGGAACGACCGTGCGGCCGTGCGGTCGAACGCCCCCACCGTCTGCTTGGTGCCGATGACCGGCAGCCCGAGCGGGTGCGAGGGCATGAGCGTGGCCGTGAACAGCTCGTGCACCTGGTCGTCGGGCGAGTCCTCGTACCGGGAGATCTCCTCGAGGACGACCTCGCGCTCTGACGCGATGGCTTCGTCGGCCAACGTGGCATTGGCGACCATGTCGGAAAGGATGTCGATGGCCGTGTCCACATGCTCGTCCAGCAGACGCGCGTAGTAGCACGTGTACTCCTTGCTGGTGAAGGCGTTCAGCTCAGCGCCGATGCGGTCGAACGCCTCTGAGATGTCCGAGGCGCTGCGCGAGGGCGTGCCTTTGAACATCATGTGCTCCATGAAGTGCGACATGCCCGCTTCTGGTCCGCTCTCGTCGCGGCTGCCCACGGCGCACCAGATGCCGAGGGCCACGGAGCGTACGGTCTCGATCGACTCGGTGATGACGGTGATCCCGTTGTCCAGCACTGTGCGGTCGTAGAACATGAGGCTCCTTCTGCGGGTGCGTGCGGGCGTCCGCCCATTCTAGCGTGTACCGGCGTATCGGGGCACCGCGGCGGCGAAAGACGCCGCCGACGATCGTAGACACACGGGACAGGATTCTCGGGAATACTCCGCCTATGCGAACGCGAACGGAGTTCCCCCATCAGGTGCGCCACGACGAGAACGTCTGGATCCCGCTCGGCGATGGGACACGGTTGGCTGCGCGCATCTGGAGGCCGGTCGATTCCGAGACCCGTCCGGTGCCGGCGATCCTTGAGTACCTGCCCTATCGCAAGAGCGATGCGACCGCCCGGGCAGACGAGCGGCAGCACCGGTACTTCGCCGGTCACGGGTACGCCGCCATCCGGGTGGATCTCCGTGGCACCGGCGACTCGGACGGGCTCATCGCCGGTGAGTACCTGCCGCAGGAGCACGAAGACGCGCTCGAGGTCCTCAGGTGGCTTGCCGGGCAGCCGTGGTGCACGGGCGACGTGGGCATGATCGGGTACTCGTGGGGCGGCTTCAACGGTCTGCAGATAGCTGCCCTTCGCCCGCCTGAGCTCAGAGCGGTGATCACGCACGCATCCACCGATGACCGGTATCGCGATGACTGCCACTACATGGGTGGCTGCCTGCTGGGTTCCGACATGCTCAAGTGGGCGTCGACCATGCTTGCGTACACCCTGCAGCCTCCCGACCGGCGGTTCGTTGGTGAGCGGTGGCGTGAGATGTGGCTCGAGCGTCTCCGCGGTGCGCCTGCCCTCGCGCGTGACTGGGTAAGCCATCAGAGGCGCGACGCGTTCTGGAAGCAGGGGTCGGTCGCCGAGGACTACTCGGCTATCGCATGCCCCGTGCTGGTGGTTGGTGGCTGGGCGGACGCATATACCAACGCAGTCCCCCGGTTGCTGGAGAACCTCACTGCGCCGCGACGCGGCATCATCGGCCCGTGGGGTCACATGATGCCCCAGGACGGTGTGCCCGGGCCGGCGATCGGCTTCTTGCAGGAGGCGCTGCGGTGGTGGGACCGGTGGCTCAAGGGGGCCGAGACAGGAGTCATGGACGAGCCGTTGCTGCGGTGCTGGATGCAGGAGTGGGTCGAGCCGCGCACCTATCACGCCGAGCGGCCCGGCCGCTGGGTGGCCGTGGATGCGTGGCCTCCGCTCGGCCTCGTTCCGCAGACGTGGCATCCCGGAACGGGCGGCGGTCTGTCGGCGACGCCGTCGGAGGCGGGCCGGACTGACTCTCTGACGATCAGCGGCGCTCAGGAATGCGGCGAGACGGCGGGTGTCTGGTGCGCGAACGGCCATCCCGATGAGATCGCCGGTGACCAGCGACCCGACGACGAGCGATCGCTCACCTTCACATCCGAGCCTCTCGACCACCCGGTGGAAGTGCTGGGAGTCCCGACCGCCAATCTATCGCTCGCCTCTGACCGAGCGAATGCGCTCGTTGCAGTGCGGTTGTGCGATGTGGCGCCCGATGGCAGCTCGCTTCTTGTCTCGTGGGGCCTGCGCAACCTCACGCACGACGTGTCGCACGAGGATGCGCGTGGTCTGGCGCCTGGCCGGATCTCCACGCACGAGGTGCGCCTACGTGTGTGCGGGCACCGCTTCGACGTAGGACACCGCATCCGGCTGGCGGTGAGCCCGACGTACTGGCCGCACGCCTGGCCTTCCCCGGAGGTGGTAGCGCTGACGCTGGTGGCCGACGAGTGCTCGCTCGTCATCCCGGTCTCCCCTCCCGGTGCGCGTCGTCCGGTCGTGCATCCGTTCGACGAGCCCGAAGCGGCAGCAGGCGTGGGAGGTCTTCCGGAGGCGGTGCACGACCGCACACGCTCGGTCAACCGATCCGGTGGCCTGCATACGATCGAGGACCGTGAGTCGCACGAGCAGACGGTGCGCCCGGGCGTGACGTACCAGGAGCGCATGCGCGACCGGTACACCATCAGGGAGAACGACCCCCTGAGTGCGCGGGTCATGTGCGAGCGGGAGGTCACCTCGACGGTCGAGGGCGGGGCGTGGACAGTACGCGTCGTGGCCGACATGTGGTGCACTGACGACCGGTTGATCGTCGCCGAGGAGTTCGCGGCGACCGCCGACGGCGCCGAGGTCTTCCGCTGCACGAGGAGCGCGGCGATCCCGCGAGATCACGTGTGACGCGAGAGGCGTCCCGTGTCAGAGAAGTAGCTGGTACCGGGCTTGAGGGCATCGGTGGACGGCGCGGAACCCAGCGCGCCGCTCCGGCACGATCGTGCGATCGCCGACTTGCGTGAATCGCTCTCGAACCTGCTCACGCTCTCCCACAGACCGTCGACGATCTCCGGGAGCAGCGCGGATGGGACCCCTACCGCGAGCTCTGCTTCGGACCACTCGGCGACATGACGCGTGCCGGAGCACAGAAGCGAGACCGACACCTCACCGGAGACGATCGGACGCGCGGTGCATTCGGAGCAAATGCCGTGCATGCCGATGGGCTCGTTCCGAACGCGGTGCCCTCGATACGCCGCTGCCTGGACGAGACGCATGGCAGCGTACGGTGTGAGCGCCATGATCGCCACATCAGGCGGGTGTGCTTCGGTGAACGCCCCGAGCGGGGCCACCTCGACCATCGAAGTGCCCTCAATGATGGACACGCCGGCAAGAACGAGGTCGGCGCGCAACCGGTCCGCGTAGAGTCCGCCCGTCACGTAACTCTCGATGAAGTCGTCATCGTAGAACCCGGTCTCGAGGCCGAGGGTCCGTGGCGCGGTGTCGCAGCCGATGTCTGAGAGCGTGAGCGCGAAGCACTCTCCTTGCGTGGCGCGCATGACCGCCGCACAGTAGTGGATCGGGTGTGCCGGTCGGGGGAACGCCGAGGGCGGCCCTGCAGGGCTCTCCGTGAGGATCCGCACACCGACAGGCGATGACTGCAGCGGGAGTGCCGTACGCAGCGCGTCGGCATACCTGGTGTACGCAGAGGGCTCAATGCGTCGCTCGGTGGTCATGGTCGCCTCACAGGGCCTGGTCGACGATCAGTGCAAGGAGGATAGTGGGGACCGCACCGTGCGCGATGACCGCGTTGTTGAACGAGCCGATCCCCGACATGATGGGGACGCCGAGGCCTCCCGCACCCACCACGGCTCCGAGCGTCGCCGCGCTGATGAGGATCACGAGCATCGTGCGCACGCCGGTCATGATGACCGGCATGGCTATCGGCAACTGGAGTTGAACGAGCCGCTCAACGCGGGTCATGCCCATGCCCCGCCCGGCCTCGACCACCGCGGCCGGGACCGACTCGATACCCGCGACGACGTTCACCATCACGGGCAGCACGCTGTAGACGATGAGCGCAAGGAGCACCGGACGCCACCCGTACCCGATCGACGGCACGGCGATCGCCATGATGGCCACGGTCGGCACGGACTGCCCGAAGTTGGCGAGCCGCAGGACCACGTCCTTGAACGGACGTCCCACCCTGCTGACGATCAGAAGACCGCCAAGCGTACCGATCACGACCGCCGCGATCCCCCCCACGGCGACGAGCGACAGGTGTTCCATCAAGAATCGCGAGAGCGGAGAGCGCTCGTAGAGGACCTTGCCCTCGGCGGAGAACACGAACCGGAGGATCGCTTCGGTGGTGGGCGTGGCGTACGTCCAGAGGAGCAGTGCTGTCATCAGTCCGGCGACACTCGGCAGATTGCGACGGATGCCGGGGACATAGGGTTTCATCGCGCATCACGGACCTGGGTGATGATGTCGCGGAACGTGAGACCGCCCGCGTCCTGCCCGCCGTCGGCCACCACAACGCTCTCAACGCCGCGGGTGACCATGATGGCGAGCACGTCACGCAGGTTGGTGTCCCGACCCACGCGGGGTGCTTCAGCACCCGGGACGGGGCCGGGTGAGAGGTCGCGCACGCGGTGCCGGGACAGCACCCGCAGGCCGAACTCGTCACCGAAGAAGTCTCGCACGAAGTCGTGCTCGGGCACCCGCCACAGGTGCTCCGGCGAGCCTGTCTGGACGATGCGACCGTCGCGCATCAAGACGATCCGGTCACCGAGCAAGACCGCCTCTTCGATGTCGTGCGTGACGAACACGACCGTCTTGCCCAGGCGCCGGTGCAGTTCGGCGAACTCGCGCTGCAGGCGCTCGCGGTTGATGGGATCGAGTGCGCCGAAAGGTTCGTCCATCAGCAGCAACGGCGGGTCGGCGGCGAGTGCACGGGCGACACCGACGCGCTGGGCCTCGCCCCCGGAGAGCTCATGAGGGTGCTTCCTGGAGTACGCGTCCGGCTCGAGTCCGACCAGCGCAAGCAGCTCGCGAACGCGCTGGTCGGTCCGGGCGCGGTCCCATCCGAGGAGTCGCGGCACGGTCGCGATGTTGCGTGCCACGGTCATGTGGGGGAACAGCCCCACACTCTGGATGGCGTAGCCGATGCCTCGGCGGAGCTCCTCGGGCGCCATCGCGGTGTTGGGGGTGTCATCGATGAGCACGGTGCCTGCGTCGATGTCGACCATCCGGTTGATCGTCCGCAGGAGCGTCGTCTTGCCGCAGCCGCTCGGCCCGAGCAAGATGACGAGCTCGCCTTCCGGAACGACGAGGGACACGTCGTCGATAGCGGTCGTGGCCCCATAGCGCTTGGTGACACCGCGCAGCTCGATCATGGCGCGATCACCGCCTCTCCCCCCACAAGGCCCTCAAGACCCCGCAGTGCGGCATCGAAGCCGAGCGCCAGTGCGACGATAGGCAACACGCCCACCAGGACGAGATCCATGCTCGTCTGCTCAAGGCCGAAGAACACGATCGTCCCCAGTCCGCCGCCACCGACGAAGGCGGCGACGATCGCTCCCGCGGTGGACTGGACGAGCGCTACCCGTACGCCTGCGAGTACGACCGGGAAGGCCAGCGGGAGTTCCACCTCGGCAAGCAGACGCCAACGGCTCATGCCCATTCCCCGTGCGCTGTCGATCACCGCGGCGTCGAGTTGCCGTATCGCGACGAGCGTGTTCCGCGTGACGGGATAGAGCGCGTAGACGAGGAGCACGACGAACACCGGCGCCCAACCGATGCCCGACACCCCGACTGACTTGAGCGCGGTGAAGCGGTCACCGAGGTCGCCGAGCACCGGCATCATGAGACCCACGAAGGCAAGCGCGGGAAAGACCTGCCCGAGGTTCAGGCCGCCCATGACGAGCGCTTCGACACGCGGACGATGCGCGGACAGCACCCCCATGGGCACGCCGAGCGCCACAGCGAACCCGGTCGCGCCCAGGGCGTAGAACAGGTGTCGGCGCACCTCGCGTAAGAAGGTGGTGCGAGCGAGATCGAACTCGCGCACGATGCCGAGCTGATCGAGGACCCCGGCCACAGCCAGGGCCGCGACACCGACGAGCGGCAGCATGATGACCAGAAGACGGACGATTCGGCTACGTCCCGACGCCGGCGGGGCGTAGAGGGACAAGAAGAGAGCGAGCACGGTGACGTAGAAACCGGGCCCGAACGACGTGCGCGCAGCGGCCGACTGGGCCGAGTCGGCGAAACGTGTCGCTGCAGCGCCGCTCGCGGCGAGAACGAGAAGGAACGCGCTCGATGCGGTGCACGCGCGGAGAAGCGATCTGATCGCTGAGGGTCTCAGCACCGCGATCCCGCCAGTGACGATCCACAGCGCTAGTGCGATCCACGCGAGGGGGCCCAGTGCGGAGAGCGCTGTAGCGGTCACGCCGTCGACGATCCGGTTCTCCCGGAACGCGACCATCGGTACCGCAGCGACCGCCACGGCGCCCAGGGCGGCACCGGCAAAGCCGATCACCCGGTCTGCAGCGCGCGTTGCACCGGCCGCATCCTGCTGAGATGCGGCCGGTGCAACCGCATGGCCGTCATCGCGTAAGGAAGCCACGTTCTTCGAGATACGAGGTGGCCACGGATGCCGGGTCCTCGCCACCGAAGGCGATCCGGGCGTTCAAGGCCTGGAGCTGTGACTGGTCCAGACTGAGGAACACGGGCTCGAGGATCTCGGCGATCTGCGGATACGCTTGCATGATCTCACCGCGGAAGATCGGCGTGGGTTCATAGACCGGTGGCACGTCCTTGGTGTCGGAGACGATCATCAAGTCCAGGTCGGCCAGCTGACCATCAGTTCCGTAGGCGAGCGAGAAGTTGATCCCATCGGTGCCCCGGGCAAGCGCTGAGAGCATCTCGGCGGTGTTGCCCGTAGACAGCGCGACAAGCTGGTCGTCGCGCAACGTGAAGCCATACGCGTCCTCGAAGCCCCTCAGACCGAGCTCGTTGTCGATCCAGCTCTGCGAGGCGATGAGCTTCACCTCTCCGCCGTTGTTCACATAGGCGGCGAAGTCGGCCATGGTCTTGATGGACTCGGCCTCGGCAAGTGCGTTGGTGGTGGCGATGAACTCGCTGTTGTTGGCGGGAGCCGGTGTGAGCCAGGCAAGGTCGTTGACCTCAGCATCGAGCGCCTTGATGGCCTCGTACGCCTCGTCCGCGTTCTTCCACTTGGCGTCCCCCTCCTCGCCTTCGTGGTAGTACTGGCCGGAGCCTGTGTAGTCGATCGTCGCATCGATCTCACCGGCGAGAAGCGCAGCGCGGACGACGTCGGGCGTCCCGAGTTTGGTCTTGTCCTCGGTGGGGATGCCGTTGGCCTCAAGCATCTGGATCACCATCGAGCCGAGGAGCGTGCCCTCTGCGTCGAGGAGCGACCCGACGCGCACGACGGGTCCGGACGCGTCTGACGCGGCGCCATCATCGGCACTCTCGCCCGGAGCACTGCACCCGAATGCGGCGACGGCGAGCGCGAACAACACGGCGGTCGCAAGAAATCTCCTCATCGGCCCTTCCTTCCTGGATTCTGAGTCATGACGGTAAGGCTTATGCGCAGCATAGCCGAGGCTTATAGCGTCTGCAACACACACAGGGTCTGCGACACACGGTGTGTACGTACCCGATGATCGACGGCGCGCAGCAGGAGCACGCAAGGACCCCGCAGCCGGACGGCTGCGGGGTCCTTGATGACACGCACGAATGGATCCCTAGTGACGACGACGGGGCTTGCGGCCGTGGTCGCCACCACGATCGTCACGGCGAGGGCCGGCCGGCGGCGCCTCGGCACCTTCCGGCACGTCGAACTTCTCGATCGCATCGAGGGAGACCTTGCCGCGATCGTCGATCTCAAGGACCACGACCTCGATCTCGTCGCCGATGTTCAGGACTGACTCGACCGTCGCGATGCGGCCCTTGGCCATTCGCGAGATGTGCAGCAGGCCGTCCTTGCCGGGGATGAGCTCGATGAACGCACCGAACGGCTGGATCGAGACGACGCGGCCGTGGTAGCGCTCCCCCACCTCGACATCGCGGACGATCGCCTTGATGCGGTCCACGGCTTCGGCGCCCCGCGCGTCGCGCGCGGCGACGTAGATGGTGCCGTCGTCGTTGACGTCGATGTCGGCGCCGGTCTCCTCCACGAGGCCCTTGATGACCTTGCCGCCGGGGCCGATGACGTCGCGGATCTTGTCCACCGGGATCTTGATGGTGATGATCCGTGGCGCATACTCCTTGAGCGCCTCGCGCGGCGTGTCGATGACCTCGAGCATCTTGCCGAGGATGTGCGCGCGACCGGCCTTGGCCTGTGTGAGCGCCGCAGAGAGGATCTCGACCGACAGGCCTTTGGCCTTGTTGTCCATCTGCAGGGCGGTGATGCCATCAGGCGTGCCCGCGACCTTGAAGTCCATGTCGCCGAGGAAGTCCTCGAGTCCCTGGATGTCGGAGAGGATCGCGTAACGATCACCCTCCTTGATGAGTCCCATCGCGATGCCTGAGACCGGGGCCTTGATCGGCACGCCGGCGTCCATCAGCGACAGCGTGGAGCCGCACACCGAGCCCATGGACGAAGAGCCGTTGCTCTCCAGCACCTCGGAGACGATCCGGATCGTGTACGGGAAGTCCTCTTCGGCCGGTACGACCGGCAGCAGCGCGCGCTCGGCGAGCGCACCGTGGCCGATGTCACGACGCTTCGGTCCCCGCATGAACCCGGTCTCGCCGGTGCAGAACGGCGGGAAGTTGTAGTGGTGGATGTAGCGCTTGCCCTCGGACACGTCGATGGTGTCGATGCGCTGCCATTCGTTGAGCATGCCGAGCGTGAGGACCGAGAGGACCTGGGTCTGGCCGCGGGTGAAGAGTCCCGTTCCGTGAGCACGCGGCAGGTAGTCCACCACGCAGCTGATCGGGCGGATCTCCTCGGCGGTGCGGCCGTCGGCGCGCTCCCCCTCCTCGAGCACCATGTCGCGCATGGTCTTCTTCTCGAGCGCCTTGAGGAGGTTCTTGATGTGCTTGCCGCTCGCGGCGAGCTCGTCTTCGGTGAACGTCGCCTTGATCTCGTCCTTGACGGCGGCGACGGCGTCCATCCTCGCGTGCTTGTCGGGGTTGTGGAGCGCCGCCCGCATCTTGTCCGCGCCCGCGGTGAAGATACGCTCACGGAGCTCGGCCGGTGCCTCATCGAGCTTGACCTGCATCGGTGTGATCTCAACGTCTGCCAGGAAGCGCTCCTGGACGGCGCAGAACTCGCCGATCGCCTCCTGGGCGAAGGTCAGGGCGGCGAGCATGTCCTCCTCGGACACCTCGTTGGCGCCTGCTTCGACCATGTAGATCGCATCGCGGCTGCCCGCTACGACAAGGTCGAGGTCGGATGCCTCGGCCTCTTCGAAGGTGGGGTTCACCAGGAACTCGCCGAACTCGTCGCGGCAGATGCGCACGCCGGCGAGCGGGCCTTCGAAGGGGATGCCGGCCGCCATCAAGGCCGCCGAGGCGCCCATGATCGAGATGACGTCGATCTGGTGCACCTGATCGGCCGAGAGCACCGTCACGATGATCTGCACGTCGTTGCGGAAGCCGTCCGCGAACGCCGAGCGGATCGGGCGGTCGATCATGCGAGCGGTGAGCACCGCCTTCTCGCTCGGGCGGGTCTCCCGCTTGATGAAGCCGCCGGGCAGACGCCCCGCGGCGTACATGCGCTCCTCGAAGTCGACCGTGAGCGGGAAGAAGTCGAGATCCTTCGCCTCCTTGCTCGCCGTCGCGGTCACGAGTACCACGCTGTCGCCCTGGCGGACGATCACAGCGCCGCCGGCCTGCTTGGCCAGTTCGCCGGTCTCCAGGACGTACTCCTGGCCGAACAGCTCGAAACGCTCAGTTACCTTTCCCATTCCTCTTCCTCTTCTCCGGTCGCGACGCCCCCATGGCGGCGACCTTGTGTGCGGGGCCTCGTGCCCCTACGTCAGTGAAGACGGGCGAAGGCCCGTCTTCACGCTGGTCCGCTGCTAGTTGCGGAGCCCGAGCTTGGCGATGATCGCGCGATAGCGCTCGATGTCGTTCTTCTTGAGGTAGTTCAGGAAGCGACGGCGCTGACCGACGAGCTTGAGAAGCCCGCGACGGCAGTGGTGGTCGTGCGAGTGCGTCCTGAGGTGCTCGGTGAGATCGCGGATGCGCTGGGTGAGCAGCGCGATCTGGACCTCTGCGGAGCCGGTGTCGCCCTCGGTGCGGGCGTGCTCGGCGATGATGGACGTCTTCACGTCCTTGGGAAGTGCCATATTCTCTTTCACCTTTCATCAGTGGTCGCCTGTGGCCGAGAGAGGCGTCGGTGACTCGCCGGTCCAGGGCACAGGTCCGTGCGGACAACCAGCGAAGTATAGCACACCCCTGTCGGGACGCGTAGCGTGCACGGACCGTCAGCGATCACGCTCTCCGAGGATCGTAGTGGCACGGGCGACATCGTCGGTGATCGCGTGTCCGAGTTCGGCGATCTCGTCGAATGCACGCTGTGCGCGGATGAAGACCGCGAACTCGACGGTGACCTCGTGATCGTAGAGGTCTCCCGCGAAGCCGATGAGATGTGCCTCGAGCACACAGGACGCGTCCGGGAACGTCGGCGGGAGCCCGACCGAGATGGCGGCCGGATACCGCTCCTCTCCAGCCAGGACCCAGCCCGCATAGACGCCGGAGGCGGGCAGAGCGAAGCCCTTCGGCGCGTCGATGTTGGCGGTCGGCACGCCGATCGTCCGCCCACGGGACATCCCGCGCACCACCACGCCGTGCAGACGATGCGGGCGCCCGAGCAGCGACGCGGCCTCCTCGACCTCACCGGCGGCGATCAGCGCGCGGATGCGGCTCGATGAGACCGGCGAGCCATCCGCGTTCACGAGATCGAACGTGCGGACGTCGAAGCCGTGCGTGCGTCCTTCGGAGCGCAGCGTGTCGGCATCGCCGGTCGCCTGCGCGCCGAATCGGAAGTCCGCACCCACCACACACGCGACAGGGGAACACACGTCGGCGAGCACGTCCTCGACGAAGGACTCGGGCTCCATGCGCGCGAGTGCTTCGTCGAACGGGACGACCACGATCGCGCCGGGGCCGATCTCAACAAGGAACGCGATCTTGTCCTCGAGCGTGGTGAGCTGCGGGGCAGCGCGTCCGGGTGTCACCACCTGGTCAGGGTCCCGATCGAACGTGAGCACGCATGCGGTGACCTCACGTTCGCCAGCGATGCGCATCGCCTCACGTACGAGGGCCTGGTGGCCTACGTGCACGCCGTCGAACACGCCGAGGGCTACGACCGCGGGACCGAGGTCATGGATGCCAGGCTCGTGACGAACAACTACGGTCACCGGCGCACCCCCGTTGCGAACACGGTCTCCGCGCGCAGCACGTCTTGATCGCGGCGGTATACCGCGAGGAGCTCGTCTCTGGTGACACACGCCACCCGCGCTCCGTCAGGGAGTGTGGGGTCGTCGGGCAGCGCCCGGCCGTCTGCGACGTCTGCGGGGGCAACTTCACGCACAGGGATGCCGAGCAGTGCGGCCGGGTCGGCGAAGAGGGTCTCCACCGCACCATCGTGTGCGGCGTTCACGACTGCATCGAGCGTGTGCGCCTGACCGACCGTCGCGCTCCCGATCGCCGTCCTGCGCAGAGCGGAAAGGTGGGCCTCAGTGTGCGCCGCACGGCCGATGTCGCGCGCGAGTGCCCGGATGTACGTGCCTTTCGAGACGCTGAACGTGACGTCCCAGGCGGGGGCCGAGGCGTCGATGGAGGTGAGTCGGGCCTCATGAACGACGATGGGCCGGGGGTCGAGCGCCACGTCCTCGCCTGCGCGTGCGCGCCGGTGTGCGGCCACGCCTGCCGTCTTGATCGCCGAGTACGCCGGAGGGACCTGAGAAGACGGGCCGAGGAAGCCCGCCAGGACGTCCCGTGCGTGGGCCGGATCAAGAACCTCTTCCGGGACGTGTGCGTGGGTGAGGACCGACCCTTCGGCGTCGAGGGTGTCGGTCACCAGACCGAAGGTGATGCGGGCGTCGTAGCGCTTGTCGCACCCGGCAAGATACCGCACGAGTCTCACGGCAGGACCGACGAGCACGAGCAGGAGGCCGGTCGCCATCGGGTCGAGCGTGCCGGCGTGCCCGATACGGCGCTCTCCGGCGGCCCGTCTGATGGTGGCCACGACGTCGTGGCTGGTGCATCCGGCGGGCTTGTCGACGAGCAGGACGCCGGCGAGGCCCGTGGCCGCGCGACGTGGCGTCATGCGTCGCCTCCCGGAAGCAGCGGGAGCAGTCTGGCGAGGAGCGCATCGAGAGTGCCGTCGAACGTGAACCCTGCGGCGGCGCGGTGTCCTCCCCCGCCGAGAGTGCGTGCCACGGAGCCTACGTCGGCGTCGCGCTTGGCGCGCAGGCTACCGCGTACCTGGCCCTTCGTGACCTTGGCGAGGAACGCGGCATCGATCCCGCCGAGCGCGCGCACGTGGTCGATCAGGTTCTCGCCCTCCTCGGGCAGTGCGCCGGTCTCCCGGAAGTCCTCATCGGTGACCCACGAATACGCGACGCGGCCGTCGTTGACGAGCGTGACGCGCTCAAGCGTGAGCCCGATCAGCCGCTGCGCGGCCGCGGTGCGGCTCTCGTAGGCATTGGTGTACACGTACGACGGGTCCGCACCGGCGTCCACCATGTCGGCGGCTGTGCGCAGGGCCGCAGCGGTGGTGTTCGCATAGCTGAAGCGGCCCGTGTCGGTGAGCAACGCGGTATAGAGACACGTGGCGACGCGCGCGTCGGGCGTCACGCCAAGATGCGGGAGCAGCCTCCAGAGCAGACAGCCGGTGGCTGCGGCGGTGGGATCGAAGATGTGGATGTGTCCCTGCTCCAGGGCGTCCGGGTGATGGTCGACCATGATCAGGGTCGACGCCGAACGGGCAAGCGGCTCGGCCTCGCCGAGTCGCGAAAGCGCGGGAGCGTCGAGCGCGATGAACACGTCGGGAGCGTCGAGCGCGCCGGCAGCCACGAAGCGGTCGGATCCCGGGAGGAACCGGTATGTGGCAGGACAGCGCTCACCGTTCGCGAGGGTCGCCGTCGCATGGACGCCGATCGCCTCAAGGGCGTGCAGGAGTCCGAGGGCCGAGCCGATCGCGTCGCCGTCCGGATCGCGGTGCGAACCCAGGACCACCGATGCGGCGCCTCGGATGGCGCCAGCGGCAGCGACGAGAGCGTCCTGACCGCTCACGTGCTACTCCTCGTCTTCTGAGAGCCCCGGCGGGACGTGCTTGAGGGCCTCGGTGATGCGCATCCCCTCGTCCACCGACGTATCGAGGTGGTACCGCAGTTCGGGGATGAAGCGTATCTGCACGCGCTCGGCGAGCCCTGCGCGAAGTCGCTTGTCGGCCGAGCGCAGTCCCTCGAGCATGGCCTCGTAGCGCTCCGGGCCGCCGTGAGTGATGACGAAGACGTTGGCAAGACGCAGGTCCGAGCTGACCTCGACCGATGTGATCGTGACGAGGTCCAGGCGCGGGTCCTGGACCTCGGTCATCAGTACGTCGGCCAAAGCCGCCCTCACGCTCTCACCGAGCTTGCGGGTGCGGGGCGTGCTCTTCATGGTGCTACTCCTCGCGTGCGACTTCGACGATGCGGTAGGCCTCGATGATGTCGCCGACCTTGATGTCCTGGAAGCCCTCGATGCCGATACCGCACTCGTAGCCGGCCTTGACTGCCTTGACGTCGTCCTTGAAGCGCTTGAGAGAGTGCAGCTTGCCGTCGTGGACGATCGTGCCCTGGCGGACGATGCGCACCCGGTCGTCGCGGGAGATCTCGCCCTCCTGCACCAGGCAGCCGGCGATCACGCCGATCTTGGGGACCTTGAACAGCTCGCGAACCTCGATGCGAGCGGTGTCGCGCTCCTCGATGGTGGGTGCGAGCATGCCGATGCGTGCTGCGTTGATCTCCTCGATGGCCTGGTAGATGACGCGGTACAAGCGCATATCGACCTTCTCGCGCTCGGCCAGGTCACGCGCCTCCGGCAAGGGCCTGACGCCGAAACCGATGATGATGGCGTCAGAGGCCGTGGCCAGCATGACGTCGCTCTCAGTGATGCCGCCCACGCCGGAGTGGATGATGTTGATGCGGACCTCGGACTGGTCCATCTTGTCGAGCGCGTCGCGCAGGGCTTCGATCGAGCCTTGCACGTCGGCCTTCACGACCAGGTTGAGGTCCCTGAGCTCGCCCTCCTGGATCCGGCTGAACAGGTCATCGAGCGTCACGCGGGTCTTCTTCTCCTGAGCGAGCAGGCGCTGACGCAGCGCGCGGTCCTCGGCCAGGTCGCGGGCGTCTCGCTCGTCGGCGAAGACGCGGAACTCGTCGCCTGCCGAAGGCACGCTCGACAGGCCGAGGACCTCGACCGGGTCGGCGGGCAGTGCCTCGGCGACGGTGGCGCCCTTCGGGTCCACGAGCGCGCGCACACGGCCGTGGCTCGTTCCGGCGACGATGGCATCTCCGACACGTAGCGTGCCGCGCTGTACCAGGACGGTGGCGACCGGGCCGCGGCCCTTGTCGAGCTTGGCCTCGATCACGACGCCGCTGGCCATCGCGCCGGGGTTGGCCTGCAGCTCGAGGACGTCGGCCTGGAGTAGGATCATCTCGAGAAGGTCGTCGATGCCGATGCGCTTCTTGGCCGAGACGTCGACGAAGATGTTGGAGCCGCCCCATGCCTCGGGAACGATCTCGTGCTCGGTGAGCATCTGCCGGACCTGGTCGGGGTTGGCCCCGTCCTTGTCGATCTTGTTGACCGCGACGATGATCGGAACGCCGGCGGCCTTCGCGTGGTGGATCGCCTCGACGGTCTGCGGCATGACGCCGTCGTCGGCGGCGACCACGAGGACCGCGACGTCGGTGACCTTCGCGCCGCGGGCGCGCATGGCGGTGAACGCCTCGTGGCCTGGCGTGTCGATGAACGTGATCTGTTTGCCGTTCTTGTGGACCACCGACGCACCGATGTGCTGGGTGATGCCACCGGCCTCGGTCTCGGCGACACCAGTCTCGCGGATGGCGTCGAGGAGCGAGGTCTTGCCGTGGTCGACGTGTCCCATGACCGTGACGACCGGCGGTCGTGACCGGAGCTCATCGGGCTCGTCGTGGAAGACGAAGCCCTGCTCCTCTTCAGGGGAGACGACCTCGATGGCGACGTCGAGGTCGTCAGCGAGGATCTCCATGACGTCACGGGATATCGTCTGGTTGACGGTGAGCATCTCACCGAGCATGAGCAGGCGCTTGATGATGTCGTTCGGTGCGATGGCGAGAGCCTCGGCGAACTCACCGACGGTCGAGCCTTCGGTGATCGTGATGGTGTCCGCCGAGGTCACGATCACGGGTGTGTCGTCGGCGGTGATGTGCGGGTGTGCCGCGGCCTCGCGCTTGCCGGTGGGCTTCTTGGTCTTCTTCTTGCGCTTGTCGGCGTGGCTCTGCGCCATCTTCGCGGCCTCGGCGATGAGGTTCCCCTCGGGGGCGGTCACACCCGTCTGCGCCTCGGCCTGTCGTGCCATCTCACGATAGCGTTCGGCCTCCTCGCGCTCGAGGCGCGCGGCTTCATCGGCCAGGCGCTGCCGCTCTTCTTCGGTCCTGCGCTCGAACTCGGCACGCGCGGCCTCTTCGGCATCGCGGGCGGCGCGTTCCGCGGCCTGACGTTCGGCCTCTGCCGCGAGCCGCTCGGCCTCCTCGGCCTCGCGTACGGCGCGCTCGGCCGCTTCCTGGCGGGCGCGCTCGGCATCCTCGGCCGCGCGGGCTGCTGCCTCGGCCTCGCGTGCGGCGCGCTCGGCCTCCTCGGCCTTGCGGCGCTCCTCCTCTTCGCGCTCACGATCGGCCTCAAGCTCGGCCTGACGCTGCTCGATGACAGAGGCGAGGTCCTTGCGGATCTTGTCCACGTACGCCTCGACCAGCGTCGATGCGTGATTCTTGGCGGGAATCTTCAGCCGCTCGAGGTGCTCGAGGAGCTCCTTCGAGGACATGCCGAATTCTTTGGCGAGTTCATGTACGCGCATAGCTGGCATCTACTGTCACCGTCCAGATCGCGGGGCGTGCGCATCATCGGCGATGGCCGCCTCGTACTCGTTCCGTAGCCGTTCAACGTCCTCTTCGCTCAAGCTCACACGTAGCGCGGAGGCAAGTCGCTTGCGCGCTACGGCACTTTCGAAGCACGTGAGGGTCGCGCAGACATACGCTCCCCTGCCGGGTGCCTTGCCACCGGGATCGACGCGGGTGTAACCCTCCGAGTCGCGCACTATGCGGACCAGGTCTCTCTTGTCCGTCTCGCGCGCACACGCGACGCACGTCCTCAGGGGTGTCTTCCGCGCCTTCATGCGGCTACTCGCCGCCCTCCTTCGCGTGCACGCCACAGTACCTGCTGCCGGGACGCGCCTGGTTGCGGCAGCGGATCCCCGTGCTCGTCACCGCGACACACCGTCCGTCGCCGTCCTCGGCGTCGGTCTCATCACCGGCGACCGCCTGAGCGAGGCCCTGGCTCTGCGCCTGCGTCAGGCTCTTGATGTCGATGCGCCACCCCGTGAGCTTGGCCGCAAGGCGAGCGTTCTGGCCCTCTTTGCCGATCGCAAGGGAGAGCTGGTCGTCAGGCACGATGACCGTGGCGGTGTGCTCGTCTTCGGAGACCATGACGCGCGCCACCTTGGCCGGCGAGAGGGCGTTGCCGACGAACGTCGCGGCGTCCTCCGACCACGGGATGACGTCGATCCGCTCGCCGCGGAGCTCGGCGACCACCATGCGCACACGGCTGCCCTTAGGGCCGACGCACGCACCGACCGGGTCGAGGCCGGGCTCTCGAGAGGAGACAGCGATCTTGGAGCGCAGCCCGGGCTCGCGTGCGACGCTCTTGATCTCGACGATGCCGTCGTAGATCTCGGGCACCTCGAGCTCGAAGAGGCGCTTGAGCAGGTTGGGGTGGGTGCGGGAGACGACGATCGAGGGCTCGTTCGCGGTCTTGCGCACGTCGATGATGAGCGCCTTCAGGCGCTGGTTGTGCTCGTAGCGCTCGTTGCCGGGCTGCTCGGCGGTGGGAAGCAGCGCCTCGACGCCCTCGCGGATCTTGACGAGCGTGTAGCGGGAGTCCGACTGCTGTACCGTGCCGGTGATGCTGTCGCCGATGCGGTCCGCATACTCCTCGAAGATCTGGGCACGCTCGGCCTCACGGATCGACTGGGTGATGACCTGCTTGGCAGCCTGAGCGGCGAATCGGGAGATGTCCGAGGGTGTCACGTCGCGCGCCTCGAGCACGGGCTCTTCCTCCGTGCCGCCGACCGGGACGAGCTCGTAGACGTAGATCCGTCCCGAGTCACGGTCGATCGACACGGAGCAGTCGTTCTCCGTGTCGAGGATGCGCTTATACGTCAGGGCGAGCTGCTCTTCGAGCCGCTCGAGCATGTCGTTCTCGTCGATGTTCTTCTCGCGCGCGAGTTCGCGCAGTGCGTCCATAAGGTCGGAGCTCATCCGAGTGTCCCGCTCCCTTCACCGGGCTCGCCAAGATCGGCCTTGAGGCGGGCCCGCTCGATGTCCCCGAAGGGGATGAGGTGGTCGTTGCCGTCGATGATCATGCGCACGTCGTCACCGTCGATCCCGGCCAGAACGCCGGTGAAGCGGCTCCGGCCGTCGATCGGACGTGCAGTGTGGATGGCCGCCCGCTTGCCGCTGAAGCGCTCGTAGTCCCTGCGCGTGCGCAGCACACGGTCGATCCCGGGTGACGAGACCTCGAGCGTGTACGGCCCGGAGAGCGCACTGACACCGTCGAGTGCGTCGGAGATCCACTCGTTGGCCGCCGCGATGGCGTCGATGTCGATGCCGCCCTCACGATCGAGGAAGACGCGCACCGTCATCGCGCCCCTGCCGCCTGCGGTCTCGGCGGTGACCAACTCGAGCCCATGGTGCTCCGCAAGGGGTTCGAGAAGAGCGATGATCTCGTCAGCGAGCGGACTGCTCATCCGGACCTCCTTCCAGAACAAAAGAAGCGGGGGTAAGCCCACTTCTCACCGGGACGTTTGTCGTTCGCACGGATTGTAGCATAGCGACCGTGCAGGTCAAAGCGGTGCAGGAGGCCGTGCTGATGCCCCGAGCGCAGGCTCAAGGACGCTTCGCGAAGCGCGGTCCATGCGCCCCTCCGGCCGTGCCGCGCGGGTGCGAGAGGCCTGCGTACTCACGCGAACCGTGCGCGTCCGTCTTCCACCAGTGCGGTGACGTGCGCGACGGCCTCGGAGAGTGCCACCGTGGTCCGCTCGCCTGTCGCGCGGTCCTTGATCTCCACGACCCCGTCGGCCAGTCCGCGCTTGCCGACGACCACCTGCAGCGGCCAGCCGATGAGGTCCGCGTCGGCGAACTTCACGCCGGGCCGTTCGTCGCGATCGTCCAGAACGGTCTCGATCCTTGCGGCGGCAAGGCCCTCCCAGATGCGCTCGGCCGTCTGCGTTACATCTTCGTCCCCGCCTCCGAGCGGGATGACGGCGACCTCGAGGGGCGCCACACTCATGGGCCACGCGATGCCGTTCTCGTCGTTGTGCTGCTCGATCACGGCGGCGAGCGAGCGGGTGACGCCCACCCCGTAGCAGCCCATGATGAAGGGGTGCTCCTGCCCGCTCTCGTCAGCGAACGACGCGCCCATGCTCACCGAGTACTTGGTGCCGAGCTGGAAGACCTGCGAGACCTCGATGCCGCGGGCGGCCTGGAGCGCCTCGCCGCACGTGGGACACCCGTCACCGGGCTCGGCCACGACGAGGTCGGCCCACTCGGCGACGTCGAAGTCACGCCCGGGTGACGCGCCGGTGAGGTGGAAACCGTCGGTGTTCGCGCCGACGATCCACGAGGCGAGGTCCCGAAGAGAGCGGTCGGCGATCACGAGCGTGCCGGCGGGGGGATCGACCGGGCCGAGCGAGCCGCGCGGAAGGCCGAGAGCGGCGAAGTCATCGTCCTCGAGGAGCGTGACGCCTCCCGTGGCGCGATCGGCCTTGACCGGGTTGAGCTCGCGATCGCCCGGTACGCACATGAGCACGAGCCTGCCCTCGGCAGTGCGACCTGCCATCGTCTTGACGGTGTGTGATTCGTCCACACGGAAGTGCGCGGCGACCTCGGCGATCGTGCGAGCGTCAGGTGTCGCGACGCGCTCCAGTGGCGCAGGCTCTCCGGGCGCGGGGCGTCCGGCAACGACGGATTCGGCCACCTCGACGTTGGCGGCCCAGCCGCAGTCGCAGTAGACGAGTGCCGCCTCACCACTCGCGGCAAGCGCCATGAACTCGGTGGTGACCGAGCCGCCGATCTGTCCGGAGTCGGCGGCGACCGGACGCCACTCGAGCCCGAGGCGGTCGCAGATGCGTCCATAGGCCCCGGCCATCGCATCGTAGTGTTCGTGAAGCGAGTCCTGCGAGGCGTGGAACGAGTACGCGTCTTTCATGATGAACTCACGTCCACGGAGCAGCCCGAAGCGGGGCCGCATCTCGTCGCGGAACTTGGTGTGGATCTGGTAGAGCGAGACCGGCAGGTCGCGATACGACCGGAGCTCGCTGCGCACGGTGGCGGTGATGATCTCCTCGTGGGTGGGCCCGAGGCAGAACTCTCGTCCCTGGCGGTCCTTGAGGCGGGCGAGTTCCGGACCGTACACGTCCCAGCGCCCGGACTGCTGCCACAGCTCGGCGGGCTGGACGATCGGCATCTGCATCTCCTGGCTACCGATGGCGTCCATCTCCTCGCGGACGATCTGCTCCACCTTCCGTACCGAGCGCCAGCCGAGCGGCAGGAACGTGTAGATGCCCGCGGCCGCCTTGCGCATCATGCCCGCACGCAGCATGAGCCGGTGCGAGGCGATCTCGGCCTCGGCGGGCTCCTCCTTGAGGGTGGGCACGTACAGCGTCGACATCCTGAGTGCGACGGGCATGGCTCTCCTTGCGCGGTCGTCGCGCGCGATCGCGCGCGTATCGGTCCCTGCCGTGATGTGGGCAAGCGGAGGTTCGTACCGGAGAGGATACCGCAGCGCCGCGTGTGGGTCACTCGGCGCCGAGGCGTTCCACTTCGGCCATGAGCGCGTCGACGATCTCGGCTTCCGGGACCTTACGTACCACTTCGCCGTGAGCGAAGAGCAGTCCCACCCCCCTGCCAGCGGCGATGCCGACATCTGCCTCACGCGCTTCCCCGGGTCCGTTGACGGCACAGCCCATGACGGCGACCTTGAGCGGGGCTTCGGTGGCAGCGAGCCTGCGCTCGACCTCGGTCGCGATCGGGACCAGGTCCACCTGGCACCGGCCGCAGGTGGGGCACGAGACGAGCTCCGGCCCGCGGCGCCGCACGTCGAGCGCCGCAAGGATCTCCCAGGCGACGTGCACTTCCTCGACCGGCGGGGCTGTGAGCGAGACCCGAAGCGTGTCGCCGATGCCCTCGGCGATCAGGATGCCGAGCCCGACGGCCGACTTCACGGTACCCGAGCGCACCGTGCCGGCCTCGGTCACGCCGATGTGAAGCGGATACGGGACGCGGTCGGCCAACAGCCGGTACGCTTCGACGGTCGGCTGCACGGAAGACGCCTTGGCGGAGACCACGATGTCCTCGAACCCTCGCGCGGAGAAGTGCTCGCAGAACGACTGGGCGCTGGCGACCAGCTTCTCCGGGAGCGGCCAGTCACGGTCCGCGTACTCGGCGGCGAGGCTTCCCGCGTTGACCCCGATGCGGATCGGGATCCCCGCCTCCCCCGCCGCATCGATGACCGCGTCGACGCGCCCGGTCGCGCCGATGTTGCCGGGGTTGATGCGGAGCTTCGCCGCGCCACGGCGCGTGGCCTCGACGGCGAGGCGGTGATCGAAGTGGATGTCGGCCACGACGGGCAGCGGGCTTGCGGCGCAGATGCGCTCGAACGCGTCGAGGGAGTCGGCGTGCGGGACGGCGACGCGTGCGATCTCACATCCCGCCCCCGCAAGCTCGTGGATCTGCGCGAGAGTGGCGTCGACATCGCGGGTGTCGGTATTGGTCATCGACTGGACGGCGACCGGTGCGCCGCCGCCGATGATGATGGCCCCCACGCTGACGGGACGGGTCTCACGCCGCTCGGCCACAAGATGCTCCTCGGGTCACTGGGCCAGACGTGCGATGTCAGCGTACATGATGTAGCCGATGAGCGAGAACAGCAGGACGGCTCCGACCGCCGAGAGCGCCACCGAGACCGCACGTTTGACCGGGCGGCCCATGATGCGCTCCACGATCTCCATCATGATCTTGCCGCCGTCAAGCGGCGGTATCGGTAGGATGTTCATCACGCCCAGGGAGAGCGATAGCATGGCGATCAGTCCAGCGTATGACAGCGGTCCTGCCTGCGCGGCCTCCGCGGCCATGACCGAGATGCCGACGGGCCCGCGAACGCCCTCGACCGAGCGCGCGAAGGTCACTGGATTGAACAGGTCGACGATGGCGCGGAACACGAGGCCGGTGAGTCTCACGCTCTCGCCGAGGCTCTCGATCACACCCGGGCGCACGAGTTCAGCGGTCGGTCCGATGCCGATGTATCCATGGCCCTCGCGCCCGGCGAGCGTGATGGTGACGTCGCGCTGTGCCCCGTCACGCTCCACGGTCAGGACCACGGTCTCACCAGCGCGGGTGCGCGACATGAGCAGCTGGAAGGTGTCCCAGCGGTCGATGCGCTGACCGTCGAGCGCGACGAGGACGTCCCCGGGGGCGAGGTCGACGGAGGCGGCCGGTGCGTCCTCGGCGACGGTGTCTATGGTGGTGGAGAGCTGGTAGTAGCCCCAGACGGACAGCACGATCGTGAAGGTCAGGATCGCAAGCGTGAGGTTGGTGATCACACCCATGGCGAGGATGGTCACGCGCTTCCACGTGGACTGCCCCCGGTAGGTCGAGGCCCGCGCGTGATCGGCGAGCGCGGCCGCGTCAAGCCCCCTGACCTCACCTTCGAGATCGAGTGTATAGCGCTCGCCGTCGACGGTCGCGGCCTTCCAGTCGTATGCGGTCGCGAGCAACGCCGCGGCGCGCTCGTCGGCCACGCCGAGGATGCCCGCCAGTGCCGCGGCGTCGAGCGGCCCCTCATCGCGCAGGGCGACGAGGGCGTCCCCGACAAGCGCGTCCTCGGCGCCAGGCTCCATGCCGGCGATGCGCACGTACCCGCCGAGCGGGACCGCGGTCACGCCCCACGTCATGTTCTTGGTGTGTAGCCGCAGCGCCGGGCCGGGCAGGCCGACCATGAACTCGTGGACCTTCACGCCGAAGGCCCGGGCGGCCAGGAAGTGACCCATCTCGTGGAACACCACGAGGATGGAGAAGGTGAGAACGCCCCATAGCACGATCTCGGCGGTTCCAAGCGCTCCGGTCACGTGCGCCTCCAAAGTCATCGAGAACGGTCATGTCAGGATACCTACCCGGGCGCATGTGCGGCCAGCGGTGGTACGGTATGCGAGCAAGCGCCGCGCCAGCTAGTCGCCGGAGATCACCGCTGACGCTTCACGGCGTGCCCACGCATCCACTGCCTCAAGCTCCTCGACGCTGCCCGGTTCGACCGGCGTGTGGAGGTCCATGACCCGCGAGACGGTCTCGGCAATGGAAAGGAACGGCGTCGTCCCGGCGAGGAACGCCGCGACGGCGACCTCGTTTGCCGCGTTCATGACGGCGGGCATCGTGCCGCCGGCGCGTCCCGCGGCGTACGCGAGTCCAAGGGCGCGGAACGTCTCCGGATCCGGTGGCTCGAAGTCCAGGCGACCGATGGTGAGGAAGTCCACCGGCTCGACCGGGCACTCCCATCGACCGGGCATGCTGAGTGCGTACTGGATGGGGATGCGCATGTCGGTGGCGCCGAGGTGTGCCTTGACCGAGCCGTCCGTGAACTCGACCATCGAGTGCACGCACGACTGGGGATGGACCACCACTGTGATCCGGTCATACTCCGTGCCGAAGAGGTAGTGTGCCTCGATGACCTCGAGACCCTTGTTCATCAGTGTCGCGGAGTCGATCGTGATCTTCGGCCCCATCGTCCAGCGCGGGTGGGCAAGCGCTTCTGCGACGGTGACCCCGGTCAGCTCGGCCGAGGTCCTCCCGCGGAACGGGCCCCCGGAGGCCGTCAGCCAGATCCGGCTCACGCCATGAGCGGGCTCGCCGGTCAAACACTGATGAATCGCGGAGTGCTCGCTGTCCACCGGGACGATGCGGTCAAGGCCCAGGCCGGTGAGCAGCGTTCCACCCACCACAAGCGACTCTTTGTTGGCGAGTGCAAGACGCGCCGTGCCCTCGAGCGTTGCGATCGATGCGCGGAGTCCTGCTGCCCCGACGAGCGCGTTGACGACGACGTCCGCACCCGGCTCACGCGCGAGGTCGACAAGCGCGGCGGACCCGGCCAGAACCGGACGTCCGAGGACCGCCTGGGCGCGCCGGGCCGCCTCGGGATCGGCGAGCGCGCGTCTTGCGTGCGGGTGCTCGCGCGCCTGCTCGACGAAGCGGTCGACACTCCCCCGCGCGGCAAGCGCCACGATCGTGACGCGGTCGGGGTAGCGGCGAGCCACGTCGAGCGTCTGGCGCCCGATCGATCCGGTGGAGCCGAGAAGCGTAACGGCCACGGTCATCGGGCGCCCACCGCCAGGAGCACGTGATAGACGACGATGGTGACGACGAGGAAGCTGTCGAAGCGGTCGAGCATGCCGCCATGGCCCGGGAGCAGGGCCCCTGAGTCTTTGACCTGGGCCTCGCGTTTGAAGCGGGACTCCACGAGGTCGCCGAAGACCGCCGCAAGCGATGCCACGAGCCCGACGGCGACGAGCGGACCGAAGGCGAGGTCCGTGCCGAGGGAGCCGATCCCCAGCCATGCCGCAGTCGTGCCGACGGTCCCCGCCGCAAGCCCCTCCCAGGTCTTCTTGGGAGAGATGCGCGGGGCGAGCGGACGGCGCCCGAATGATGAGCCGGCGAGGTACGCGAAGACATCGTTGGCCCACACGGACATGATGGTGGCAAGCACGAGCATCACGCCGTCTTCAAGACGCCGCATCAGGAGGAGATGCGACGCGCCGAGTCCGATGTAGGCGGCGCCGAAGACCGTGACGGCCGTGTCTGCGAGCCGAAGCTGCCGCACCAGCACGTGCCGCACCAGCATCGCGACGACAAGGACCGATCCGGCCGCGAGGAGTCCCGTCGGCCCCCACGCTGCCGCCGCGAACGGAAGGGCGGCGATGCCTGCCAGTGCAGGCATCTCCTCGGGGAGCGTCCTGCCTCGGCGGGTGAGCTGGACGAACTCCCACATGGCGCCACTGGCGATGATCGCAGCGACCACAGCGAGGCCCCACACACCGGCGAAGAACAGGCTGCCGAGCATGACCGCTCCGAGCACAAGAGCGCTGGCGGCACGGACGCCGAAGTCCTTGAGCGACGCGGTCACGAGCGCCCGCCGAACCGCCGCGACCGCTTCTGGAAGTCGAGTACCGCGCGCAGCAGGTCGCCTCGGCGGAAGTCCGGCCATAGCACGCTCGTCACCCACAGCTCGGCGTACGCAAGCTGCCAGAGCAGGAAGTTCGAGACACGCAGCTCACCGCTCGTGCGGATGACAAGGTCGGGGTCCGGGACGCCGGTAGTGTACAGATGGGCCTCGACCACCGACTCGTCGATCTGCCCGGGCTCGAGGCTGCCCTCGGCGATCGAGCTGGCCAGGGCGCGCACGGCGTCGGTGATCTCTTGTCGCCCACCGTAGTTGAGAGCCACTACGAGCGTGAGGACGTCGTTGTCGGCCGTCGTCGCCTCGGCGCGCCGGAAGGCGGCCATCGTCTCAGCAGGGACCCCGGCATCGCTGCCGATCACGCGGACACGGACGCGCCGGGCCTGCAAGGAGTCCATCTCGCGCTCGAGCACCTCGACGAAGAGGCTCATGAGGCCGTGCACCTCTTCGTCCGAGCGACGCCAGTTCTCACTGCTGAACGAGTAGATGGTCAGGAAGCGGACACCCAACTCGATGGCGGCAGCGATGGCCTCGCGAACCGCCTTGGCTCCGGCCCGGTGGCCGGCAATGCGCGGAAGACCGCGCTTGGCGGCCCAGCGTCCGTTGCCGTCCATGATGATGGCCACATGCCGAGGGACCGCCTCGACCTCAAGGCGGTCCAGAAGCTCGCGATCGGCGCGGCTGGTGAAGAAGCGCTCGAGTGAAGCGCGGGTCGGACCCACCGGTCAGACCTCCATGATCTCCGCTTCTTTGCGCTTGAGCATCTCGTCGACCTCCGCGATGTGGGCGTCGGTGATCTTCTGGACCTCGGCCTCGGCACGATGCAGGTCGTCCTGCGAGATCTCGTGGTCACGCTCCTGGCGCTTGAAGTGGTCGTTGACGTCGCGACGGATGTTGCGCACAGAGACGCGCGACTCCTCGGCGTAGGTGCGGCACAGCTTGACGAGTTCCTTGCGGCGCTCTTCAGTGAGCGGCGGGAACGGCACGCGCACGACGACACCGTCGTTGGACGGGTTGAGGCCGAGGTCGGCCGAGCGGATCGCCTTCTCGATGGCGCCGATCGCCGAGCGGTCATAGGGGCTGACGACAAGCAGCTGCGGCTCCGGAGCGCTCACTGAGGCGATCTGGAGCAGCGGGGTCGGTACACCGTAGTACTCCACGGAGACCTTCTCGAGGATCGAGCTGGATGCACGTCCGGTCCGCACGCCCGAGAACTCGTGGGCGAGCGCCTGCAGCGTCTTGTCCATACGGTCCGAGGCTTCCTTGATGCTGTTGGTCGTCATCGGGCCCCTCCTGATACGACGGTTCCGACTGGTTCGCCGCGCAACGCGGCGGCGATGTTGCCTTCGCGCTCCATGTTGAACACGATGATCGGCAGGTTGTTGTCCATAGCGAGGCTGATGGCCGTGTTGTCCATGACCTTCAGGCCGAGGTTCAGGACCTCGATGTAGTCAAGAGTATCGAACTTGCGCGCATCGGGCACCTTCATGGGGTCAGCATCGTACACACCGTCGACCTTTGTTGCCTTCATGATGCACTCGGCGCCGATCTCGAGCGCCCGAAGCGCGGCGGTGGTGTCGGTCGTGAAGTACGGGTTGCCGGTGCCGGCGGCGAAGATGACGGTGCGCCCCTTCTCGAGGTGCCGGATCGCACGCCGGCGGATGTACGGCTCGGCTACGTCCTTCATCTCGATGGCGGACTGCACCCGGGTGAAGACGCCGTGCGCCTCGAGCGTGTCCTGGAGCGCGAGCGCGTTCATCACGGTCGCGAGCATGCCGATGTAGTCGGCTTGAGCACGGTCCATGCCCTTGGCCGACGCGGCCACGCCTCTGAAGATGTTGCCGCCACCGACGACGATCGCCACCTCGACCCCGGACGCCGCGACCTCCTTGATCTGCGCCGCGAGCGAGTCGAGGACCTTGGGGTCGATGCCGTAGCCGGCGTCACCCATCAGAGCCTCTCCGGAGAGCTTGAGCAAGACGCGCTTGTAGCGATACACCGTGACGGCCCCTCCCCTGTCGGCATGAACGTGTGCAGGAGCGTCGCTCCCAGGTGATTCTAGACCAACGGGGCGGTGCCCGGCACCGCCCCGTTGGGAGTCTCGTCTGCTAGCAGCAGCACGCCTCTTTCGGTTCGGGGTTGGTCTCCCCGAGCACCATTCGCTCGAATCGGACGACATCGACCGCGCCGCCTGCCTGGCCGCCGATCTGCTCGGCGTACTGACGTACGGTGATATCGGGGTTCTTCACGAACGCCTGCTCGAGCAGGCAGAACTCCTTGTAGTACTTCTCAAGGCGACCCTCGGCGATCTTCTGCTGGATGGGCTCCGGCTTACCGGTCTCGGCGGCCTGGGCCTTGTAGATGGCGAGCTCGTGGGCGACCACATCGGCGGGCACCTCTTCGCGCCGCACCGCGACCGGTGACGCAGCGGCTACCTGCATCGCAACGTCTTTGGCGAAGCCGGCGACTGCCTCGGAAGCGGCCGCGTCAGCTGAAGGAGCGCTGACCTCGACGAGCACGCCGATGTTGCCCACTCCGTGGATGTAGACGGCCACGGTGCCCGCCACGGCGGTGCGCTCGTAGCGCACGAAACGCGCGATGCCCATGTTCTCACCCAGCTTGCCCACCGTCTCACCGAGCAGCTGCTCGATGGTGATGTCCGGGCGAGCCGAGTACGGGGCCGCAAGCAGGCTGGCGACATCGGCAGGAGCGGCGCTGGCGACCTCGGCGGCGATGGTGCCGACGAACGCTTTGAAGTCAGCGTTCCGTGCGACGAAGTCGGTCTCGCAGTTGACCTCGACGAGAACGCCCAGCGATCCGTCAGGCGCCGTGTAGCCACCGATGATTCCCTCGTTCGTGGCGCGTCCGGCCTTCTTGGCAAGGTCGGCAAGGCCCTTGGTCCTCAGGATGTCGACGGCGGCCTCGATGCTGCCGTCGGCCTCGGCGAGCGCCTTCTTGCAGTCCATCATGCCGGCTCCGGTCGCCTCCCGAAGCTCTTTGACCATGCTGGCGGTGATCTCCATGCGTCCTCCTCGACCGGCGTGATGCCGGGCTGTCATCGGGTCCGTGTGCTGCGTGTACTGCTACCCGGCGTCAGTGGCCGACTCGGGTGTGGCTTCCGGAGCGGCCTCAGGCGCCGGTGCGGCGTCAGGTGCCTCCACAGCCGCGGGTGCGGGCTCCACTGCTGGCGATTCCGCCGTGGCGGTGGGCTCAGCGGGGGCTTCGGCGGCCTCCTGGTCGCCGGGGACCGACAGACCGGCAGCGGTGCGGCCGTCGATAGCGGCGTCAGCGATGACGCGGCAGATCAGGCTCACCGAGCGGATGGCGTCGTCGTTGCCCGGGATCACGAAGTCGACCTCGTCCGGGTCGGCGTTGGTGTCCACCAGGCCGATGAGAGGGATCTGCAGGCGGCGTGCCTCCTTGACGGCGATCGCCTCACGCTTGGTGTCGACGACGAACACCGCCTTGGGCACGTCGGTCATGTCGCGGATGCCGTTCAGGTCGCGCTGCAGCTTCTCGAGCTCACGCCGGAGAAGCAGGGCCTCCTTCTTGGGGAGCTGGGCGAGAGCGCCCGACTCCTCCATGCCCTCAAGCTCGAGCATGCGCCTGATGCGACCGCGGATGGTGACGAAGTTGGTAAGCATTCCGCCGAGCCAGCGCTGGTTCACGTACGGCTGTCCCGCGCGCTCCGCCTCGCGGCGGATGGGGTCCTGCGCCTGCTTCTTGGTGCCGACGAAGAGGATCGAGCCCCCTCGTGCGGTGGTCTCGCGCACGAAGCGGTACGCCTGATCGATCTCATGCAGGCTGCGCTTGAGGTCGAGGATGTAGATGCCGTTGCGCTCGGTGAAGATGTACGGCTTCATCTTCGGGTTCCAGCGGCGGGTCTGATGACCGAAGTGCACGCCGGCCTCAAGCAGGTTCTTCATTGATACGGACATGGTGGTGCCTCCCTGTTCGGTTGTTCCTCCGCCCGCTTCATCTCCCTGCCGCGACCGGACATCGTCCGGCACCTCGCGCGGGATCCACGGGCGTGTGTGATAAGAGCGCTGCGTAGGATACCACACGGTCGCAGAGGCGACCACCATCGTCAGCCGAAGGATGCGCGACCGAGCGCCGGGGTTCGGGCCGATCTCAGATCGCGAAGTCCCGCCCGCACGCGGGGCAGATGAACCGCGCGTCGTAGTGGCCGTGGTGCTCGGGCACAGGAACGAGCTCCAGTGCGAGCTCGTTCTCACACGCGGGACACCAGAACCTGCGCTTGAGTTCCGCGTGGGAGATGAGCGCATCAGCGTCGTCCTCACGGTCCCGGACCCTGATGCGGAACGCGGACGTAGCGGCCTCATCCGGGGCATGGAACGCGCTGAGCGTGAGGCGGACCTTCTCGGATACGTCGTTGGGGCGCGTCTCGTTCTTGAGCAGGTAGTCGAGCGCGCCGAGTGCAACCGCGCGCTCGATGGTGTCCTCCTCACCGAGGTTGGTCAGAACGACGACAGGCGTTCCTTTGGTTCGGGGGTCAGCTGAGATGGCCTCGAGGACCTCGATGCCTCCCATGCGCGGCATGATCAGATCGAGCAAGATCAGGTCGACGCGTTCATCACGCAAGACAGTGAGTGCGGCAAGTCCGTCGGTGGCCTCCAGGACCTCGTAGCCGTCCTGGCTGAGCCGGTCACGATACATCCGACGCAGCAGATCGGTGTCCTCGACGATGAGAACGCGGTGTGCACCCACAGTGGACACTCCCCCTTGTGTGAACGGTCGAACGCAGTACGGTGCGGTGCTATGGGGCCGTGGCAAAGCCCTGTGCCGCGTTAAGGCGCGCGCGCAGTCGTAGCACAGCCTTCGTGTGCAGCTGGCTCACCCGGGACTCGGTGACGCCGAGCACGGTGCCGATCTCTTTGAGTGTCAGGCCCTCGTAGTAGTACAAGGCTATCACGGTCTTCTCACGATCAGGGAGTCGCTCTATCGCCGAGGCCAGGATCTCTTTGACCTCCGCGGACTCGAACATCTCCACTGGATCCTCAGCGCCGTGGTCCTTGATGACGCTCAGCGGGTCGTGGCGCTCTTCTCGGTCACCGGAGGGCGTCCACATCTCCTCGAACGACAGGACCGTCGTGTAGGAGAGCTTCGTGAGCACCGACTGGAGATCGCCGAGCGTAATGCCCATCTCCTCGGCGATCTCGGCGTCACTGGGCACGCGGCGGAGCCGGTTCTCGAGCGTGATGTACGCGGCCTCGAACTCGCGCGCCCGCGCGCGCACGGAGCGGGGAACCCAGTCCATCGCGCGGAGCTCGTCGATGATCGCACCTCTGATGCGGGCGATGGCGTAGGTCTCGAACTTGATGCCGCGATCGATCTCGAATTTCTCGATGGCGTCGATCAGGCCGAACACGCCGTAGGAGATGAGATCGGCAGGGTCGACGGTCTGCGGCAGGTTGGCCGAGAGGCGACCGGCGACGTACTTGACGAGGGGTGAGTATGCGAGGATGAGTTCCTCACGCGCGTGCGGATCGCGCGTGTCCTTGAACGCGGCCCACACCGCGGACACGTCCGCGCGCGAGTCGGATCTCATGTGATTCGGCCCTCCATCAGGCCCGTGGATGTGCCCCTTTGTGCACGTCACGCAAGCGTTTCGTGCTGACGTGAGTATAAATCTGGGTGGTTGACAGCGCAATGTGACCGAGCAGTTCTTGAACGGTCCTCAGATCGGCGCCACCGTCCAGAAGATGTGTGGCGAAGGTGTGGCGCAGAACGTGTGGCGTGAGGCCGGATGCCGTACCGGCCTCCTTGAGGCGCGATTCGAGCATGCGACGGACCCCGCCGCTCGTAAGACGTGTGCCGAGCCGGTTGAGGAAGAGCGCATCGTCGACGCGCGTGCGGCCCAGGTGCCCGCGTCCGTGTGCGAGGTAGTCGCGAACGCGCCGAACCGCGAGCTGGTGCAGCGGGACGACGCGTTGCCGACTCCCCTTCCCCATCACCGTGGCGAGACCCTGCGCCAGATCGACGTCCCCGAGGTCCAGGGACGTGAGCTCACTCACGCGCATGCCGGTAGCGTAGAGCATCTCGAGGATAGCGAGGTCGCGCAGTCCCAGCGGTGTCGAAGGGTCCGGAGCGTCGAGCAACGCTCGGACCACCTCGTCGGGTGCCACGTGCGGCAGCCGTCTCTCGGGCCGTGGGGTGGCGAGCACCGCCGCCGGGCTCGATGCGAGGTGCCCGCGGGCGACACAGAAACGGTAGAAGGTGCGGAGTGTGGACAGCCGACGCGCGACCGTGCGACGCGCGTACCGGGCCTTGTCGAGCTCTGCGAGATACCTGCGGAGTGCCCGGTGGTCGACATCGAGCACGTGGATCTCGGAACGGGCGGCCCAGTCCAGGAACGCTGCAAGGTCCGAGCCGTAGGCCGAGACGCTGCGCGGTGAGAGGTTCCGCTCTATACGAAGGTGAGCGATGAACTGGTCCACGATCGACTCGGATGAAGGTCGTGTGGTCACCGCAGCGTCACATCCCCAGTAGGTCGGGCGAGCTCCGGTCGCGCGCGAAGGTAGCGATCGAGGTCGTCCCGGGCACGTTCCCCGTAGGCGGCGTAACGCTCACGCTTGCGCTTCACGGGCGGGTCGAGCGGGGGCAGCAGCCCATAGTTCACGTGCATCGGCTGGTAGTCAACGGTAGCGGGGTCGGTCGCGTACGCCACCAACGCGCCGAGGACACTGGTGTCCGGCAGGCGAACAGGTGGAGCGCCGGTGCGCCGGGTCCAGACATCGAGGGCTGCAAGCAGCCCGGTCGCGACCGCCTCGAGGTACCCTTCGGTGCCAGCGAGTTGGCCAGCGATACGGAAGGACGGACGGGCCCGGAGCCGCAGGCCGGGGTCGAGCAGGCGCGGAGCGTCGACGAACGTGTTGCGATGCATGACGCCGTACCGGAGGAACTCGGCATCACGCAGTGCGGGGATGAGGCCGAACACCCTACGCTGCTCGGCGAAGGTGAGGTTCGTCTGGAAGCCGACGAGGTTGTAGGCGGTGGCCGCTGCAGTCTCCGGCCGGAGCTGGACGACCGCCCACGGCCGGTGACCGGTGGAGGGATCCGAGAGGCCCACCGGCTTGAGAGCGCCGAATCGCAGGGCGTCGGTGCCCGAGCGTGCGATCTCCTCCACCGGCTGGCAGGCGCTGAAGAGATCCTTGCGCTCGAAGTCCTTCGTCTGGACGCGCCGGGCCGCGCGCAGCTCGGTGACGAGCGCCTCATACTGGCCGCGATCGAGTGGGCAGTTGAGGTAGTCGGCGCCACCCTTGTCCCAACGCGACTGAGCGAACACCAGCGCGCTGTCTATCGATTCGGCCGCGACTATCGGCGCGGCGGCATCGTAGAACGCGAGACGTTGCGTACCGGTGAGCCGCGCCAGCGCTTCCTCCAGGGCTGCACCGGGCAATGGGCCGGCAGCGAGAACGACGTCGCCGTCTGGCAGGGTGCGTGCCTCCTCTCGCACCACGGTGATGAGGGGATGGCTGCTCAGCGTCTGCGTCACATCGGCGGAGAACGCCTCACGGTCGACGGCGAGGGCAGCGCCTGCGGGCACTGCATGCTTCTCGGCGAGAGCGAGCAGCAGCGACCCCAGCGCGCGGAGCTCCGCTTTGAGGCAGCCGGCTGCCGTGTCAGGGTCGACGCTCTTGAGTGAGTTCGAGCACACGAGTTCCGCAAGATGGCCTGTATGGTGTGCCGGTCCCATGACGGTCGGACGCATCTCGATGAGGCGTACCGGCACGCCGCGCGCCGCGAGCTGCCAGGCGGCCTCCGAGCCTGCCAGGCCGCCGCCGATGACGGTCACGTGTGAAGGGGATGCTGTATGAGTCATGTGGCCATTGTATACGTGGCGAGCATCATCCTTTCATGCGATGCCGTACCGTCCGTCAGGGTAGCGAGCGATCAGCCCACGCGCCTCAAGGGCGCCGAGTGTTCGTGCGGTGGAGACGATATCGATCCCGAGTGCGCGGGCGAGGTCGTCCGGACGCAAAGGATCCGCAGTCAGGGCACGCAGGGCGGCATCGTCCTGCGGCGGCCGTTCCGCATGGGCAGCCTGGGTGCCATCCATGCCAAGGGCAAGGGCCAGCTCGGAGACATCGGTGACAGGGATGGCGCCCTGCCGGATGAGTCTGTTGGAGCCACGTGATTCGGGCGAGAAGATGGACCCAGGGATGGTGAGGACGTCCCGCCCTGCGTCGAGAGCGGCGTCGGCGGTGGTGAACGTGCCGCTTGGCAGACCGGCCTCGACGATCAGCACGGCACGAGCAAGGCCCGCGATGATCCTGTTCCTGCGCACGAAGGTCCATCGGGTGGGCTCGGTCCCGAACGGGTATTCGCTGACGACGACGTGCTCGTGACGGATCTGCCGAAGTACGCCTGCCGATCGCCGTGGGTAGTCAATGTCAGGCCCGGATCCGAGTACAGCGATGGTCGGGCCGCCGCGATCGAGCGCTGCCCGGTGCGCCTCCTGGTCGCAGCCGATCGCCGCCCCCGATATCACCGGTACACCTGCGCTCGCCGCCCACGCTGAGAACAGGCGCGTGCACCGCAGCCCGTAGGGCGTGGCACGACGGGCCCCTACGACCGCAAGCCCCGGCTCGAGTGCCTCAGCGTCTCCGATCCCGTAGAGCACCGCCGGTGGGTCGGGGGTCGACTCGAGCGATCGTGGGTATCCGGTCTCACCGCGCCTGAGTGCGAATCTGCGATCGCTCATGAGGGCTCCCAGGACCTCAGTCCGAGCGCTTCACTGACGTGCGATTCCTCGATACTGGAGGCGGAGTCGAGACTGGCGATAGTCCGCCCTACCCTCACGACGCGTGTCACCGCACGCCCGGAGAGGTTCATCGTGCGAGCCGCCGCCTCAAGCAGCCCGCGTGCGCCGGGTGTCAGCATCGACCTGAGGGCTCCGCGATGGCAGACGTCAGCGGTCTGTCTGGCGGCGATGACTCTGTCACGCGCCACTGTGGACTCCTCTCCGGTCGCGGTTCCGTCAAGGATCGCCCCGGGGTCGACACGGTCGACCCGGATGCACACGTCCATGCGATCGTAGAGCGGTCCGCCGATACGCCCTGTGTAGCGGGAGACTGCTCCGGCTGTACACGTGCAGGGACGTACGGGGTCGCCAGAGTAGCCGCACGGACAGGGATTCATCGCGGCGATGACGGTGACGCGGGCCGGGTAACGGACCGTTCCGAACGCACGCACGAGGGTCACCACACCCTCTTCAAGCGGCTGCCTGAGCGCCTGTAACGACGCCGGTCCGAACTCGGGCAGCTCATCGAGGAACAGCACGCCGTTGTGGGCAAGGCTGATCTCTCCCGGTCGAGGCGGACTCCCGCCGCCGACCAGACCAGCGGTAGAGCACGAGTGGTGCGGTGCGCGGAACGGTCGCTGACCCTCAAGGACGGCAGAGGTGTCCAGCCCGGCCACAGAGTGCACGAGCGCGGTCTCCAGTCTTTCCGTATCAGTGAGTCCGGGCAGGATGCTGCACATAGCACGCGCAAGCATGGTCTTGCCAGAGCCAGGTGGGCCGATGAGCAGCACGTGATGGCCACCTGCAGCCGCGATCTCCAACGCCCGTTTGGCCGAGGCGTGTCCGCTGATATCGGACAGGTCGACCTGGTGGACACGGTCAGAAGTAGGAGCGGATATGCACGCGGACCGGTACTGCGGGAGTCCTGCGCGGACCGAGGCGATCGACGAGATGGCACGGAAGCGGAGACCGGGAACCACTCCGAGGAGGCCAGAGGCGTCGGAGGGCCCGAGAAGATCCCTGTCCTCGCGAGATGCCGAGAGTGCGTGGGCGATCATCCCCGGGACCTGCCTGACCGAACCGTCCAGTCCGAGCTCTCCGACCGCGGTCACGTCCTGAAGAGCGCCGGCAGGGATCTGTCCTGTTGCGCAGAGGATGGCCAGCGCGATGGGAAGGTCGAAGCCCGTTCCATGCTTGCGCAGCGGCGCAGGCGCGAGATTGACGATGACACGGGCGTTCGGGAAGTCGAAGCCGGCAGCGCGAAGTGACGCACGTACGCGGTCGCGCGCCTCTTGTACGGCAGTATCCGGGAGTCCGACGATGCCGAACACGGGGAGTCCCGTGGAGACGTCCGCCTGTACTTCGACGGGCGCGGCCTCGACGCCGGTCAACGTCGTGCTGGCTACAGTCGCCTGCATGGTCACTCCACGATGAATGCGGCACGGTGGTGGCGCAGCAGCGCGCGGTCCGGCTGGATGACCATGATGGAGATCACATCGAATCGGACCGGGCAGGGGTCGCAGCCGTTCCGGCTGCAGTAGGCCTCGGCGAGACGTGTGATCTTCTGGCGCTTTCGAGCGGACACGGCCTCTTCCGGGCTGCCACGTCGCGCGGTGGTCCGCGTCTTGACCTCGCACATCACCAGCGTGTCCCCGTCGAGGGCGATGATGTCGATCTCCCCTGCGGGTATGCGCCAGTTCCTCTCGATGACCCTCATGCCGGTGCGCTCAAGATACCCAGCCGCCGCGCTCTCACCACGAGCCCCGATCTCATTGCGGTCCATGGTCACCCTCCCCTCTCGGGCAAAGTGTGACCATGGGCACATAACCGGAGCGAAGCTGGCGGTGAACGAGATGTGACCCAACGATGCTCGGGATTCACAACAGCGGCGTCGGACGGTGTAGGGAACGTGGTCGTGGGTGGTCACTCGACCGGGAACAGTGGGTGTTCACCGCACGGGCTGAAGCTCATGCGGTGCACCTCACTCGGACCGCGATCGTGAATAGCGCGCAGATGCGTGGCACATCCATAGCCCTTGTGATCGCGGAAGCCGTACTCCGGGTACTGCTCATGGAGTTCGCACATGAGCCGGTCGCGGGCGACCTTGGCGATGATCGCGCCTGCCGCGATGACCCGCACCGTCGAATCGCCGCGAACGATCGCAGTAGAAGGGAACGGCAGCGCCGTGTCCGTGCCGTCCACCAGAACGTGGTCGACGGGGATGTCCAGGTCCGTGATGGCGCGGGTCATGGCGAGCCGTGTCGCCTTGGCGATGCCGATCCCGTCGATCACTGGAGCAGGCACGTGAGAGACCGCGAGCGCGATCGCAGTCCGGCGGATGGAGACGTCGAGCCGCTCACGTGCGTCCGGGCTCAGCGTCTTGGAGTCGCGCAGCCCCGGGATCACCGCATCCAGCGGCAGGACGCACGCTCCTGCGGACACCGGTCCGGCGAGCGCGCCTCGGCCGACCTCATCGACGCCGGCGACGATGACCAGACCTCGCGCCGCGAGCTCGCGTTCGGTCTCGGCCATCGAGGCGAGCCTGGCCTCCTCGGCATGGAACCGCGCAAGACGCCTGACGGCCGCGTCTCGAGCGCGGACAACGCCGGGCCGAAGGTCGTCGGAGAACCGTGCGATGGCGTGCTGAAGCGCGAGCGGGTCGTCGACGCCGAGGTGTGCGCGGGCTTCGGAGACGGTCATGGAGTCCATGCACCGGAGTGTACCAGCCAACGAAAACGGCCCAGACGTAGGTCGTCCGGGCCGCTCTGTGCGGAGTGGGTGACGGCTAGCGGCGCTCCTTGACCCGTGCCGCCTTGCCGACCTTGTCACGAAGGTAGTACAGCTTGGCGCGGCGTACCTTGCCGCGCGTCACGACCTCGAGTGAGACGATCTTCGGCGAATGCACCGGGAACGTGCGCTCGACGCCGACAGCGAACGAGATCTTGCGGACCGTGAAGGTCTCACGATTGCCGGAGCCGTGTCGGCGGATGACGATGCCCTGGAACGGCTGGACGCGCTCGCGGCCACCCTCCACGACCTTGTACATGACCTTGACCGTGTCGCCGACGCCGAACGCGGGAAGGTCGTCACGCAGCTGCTGCTGCTCGATGGCGCGAATCTTGTCCATGAGGTGATCCTGTTCCGTCACGTGTTGCGGTTCTGAGGTATCTGCCCTGAAGGCACGAGTGGACAGTATAGACGAGACTCCCAGTGCAGGCAACGGGCTCTGTCCGGGCCATACGGCGACGTTGCGATCAACGCCGCCGGGCGCGGCCGAGCCTAGTCCAGGGCGCCGATGCGGTCCGCGGGCCAGAAGCGGAAGATGGCTCTTCCTCGGATCATCTCCTCGGGGACGGCACCGAAGTAGCGCGAGTCCTGGCTGTCGGTCCGGTTGTCGCCCATAAGCCATACGTGGTCTGCGGGCACCTCGTACGGGAAGTCGACCGTCTGTGGGTAGGTCGGCTTGCCATAGGTGTATGGTTCGTCGAGCACTACGCCGTCGACGACCACCGCGCCATCGACGAGGTCGATGGTCTGCCCCCCCACCGCAACGACACGTTTGATCAGCGTGTCGACAGCGCCCGTGGGATCATCCAGGACCACGACCTCCCCTGGTTTCGGATCGGTGAAGAAGTAGATGAACTTGTTGGCGACCACACGGTCCCACAGCTCGATGGTGGGGATCATCGAGCCGCTCGGGATGACATAGGGCTGCACAACGAACGTCCGGATCCCGGACGCGAGCACGAACGCCAGTGCGACCATGAGCACCAGCTCGGCCAGCCAGCGAACGAACGACGGACGACGCTCCTGCGCGGCGGCGCGCTCAGTGTCGACGTTCTCAGCTGCGACGGTCTCGGCGTCCATGCGGGTCTCCCGTTCGTCAGTCATCCTGCGTGCGCTTCCTCTCCTCGATGATCGTGCGGGCGTGAGCACGCTCGTCCTCGTCAAGATCGGCCGATTCGATGAGATCGGGCCGACGGATGGCGGTCCGCTCGACGGCAGCGGCCCGTCGCCACCGTGCGATGCGCGCATGGTCACCGCTGAGAAGGACCTCGGGAACGCCCATTCCGTTGAACTCCGCGGGGCGCGTGTACTGAGGATACTCCAGAAGCCCTTCGGAGAACGACTCGTCGTGTGCGGAGTCTTCGTGGCCGAGCACGCCGGGCTGCAGGCGTGCCACAGCGTCGATCACAACGAGTGCAGCGAGGTCGCCCCCGGTAAGCACGTAGTCGCCGATGGAGATCTCGTCGTCTGCGAGTGTCCGAATGCGTTCATCGAAGCCCTCGTAGCGTCCGCAGATCAAGAGGAGCCGCTCCTCGGTGGCGAGTTCGCGAACGAGTCCCTGATCGAGTGGCCGGCCTTGCGGGCAGACGAGCACCACACGTGGCCGGGCCGGATGCATGTCACGCACCGACCCCACCGCCCTGAAGACGGGCTCGGGCTTCATCACCATCCCGGGGCCCCCGCCGAACGGATAGTCGTCGGTCGTGCGGTGCCGGTCATCGGTCCAGTCGCGAAGATCGTGCACGCTCACGTCGAGTGCGCCGGTGGCGATCGCACGCCCAAGGATCGACGTGCCGAGTACTTCGGGATACATGCCCGGGACCACCGTGATGACGTCGACTCTCATGGGCGTCCATCAACCTCGAGCAGACCGTCGAGCAAGTGCACGCGGACGGTGCGCTGCAGGTCATCGCACTCGCGGATCACGTCGGGTATGACCGGGACCAGGATCTGTCCGTGCGACCCCCCGGTGACCACGAGCACGTCGTTGGCACCGGTCTCGATGACCTCGTCGACAGATCCGAGGACGCCATACCGCTCATCGCTCACCACATAACCGATGAGTGCCCGGGCCTCATCGCGGACCTCGGGCAGTGCGTCTTCAGCCACGAGGATCGAGCGGCCGGCAAGCGCGCCGGCCTGCGCGGCGGTGGAGTCGTCATCGAACCGAACGATGGTGGCGCGGCCGGCTCCCCGGACCCCGGTCACCGTGAACGCCCGGGCGCCGCGCGGGCCCGGGGGGATCAGGTAGACCGCGAGGCCCTCAAGAGACGCGGCGGGGAGGTCGACGGTCAGTGAGACCGAGACCTCCCCGTTCGTCCCGTGCGGCTTCAGTGTGCGGCCGATCGTGCGAAACGGCACGGCCACGTCGGATCATCCAGTGACGTCGACGGTCGCGTCGGCGTTCTCGGCCGAGGCGGCGGCGCGGACGAGGACGCGGATCGCCTTGATGACACGCCCTCCGCGCCCGATGACCTTGCCCGTGTCGTCCGGATTGACCGTGATCTGATAGTTGCGGGTGGTTCCGGAGTCGTTGCGCTCGATCACCACGTCGTCAGGGTGCTCGACGAGCGAGGTGGCGAGGTAGCGCACGAGTGCGTCGGTGTCAGGTGTGCCTGCCACGGTCACTCGGCGGACTCTTCAGCGGCCTCTGACGCATCGCTCTCCTCGGCAGGCGCCTCAGCGGCGACCTCCTCGGCAGGAGCGGCCTCGGCGGGCTTGCTCGCGGCCTCAGCGGCCTTGGCCTGGGCCTTCTTGGAAGGCTTGGCTTCCTGCACAGGCGCAGGGGCTTCAGGGTCGCGGGCGATCGCGATGAGCTTCTCGACGGTCTCAGTCGCCTGGGCGCCCTTCGCGAGCCATGCATCGACCTTCTCGAGGTCCATCTCGATGGTCGAGGGCTCCGTGCGCGGGTTGTACCGGCCGAGGATCTCGATGAAGCGACCGTCACGCGGAGCGCGCGAATCGGCGGCGACGATGCGGTAGAACGGGGCCTTCTTCGCGCCCGCACGTGCCAGGCGGATCTTGACTGCCAAGTGATTTCACCTCCGTGTCGGTGGCCCGGCGGGCCACTCGTGAGCAAGAGCAGCGACTAATGATACGAGATGAGTCCTGCAGGGTCAAAGACTCAGAAGGGGCCGGGCATCCCGGGTATGCCGGGGATGCGCTTGCGCTTGCCGCCACGCTGCATCTGACTGAGCTGTTTGACCATCTTCTGGGCCTGCGCGAACTGCTTGAGCACCTGGTTCACATCGTAGACCGTCACCCCTGCGCCACGGGCGATGCGCTCGCGGCGGCTTCCGTTGATGGTCTGCGGCTTGGTGCGCTCACCGGGGGTCATCGAACGGATGATCGCCTCGACGCGCGTGAGTGCGCCCTCGTCGACGTCGACGTCCTTGGGCAGCTTGCCGCCGCCAGGGACCATGGCGAGGATGTCCTTGATCGACCCCATCTTCCGTACCTGCTGGAGCTGGGACAGGAAGTCATCGAGGGTGAACGCGCCACGAGCGAGCCGCTCTTCCATCTCAGCAGCGGCATCGGTGTCGACGGTCTCCTGGGCCTTCTCGATGAGCGTGACCATGTCGCCCATACCGAGGATCCGCTTGGCCATGCGCTCGGGGTGAAAGGGCTCGAGCGCGTCGAGCTTCTCCCCTACGCCCGCGAACTTGATCGGGCGCCCGGTCACGGCGCGTACCGAGAGGGCGGCGCCGCCACGGGCGTCACCGTCGAGCTTGGTGACGATGACACCGTCGAAGTCGACGCGCTCGGCGAAGGCGGCGGCGGCGTTCACGGCGTCCTGGCCGGTCATCGCGTCGATGACCATGAGTACCTGGTCAGGACGGACCGCCTGTCGGATGGCGACGGCCTCGGCCATCATCTCCTCATCGACGTGCAGTCGACCCGCGGTGTCGACGATGACCACGTCGCGCATCCGGGCGACGGCGTCCTTCACGCCTGCCCGCGCGATCTCGACCGGGTCGTCACCTTCGCCGCGGTAGACAGGGACGTCGAGCTGACGTCCGAGCATCTCCAGCTGGTCGATGGCGGCGGGGCGGTAGACGTCGCACGCGACGAGGAGCGGGCTCTTGCCCTGCTTGCGGAGCAGGTTCGCGAGTTTGGCCGCGGCCGTCGTCTTGCCCGAGCCCTGCAGGCCGACGAGCATGATGACCGATGGCGTGCGCCCTGAGAGCACGAGCCGTGACTCGGTGCCGCCCATGAGCGCGGTGAGTTCGTCCAAGACGATCTTGACGACCATCTGGCCGGGGGTCAGGCTCTTCATGACGTCCGAGCCGACGGCGCGCTCACGTACGCGGGTGACGAACTCCTTCACGGTCTTGAAGTTCACGTCCGCCTCGAGTAGCGCCATACGTACCTCGCGCATGGCGGCGTCGACGTCGGCCTCGGAGAGCACCCCTCGCCCGGTGAGTTTGTTGAAGACCGCCTGAAGCCGGTCACTGAGGTTCTCGAACACGGTTCCTCCAGTCAGAAGCGGGAGACTACACCCTACGAAGCGGGTGACGGTCAGTCAATGAGGCGGATCCGCGACGGCGGCCAGATGATCGCGACCGCCTTGCCGCGAACCGCCGTGACGGGCAACGGGCCGACGAACCGGCTGTCGAGCGACACCGGACGGTTGTCGCCGAGGACGAAGAGGTGGCCCTCGGGTATGGTGCCGGTCCCGTAGACGCGCTGATCAGGCCCGACTATGGGGTCCGGGGCGGCGGTAGACGGCGCCCCGTTGACGGCGACGGAATCTCCGGTGGCCGAGACCTCGTCCCCGGGAAGGGCGATGACACGCTTGAGCGCGGTCACCGGGCGGCCCCGGTCGGGCACGGTCAGGGAGACGATGTCCCCCCGCCGGGCGACCTCGAGGTCGTAGGACCGCGTCAGGAGGACGCGGTCGCCGTCCCGCAGCACGGGCAGCATCGAGTCGCCGTCGACCTGCACGAACCGGAAGACGACGTAGAGTGTGCCGAAGAGCAGTCCGAGGGCGAGTGCGAGCACCAGCATGGGCGCCAGATAGCGCCGGTCGCTCTCCCGCCACGGGATGAACCGTGGGGTGACCATCGGCCTCAGCGGGTCTCGCCCGTGATCGCGGCGGCGAAGACCGACGCGTCGAACGGCTCGAGGTCGTCGATGCCCTCACCGACGCCGATGCGGACCACCGGTACCCCCAGCTCGCGTGCCACAGCCACCACGATCCCGCCCTTGGCGGTACCGTCGAGTTTGGTCAGCACCAACGCGTCGAGGCCGAGAGCGCGATGGAACTCGCGGGCCTGCACGAGTCCGTTCTGTCCGGTGGTGGCGTCCATGACGAGAACGACCCTGACCGGGTGTGGGCTCTCGCGATCGGCGACGCGTCGCACCTTCTGCAGCTCGGCCATCAGGTCGCGCGATGTGTGTAGGCGGCCCGCGGTATCGATGATGATGAGATCGGCGTCGCGGTCCTGTGCCTCGGCGAGCGTGTCGAACACGACCGAGGCGGGGTCTGAGCCGTGCGGGCGCTCGATGACCGGCACCGATGCGCGATCGGCCCACACACGAAGCTGCTCGATGGCGGCCGCCCTGAAGGTGTCCGCCGAGCCGATGACCACGCGGCGACCGTTCTCGGCCGCCGCCTTGGCGATCTTCCCGACGCTCGTTGTCTTGCCGGTGCCGTTCACGCCGACCACCAGTACCGTGACGGGATCGAGCGCGAACGGATCGTCGCCGGGCACGGCCACCTCCTCGGCGATCTGGCGAGAGAGGCGTGCGACCACGGCTGCGGCATCCGGGAGCGCCTCGCGGGCGGCCGTGTCGCGGAGCGCCTCGACCATCTCGGTAGTGGCGGTGACACCCATGTCGGCCTGGAGCAGCGCGTCCTCGAGGTCGTCCCAGAACGCCGCGTCGAGATCGGGGCCGCGATCGAGCAGGACGTTCAGATGACCTTTGAGACGCTCACGGGTGCTGGCAAGCCCGTCACCGATCTTCTGGAACCACGGAGTGCTCACGATACGGCCTCCGTGGGTGCGGGGCGCTCGATCTTCTGGCTGACCACCTTGCTCACGCCGTCCGCCTGCATGGAGACGCCGTACAAGACGTCCGCGATCTCCATGGTCCTGCGCTGGTGCGTGACGATGACGAACTGTGTGTGCGCTCGCAGGCTGTCGATGAAGGCGATGAACCGCCTGAGGTTCGTGTCGTCGAGCGCCGCCTCGACCTCGTCGAGGATGTAGAACGGGCACGGACGGGTGCGGTACACGGCGAAGAGGAGCGCGAGTGCCGTGAGCGACTTCTCGCCACCCGAGAGCAGACTCATCTTCTGGAGGCGCTTGCCGCGCGGTTGCGCGACCACCTCCACACCGGTCGTCTCAGGGTCGTCGGGCTCGGTAAGGGACAGCGACGCCTGTCCGCCCGGGAACAGTAGCGCGAAGATCTCCTGGAAGTGAGCGTCAACAAGCTCGAACGTCTCCAGGAACCGGTCGCGCACCTTCCGGTCGATCGCCGCGATCACCTTGTGCAGCGCCTTACGGCTTGCGACGAGGTCGTCCAGTTGCGCTTGCATGTAGCCGCGACGCTCATGAAGGTGATCGAATTCCTCGATAGCGACCGGGTTCACCGGGCCGAGGTTGGCGATACGCTTGCGCAGGCGGTCGGCGCGGATGGCCGCTGACTGGCGGTCCTCGATAGCGGGCTGGTCGAGTGCGCGCTCCACGGGCATGCCGAGGTCGTCGACGATCCGCCTGACCGCGGCGGTGACCTGGACCTCGAGCGCCGCCTTCTCGACGCGGATGGCGTTGACCGCCTCGAGCGCCTCGTCCACCGCGGCCTGAGCGACTGCGACGGCGTCCTGTCCATCGTGGATGGTCTGCCGCAGCGACTCGGAGTCGGCCTGCTCGAACCGGGCGCGGTCCCGCAGCTTGTCCGCCCAGTGCTCGGCCCGCTCGAGAAGCACCGTCCACAACTCGTGGAGGGGCTGGATGCGCTCCAGGAGGGCCTCAAGGGAGGCCTCGGTCGTCTTCGACTGCTCCACCGTGACGCCGAGCTCCTTCGTCTCGGACGTCAGCGATGCGTAGCGCCGCTTCAGGTGGACCTCGCGCTCGGACACCGCAGCGATCTCCACCTGGCACGCTGCAAGGCGGTTGGCGACCTCGGTCTCCTCACGGAAGCGCGTCTCGCGCTCCTCGCGCCGCGCGATGGTGTCGTCCTCAAGTTGCTCGATGCGGGCGAGTCCCTCGGCGATGCGGTCGGCGAGCTGCCGCTGCTGGGGACGGTCCTTCATCGTCTTCTCTTCGATCTGCCTCAGGCGAAGGTCGATGGAGGCGGCCTCGGTATCGCTCTCGGTGATGGACTGCTCGAGACGGCCGACATCTTCCCTCAGAGACGCCTCCTCACCGGTGAGGGCGGCAAGGGTCTGGCCGAGCTCGAGCGCGTCCTGTTGGGCGGCGGCGAGGGCCTCACGTGCCTCCACCAGTTCGGCCTCGGACTGGCCGACCTGGGCCAGGAGCGCCGAGGCGCGCTCCTGGAGATCGCCGAGAGCACGACGACGGCCGAGGACGCCCGCGTCGTCGTCGAGCGACGGCCCGACACGGACCTTGCCTGTTGGCCAGACCGTGTGCCCGGCGGCCGTGGCCAGCCGCCACGGCGAGGGCTCATCGGAGAGCGCCTGGTCAAGGGTGTCAACGATCCGTACGTCCCCGACAACCGCCTCCAGGGCGGCGCGGACATCCGGTCCACACTCGATGACATCGACGAGCCGGACACCGGGACCGTCCGGCGGAAGGCCGCCCGATCGTGTCGCGCCGTCGATCGGCAGCAGCGAGAAGTCGTGTGCACCCTGCCGCTCAAGGACCTCGACGGTGGGTGCGAGGGCGCTCCGGTGTTTGACGAGGATGCAGAAGACATCGGCGCCGAGGATGCGCTCGACGACACGTTCGTACGCAGCAGGCACGGTGATGTGGTCGGTCACGGGGCCGATGACGTCAGGAAGCTCGGCGTCGCGGGCGAGCATCGCGGCGAGCGCCGGCGATGCTGCCTCGAACGCGCGGTCGACCTCTTCGAGCGCACGGATCTCGGCGCGGACGTCCGTGAGCTCAGCGCGGAGCGTGTCGAGTGCGGCACTGCGTGACTCGGTCAGGCGCACGCGCTTGTCCACGTCCGAGGACGCGAGCGACACCTCTTTGCGCGTGTGATCGATCCGGGCCGCGAGGTGCTCGAGACGGTTCCGGCGTGACGAGAGCGTCTGCATGAGAGCGGTGCGCCCGTCGCGGACGGCCTGGGCCCGCTCCGAGAGCATCTCGGACTCGAGCGAGAAGCCGGCGAGGGCATGGTCGATCTCGGAGAGGCCGATCCGTGCGTCGTCGACGTCCTTGCGCGTGCGGCGCGCCTGGGTCATGACCTCGGCGAGCAACTCGTCGGCCGCGAGGCGCTGCTTCTTGACGCTCTCCGCCTCGCGCTGGAGCTCGCGCAGTTGTGCGTACAGCGTCTGGATCTTCGCGTCGGTGATCGCGCGCTCCTCGGCGATCTGCTCGAGCTCGGCGGTGCGGGACTCGAAACGCATGCCGCTCTGGTGAACCTTCTGCCTGAGCTCGGAGAGCCGCTCGATGAGGTTCTTGCCCTTCTCCTCGAGCAGCAGCAGTCCGGAGTTCGCCCGTTCGAGGACGGACTGGAGACGGCGTCGCTGTTCCGAGAGGTCGCCGACGAACAGCCCCTTCTCCTCGAGGAGGGACTGGAACGTCTGCAGTTCGCGCTGCTTCTCGGTGAGCCGGTAGCGTGCCAGCTCGACACCCGCGTCGTGCTCACGTTCCTGCTTCTCGAGCACGTCCCACGACTCCTGGAGCGTCCGCAGGTCGGCGACGGCCAGCGCGACCTCAAGCTCACGCAACTCAGCGGTGATCGTGCGGTACTCGGCCGCCTTGTCGGCCTGGCGCTGGAGCGGGCGCAGCTGACGGTCGATCTCGCCGAGCACATCTCGGATGCGCTCCACATGGACGTCCATCGCGGTGAGCTTACGGATGGCGCGGTCCTTGCGCTTCTTGTGTTTGAGGACGCCGGCCGCCTCTTCGATGAGCGCGCGCCGGTCCTCCGGCTTCGAGTTGAGGATCTCGTCGATGCGACCCTGGCTGATGATCGAGTGGGTGTCACGCCCGAGGCCCGTGTCGTGCAGCAGCTCCTGGACGTCCATGAGCCGCGACGGCGACTGGTTGATCAGGTACTCGCTCTCGCCGCTCCTGAACATCCGGCGGGTGATCGTCACCTCGGAGAACTCGAGCGGCAGCTGGCCGTCGCGATTGTCGAGGACCAGGTCGACCTCAGCGACACCGACGGCCTGTCGCGCCGAGGAGCCGGCGAAGATGACGTCTTCCATCGCATTGCCGCGCAGCGCTTTGGCGGACTGCTCGCCGAGCACCCACAGCACAGCGTCGGATATGTTGGACTTGCCGGAGCCGTTCGGTCCGACGACGACGGTCACACCGGGCTCGAGGGTCAGCCGGGAGCGGTCAGCGAACGACTTGAACCCCTTCAAGGTGAGCGACTTCAGGTACAAGCGAGGCCCTTTTCCGCTGGTCGTGGGGTACAGTGACCGGCGTGAGCGACCGGTCGGGACGCACCGTATCCTATCACAGGGGCGACGACGTCAGGGTGTGTCCGGCGGCTCATCGGCCGGGTCGTCGAGCGCGCTGAGCGCAGAGGCGGCGGCAGCCTTCTCGGCGGACTGCTTCGAGGCGCCGCTCCCCCGTCCGCACACCTCACCGCCGAGCGTTACCTCGGCGAAGAAGGTGCGGCGGTGCGGCGGCCCCTGCACGTCGACGATGCGGTACTCGGGGAGGGCCTGGTGCCGGGCCTGCGTGAGTTGCTGGAGCGCGGACTTGGGGTCGGCAGCGGGAACGATGTCGGCGCAATAGCGGGCGTCGAGCGAGCTGGTGACGAACGCTCGTGCGGCAGGCAGGCCGCCGTCGAGGAACAGCGCACCCACGAGTGCCTCGAACACGTTCTCGAGAACAGACGCACGCAGGCGCTCGCCCGCCGATTCGGCCCCGCGGCCAAGACGCACGAGATCGCCGATGCCGAGCGCGTCAGCCGTGCCGGACAGGGACTCACCTGAGACCGCGTGGTGCTTCCGTAGCGTCAGCTCGCCCTCAGGCGCACCGGGGAAGGCGCGATACAGCTCGTCTGAGACGATGAACCCGAGCACGGCGTCACCAAGGAACTCCAGCCGGTCGTACCCCGTCGCGCCCGGATGCTCCGCTGCGTAGGACGGATGAGTGAGCGCGGCATCGAGAAGCGCAGGCGTCGCGAACCGGTGGCCGGCGATGCGTTCAGCGCGTGTGCGGCGCTCGTCATCCATGCGTGCTCACCCGAGCCGTCTGAAGATGAGTGTGGCGTTGTGGCCGCCGAAGCCGAAGGAGTTGCTCATGACCGCCGCGGGCGAGGCCGGTCGCGCCTCGTTGGGAACGTAGTCGAGGTCGCAGGCAGGGTCCGGCGTTGCGTAGTTGATGGTGGGCGGCAGGAGCCCGTCGGTCATCGCACGCACGGAGATGACCGCCTCAAGGGCGCCGGCGCCGCCGAGCAGGTGTCCGGACATCGACTTGGTGGATGACACGGGCGGCGCATCGGACCCGAAGACCGCCTTGACCGCACCGGTCTCGGCGGCGTCTCCGAGCTCCGTGGAGGTGCCGTGTGCGTTGACGTAGTCGATCTCAGAGGCGTTCATGCCCGCCCGCTCAAGCGCGGCGAGCATCGCCCGCCGGGCGCCGTCGCCGTCGGGGGCCGGTGCGGTGAGATGGTAGGCGTCGGCCGACGCGCCGTAGCCTGCGAGCTCGGCGTAGATGTGCGCGCCGCGTGCGCGCGCGTGCTCGAGCTCTTCGAGCACGAGGATCCCGCCGCCCTCACCCATGACGAATCCGTCGCGGTCGGCATCGAACGGCCTCGATGCGGCCTGCGGCTCGTCGTTGCGCGTTGACAGCGAGCGCGCCGCGCAGAACCCGGCCAGTCCGAGCGGGGTTACACCGCAGTCGAAGCCGCCAGCGATCACCACGTCGGCAGCGCCGCGGGCGATGGCCTCCCCCGCCTCCCCGATCGAGTGGTTGCCGGTGGCACATGCCGAGACGGGGGCGTAGTTGATGCCCTTCGCGCCGTGGCGGATGGAGATGTGCCCGGCCGCGAGGTCGACGATCATCATCGGGACGAGGAAGGGGCTGACTCGGCCCGGGCCGCGCTCGTCGAGGACGTCCTTCTGCTCCTCCATCGTGCCGAGGCCCCCGATGCCCGAGCCGACGATGACGCCCACGCGCGGCGCCATCTCCTCGGAGATCGCAAGACCGGCGTCGGCGACCGCCTGGTCGGCAGCGGCCACGGCGAACTGCTGGAACCGCGCGAGACGACGGGCCTCCTTGGGTTCGATCCAGGGCGTGGGGTCCCAGTCGTCCACGGTCGCGGCGAACCGGGTGGGATACGCAGATGCGTCGAACGCGGTGATCGGCCCGACACCGCTCCTGGCGTTGGCGACCGAGTCCATGACAGCGTCAGGGCCGATGCCGATGGGGCTTACGACCCCGAGTCCGGTGACGACGACTCGTCTCATGCGTCTCCTCCTTCGGTCGCCTGCCGCCACTCGGCCTGCAGGCGCTCCATCAGGACCGCGACGGTGGGGATGTCGTGGATCTGCGCCGCCGACGTGCCGGCGAACACGAGCCCACGGTCGACGTCGCCGCGCTGCGCGGTCTCGAGCGCATCGATGATGCAGTACTCTTTGCCGCACTCCTTCAGGCACGCCCGACACCGTTCGATCGCGGGGTAGTCGCCGCGGGCGATCCGGTCGGTCAGAGGGTTGGCGATCGCACGCCCGGGCAGGCCGACGGGGCTCTTGGTCTCGATGATGTCCTCGGCGGTGGCCTCCACGTACATCTGCTTGAACGCCTCGGGCGCCGAGGACTCGACTGTGGCCGCGAAGACCGAGCCCATCTGCACACCGGCCGCACCTGCGTCGAGCGCGCGCTTGATGTCGGCTCCAGTAGCGAGACCGCCAGCGGTGATCACCGGGATGTCGACGGCCTCGAGGATCTCAGGGAGCAGGTCGAAGACGTGACGATCGGTGCCGAGATGACCGCCGGCGTCGCACCCCTCGACGACCACCGCGGAGGCCCCGAACCGCTCGGCGAGCCGGGCGACGCGTGCGGAGCCGACGATCGGGACGCACTCTGCTCCGGCATCACGACACCACGTGAAGACGTCGCGGGAGAAGCCGGCCCCGGCGACCACCAGGTCGGCGCCCTCGGCAAGCGCGGCGTGCACGAGGTCCTTGAAGATGCGTACGGCCACCATGATGTTCACACCGACGACGCCGTCCGTGGCTGCCCGGGCACGGCGGACCTCGGCGGCGAGTTCGCCGACGCTCAGACCCGATCCGGCGATGAGGCCGACGCCACCGGCCTGCGCGACGGCCGTGGCGAGCGGCCCGAGCGAGATGCGCACAGCCATGCCGCCCTGCACGATGGGAAGCCGGGCGGTCCTCGAGCCGATGGTGAGGCGTGGCATCTCGATCATGGAGGCCCCTGTCGCTTGCAGAAGGCGGCGCCACGGGTGTGTGACGCCGCCTTCAAGCGGCCCTGCGGCCGCGCTGCTATTCCTGGTTGGCGGCGATGTACTCGACCGCGTCGCCCACGGTCTTGATGGACTCGGCCTCCTCATCAGGGATGGAGATGCCGAACGTGTCCTCGAGTGCCATGACGAGCTCGACGATGTCGAGCGAGTCGGCGCCGAGGTCATCGATGAACGAGGCCTCAGGGCTCATGTCGTCCTCATCAACGGAGAGCTGATCGAGGATGACCTCCTTGACCTTTGCATAGATCTCATCGTGCTCCATGCGAAACACCTCCTTCCCCGCTGGTGCGCTGGCGTGCAGACATTACGCGAACGTCATCCCGCCGTCCACCGCTACGGTCTGACCGGTGATGTATGAGGCGTCATCGGAGGCCAGGAACGCAACGCAGGCGGCGATGTCGTCAGGGCTGCCGAAGCGCCGGGCGGCGATGGTGGCGAGCGCAGCATCGCGTGCCGCCTCAGGGAGCGCATCGGTCATGTCGGTGGTGATGAAGCCCGGTGCGACGGCATTGGCACGTACGCCACGGGACGCGAGCTCACGGGCAACGGACTTGGTCATCCCGATGAGCCCAGCCTTGGCCGCCGCATAGTTGGCCTGGCCCGCATTACCCACGAGTCCGATCACCGAGGCAACGTTGACGATCGAACCGCTGCGCGCCTTCATCATGAGCTTGGCGGCGGCTCGCGTCAGGTAGAATGCGCCTGACAGGTCTGTGCCGATCACGGCGTTCCAATCATCGTCAGACATCCTGACGAGCAGCCCGTCGCGGTTGATGCCGGCGTTGTTGACCAGGATGTCGAGCCGTCCATACCGCTCGACGACCGTCGCGATCAGAGCGTCGCACGCCCGCGCATCGCTGACGTCGGCCTGGAAGGCCGCGGCCGCTCCGCCCGCCGAAACGATGTCGTCCACCACGGCCGCCGCGGCATCCGCGCTTCCCGCGTAGTTGACGGCGACCACAGCGCCCTCGGCGGCAAGACGGCGGCAGATGGCGGCGCCGATGCCCCGCGAGCCACCGGTGACGAGTGCGACACGTCCTTCGAGTCGCGTCATGACGCGACCACCTCCCTGATGCGATCGATGCCTGCGGACTCGGCGGAGAACGCCTCCAGCCCGTCCATACGGCGTGCGAGCCCGGTCAGCACCGCGCCCGGGCCGCTCTCGACGAGCGTGCCGATCCCGTCGACCACGAACGCGGTCATCGTCTCGGTCCAGCGCACAGGAGAGGTGATCTGAGCGGCAAGGTGCGCCTTGAGGGCAGCGGCATCGGACGCCGGTGCCGCTGTGGTGTTCTGGTAGACGGGAACAGCCGCGTCGAGGAACCCGGTCCGATCAAGGACCTCGGCGAAGGCCTCGGCCGCGGAGGCCATGAGCGGGCTGTGGAACGGGCCGGCCACTGCAAGGGGAACGATCTTGCGGGCGCCTGCTGCCGACAGCGCGCGAGTGGCGGACTCGATGCCGGCGTGCGTTCCGGAGAGCACGATCTGCCCCGGAGCGTTGTCGTTGGCGACCCAGACGCCGCTCAGTCCGGACACTGCGTCGTGGATGGTCGCCGCATCCATCCCGATGACTGCGGCCATCGTCCCCGGGACGCGTTCAGCGGCCTCCGCCATGAGCCGTGACCGCACGCAGACGAGGCGCAAGGCGTCGGTGATGTCCAGGACACCTGCGAATGCGAGCGCGGTGATCTCGCCGAGGCTGTGCCCCGCGACCGCTGCAGGTGTGACCCCGGACTCGAGGAGCGCGCGGCCCCACGCCCAGCCGGAAAGCAACAAGAGCGGCTGTGCCGCTCGTGTATCGGCAAGCGTCGCGTCGGGTCCGTCTGCGGCGATCTGCTGAAGCGGCAGCCCGGCGCACTCAGACGCGAACGCCAGAAGCTGCTCAAGTCGATCCGAGGCCGGCAGCGCGTCGAGCATGCCGACACGCTGCGAGCCCTGGCCCGGGAAGACGAAGGCGACACGTCCCGTCATCGGCGCGCCTGGTTCTCGCAGACGGACGGCAAGGCGCGCAGTGCGGCCTCGGCCTCCTCGACGAGGGAGCGGACGATCTCAGCTGCGGGCTCCACCCGGCACACCATCGCGGCGGCCTGGCCGGCCATGACCGAGCCCATGTCCAGATCGCCCTCGCGCATCGCGAGCGCGAGCCTGCCCGCGCCGAGCGCCTCGAGGTCTTCCGGGCGATTGTCACGGTCGAGCTCTTCGAGCATGCGGCTGAGCTTGTTCTTGATGACGCGGACCGGGTGTCCGGTGGAGTAGCCGGTGACGACGGTGTCGCGGTCACGCGCCTTGATCACGCGCGCCTTGACGTCCGGATGGATGGTGCACTCCTCGGCACACATGAAGCGCGTGCCGAGTTGGACGCCTTCGGCGCCGAGCGCGAAGGCCGCAGCCACGCCGCGGCCGTCGGCGATGCCACCGGCGGCGATGACCGGCACGCTCACCGCGTCGACCAGTTGCGGGGTGAGGACCATGGTGGTCAGCTCGCCGATGTGTCCGCCAGCCTCCATCCCCTCGCCGATGATGGCGTCAGCGCCGATGGACTCGAGTCGCTTGGCAAGCGCGACGCTCGGCGCGATGGGCAGCACCTTGATGCCGCGCTCCTTGAACGCCGGCATGTACTTGCCGGGGTTCCCGGCGCCGGTGGTGACGGCGTGGACGCCCTCGGCAAGGACCATGTCCACGAGTTCGTCGATGTGCGGGGTGAGGAGCATGAGGTTCACGCCGAAGGGTCGGTCGGTGAGTGTCTTGGCGTTGCGGATCTGCTCACGCAGCAGGTCGGTGGGCATGTGGCCCGCGCCGATCACGCCGAGGCCGCCGGCGTTGCTGACAGCGGCGGCGAGCTCAGCGGTGGCCGTCCAGGCCATCCCGCCTTGCAGGACGGGATGCTCGATACCGAGCAGGTCGGTCACGCGGGTACGTATCGTCATCGAGCGGGCCCCTTCGTCCATCTCACGATCACAGCGCCCCAGGTAAGCCCGGCGCCGAACCCGACGAGCGCAAGTACGTCTCCCGGGCGCAGATTGCCGACAGTATACAGGTCGTCCAGCGCAAGCGGTATCGACGCGGCGGACGTGTTACCCACATTCGCGATCGTGGATACCACTCGCTCGCGAGGCACACCAAGACGCTCGGCCACGGTGTCGAGTATGCGCTGGTTGGCCTGGTGGGGCACGAGCCAGGTGACATCGTCGACGCCGAGGCCGGATGCGGCCAACGCGCGGCGTGTGGTCTCGGGAATGACCCGGACCGCGAACTTGAAGACCTCGGCACCGTTCATGCGTACATGATGCAGGCCCTGGGCAAGGCGATCCGGCGTGCACGGAAGCGCGGATCCGCCGGCGGGTATGGTCAGGACGTCGGCTCCGCTGCCGTCCGTTCCGAGGTCGATGCCCATGACGCCGGGCTCATCGGACGCCTGGACGACGACGGCTCCGGCGCCGTCACCGAAGAGCACGCACGTGCGCCGGTCCGTGAAGTCGACATGACGCGTGAGTGCGTCGGCGCCGATGACGAGCACCGTCCGGGCCCTGCGGGACTCGATGGTGGCTGTCGCGTGCTGAAGCGCGTAGATGAAGCTCGTGCACGCGGCCATGACGTCCACGGCCGGGCAGCGGAGGCCGAGGCCGGTCTGGGTGAGCGCGGCGGTGGAAGGGAACACGTGATCGGGACTGGACGTGCCGAGGACCAGCAGGTCGATGTCTTCAGGCGCGACACCGGCATCGGCGATCGCGGCGCGCGCAGCGGCGATCGCGAGATCGGATGTGGCCTCGTCCTCCCCTGCCAGGCGCCGCTCGGCGATGCCCGTTCGCGTGAGTATCCACTCGTCGCTCGTGTCGACGAGTCGCTCCAGGTCGGCGTTGGTCAACCGCCGCTCGGGCAGGTACGATCCGATGCCGATGATCGCTGCGTATGACATCCGGGGCGCGGGCTCCTTGACGGGTCATGGACTGATGGCCGGGCGTGGTGTCCGAGTAGTGTACACGTTCGTCGGCGTGTGCGCGCACCACCGCTGAGCCTCAGGCGTCGACGGGTGTGATGCCCTCCTGGATAGCCGAGGTGAGCCGCCCGCGAGCGGCGCGTGCGGCGGTGGCGACTCCGCTGTGGATCGCACGCGCGTTCGAGCTCCCGTGGCCGATGAGGCACACGCCGTTCACGCCGAGAAGCGGCGCTCCGCCGTATGCGTCAGGATCCAGGCGGCCTTTCAGCCGTCGGAGGGAGGGTGCGATCGCGACCGCCGCCAGGCGGCTGACGGCGGTCTCGGACACCGCGGCGCGGATCTCTGAGAACAGGACCTTCGAGAGTCCTTCGAGGACCTTCAGTGTGACGTTGCCCGTGAAGCCGTCGGTGACCACCACATCGACCGTGCCGGCGGGGACGTCGCGTCCCTCGACGTTACCGATGAAGCCGGGTATCCCGCGCATCAACGCATGCGCCTCCTGGGCGAGGAGCGACCCCTTCGTCTCCTCCTCACCGATGTTGAGCAGCCCGACCCGCGGCTCGGCGACGCAGAGGACGGTGCGCGAGTACGCGCGACCCATGAGAGCGAACTGCACCAGCATATCCGCCTTGACGTCGGCGTTGGCGCCGACATCGAGCAGGACGGTGGGGCCGGCCGCTCCCGGGATGACGGCTGCGATGGCCGGCCTGCTCACGCCGGGGATGCGCCCCATGCCGAGCGTGGCCGCGGCCATGCAGGCACCGGTGCTCCCTGCGCTGAAGAACGCGTCGGCCCGGCCGTCACGGACCGCCTTGCAGCCAACCACGATCGAGGAGTCCTTCTTCTGGCGGACCGCCGAGGCGGGGTGCTCGTCCATCGCGATGACCTCGGACGCGGGTACCGGGCGGCATCGCTCAGTGGCGTGCGGGGAGACGATCTCATCAGGTCCAACGAGCAGCACGGCGAGGGACTGATCGTCGGCGAGTGCGGCGGCGACTCCCTTGATGACGACCGAGGGCGCATGGTCGCCACCCATGGCGTCCACGGCCACGGTCGCGGTTATCTCAGGCATGACGGGCTCCTCGCGGGGTCAGTCGATGCCGAACGCGGCCATTAGGCGCTGCGTGTCGACGTCGCGCTCGAACAGTTCGCGTATTCTACCAGCCTTGGCACGGTCGTGAAGCCGGATGCGGCCGATCAGAGCGTCCATGCGCTCTACGGCTGTGAGCGTGTCGGTCTCGACCAGCAGCATCGGAACACCGAGCTCCTCCGCACGCGAGGCCACGACCGGACTCGGTGGGAGGCTGCCGGTCAGGATGATGCAGCGGGTGTTGGTCTCCAGGGCAGCGAGCTGGACGTCGGCGCGATCTCCTCCGGTGATGACCGCTTTGCGCGCTTTGCGCCTGAAGAACCGCAGCGCCTTCTCCTGCCCCATCGCACCTACCATGAAGCTCTCGACAGTCCCGGCGAGCCGGTCGGCCGCGGTCAGCACGGTCGCGCCGAGAGCGTCGACGATCTCGGCCACGGTGACCGAGCCGAGTTCGGGGTCGTACGGGATCACGCCGAACACCGGCAGACCGTGCGCAGCCAGGAACGGCGCGATACGGTCGCGGGTGACGGGCAGACGCGACTCGTCGATACCGTTGAGCACCACACCGGCGAGCCGATCGCCGAGTTGACGTCCCACCGCGAGCGCGTCCTCCGGCAGGTCGTTCGGCTTCGGGCGGTCGATGAGGAGCACCCGGGCATCGAACATCTCGGCCACCGCAGGCACGGACAGACCGGCGGCGGCGCCCTGGGCCGGCTCCGTGGGGCCCTCGATGACCATGAGGTCGCGACCATCGGCACAGGTGGCGAAGGCCCGGAGGACACCATCATGGGCGGGGGGCGGGTCGCCCGCGAGAAGGGCCTCGACGAATCCCTGGGACCTGACGACCGGGCAGATGCTCTCGATAGCGGCAGGCCGTGCCAGGGTGCGGTTGATGTAGAGGGCGTCCTCGTCGGTGAGCACACCGTCGGCAAGGACGGGCATCGTCCCATAGGGTTTGAAGTACCCGACCTCATGGCCGAGGTCGGTGAGCATGCCGATCAACGTGAGGGCGATGCCGCTCTTCCCGGTGTACGGCTTGGTGGATGTGACGATGATGCTCTTCACACTTATCCTCCGATCCCGATCCGGATGTCCGCCGCGAACGCTCCATCGCCGCGTCGTCCGACTATGAGGGGGTTGATGTCGAGCTCAGTGACCTCAGGGAAGTCGATGGCGAGCGCCGAAACGCGGCATATCGCGTCGACGATCGAGTCGATGTCCGCCGGGGCCGCACCACGGACCCCGCGGAGCACGCCGTAGCCGCGGATCTCCTCGATCATGGAACGCGCTTCGGTAGGCGTCACCGGGCAGAGCCGGAACGCGACGTCTTTGAGCACTTCGACGTACACGCCGCCGAGGCCGAACATGAGCACCGGGCCGAACGACGGGTCCCGGTGAACGCCGACGATGACCTCATGGCCGGGCGGCAGCTGGCGCTGCACCGTTACGCCCCAGACGTGCGCGTCCGGCATCCGGTGACGCACGCTCGACATCATGCGCTCGTATGCGACTTCGAGCGCCGCTGCGTCGACGATGTCGAGCGCGATACCGCCGATATCGGTCTTGTGCAGGATGTCCGGACTCGCGATCTTCAGGACGACGGGGTACCCGATCCGCCCGGCCAGCACCTGGGCCTCCGTCCGGTCTCGCGCGAGCCCAGATCCGGGCACCGGCAGACCGTAGGCGCGAGCGATACGCCCAGCGCTCTCCTCGGTGATGAACGTTCGTCCTGCCTCACGCGCATGGTCGATGGCGGCGCGCACGATGTGGTAGTCGGCAGGGACGCCCATCGGCGGGTCGGGTGCGCGCATGCGCTGAGCGGCATGACGTTCCATAGCGCCGAGCGTCGCGACCGCTTGCTCGGGGAACGAGTACGCCGCGATGCCCGCGTCCTTGAGAGCGCGTACCGCGGCGGCGACGCTGCGGTCACCCATGAAGACCGCGAGCGTGGTGACCCCCGCGTCCGAGGCGACGGCGGCCACGGCCCGCGCCGTGTCTTCGGCCTGCGTCATGGCCTGCGGCGTGAGAACGACGAGGAGCGAGTTCACCGCAGGGTCCCGGACGAGGATGCGGGCGGCCGTCTCGTAGCGTGATGCGTCCGCGTCCCCAAGGACATCGACCGGGTTGTAGAGCGCGGCGGCGGCGGGGAGCACGCCCCTGAGGGCCTCGACGGTATCGGCACCCAGGCGGGCGAGCCGCACGCCAACCCGTTCGCAGGCGTCGGTGGCGAGGATGGCCGGGCCACCGGCGTTGGTGAGGATCGCCACACCAGGGCCGGCGGGCAGCGGCTGTCGCGAGAATCCCTCTGCGAAGTCGAAGAGCTCTTGGACGGTTGCGGCTTCGATGACGCCCGCCTTGCGGAACGCGGCGGTGTAGGCGGCCTTAGAGCCGGCGAGCGTACCGGTGTGGGACGAGACCGCGCGCGCCCCCGCCTCAGACGAGCCGGCCATCAGGGCGATCAGCGGCGCCCGTCGGCCCAGTTCCTGGGCCGCCAGGACGAATCCCTCCCCGTCGGCGATCCCTTCGAGATAGGCGACGACGACGCCGGTCGCGGGCTCGTCACCCCACGCGCGGATCAGATCCACCTCGGAGATGTCGGCCTTGTTGCCGAGGCTCACGAAGTGCGCGAGACCTATGCCCTCCCCTGCCGCCCAGTCAAGGACAGCCGTTCCCAGCGCACCCGACTGGGACAGGAACGAGATCGTGCCGGGCGCCGGCATGAGAGGGGCGAACGATGCGTTGACACCGGAGGCGGTGGCGATGAAGCCCAGGCAGTTGGGCCCGAGGATGCGGACTCCGCCTGCGCGGGCGGCCTCGAGCATGCGGCGTTCGAGATCCGCACCTGCCGGGCCTGTCTCCCGAAAACCCGCCGAGATGACCACAGCAGCAGGCACGCCACGTGCACCGCACTCCTCGATCACGGGGATGGTGGCCTGCGCAGGCACGACGACCACGGCGAGGTCGACGACCTCGGGCAACGCCGTCAGAGACGGATAGGCGGGCCTGCCCAGGATGGGCTCCGCCGAGGGGTTGATCGGAAAGACCGTGCCCGCGAACCCGCCGGCAAGAAGGTTCGCGAACACCGCGTAGCCGACCTTCGCCTCATCGCGCGAAGCTCCGACCACGGCGATCGAGCGTGGCGCGAAGAACGCGTCGAGCACTCCGTCGCCTCCCGATACAGCAAGAAAGCACCGGCGCCGGGGTTCCGGCGCCGGATGTGGCATTACTCGGTGTCGATGATCTCTTTGCCGTCGTAGTAGCCGCACGACGGGCACACACGGTGTGGGAGCTTCGGCTCGTGGCACTGCGGGCACACCGAGCGCGAGGGCGCCTTGACGTGATGGGTGGAGCGACGTGCGTCACGGACCGCGCGGGTCGTCTTCCTCTTGGGTACGGCCATCGGTGGTACTCCTTCCACGCGCCGCTGGTCGACGCGGCGAACGAACGTGATCATGTCTCCGGACCTGGCCGGAGCCAAGCCGACATGATAGCACACGGCCGTCGTGCGACAAGCACCGGCCGAGCGAGCATGCGCTAGGGTGATCCGTCGCCCTCGAAGATGTCCTTGAGGGCGGCGAATGGCGATCCGGAGAGATCGGGCGCGCAGGTGCAGGAGCCCGCGGCGAGGTCAGCGCCACACGTTGCGCAGATGCCGGGGCAGTCCTCGGCATGTACGGGAGCGAAGGGCATCGCGAGTGCGAGGGCTGAGAGCACCGGCTCCAGGATGTCGACGCCGTTCTCCTCCACGTAGGCGACCTCCTGCTCTTCGGGGAGGTCGTACTCGTGGCCGTGGGCGATATAGAACCCTTCAAGCTCACCGATGACCGTGAGGGGGAACTCCTCAAGGCAGCGGCTGCACACCGCCGTCACTTCGATGTCCACCGAGCCGTCAAGCACCAGCCCGGTGCCCGTGTTGGTGATCGTGCCGACGACATGAGCCGGTCGCAGCGGCAGGTAGTCCTGCGGCCCGAGCGTCAGGACGCCGATCTCGATCTGCTCGTTGAGGGAGCGCGTACCGCCGAGGTCCTCGAGGATGTCGCGGACGTCGACGCGGTAGGCCTGCGGGCCCATGTCACTGACCGCGCTGGGCGACCTTGCCCTGGAGGCGGTCGCGTCCACGCTGGACGGCGGTCAGAAGCTTGCCGAGGTTGACCTCGAGGTTGGCGAGCATCTCATCGGCGTAGTCCTCCGCGCCGAGGCGGATCTCACGCTCGCGAGCACGCGCGTCGTCAAGGATCTCGGCCCGCTGCTGCTCGGCGAGCTTGACGATCTCCTGCTCGGCGGCCATCGCCTCGGCGCGTGCCTTGGCCTCCTCGAGGACGCGATTCGCTTCCTTCTCGGCCTCCTCGAGCATCTCCTGACGCTCCTTGACGATCCACCGGGCCTGCTTCAGCTCGTCAGGGAACTGGGCGCGGATCTCGTCGATGAGCTCGTAGATCTTCTCGGGGTCGACGATCTTGCCGCCAGTGAACGGCACGCCGCGACCGCTGTCGACGAGTTCCTCGATACGGTCTATCAGCGCCAAGATGTCCATGCGTACCTCCCTAGTGGGACTGGTGCGATCGTGAAGCGAGCGCCTCACATACTTCGTCTGGCACGAGCCCTTTCACTGACCCGCCGTAGCGGGCGATCTCCTTGACCGCCGATGAACTGAGATACGCGTACTCCGGGATGGACATGATAAACATCGTCTCGACGGTCTTGTCGATCCGGTAGTTCAGCTGCGCCATCTGGAACTCGCGTTCAAAGTCCGTGACGGCCCGAAGGCCCTTGATCACGGCCTTCGCGTCCATCTCCTGTGCGAATTCTACTAGAAGTCCGTCGAACGGGCGTACAACAACGTTGCTGAGATGCGCGACCGCCCTCTCGATGAAGCCGCAGCGCTCGTCGAGGGTGAACAGCGGACCGCCGCCCTTGTCCGGACTGAGGGCCACCGCAACGACCACCTCGGCGAACAGCGCCGATGCGCGTTCGATGACGTCAAGGTGTCCGTTAGTGACCGGGTCGAACGTGCCCGGGCATATCGCGCGGTTCACCGGTGTCGCTCACCCTTCGTAGACGGCATATGACACGGCCGTGTCTCCGTAGCGCCGGAACCCGTCGTCGGCGAACCCTTCCGGCCATACAGATGCGGCATCAGCAGCGTGCTCGTACACGACAAGCGCGCCCCGGGCGATGAGTCCAGAACCCGCGAGCGCTTCCAGTACCTGGTGGAACAGGGCCGCGTCTATCCTATAGGGCGGGTCGGCAAGAAGCAACGACACCGGCCGGACAGTCCGCCGACGTGCCACGAACCGTTCCACCGGCTGGGTGTGGATGTCGTACTCGTTCGCGGCCGCACCGAGGTTGTCGAGATTGCGGCGGATGACCGAGGCGGCGCCTCGGTCGCTCTCGACGAAGTCTACGTGCACGGCACCACGCGAAAGCGCTTCGATCCCCAGCGCACCACTTCCCGCGTACAGGTCGAGAACGCTCGTGCCCGCGAGCGTTCCGATGCGTGCATCGATCGCCGAGAAGACCGCCTCACGGACGCGGTCGCTCGTCGGGCGGGTGGCGGTCCCTTTGGGTGCGTCGATCCGACGCCCCTTCCATCTGCCGGCGACCACTCTCACCCGCTGCTCACCCACTCCCATCCGTCCCCGAGGCGTTCGAGAAGCATCCGCAGGAGCGGCGCGTGTACCGGAGCGCGCAGTCCGGGGTCCTCCGCGATGATAGCGGCAGCGTCATCACCGGCGCACTCGAGAAGTGCGGCGTCGGTGGAGACCGAGGCCACCCGCAGCGCCGGAAGACCGGACTGTCGCAGGCCGAGAATGTCCCCTTCACCGCGCAGGCGCAGGTCCTCCTCGGCGAGTGTGAACCCGTCAGCGGTGGACGCGATGGCATCCATGCGCGCACGCCCCTCCGCCGTCTTGGGGTCGGCGAACAAGAGCACCTCACCGGGATGCTCGCCCCGGCCGACCCGACCGCGGAGTTGGTGCAACTGGGCAAGGCCGAAACGCTCGGCGTCCTCGATGATCATGAGCGTGGCGTCCGGGACGTCCACGCCGACCTCGATGACCGTGGTGGCGACGAGGACATCGACCTCTCCAGACCGGAACTTCTCCATGACCGCACGCTTCTCTGCGGGGCGAAGCGCTCCCGTGAGCAGTCCGACGCGCAGGTCAGGAAACACCGATCGCTGGAGGCGGCGGGCCTCGCTGGTCGCGGCGCGAGCAGCCGTGGTGTCACTCTCGTCAACGAGTGCACACACGATGTACGCGCGACGCCCCTGCGAGACGGTGCGCCGTACCGCGTCATACGCGTCCTGGCGGCCCGTCATGGGCACGATCCTGGTGCTGACGTGACCAGGGCCACGTCCGCCGGGGCGCTCCCTCAGATACGTTGTGTCGAGGTCGCCGTACAGGGTCAGCGCCAGGCTGCGCGGGATCGGGGTGGCGGTCATGACGAGGAGGTCCGGCGTCTCCCCCTTCTCTCGCAGCGCGAGCCGCTGCCCGACGCCGAACCGGTGTTGCTCGTCCACGACCACCAGACTGAGCGCGTGATAGCGCACGTCTGGTTGGATCAACGCATGCGTGCCGAAGGCGACGCTCGTCGTTCCGTCGGCGAGTGACGAGAGTATGCGTCGGCGCTCCGGTGCGGGAGTGGAGCCGGTGAGCAGGGCCCAGGAAACGCCTGCCGCTTCGAGCAGCGGCCCTACCGCGCGGGCGTACTGCTCGGCGAGCACCTCGGTCGGCGCCATCATGGCCGCCTGTGTCCCTGAGTCGGCGCAGACGGCAAGTGCGTGGGCCGCGACGGCGGTCTTGCCGGTGCCGACATCTCCGAGAAGCATGCGGTTCATGGGGCGCGGCGCGGCCATGTCGTCGAGAACCGCGCTGACCGCGCCGGTCTGGTCAGTTGTCAGAGGGAACGGCAGGGCCCGTCTCAGAGCCGAGAGTGCCTCCCCGTCGGTGTGATGCCCGTGGCCGGCGCGCTGGTCGACGAACCGGCTGCGGCGCACCGCCATGGCAAGGCGGATGGTGAACAGCTCGTCAAAGGCGAGCCGACGGCGTGCGGCCTGAAGTGCGGCGGCATCGGGCGGGAAGTGTATCCAGGCGTATGCCGCCCGGAGCGGAACGAGCTCGCGACGAACACGCAGTGCCGCCGGCAACGGGTCCGGCACGTCTCCTGCGCTCGCAAGGGCCTCGATCACCAGGCGCCGGATCCAGTTCGTGGACAGCCCGTCGGTCGCCCGATGGATGGGCAGTATGCGAGCGATGTCCGGTCCGGTGTCGCCGTCAGGGAGCTTCTCGACGAACGGCGTCTTGATCTGCTTGAGGCCGTACTCGAACAGCACCGTGCCGGCGAAGGCGACGCGCTCCCCCACCCTGAAGCTCTGAGCGATATGAGGCTGGTTGAACCAGACACCGACAAGCGCACCGGTGCCGTCGACGATTGCCACCTCGGTGATCGTAAGACGCGGACGGGGCCGCTTGACGGTGATGTCGTGCACGCGCCCCACGACCGTCGCCTCGGCACCCGTGGGGACCGTTCGCAGGTCGGAGACGGTGGAGAGGTCGAGGTACCTGAAGGGATAGTGGGTGACGAGGTCGCCGATCGTCCGGATGCCGAGACGTTCAAGCGCCTCGGCGCGCCGTGTATCGACGAATCGGAGCCCGCTCACGGGCCGACCCGACAGGTGGATGCCGCCGATCCGCGGCGGGAGCGGAGCGGGTGCGCCGCTCATCGGGACCACCTACTGCAGCGTATGGAATGCGGCACCGATCGCGCGCGGGCCCGCGTACGTCCCGATGACGGCTCCGACACCGACGGTGTGGGCGATCTCGAAGTCAGCACCAGCGGACGTGAGTGCCGAGGTGAGCTCTTCGACCAGGTCGGGTGCCTGGGCGTGCAGTATGATGACGCGCACGCGTCCTGCCGCCGACGCCTCGGCGATCTGCGCTGCGATCTCTGCGATGGCCTTCTTGGTCCCCTTCGCCTTCTTGAACGGCTCGATGATGCCCTCGGCATTGAAGGTCAGCACCGGCTTGATGTTGAGCAGCGATGCGGCGAGGCCCTGCGCTTTTCCTGCGCGGCCACCCTTGACCAGGTAGTCCAGGGTGTCCAGTGCGAAGAGCAGCCGGGAGCGCTCGGCGGTCGATCGCGCCGCATGCTCGACCTCATCCAGACCGCCCCCCGCGTCGCGCGCGGTGATGGCGGCATCGATGGCGAGCGCCTCGGCGGCCGAGACCAGCCGTGTGTCGACCACACGCACCGGGACCGTCACCAGCTTGGCGGCCATCAGTGCCGACTCGATGGTGCCCGAGAGCGGCGAGGACAGATGGATCGAGACGATCCCCTCACATCCCTCATCGGCGAGTCGACGGTAGACATCCGCGAACTCGGCGGGCGACGGCTGAGAGGTCTTGGGCAGCTCCGCGGAAGCGCCGAGCTTCTCATAGAAGGCGTCGGGATCGAGATCGATCCAGTCACGATAGGTCTCGGCACCGAAACTGACCTTCAGCGGCACCATGACCACGTCGCGCTCGGCGAGCCATGCGGGGCCCAGGTCGCAGGTGCTGTCACACACGATGCCGATCTTCGCCATGATGCTCCCCTTACTCGACGGACACGATGACAGGGTACAGGGGCTGATCGCCCCGATGGGCCTCGACCTCGCAATCAGGGTGCGCCTCGGAGAGGCGGGCCGCTATCGTCTCAAGGGCGGCATCATCGAGGTCCTCTCCCCCGAGCACCGTCACAGTCTCACCGTCATCGATGATGCGCTCCACCACCGCGAGGGTGACTTCGGCGATGTCGTCGCCGGTGACCTCGATCTCGTGGTCCACGATGCCGATGACCTGACCGGCCTTGATCGGGCCCGCCTTGCCGTTGGCATCCTTGACGGCGGTGGTGACCTCGGCCGTGCGGACCTGCGCGGCTGCATCGGCCATCTCGACGGAGATCGACTCGAGATCGTCCGAGCCGTCGTACGCGAGTAGTGCCGCGAACGCCTGCGGGATGGCGGTGGTAGGCACGACCGCCACGGGCCGGTCGGAGACGCTGATGACCTGCTGTGCGGCCATGATGATGTTCCTGTTGTTGGGCAGGATGACCACAGATGCCGCGTCGACCCGGCCGACCGCCTCGAGTAGTTCCGCGGTGGACGGGTTCATGGTCTGACCGCCGCTGACCACGACATCGGCGCCGAGACTCGTGAGGATCTCGGCAAGACCATGGCCGGCAGCGACGGCCACGAAGCCGACGGGCTTCGAGGGCGGGGCGTCGTGGCGGATCGCCTCACTGCGCTCGGCGGTCTGACGACGCATGTTGTTCACGTGGACCTCAGAGACCTCGCCCATCCGGGTCGCCCAGGCCAGCACGCCGCCGGGATCGTCGGTATGGACATGGATCTTGTACGTATCGCTGTCGCCGACGACAAGCTCCGACCCGCCGACCCCGGCGATGTAGTCTGCAAGCACCGACCGGTCGGCCTCGACACCGTGCAGCAGGAACTCGGTGCAGTACAGGTACTCGGCGTCGTCCCAGTCGTCCACGACCTGGACGCCGAGCGGCCCAGGGGCGGTCGAGACGTCATGGTCGCGGACCTCATGGCCTTCGAGCGCGGCGACGAAGCCCTCGGCGAGGATCGCAAGGCCGAACCCGCCCGCATCCACGACGCCGTTCTCCTTGAGGACGGGCAGAAGATCGGGGCCACGGCGCACCGATTCGAACGCGGCTTCGACGACCGCCTCTAGGAGCTCGTCCAGCTTGAGCCCGGCCTTCACGCCCGCTCCGGCTGCGGTGGCGGCGTCCTTGAGGACGGTGAGCATCGTGCCCTCAACAGGCTTGCGCACGGCCTGGAACGCGACGGTGGTGGACCGCTCGAGCGCAGCTGCGATCACCTCCGGCGTGAGCTCGTCCGCCTGACCCGCGACCTCACACAGTCCGCGGAGCATCTGGCTCAGGATGACGCCGGAGTTCCCACGCGCGCCCATCAGCGACCCGTGTGTGATCGCCTGGGCGACCTCGGCGATGGGCGCATCGTGCGCCAGCTTGTCGAGGTCGGTCTGCACCGCCTCGAGTGTCAGCGACATGTTCGTGCCCGTGTCACCGTCAGGAACCGGGAAGACGTTGAGGCGGTTGACCTCCTCGACCCGGTCGGTGAGCGCCTTCGTCGCAGCGGCGAAGAGCTCTACGGCTGCAGGACGGGTGCCGGTGCTCATGCGTTCTCCGCGGGCCGTCGGACCTTGAGTCCCTGGACGTGGACGCGCACGTCCGCGACCTGGACATCGGCGTCGTGGGTCAGCGCGTACCGGACGCGGTCCGAGAGGTTCCGGGACACCTGAGTGAGGTTGGTGCCGTGCTCGATCACAACGTACAGGTCGACGAGGACGCTGCGTTCGTCGCTGTTGGAGATCATGACGCCCTTGCGCAGTTTCTCCCGCGAGAGGAGCTGCGCGACGCCATCGCGCAGCGTGGGGCTCGCCATGCCCACCACGCCGTAGCACTCGAGCGCGACGTAGCCAGCGATGTCCTTGAGAACGTCATTGGAGATCGTTACGGTACCCGGCGGCTCATGAGCCATGCAGGTCCCTCCTTTGCGGTGTCGGCGCCGCCGCACGAATCTCCGCGGCGTGAGGGTAGTATAGCGAAACATCCCTGCGCCGTCCGACCGCTTTACCCTGCAGGAACCGTGTGCTACCATCGGTGCGCTTTTGCCGACACCGGCGGCCGATGCCGCCTCGATCCATCGAAGGACGGGACCGATGTCCAAGGTATGCAGCGTGTGCGGTAAGCACCCCAGCGCGGGCCGCAATGTGAGTCACTCCCACCGCGTGACCAACCGCATGTTCTACCCGAACGTGCAGAAGGTCTCCGCGGTGGTCGACGGCACCGTGAAGAGAATCAACGTGTGCACGAAGTGCCTGAAGGCCGGCAAGGTCACGCGCGGCTAGCGTCAGCGCTCTCTGTCAGGACCGGGGACCCGGTTCGACCCGTCACGCATGATGTCGAGCATCGCATCGACGACGGCGGGGTCGAACTGGGTCCCCGCTTTGTCCCGAAGCTCGCGCAATGCGTCGCGCCTGTTCATCGCGGAGCGGTACGGGCGGTCGGAGGTCATCGCCACGTAGGCGTCAGCGACTGACAGGATGCGCGCGCCGAGCGGGATCCCCTCGCCGGTCGCACCGCCCACGTATCCGGTTCCGTCGTACCACTCATGATGGTGGTAGACGATCGGTACTACCCGGCGTAGCGCGGGCGCCTCGGCAAGGATGTCCGCGGCGATCTGTGGATGCAGTTTGAGCAGTGCGCGTTCCACGGTCGTGAGGGTCTTGTCGGACGCGACCACGGCCTCCCCCACCGACGCCATGCCGATGTCGTGCAACAGTGCGGCGATCCGCAGAGCGTCACGCTCCTCTGCGGGTAGCGAGAAGACGTCGCCGAGCGCATCGGCGAGCTCCAGGACACGCTCGGTGGAACCCGACGAGTATGGGTCCTTGGTCTCGAGGGCGAGCGCCAGTGCCTTCAACGTGTCGAAGTACAACGCGCGGGACTCACCGATCGCACGTGCGTTGCGGAGCGCGGTCGCCGTCTGTCGGCCGAGCAACTCAAGGGCGGCAAGGTGGGAGTCGGTGAAGCGCGCAGGAAACGATCGGCTGCCGACGTTGAGCACGCCGAGGGTCCCGTCATCGTCGGCGATCGGGACGGAGACCGCAGAGCGCACGCCGTGTCGCCGCGCTGCCGGGGTCCGCGCCGGCAGGTCCTCGACGAGGAGCGGCTGGCCCGTGGCGAGCACCCACCCGGCGATCCCCTCGCCGGTGGACAGCGTCGTGCGCTCGACCACGTCTGCGGGGAGCCCGACAGACTCGGCTATGGTGAGCCGACCCGACTCCTCTTCCAGCAGCATCACGCTGCCTGTGGCGGCGTCGCTGATGTGCATCGCATGCTCAAGGGCCAGTGCAAGCACCTCACGCGGATCGAGCACCCGGGAGAGACTGCGCGCTATGCCGACAAGCTCACGCGCGGTCTCGAGCTCGGCGCGTGAGATGTGGAGCGCAAGCGCACCCGCGAGTGCCGCACGCAGCGGTGCGGTGGCCTGCGGGAGGAACGCTGCGTCAGGGGCGCCGTCACGCCCGAGGTCGATCGCAACGGCTCCGTGATGCGCGCCCGCCGTCAGGGGCAGCGCGAAACGCCACAGGCCGAGAGGCTCTCCCCGGCCGCGCACCAGGGCCACCTGTTCGAGGTGAGCGGCGCCGTCGCTGCATGCGCGTGCGATCGGGTCGTCGCCCTCACGCGTGATGGGTTGTGACGAGGGGGGCATCCTGCCGATCGCTGCGACGTGCCTGATCGTGGAGCTGGCCTCATCGTCTAACCACAGCGACACGGCGAGGGGGTCTCCTGCCGAGGCGACCGCATCAGCGACCGCGCCGAGCACCGCCTCGGGCTCAAGCGAGATCGGTGCACGTGTGAGCTCCATCGGCCCGGGGATCGGCGCACCCGCTGACGGGGCGGCCGGCTCAGGTTGCGGGCGGTCGCTGCCCGCGGCATCGTTGTCGACGGGCACTGTGGCGGGAGACGCATGGTGAGGGAGCGTCAGCGGCAGCAGGAGCCCCACGGCAAGCGCGGCCGAGGCTGCGGCGAGCAACGCGGAGTCGATGAGGACGCCCGCGACCAGCATGACGACACACGCGACCGCGAGCAGCCTGAATACGATCCTGCTGTTGTGGTGCAGTTCCACGCAACCCCCAAGCCCACGCCCACAGAGCGCACGTGTGCGTCTACCATCAGTCTATCGGCTTGCGGGTCACCACGCTGTAGTGATCAGCGGGACTCAGCCCGTGGAACGATGATGAGCACGCGACCGCTCTGGACGCTGATGTGCTGTACGGGAGCGACCGCGACGTTGCTCAGGCCGAGTGAGGTGCACGGAGACAGCGGATGCGCGCTGAGCGGGTAGCGGACTCCCGATGCGGTCACTGTCGCCTCGCCGCCGATGGCGAAGATCGACAGGATCTCCCCCGGACGTGTGCTCAGGGCCACGGCGGACGGTCCGTGCTGAGCGAGTGGATGCACGTCGACGTCCGGCTCGCGGACGACGATGCCGAGGTCGGCGTTGCGCGCGACCGCTCCGAGCGATGCGAGAGTGTGGTCGAGGCGTCCGGCGAGGATGCCCGTGAGCGTCAGACCGCTCCAGCCCTCGGCACGTGCGAGGTCTAGTGCGAGGTCCAGGTCCGAAGCGTCCTTCTCGGCAGGGTGACGGATCATCCGGCAGCCGTCGTTCTCCGCACGCTCCACGGCGCTGACAGGCGCCGAGTCGAAGTCCCCGATGCATACGTCAGGGACGCGGCCTGCCCCCAGGCACGCCGAGAGTCCCCCGTCCACGGCGACCAGGAGACCGGCGCCTTCGATGAGTGCGCGCGTGAAGGTGTCGGGCTCAGACGCCCGCGCCGCGCCGATGACGACCGTTCCCGTGCCGCTCATGCGCGATCACCCGACGGCCGGAGCAGGCGGTAGAGTTGTGGCAGTACCGCGGACGCCACCACGGCGCAGGCGGCGGCCGATACGAGGACGAACGCGTTGTAGCCCAGGGAGTAGATGAGCGGCGCTTGGCCCGCCTCGACGGCGTAGCTGGAGAAGAACACGAGGCCCGAAAGGACATGCGACACATATCGGCCGAGTGCGCCGAGCGCGATCCCGGGGATGATGGCACTCCATAGAGCCGTCACGGGGTGAGACTCGGACGACAACCGCAGCCAACGGGACGAGAACAGGCCGGCGAGTCCGACCAGCGCGTAGGCGAGCGGGTAGTCGAGTATCCACTGCGCGGGATGAAGCGGTGGGTACGGTTTGATCAGGAAGTCGACCAGGCCGTAGAGAGCGCCGGCCGTCAGGCCGATGCGGGCGCCTCGCAGGATGGCGAGCACGAACAAGGGGGTCATGGCGAGTGAGTAGCTGCCTCCCTGCGGCAGCTGCCAGACGGCGACGAGATGTAGAACCGCGGCGAGCGCGAGGCTCAGTCCCACCTCGGCGGCGATCCTGACACGTGTGACCTGCATGACGGCCTCCTGTCCCGGCGCACGGACGCGCCTCGAGGACGGGAGCGCTGTGACTGATGGGCAGCGTGACATCGAGGTCCGCCACCTCCCGTGTTGCTGGCCCGCATTACCGGCCCAGTCGATCGGTCGCGACATGGTGTCGCCTCTCAGCCGCGTGGCGCAGCTCCCGAAACGGATGAACAGCCGCATGGTCGCACAGGGGCGCTACGGGCACAAGCCTTGTATGCGATGAAGGCGGGTGGTTGATCGAGGTGGTATCGGGAGTCCGGGTGGCGGGGCGTCCCGCTACTGCATCTGGCGCAGGTAGGGATAGGGATTGACGGCAGCACCGCCGTTGGGGTGGATCTCGAAGTGCAGGTGCGGTGCGCTGGCCGATGCGTTGCCGGTGCTGCCCACATAGCCGATCACCTGGCCGGCCTTGACGCGCCCGGACGTCACTGCGTATCCGTCGAGATGCGCGTAGTAGAACGCCCACCCGTTGTCGGCGGTGAGCCAGATCGTCTTTCCGCCGAGGGCGTTGGACTTCGTGCGGACGGTCCCGGCGAGAACGGCTACACACGGAGTCCCCGTAGCTGCCATGATGTCCGTGCCCTTGTGGGTACGGCCGCCGGAGCGCGCCGCTCCCCAGGTGTCACTGTAGTAGTTGGGGCCCGCGACCGGGAACACCATGCCGTTCGGTCCGGCCTTGGCCGAGGTGGTGCCGGTACGGGCCTTCTCGGCGGCGATGGCAGCCTTGAGCTTGGCCTGCAGCTGGTCGTACTCCTTCTGCTGGGCCTTGAGCTTGGACTCGATCCGCTCGGCCTCCTTCTTGAGGCTGGCGGCCTCGGACGCCTGTGTCTCTTTGAGCGCATCGAGCTCGGACTTGCGGGTGTCCAGGTCGGCCCGCAGGCGCTCGACGGCCGCGATCGCATCGGCGTCCTGTCGACCGATGCGCTGGACGTATTCCAGACGGGCCAGCATGGAGTCGAAGTCGTCGGTGGAGAGCAGGATGGCGAGATAGTCCACGCCACCGGCACGGTACATGTCGACCGCGCGCTGGGAGAGCCGGGCGGTGGCTGCGGCGAGCTCCTCCTCGGCTACACGGATATCGTCGTCGACCCGCGCGAGCTCGGCGCGCGTCTTGTCGAGCGCCCAGTATGCGGCCGAGTACGCCTCACCGGCGCTCTTCGCCTGCGTCTGGAGGTCTTTGATCTGCGCCTGGAGCTTCTGGACCTCGGTCTGTGAGGCGAGCGCGATCGACGAAAGGCCGAGCGAGAGAACAAGCGTCACTATCAGAAGGAGTCGGATGCGAGAACCGCGCACGACGTCTCCGTTTCCCCGGGTCAGTACCCGGACAGTCTACACGAGCAAAGGTCAGTCTGCAGCGAGGAACGTGCCGAGACCGCGGTAGATGGCCCGAGCGACGATGTCGGCCCAGCCGGGATCGGCCATACGCACGCGGTCGGCGTCAGCGGCGATGTCGCCGGCGATCACGCGAGCCGTCAGAGCGGTCGTCCCCTCGGTGATCGGGTCGGTCGCGGGACGCGGTTCGAGCACCGCGAGCCCGGGGACCCGCGAGGCGCGGGTGATGGCGGCGGCGAGCACACGGGAGCGTGTGGATGCCGCAGCGTCACCACCGGCAGGTCCGACATGCAACACGCGCAATCCGGGCTCCCCTGTCCGTCCTACGTCGATTCCGACGACGACGGTGGGGCCGGCCGCGGCGATGCGGTCCAGTCGGTCATCTACAGGGGGCGCTGTCTCCGTGGTCGACCGGGTGACGGACACCGTAGCGCCTGCGGCCTGAAGGAGAGCGCTGAGCCTCCGCGCCACGTCGAGCGCGGGATCGGTGGCGTCAGACGCCTCGGCGGGCGCGGGGTCGAGCACCACGGAGACGCCGCTCAGGTCGTAGGGCAGGAGCATGTCCGTGTCACCAGACGCACCAGGGACCGACAGCCGGATGGCGTCCCCGGTGTTCACGCTCGTGCCAGGGGAAGGGAACATCTCAAGCACGATGCTCTCTGTCGTCTCGGCGGAGATGCCGACGACATTGACCACCAGCCCGCGCCTGACGAGCTCGTCGCGTGCTTCATCGACATCCATGCCGATGACGTCGGGCAGGGGGAAGGTCTGGGGCCCGGCCGAGAGGATCAGCCGGACCACGTCACCGCGGCGCGACTCGGTGCCGGGTAGCGGGTCCTGGCTGATGACAGCGCCTTCGGGGACGTCGGTGGACACGCGCGTTCCCGCGACCTCGGTGGAGAGGTTCACGACCTCAAGGGCGCGCTCGGCGATGTCCAGCGGCAGGCCCTGGACGTCCGGAACCACGACCGCCCGTGAGTTCGACCACGCGATGCCGGCCGCGATGGCGCCGGTGATGAGTATGACGATGACGATGCCGGCGATGATAGCCGAGCGTGGTACGAGCCGACGTCTGTGTGAGGGTGTGGGCATGCTCGTGAGTATACCAACGACGCGACGATCGCGTGGGCGCACTTGTCCGCGGGGCAGCGCGACGCTATGCTGCGAATCCGCACGACCAGCGATCCATCTCATGGAGGAACGATGCCGCGTTACGACTACCGGTGCGCCGAGTGCGCTCAGGTCTTCGAGATCACACGGTCGGCCAGCGACGAGACACCCGTGGTGTGTCCGGAGTGCGATACGCCGGCCAAGCGTCTGTTCACGCCCGTCGGGGTCGTCTTCAAAGGCTCCGGCTTCCACAACACCGACTACCGCCCCCGGGCGGCGGAAGACGCCGGCTCCGGCTCAGCGCCTAAGACGGCAGACAGCGGCACTGCGGCGCCGTGCGCGGCGGCATCCGACGCATGCGGTTCGTGCCCGGCAGCGGGATCGTAGCCGGGCGCGGGGCTCAGTCCATCCGGACCCAGAACTTCTCGCTGCCCGCGCGATAGACCGTCTCCACGAACCGAACGGTACCGGTCGCGTTCTCCATGGTGATGGAGTGGGTGCGGGAGCCCTGACCGAAGTACTTGACGCCGCGGAGCATCTCCCCGTCGGTGACGCCGGTGGCGATGAACGCGGCCTCGTCGGTGTTCACGAGGCAGTCCATGTCGAGCACGCCGTCGATGTCGCAGTGCGCCATCTTCTCGGCGCGGGCGCGCTCCTCGGGGCTCCGGAACGCGAAACGCCCCATGAAGCAGCCACCGATGCAGCGCATCGCTGCAGCCGCCAACACGCCTTCGGGGGCGCCCCCCGCTCCCATGTAGAGGTGGATCCCGGTTCCTTCGATAGCCGTTGCCACCGCGCCGTGGACGTCGCCGTCGGTGATCAGGCGTATGCGCGCACCCGCGGCGCGCACCTCGGTGATGAGATCAGAGTGCCGGTCGCGGTCCAGGATGCACACCACGATGTCCTCGACAGGGCGCTTGAGCGCGCGGGCGACGTTGCGGACGTTCTCCGTGGGGCTCGCATCGATGTGGATGACATCCGCGGCCGCAGGACCGGTGGCGATCTTCCACATGTAGGTGTCGGGCGCGTTCAGGAGGGTGCCCTTCGGTGCGAACGCGAGGGTGGCGAGCGAGTTGGGCTGACCGTAGGCGCAGAGGTTGGTGCCCTCCAGCGGATCGACCGCGATGTCGATCGCCTCCCCGCCTGCTCCGACCTTCTCGCCGATGTAGAGCATGGGGGCCTCGTCACGCTCCCCTTCGCCGATGACGATCTCCCCATCGATGTCGATGTGATCGAAGGCGGTGCGCATTGCCTCGACAGCTGCCTTGTCAGCGGCGTCCTTGTCGCCCTTGCCCATCCAACGCCCAGCGGCAAGCGCCGCAGCCTCGGTCACCTCGAGCATCTCGACGATACGCGTGGTACGCATAGGTCCCCTCCTCCGTCGACAAGCGGTCAGTCGGCGGTGCGTTGCAGCACCGCAACGAAGTGCCCGTCGGGGCCATCGACCTCGGGCCACGACTGAAAACACCCCTCGGCGTCGACAAACCGCACCCACTCGGGCGGGACGAGGTCGTCGACGGGACGCACCCGGAAGCGGGATCCGGCCTCGGCGGCGAGGAACGCGGCTACCACACTGCCGTTCTCTCCGGGCGCGACACTACAGGTAGAATACACCAGCCGCCCCCCGGGCCGGACCAGGATCGCGGCCGCGGTGAGGAGCTCCGTCTGAAGACTCGCCATCCTGCCGATGTCGTCTGGGGTGATCCGCCAGCGCTTCTCAGGGTACCGGCGCAGCGTGCCGAGCCCCGTGCACGGTGCGTCGAGCATGGCCGCATCGGCGCAGTGTGGTTCCAGCACCTCTCCGAGACGCGTGGCGTCCGCCTGGATGACCGAGACAGCGGGTACTCCGGAGGCCGCGAGCCGCTCGCGGAGCACGGCCGTCTTGCCTGCGTGGACGTCGACGGCGCTGATCTCCGCGGCTCCACCGCTGCGGACCGCGATCGATTGAAGACAGACGGTCTTGTTGCCGCGCCCGGCGCCGATGTCGACGATGCGCTCCCCCTGCCGTGGGGAGCATGCCGCCGGCGCGAACTGTGCGGCCGCGTCCATAGCGAACCATCCGGATGACTGCGCATCACGAAAGGCGGCAGCGGGCGTGCGAAGCGTGAAGCAGTCGGGATCGGGTGGCGCCGGATGAGGATCGGCTGACGCCAGGCGTGCGAGCGTCTCCTCACGCGACGCCGCGAACGGGTCAAGGCGGATGTACGAGGGCGCCGGCGCGGCCCCGGCCTCCAGCGCGCGACGGCCGTCGTCAGGGCCGTACGAGTCCAGGAGCAGGTCGACGATCCACCGCGGATGCCCCGTCAGACGTCCGAGCGCATCCCGGTCGGTCGCGGGGTCTCCCCAGGGGAACTCCGGCGCTTCGTCGGCGAGGCGGCGCAACACGGCGTTCACGAGACGCGACGCTTGAGGTCTGACCTTCCGTGCGGCCGAAACGGCTTCGTCGACCACTGCGTAGGCCGGGGCCGCCCCGAAGAGCAACTCGTATGCGCCGAGGCGCAAGACGTCGGTGATCCGAGGCTCGGCGACGGTGCGCAGGTGTCGGGCGAGCGCTTCATCGAGAACGCCGAGCGTGGACAGGACGCCGTGCACGATCGCGGTCACATACGCCGCCTCGTGCGCATCGAGGCCTGCCGACGCAAGCTCGCGCGCGAGTGCTGGACCGGTGTACGCGCTATCGCGCCGTACCCGCTGGAGCACGCGAAGAGCGGCCATGCGCGATCTGGCCACGCTCACCGGGTGCACCGCCAGCAGACACCCTCGGGCAGACGTGCGCCGAGAACCCACGAGGACCCGGGCATGTCGCCCTTTCCAGCCGGGCGCACGACGTCGAGCCTGAGCGCCCCGTCGGCGAAGCCGAGCACAGGAGCGCCCTCATGGATGCAGACAGCCCCGGGACCTGCGGTGGCAGAGGTGATACTGGCGCGCACGACCGTCATCTCGCGATCGCCGAGGCAGGCGCGCGCCGGCGCGCTCCTTGACGAGGCGCGAACACGCAGGAGCGCTTCCCGGACGGATATCTCTGGCAGCAGCGCCACGTCGTCTTTGGTCACCTTCGTCGCATACGTCGCCAGGGTGTCGTCCTGCTGCGTCCAGGTCGCAGTACCGGTATCGAGCGTGGCAAGGACGGCGACCAGCGCATCGGCGCCCGCGAGAGCGAGCTCGCTCTCCACATCGGCGGCATACCGATCACCGATCTCCACGGTCCGCTGCATCGCATACGGTCCGGTGTCGAGGCCCTCCTCCATCAGCATGATGCTGACGCCGGTGGTGGCATCCCCGGCGAGTATGGCTCGCTGCACCGGCGCCGCGCCTCGGTGTCGTGGGAGCAAGGAAGCGTGGACGTTGATGCACCCGTACCGCGGCACGGCGAGCGTCTCCGGTGGCAGGAGCATGCCGTACGCGGCGACACACACGACATCGGGACCGATCTCGGCAAGAGACGCGGTCGCCGCTCCGCGCAGGGTCTGCGGCTGCATGACCGGAATGCCGAGTTCGCGCGCTGTGCGTGCAACGTCACACGGTCGCCGTGATCCGCCCCTGCCGGCGACAGCGTCGGGACGCGTGAAGACGGCCTCCACCTCGTGTGCAGCGTGAAGAGCCAGAAGCGATGGCACGGCGAACGACGGCGTGCCCATGAAGACGACGCGCACGGCGCTCCCCCGTTTCGGCTCTAGAGTCGGTTGGCCTCGTGGTATGCGCGAATGATCGAAGAGCGCACCTCGGCGGGCGCACGATCGAGTATGAGGACGCCATCGAGATGGTCGATCTCATGCTGGAGCACCCGCGCGAGCAGGTCGGCCGCCTCGATGGTGATCTCGCGGCCTTCGATCGTCTGGCCTTTGCACACCACGCGGACGGAGCGTGCGACAGGCACGGTGATCCCCGGAACGGAGAGGCATCCCTCGTCGTCGACCTCGGTGTCGTCGCTGGCCTCCACGATGACCGGGTTGCACAGCGCAGCCAGCTTGTCGTCCACATCGAAGACGATGACACGCTTGTCCACGCCCACCTGGGGCGCTGCGAGCCCGATGCCGTTCTCTTCGTACATGGTCTCGGCCATCGCACGGACAAGGTCGCGGAGTGAGCCGTCGGCGGACGGATCGACGTCGGCCGCATGGCTCTTCAGTACAGGATTGGGGTGGTGCAGGACTTCCATGCGTGTGGTCTCCATCGACGGTGCTCTGGACGTGCAAATCCGATGCCGCGTGCGCAGCGCTATTCTACACCCACGTCACAGCATGCCGGCAGGGTCGATGTCGACCACGCGCGTCACGCCATCAGGAGGCGCCACCTTTGCGAGGAGAGGGACGAGCGCGCCGGAGACGTCAGAGCGTGGAGGCCCCTTGACGAGCATGTGCCACCGCCAGTTGCCCTTGATACGCTCGATCGGGGCGGGAGCGGGCCCCACGATCGTGAGCCCGTCCGGCAGGCCCGTTCGCAGCGCCTCGGCGGTCGTCGTGGCTGCACTCCGGACATCGCGCAGGTCGCTGCCGCTGAACCCGATGTTCGCGATCCGTCCGTACGGTGGGAACCCCAGCTCATGGCGCACGGCGCGCTCCTCGTCGTAGAGCAACGCCGGCCGGCGCATGACGAGGGCCCGTACGGCGGGGTGATCCGGCCAGTACGTCTGCACCACCACGTGCCCGCCGGCCGGTCCCCGTCCCGCGCGTCCGGCTACCTGCTCGAGCAGCTGATACGTCCGCTCGGCGGCGCGGAAGTCGGGCACGTGCATGCTGGAGTCCGCGTTGAGGACGCCAACGAGCGTGACTTCGGGGTAGTCCAGGCCCTTGGCGATCATCTGCGTGCCGAGTAGGACGCCGGACTCGAGCGCCTCAAAGGAGCGGAGAGTCTGTTCGTGACCGCCTTTGCGGGCAGTGGTGTCGGCGTCCATGCGGATGACCGGCAGTCCCGGCAGCAGGGTGTGCAGGTCCGTCTCGGCACGCTGGGTGCCGGCACCGAAGCGCCGGAGGTACGCGCTACCGCAACGTGGGCACGTCGGTGGCACCGGACGGGCGGCGCCACAGTGATGACACTGAAGCGATGCGATGTCTTCGTGGTAAGTCAGCGAGACGCTGCACGACTCACACGTGGGCACGAAGCCGCACTCCCGGCATAGCAGGAAGGAGGCGAAGCCACGGCGGTTCAGGAACAGCACCGCCTTCTCACCGCGCTCCGCCACGCTGCGAAGGTGCTGCGTGAGTGAACGCGAGTAGATGGAGCGATGTCCCTCGGCGAACTCACGGGCCATGTCCACGACCTCGATGGGTGCGGGTGACCCTCCCCCCACGCGGCGGGTCAGCGGGAGCCGTTCGTAGACTCCCTCGTCTGCGAGGGTCATCGTCTCCAGGCTCGGCGTGGCGGATCCCAGGACGAGGACCGCGCCGCGTACTGCGCAGATGTGCTCCGCAACGTCGCGCGTGTGGTAGCGCGGCGACTGACCTTGCTTGTACGACGGCTCGTGCTCTTCGTCGATGATGACCAGTGCGAGGTCGCGGACCGGCGCGAAGAGGGCGGACCGCGCACCGACGACGACCTTCACCTGCCCGGAGAGGGCGAGCTGCCACTGGTCGAAGCGCTCGCCGGCGGAAAGGCGACTGTGGATGACGGCGACGTCACCGCCGAGCCGTGCACGGAACCGGCCCACTGTCTGCGGCGTGAGGGAGATCTCAGGGACGAGCACGATCGCCGAGCGCCCCTCGGCAAGGACGTGTTCGATGGCCGAGAGGTACACCTCCGTCTTCCCTGAACCGGTGATGCCGTCCAGGAGGGCCACACCGCCGCCGGACTCCACCATCGCGAGGATGCGGGTGATCGCCTGGGCCTGTTCGTCGGTGTGCGGGTGGCGCGTCGACTGCGGGTTCGGTCCCCCAGGGCGCCGGTATCGCCGACGATCGGAGACGCTGACCGCACCCGCACGTTCCAGGGTGCGGACCGCAGCGGCCGCACCGCGGACCTCGGCGGCGAGCTCGGCGACCGTGACGGGACCGGCCTCCAGAGCGGCGAGCACCGCGCGCTGGACCACTGCGTTGGACCGGGGCCGGTGGTCGCCGGTCAGGGTGACGAGCCGGTCCGATGTGGGGCTCATCTGTCGCCCCACAAGGGTCCATCCACCACCGGGCTCCGCGTGGACGCGCGGTGCGCCGCCAGGTGGCAGGAACAGCTTCAGCGACTCGGACAGCGGCGCCAGGTACTCGCGTGCGATCCAACGGGCATGGGTGATCGCGTGCTCGTCGAACACCGGAGCGCCGACGACGCCCTCGAGGTCGCGCAGTCTGTCGTCGAAGGCAGACGACTGCTCGAGTGAGACGACGTAGCCGAGGCAGTGTCGGGGTCCGAACGGCACGACAACAGGACAGCCGACCGAGACCTCGGCGGCCAGCGCGGGCGGAACGCGGTAGTCGAACGGGTCGCTCAGCGCGCGGGCCGGGACGTCGACGACGACGCGGGCGATGGTCTTTGCGATATCCATACGGGACAGCATAGCGAAGGCCGCCGACATCGAGGTCGACGGCCTTCGCGGAGCGGTCATGTTACTCGGCTGCGCTGCGTAGTGCGTCCGCGCGGTCCGTGCGCTCCCAGGTGAAGTCACGCTCGTCCCGGCCGAAGTGTCCGTAGGCAGATGTCTGCGTGTAGATCGGGCGACGCAGGTCGAGGTCGCGGATGATGGCTCCCGGGCGCAGATCGAATACCTCGCCGATGGCCTTCTCGATGCGCTCGGGGGCGACCTTCTCGGTGCCGAACGTCTCAACGAGGACGGATAGAGGATGCGCAACACCGATGGCGTATGCGAGTTGGATCTCGCAGCGGTCGGCAAGACCTGCGGCAACGACGTTCTTCGCCACCCAGCGAGCCGCGTATGCGGCAGAGCGGTCCACCTTCGTGCAGTCCTTGCCGGAGAACGCACCGCCACCGTGGCGGCCCATGCCGCCGTAGGTGTCGACGATGATCTTGCGGCCGGTGAGGCCCGAGTCGCCCATCGGCCCGCCGATGACGAAGCGGCCGGTGGGGTTGACGTAGACCTCGGCACCCTGCCAGTCGATGCCTTCCAGGTTGAGGACCGGCTCGATGATGTGCTCGACGAAGTCGGGCCGCATGAGCGCATCAACATCGACCCCGTCCGCATGCTGTGACGAGATGAGGATCTTGTCCACCGCGACCGGCTTCCCATCGATGTAGCGCACGGTCACCTGCGTCTTGCCGTCGGGCCGCAGGTAGTCGAGGACGTCGGCCTTGCGGACCGCGGTCAGGCGCTCGGCGAGCCGGTGTGCAAGGTAGATCGGCATCGGCATGAGCTGGGACGTCTCGTTACACGCATAACCGAACATCATGCCCTGGTCGCCTGCGCCGATGGCGTCAAGGGGATCGGAGTCGCCGTGCTTCGCCTCCAAGGCCTCGTCCACACCCATGGCGATATCGGGGCTCTGCTCGTGGATGGCGGTGACGACGCCGCAGGTCTCGAAATCGAAGCCGAACTTGGCACGTGTGTAGCCGATCTCGCGGACCGTCTGGCGAACGATGGTGGGGATGTCGACGTACGCGTGGGTGCGTATCTCGCCTGCGACGACGATGAGACCGGTCGTCGTGAGCGTCTCGCACGCGACACGGACGTAGTCTGGTGATGCGGCCGAGCCCTTGTCGGTCACGTAGCCTTCGGCCGCAAGCTCTCCCTCGCGGGCGATGATTGCGTCGAGGACCGCGTCCGAGATGCGGTCGCACATCTTGTCGGGGTGGCCCTCCGTGACCGACTCCGACGTGAACAGGTACTCTCGTTCCGACATCGAGCCTCCTTCGTGGCTCCGGGCCCGCGTTCCCGCAGGCGCTTTCGGTCGACCCGAACAGAGAAACGTCCCCTGTCCGGACAGACAAGGGACGTCGTGTGGCATAGCGTGCCGCGATCTTCCCTCATCTTCCAGGCGTTGCCGCCTGCCGCAATGGGGCACCGTGCGTCGTGTTCACGTCGGTTGCCGGGGCGTCATCGGGTGCGGTCCCTCGACCCTTTTGCAGCGTTTGCAGGCGCTGCCTCGTGATGAGAACGACTGTGACGATAGCATGCGGCATGCCGGAAGCCAAGCGTCCGCTTCGGAGGATGGTTCGACGCGCTATCATGTACGGGTCAACCGACCCATGGGAGTGCCGATGCTCTACATAGACAGACTCAATCGCGTCGTCGTCTACATCGAGGGCGCCGTGACCGTGCTTCTTGTCATCCTCGCTGCGCTGGGCGTGGTCGACATCGTGCTCAAGATGCTCGAGGTCACTCGCGCCGACGGGTTCATGACACCGGAGGGCATCACTCGGACCATCGACACGGTGCTCATCGTCTTCATCGTGATCGAGCTGATCCGCATCGCAGTCGCCTACATGCAGCACAAGAACGTGATCAGCGTGGTCCTTGAGGCCGGGCTTGTCGCTGTCGTGCGTAAGCTGGTCATCTTCGAGACGGGCCCGGACATGCTTGAGAAGGCTCTCGCGTTGTCGGTGCTCATCCTCTCGGTCGGCATCACCTGGTACCTCCTCAAGCGCGGCATGCCGCGCGAGGCGGAACCTGAGGCCCACGACGCCTGACGTACCGCGCATCCAGCCATCCCGCTCCGTCCGAGAGGATTCCCGTGACTCAGCAGGTCCGCGTACGCTTCGCCCCCAGCCCGACCGGCCTCCTTCACATCGGCGGCGCCCGAACCGCCATCTACAACTGGGCGTTCGCCCGCCGCGCAGGCGGGGTCTTCGTGCTGCGTATCGATGACACCGACCCGGAGCGCTCCACGCCCGAGAACACAGAGCAGATCCTCCGGTCCATGCGCTGGCTGGGCCTGGACTGGGATGAAGGTCCCGAGGTCGATGGGGCGTACGGGCCGTACTTCCAGATGAAACGGGCGGCGCACTATGCCGAGGCGCTTGAGTCGCTCAAGGCCTCAGGGCATACGTATCCGTGCTTCTGCACGCAGGAGGAGCTCGAGGCCAAACGCGCCGCCGCCCGTTCCGGTGAGAGCAGCGGCGGCTACGACGGCACCTGCCGGCGTCTGGGCTCGGACGTTGCCCGGGAGCGCATCGACGCGGGTGAGTCATGCGTGTGGCGTCTGGCGGTACCGCAGGACCGTGGGGAGATCGTGGTGGACGACGTGGTGCGTGGTGAGACGGTGTTCCCCGCGATGTCCGTCGACGACTTCGTTCTCGTACGCAGTGACGGGACGCCGACATACAACTTCGCGACAGTGGTGGACGACGCCGCCATGGCGATCACCCACGTGATCCGCGGCGACGACCACCTCTCCAACACGCCGAAGCAGGTACTGGTCTTCGAGGCGCTGGACGCCGCAGTGCCGCAGTTCGCGCACCTCTCCATGATCCTCGGCCCGGATGGGAAGAAGCTCTCCAAGCGCCACGGGGCCACGTCGGTCGAGGCGTTCCACGACGAAGGCATCCTGCCCGAAGCGTTGCTCAACTACCTTGCGCTGCTCGGATGGTCGCTGGACGGGGAGACCACGATCATCTCCGCCGAGACGCTCCAGGAGAACTTCGCCCTCGAGCGGATCTCGAAGAACCCCGCGATCTTCGACGTTGAGAAGCTCGAATGGATGAACGGCGTCTACATAAGGGAGATGTCGCCCGAGCAGCTTGTCGAGCGCATGGTCCCCTGGCTTGCGGAAGCTGGTCTGGGCACGCGGGAGACGTTGGGCGCACGGCGAGCGTGGCTTGAGGAGCTCGCGCCGCTGGTGTCGGAGCGCGTGAAGCGCATGACCGAGATCGCTCCTGCCGTGACGTTCCTGTTCGGCGACGCGGTGGAGATCGATCCTGTCGCCGCGGACAAGGCACTGGCCGCCGAGGGCGCGCCCGGAGTGCTCGAGGCTGCGACGGCGGCGCTCGATGGCGTGACCGCGTGGACCGCCGAGGGCATCGAAGCGGCGCTTCGCTCTCTTCCCGAGGCACTCGGCATGAAGCCGAAACCCGTGTTCCAGGCCGTGCGCGTGGCGGTGACCGGAAGCCTCGTCTCTCCCCCGCTCTTCGAGTCGCTGGCCCTGCTCGATCGCACGGTGGCACTCAGGAGGTTGCGGGCCGCCGCAGAGCTCGCGCGCAGCCGATAGGACGGGTTGACACCCACGAACCTCCCAGGTAGGATTCCTATTCGCGCCCTGGCTGCGCCCGGAGCGCGGTGGGGTATGGTGTAACTGGCAACACGTCGGATTCTGGTTCCGAAGAGTCTAGGTTCGAGCCCTAGTACCCCAGCCACACATGGCCCGTTCGTCTAGCGGTTAGGACACCGCCCTCTCAAGGCGGAGATCACGGGTTCGAATCCCGTACGGGCTACCAAAGATCACGAGACCCCCTCGGCAACGAGGGGGTCTCTGCGTCCACGCTGTGAGCGCCATATGCTATCCTCGGCCACCATGGACACACAGACGACACCCCCCTCGCCCCGCAGCGACTTCATCCGCGACATCGTGGCCGCTGACCTGCGGGAAGGCCGCCATGAGACCGTCGTGACGCGCTTCCCTCCGGAGCCTAACGGCTACCTTCACATCGGGCACGCCAAGTCCATCTGCCTGAACTTCGGCATCGCCGACGAATTCGGCGGCCGTTGCCATCTGCGCTTCGACGACACGAACCCGGTCAAGGAGGAGCAGGAGTACATCGACTCGATCATGACCGACGTGCGCTGGCTCGGCTTCGACTGGGGCGAGCACTTGTACTACGCGTCGGACTACTTCGAGCAGCTCTACGAATGGGCGCTCCACCTCATCCGTGAGGGCAAGGCGTACGTGGACGACCTCTCCGCCGAGGAGATCCGCGCACATCGCGGCACGCTGACCGAGCCGGGCACGCCGAGTCCCTGGCGTGACCGGTCCGTGGAGGAGAACCTCGACCTGTTCGATCGCATGCGCGCCGGTGAGTTCGAGAACGGCGCGCGCGTGCTCCGCGCCAAGATCGACATGGCCTCGCCCAACATCAACTTCCGCGACCCCGTGATGTACCGCATCCTGCACGTCGCGCACCCGCGCACGGGCGACGCCTGGTGCATCTACCCGAGTTACGACTTCGCGCACGGGCAGTCCGACGCGATCGAGGGCATCACGCACTCCATCTGCACCCTGGAGTTCCAGGACCACCGGCCGCTCTACGACTGGTTCATCGAGAACCTCCCGGTGCCGGCGGTGCCGCACCAGTACGAGTTCGCGCGCCTCAATCTCACGCACACCGTGCTCTCCAAGCGCGTGCTCCTGAAGCTTGTGAACGAGGGCCACGTGCGCGGCTGGAGCGATCCGCGCATGCCCACCCTCTCGGGAATCCGCCGTCGCGGCTTCCCCGCCGAGGGACTGCGCGACTTCGCGGGGATGATCGGCGTCGCGCGTGCCGACAGCGTCGTCGAGATCGAGATGCTCGAGCATGCGGTCCGCGACGTCTTGAACCGCACCGCGCTGCGCCGCTTCGGCGTGCTCGACCCGGTGAAGGTCGTCATCGAGAACTACCCGGAGGACACCGTCGAGCACATGGAGGTCGTGAACAACCCCGAGGACGAGTCTGCGGGCACGCGCACGGTGCCGTTTGCGCGCGAACTCTGGATCGAGCGGGACGACTTCATGGAGGACCCGCCCAAGAAGTTCTTCCGCCTTGCGCCCGGCCGCGAAGTTCGGCTGCGCTCGGCCTACTTCATCACGTGCACCCACGTGGTGAAGGACGCCGACGGCCGCATCACCGAGATCCGCTGCACGTACGATCCGGAGACCCGTGGCGGAAACGCGCCCGACGGTCGCAAGGTGAAGGCCACGCTCCACTGGCTTTCGGCCGCACACGCGGTCCCCGCCGAGGTGCGCCTTTACGACCACCTCTTCGCGAGCCCGAACCCTGGCTCAGGCGGCAGCGACCTCTTCGAGGACCTCAACCCGCAGTCGGAAGTCGTGCTCGCGAGCTGCTTCGTGGAACCGTCGCTTGCCGAGGTGCCCGTGGGCCAGACGGTGCAGTTCGAGCGGCTCGGCTACTTCTGTCCGGATCCCGACTCGGCGCCCGGTGCGCCCGTGTTCAACCGCACGCTCACGCTTAAGGACACGTGGGCGAAGCTGCAGGCGCAGGGTCGTCAGGACGCGTAGGCCTTCGTCGGCTACGTCGGGTTCACTCCAGCATCGAGCGTCGGCTGCTGACGATTCTTGATCGCGTGCGTTAGCATCGCCGGGCCAGCCACCAGACATGCGCCGCTCACGGCGCTGATGAGCATGAACGTGATGGCCTCGATCACTTCGGCGCGGCCCGGGATGAACGCGACGAGCACGATTGCCGCTATGTACACGACAACGATCGCGGCGGACGCAATGCGGAGTACGTCAAGTGTTGGATGCTCGGGCTGCGGTTTCCGGCGGTCAGCCAACGCGTCTCGGATGAGCCTCACGGCGACGAACGCGAGACCAGCCAGTGCGAGGACGCTAAGCGCCGCGAGTCCCCATGGACCTTCGGTCTTGATCCCCCGCAACGCGAGCTGGAAGACGCCGGTGAGCGCTGCCAGAATCGCGAAAGAGACCACGATCAGAACCCCACCCAACACGGCACCCAGCACTACCAGCGCGGTGATCTTCCGCTTGCTCGCAAGCCATGCCAGAACCGGTCCCGCGAGCGCCGAGCCGAAGAAGGCTGTGGAGCTCACGGTCTGCAACCAGACGGGTACCTCACTCTGAGCCGATAGGACCTCACTCAGCAAGAGCACGACAGCCATGGCCATAGCACTCACGCCGCACGTGATGAGCGCTCCATCGCCGATGAGCAGCAGATCGTCACGATCCAGGTAGTTGTTCATCACGCACCCCCTCAGTCGGATGAACGCTCGCATGCAACCCCTGCACATGAGTGTATTCCTTCCCGTGGGCTGTATGTCATACCCTGCTAGAATGTGCGTGCGGGAGTGGGCTGTGCGGCCGCGCACCTTCGGGTGTGAGGAAAGTCCGGACTCCACAGGGCAGGGTGCCTGGTAACGCCAGGGCGGCGCGAGCCGACGGAAAGTGCCACAGAAAAGAAGACTCCGGTCCCCCGGGGCCGGAAAAGCTGAAACGGTGCGGTAAGAGCGCACCAGCGTCACGGTGACGTGGCGGCTTGGCAAACCCCACCCGGAGCAAGGGCGAATAGGAGCGGTCAAGACCGGCCCGGTCGACGCTCGGGTTGCCCGCGCGAGGCCGACGGTGACGTCGGTCCCAGATAGATGGTCGCACGCGACAGAATCCGGCTTACAGGCCCACTCCCGCGCTCGCTCGCCTGTTCGGATCAGCCCGCAAGTCTCTGGCGTACGGCGCTTGCGAGGCTGACACCCGATGGCGCTCCGACACGGACGTACTCGGCCCCAGCGGCACGCGCAAGCTCCCGGGCGGCGATGCCGCTCCCCGGACCAGAGGTATCGATCACGAGCGTGTTGATCGAGGCCTCGCGCAGACGGGTCGCGGCGAGCCTGGCATCCTCGCTGCCAAGCCCGTCGGCGAGGCCGACGTTGGCCTTGCCGTCAGTCAACAGGACCATCCAGGGCACGACGCTGTCGTCTCGGCGGGTCTCGGCGGCAAGGACGTCGAGTGACTTGAGGATCCCGTGGGCAACAGGCGTCGCGCCGCCGGTGGGCAGCGACCGCAACCTGAGTTGCGCGAGCTCCACACTGCCCGTGGGCGGAAGCACGACCTCGGCTCCGTCACCCCGGAATGCCACGAGACCCACCCGGTCGCGACGCTGGTAGGCGTCGACGAGCAACTCGAAGACAGCTGCTTTGGCGGCCTCCATACGGTTGGCGGCACCCATGGAGCCGCTCGCGTCGACGCAGAAGACGATCGACGCGCCGACCCGCCGGGTACGGACCTTGGAGCGGACGTCGGCAGGGCCGACATTGATAGCGAGGTCGCCCTGCCGTCCGGCCTGGTTTGGGGCCGCGGCCCTGATGGTCGCGTCCAGGGCGAGGTCGACAGGTGCGCCAGGGCGAGGCTCCTCGGCACGGACGTATCGGCCGGACCGATCACTGGTAGTGGTCTCCTGCCGACGGCCGCTGCGCGAGCGTCTGACCCGGTCCATGCCGACAACGAGCTCGGCCTCGACATCCGGGGCCGCCGCAGCTTCTCCGACCGATGACTCCGCTTGCACCGGGGCCGGAAGGGACCCGTCGGCAGGCTCGGGCCGAGTGGGAGACTCGCCCTGTGTGGAGTCCGTGGCGCTGCTGGACTGCGAGATCACCTGCTGGAGACGCTCCTCATCGAGACGATCTTCAGCGAACGGCGTCTTGCGCATGCGGTGTGCAAGCACCATCGGGGCGACCGCTTGAACGTCTGCGGGCGTCACCTCCCGACGACCGCCGAGAACAGCGTACGCCGTGGCGGCGCGCGCCATGACCAGGTCAGCACGGTGGCCGTCGACCTCCATGGACGCACAGACAGAGGCGATGAGGAACAGCAGGTCGTCGTCGAGCTCAACGTCAGGAAGCGTGTGTATCGCGCCTGTGAGGACCTCGCGCAACGACTGCTGTTCCGGCTCCCAGGCGCGCGCGAAGCCGACGGGGTCGTCTTCGTAGGCGCGCCGCCGGCGCATGACCTCGACACGGACATCGGCATCGGTGATGCCCCGCACATCAACGCACAGTCCGAAGCGGTCGAGCAGCTGGGGGCGCAGCTCACCCTCCTCGGGGTTCATGGTCCCTACGAGCACGAACCGGGCGGGGTGTTCGTAACGGATGCCCTCACGCTCGACGATGTTGCGCCCACTGGCAGCCGCATCCAGGAGCGTGTCGACGAGGTGATCGTCCAGAAGGTTGACCTCGTCGATGTACAGGATGCCGCGGTTGGCGCGCGCGAGCAGCCCGGGCTCGAACCGTCGCTCACCATGCTTGAGCGCGGCCTCCAGATCGAGGGTGCCGACGACACGGTCCTCGGTTGCCGAGACGGGCAGATCCACGATCGCCGGGCGCCGTCGGATGCGCGGGAGAGGACCGGCGGCGCGGGCCTCGGCACAGTCAGGGCACAGTTCCCGGCGGTCACCGGGGTCGCAGCCGAAGCGGCACCCCTCGACCACGTCGATCTCGGGCAGCACGGTCGTCATGCCACGGACGGCGGTGGACTTGGCGGTCCCCTTCTCGCCGCGGATGAGAACACCCCCGACACGCGGATCGATCGCGTTGATCAGGAGCGCGGTCTTGAGCGCGTCCTGCGCGACGACGGCGCTGAACGGATACGCAGAGGCGTCCTCCCGAGCCATGCACCCCTCCAGGATGAGAAACGACCCGTCTACACTATATGGTAGACGGGTCGCCCATGTCACCTAGAAGTTGTGGTCAGTTGGACTTCCACTGGAACGAGCCGCACTCCTTGGGCGAGGACTCTCCCACCTTGGGGCAGGTGTAGACGTATACGCAGTCATCGCAGGTGTACGTATCGAGGTCGAGCTCACCGGACGGCACGTAGTCGATCTCTGGAAGCGCGACGTCCGGGTCAGCCGGAGCGGTCTCGGCAGGCACCTCGGTAGCCGCCTCGGCGGGTGCCTCCTGAGGAGCGGTCTCTGCCGCATCCTCGTAGTCACCGAGGATGACAGGGCGTGGGAGGTATACCTCGTCGTCGATAGCAGACGGCACGATCAGCGGGGAGTCTTCGACCGACGGCTCATCGAGGTCTGAGGCAACGACAGGCTCGGGGGCCGAAGCCTCAGCTACACCGGCGGGCTCTGCGACATGACTGACAACGGGCTCGGCGAGCGAGCCGAGGAGTGCGCTCACCTGGTCAGCGACGGACGGCTCCTCGTGATCGAGTCCCTCATCATCGTTGACAACGGGCTCGACCGCGTCGTGGCCCGCCTCGGCCACGACCTCGTCTTCGAGTTCTGGCTCAGCTGCACCCTCATCGAGTTCGGAGTGAGCCGCAGCATCAGGCTCGACGTCGCCAGCCGGCTCGAGATCCTCTGCGTCGACATCAGGGAGCACTTCCTCAACGGCGGTGACGCCCATCCACGGCCAGTCCTCGCCGACCGGTTCGATCCGAGGCTCCTCGGAATCCGCAGCGGTGTCGTCATCGGCGGCGTCAAGGCCCGAGACCGACTCGGGCGCGACGACCCCTTCGGACTCGAGGGAGGTGGCGGCCCGTCGGAGGGCAGAAGCGAGGTCGTCGCCTGTCTCGATCGGGCCCTCCTGGTCAGGCGCGTCCTCGGCGGGTGTGTCGAAGACGTCCGGCGCACTGAGTGCGGTGGCGGCCTCATCGAGACCAGAGGTCTCCTCGATGCCTGGTGTCTCATCGAGCATCGGCTCGGTGAGCGGCTCGGCAGGCGGCATGGGCACCGGAGGCAGCACGATCACCGGTGCGGCGCTGTCCAGGTCGAGCACGAACAGGTCCCCGGTGACCGTCACGGTCCCGGCGGCGAGCAAGTCCTGCAGCACCTGCACAGCTGCCGCGCGATCGGCGAGTCCGGGGGTGACTGAGCGCAGGGAACCGTCGTCAGGATCGCGCTCCACGACGTAGAACGACATGGGGACACCTCTCCTCGGTGCGGCACATGAACATGGCACGGGCTTCATCATATGGTACCCCGCCCGTCGGTGACGCGCGACACACCCACGCCGGATGTTCGGCCGTGATAGCATCGGAAACGACGAAAGGTGTCCTGATCACAGATGCTAGGCCCCACCGACCTCATCACCGGCACGTTCGTGGCTGTCGACATCGAGGCCACGGGCGGTCGGCCAGGAACGAGCGATATCATCGAGATCGGAGCCGCGCGCATCCAGGGCGGCCGCATCACCGACACGTTCGAAACGCTTGTGCGGCCGAGGGAGCCCGTCCCGCCGGTCGTCGCCGAGTTGACCGGCATCACCGACGGGATGCTGGAGACGTCTCCTGACGTCAGAGAGGCCATACGGTCCTTCGCGACGTTCGCGGAGGGCGCGGTGCTGGTGGCCCACAATCATCGCTTCGACCTCGGTTTCCTCGATTACGAAGCCGAGCGCTGGGTGGGTCACCCCTTCCAACGCCCTGTGCTCGACACCCTGTCTCTTGCACGCCGTCTGCTTCCCGGCATGACCCACTACAACCTCCGGGTGCTTGCCGCTACATGCGGCGCGACCGCCGTCCCCAACCACCGGGCGCTGCCTGATGCGCTGGCCACCGCCGAGGTGTTCATCTCGATGATCCCCATGCTCGCCGAACGCGGCGTGTTCAACGCCGAGCAGGCCGCGGTGCTGTGTGGCCTTGCTCGTCACGGCACCCTCTCACGCAAGCTCTCGCTCGCCACCCACCTCCCCGATGGTCCCGGCCTGTACCTCTTCCGCGACGAGTCTGGGGATGTCGTGTACGTGGGTCGTGCGAAGGACCTTCGTGCCCGGGTCCGCAGCCACTTCTACTCACCTGCCGATGCCGAGCGGGCGGCGTATGCCGCGCACACCGCCTGCATCGACCACATATCCTGCACATCTCGGCTGGATGCGCTGCTCCTGGAGAGCCGGCTGCTCGATCACTACCGTCCCCGGTACAACCGTGATCAGCATCGACTGCGAGAGCCACTGTATCTCCACATCGATCCTGACGCGGAGTACCCGGCGTTCCGCGTCACGCGCCGTCGACTGCGGTCTGGCGTCATCTTCGGTCCGGTCGCTAATGAGTGGGCCGCCGTCACGCTGGCGCAGGCGCTGTCGACCCACTTCCGGCTGCGCCGCTGCACGCGGTCGCTTGACGCCTGTGGCACCTCCCGCTGTCCGGACATGACGTGCTGTCTGCATGACCGCGATGCCGTGGACACCTCGGAGGACGCCTACCGTCGCCGGGTGACCGATGCGCTCGCGATCTTCAACGGTGGCGGCACCACGTTCCGCGAATCACTGAACGCCCATCGCGAGCGCGCGGTGACCGACGAGCGGTACGAGGACGCGATCCGTTACCGTGATGCCGCTCGGGCCCTGGACCGCACGCTGAGCGCACTCGGGGTCGCGGCGCGTGCTGCCGAGGTGCCGGTGCGCGTTGTGATCGAGGGTGACGAGCGCGCGCTCGCCTTGCACGTGCTCGTGCACGGATGGCTGCACACGACGGTACGTGTGGGACGTGACGACGTCGCCTCGGGATCGGCGCTCGCCATTCTTGCGCGTGCACTCCACCGGGCCAGGCGCCGGGCAGGCCGCCCGCTTCCGATAACGGCGCGAAGACTCAGGGACATGCTGCTCATCGACGGATACCTCCATGAGCATCGGCCCGTTGTCGTGCCGGTCGATGACGATGTCGCCGACGCGGTCCGACGGATCGATGCGATCATACGGCGCGTGACGCGTGCGCCGCGGAAGCGGCACGCAACTCCCTCAGACGCCTGAGGTTCTCCTCGTCCTTCACCGGCACTTCTCCGGGCATCTCGAGGATGACAGGAACGCCAGTGCCGGCAAGGGCATCGAACATCGCAGCGAATCCGTCCTTCCCTATAGTGCCGTCGCCTATCCAGGCGTGACGGTCCTTGTGCTCACCGGGTGGGAATGCGCAGTCGTTGGCGTGGACCGCTTCGATCGGCATATCGCAGCATCGCTCGAACGAGTCGACAAGATCACGCCAGACCTGCCGATCCGACAGGTCGTACCCGGCAGCATGCGCATGACAGGTGTCGAGGCAGACGCCGACGCGTTCCCGGTCATCGCCGAGTCCGGATAGGACCGCGCCGAGCTCCTCGGGCCCGCTGCCGTACGTGGTGCCAGCGCCGGCCGTGTTCTCGAGCAGGAGGCGTACGTCGGACGGCCCCGCGAGACGAAGTGCGGCGGCCACGCCCGCGGCGATCCTCGTGTGCGTGCCGCCGGGATCGGCGCGAAACTGCGTGCCGAGGTGCGTCACCACGAGCGCAGCGCCGAGCGTCTCAGCACGCGCGAGTTCGTCGGCGAGCGCACGCCACGAACGCTCCCAGAGCGCGTCGTCGACGCTTCCGAGGTTGATGAGGTACGCCGTGTGCACGACCACCGGACCCATGCCTACCTCGGCGCAGCGGCGGCGGAAGGCCGACGCGACCTCCGGGTCGAGCGGGCGTGCGCTCCATTGCCGAGGGCTCTTCGCGAATACCTGCATGCACTCGCACCCGACCGAGACCGCGTAGTCCACCGCCTGCGGATAGCCTCCTGACACACCTACGTGCGCACCGATGAGCATCGGCCCACCTCCTTGAGGCCAGTCTACCGTCCTGGGCGCGAGCCACCTACACTCGGGACATGACTGAGACACGCGACACCTGGAACGCACGCGGCGTAGTCCACGTGGACATGGACGCCTTCTTCGCCGCTGTCGAGCAACTCGACCACCCTGACTGGCGTGGACTGCCCGTGATCGTCGGCGGGTCTGCGAAGGGCCGCGGCGTCGTTGCGACCGCGTCGTACGAGGCACGACGTTACGGGGTGCACTCCGCGATGCCCTCTGCTCAGGCGGCCAGGCGATGCCCGGATGCCATCTGGGCGCCCGCGCGCTTCGCGCGTTACCGGGAGCTTTCGGACCGCGTGATGGAGATCCTCCGATCGTTCACACCGCGCGTCCAGCAGGTGTCGATAGACGAGGCGTATCTCGACGTGACCCCTGTCCGCTCCGAGGATCCGGACCCCGCAGATGTCGCGCGCGCGATCCAGGGTCACGTGGACGCCCTCGGCCTGTCCTGTTCGCTGGGTGTGGCCACGTCCAAGACGGTGGCGAAGATCGCGTCCGATCACGAGAAGCCTCACGGGATCACGGTGGTCCGGCCTGGCGACGAGGCGTCCTTCCTCACTCCGATGCCCGTCACCGCCCTTTCGGGGATCGGGCAGTCCACGGCATCGCGGCTGCGTGCTGCGGGCATCAAGACGCTCGGACAACTAGCTGCGCTCGACGAGCACACGGCACTGGACCTCCTCGGCTCGTGGGGGCCGGACGTCGTGCGCAAAGCGGCGGGCATCGACGACCGACCCGTGGGCGAAGGACGGTCGGTGAAGTCGGTCTCGCACGAGCACACCTTCGCCACGGACATCCGGCAGTGGGCCGAGGTGGAACCGGCGCTGCGTGACCTGGCCATCAAGGTGGCGTCACGTCTGCGTCGTGCGGAGCTGGCCGGACGGACCGTGACGGTCAAGGTACGCTACGGCGACTTCACCACGCGCAGTGCAAGCGAGACACTCCCCTCGCCGACCGACCTCGAGGCCGAGCTCGTCCCCGCTGCGCTCGATCTGGTGCGCCGTGTGTGGACACCCGGGGCGGGTCTGCGGTTGCTCGGGTTCGGTGTGTCGGGGTTCTCGGCACCCGCCGAGCAACTCGACTTGTTCGCACCGACGCCCGCCGAGGAGCGACAACGCTCCCGAGCGCTCGCCGAGAGCATCGATCGCGTGCGCGAGCGTTTTGGTGAGGACGCGATCGGCTTCGGACATCTCGAGCACGAGTCTGAAGAGCAGGAGTGAGTGCGGGGAGGCCACCGCTTCATAGTCCTCGGGCGGAGCCCGCAGCCCTCAGGAGGACATGCCTCCTGAGGGCTTTCCCGCCCTGCCGAGTGACTACGCAATGGCCTCCCCGCACTCGCTCTCAGGCGCCCCTGCTCCGCCGAGCGTGGGGCCGAGCGGGCCGGCGCCCACTCCACGCCTCAGGCGCACGAGTTCTCGTTGGTCATCGCGGACCACGTACGGCTCGATCAGCTCGGCGATGAGCGCGATGCCGCGCTCGCAGTTGTTCTGCAGCATCCCCTCCACGAGGTACGCGCGGTTCTTCACGATCACGTCGCCGTAGCGGTTGAGCGCGTCCTCGAAGACGACCACGTCGATCAAGCCGGTGGGGTCCTCCATCGTGAGGAAGCATGTGCGTTTCCCTGAGCGCGTCCGGGGCGTCTGCGCGCGCTCCCGCACGCCGCATACGCGGATGCGCTGGCGGTCGTCACACGCGGGCAGGTCGCGCGCCCAGGTGACCCCGCGCCGCTCGAGGTCGGCCCGCGCGAGTGAGAGCGGGTGCGCGGTGATGGCGAGCCCGAGGCACTCGAGCTCGGCCGAGAGCCGCATCGCGGGCGTCCAGCCCGAGACGTGACCGGTGTCGACAGGCCCCCGCGCACGCGCAGGTGCGATCAGCAGCGTGTCGTCACCGGCCACGCCCTGCCTGGCGATGACCGCCTTGAGCTCCGGCACGAGCGCGAGCATCTCGTCGCGCGTGGGCGGGCGTCCGGCATCGGTCATCCCCAGGCCGTCGAGAGCCCCGACGCGTATGAGGCTTCGTGCGGCCGGCTCTTCGGCGCGCGTCCGCTTGAGGAAGTCGGCGAGGTCGGCAAACGGGCGTACGGCCCGCTCGGCTTCCAGCACAGACAGCAGGCGCGAGGTCATGTGAAGCAGGCTCCCGAGGCCGACGCGCACCGCGCCCCCGTCCTGCTCCACCGTGAACTCCGCCGAAGAGGCGTTGATGTGCGGCGGCAGCACGCTGATACCGTGGCGCCGCACGTCGTCGAGCACGACCCGCGGGCTGTAGAAGCCCATCGGCTCGTTGTTCAAGATCGCCGAGGCGAACTCGGCCGGGTAGTAGGTCTTGAGCCAGGCGGTGGCGTACGAGACCACCGCGAAGCACGCCGCATGCGCCTTGCAGAAGCCGTACGCTGCGAACCCCTCGAGCTGCCGGAAGACCTCCTCGGCCACGTCGTGCGTGACGCCGAGTGAGCACGCGCGTTCCACGAAGTGTGTCTTGATAGCCTCCATCGCCGCACGACTACGGCCCTTGGTCATCGCCCGCCGGAGCGAGTCGGCCTCGGCGAGTGTGAAGCCGGCCACGGCCTGGGCGACCTGCAGCACCTGCTCCTGGTAGACGATCACGCCGTAGCTCGAACGCAGCACCTCGCCCATCGCCGGATGTGGCACCGTGACCGGTTCGATGCCGTGGCGCCTGCGGATGAACGGTGTGATCATCTCGGCCTCGAGCGGGCCGGGGCGGAAGAGCGAGATCGCGGCGATGATGTCCTCGAAGTCGCGTTCCTTGAGGCGCATCGCGAGATTGCGCTGACCGCTGCTCTCGAGCTGGAACATCCCCACGGTGTCGGCCGCGGCGATCGTGGCGTACACGCGCGGGTCGTCGTGCGGCAACTCGAACGGCTCGGGCACCGCGGCCTCGCCCACCCGTTCACGCGCCATCCGCACCGTGTCGCTGATGGCCGAGTGGGTGCGGAGTCCCAAGATGTCCATCTTCACCAGGCCGAGCGCCTCGATGTCGTCCTTGTCGTACTGCGAGACCACAACACCTTTGGCCGCCCACTGCAGCGGCATCCAGCTATCGATAGGCTCGCGCGTGATGATGAACCCGCCGAGGTGCGTGCCGAGGTGCATGGGCGTGTGGTCGAGCTCGGTCGCAAGTTCCACGAGTAACTGGTGCTTTGGCGCGAGCAGTGGATGGTCGCGGCATTCAGGGTACGTCTCGAGCACCTCGGGGAGCCGGTGCGCGCTCACCCACGGCAGGTAGCGCGAGAACGCGTTGATCTCATCGGGTGTATGGCCGAGTGCTTTGGCTGCCGTGCGCACGGCGCTCCGGGCCGTCATGGTGTTGACGGTGGCCACCATCGCGACATGGTCGTGCCCGAACCGTTCGTAGATGTACGCGATCACCTCGTCGCGACGGCGCGAGTCGAAGTCCACGTCGATGTCAGGCATCTGCCGCCGCTCGGGATTCAGGAAGCGCTCGAAGAGCAGGTCGTGCGCGATGGGGTCGGCGTCGGTGATGCCGAGCACGTACGTGACGATCGAATCGCCCGCGCTCCCCCGCCCGCTACAGCGGATACCCTCGCGTTTGGCGAAGTCCACGATGTCTTTCACCGTGAGGAAGTACTCCGGGAAGCCGAGATCCTGGATGACGCTGAGCTCGTACTGCAGCCTCCTGACCGCTTCGGGCGTGACCGGCCGGTAGCGTTGCTCCAGCCCGCGCCAGGCGGCCTTGGAGAGCACGGAGTACGGCGTCTCCCCCCTCGGCACGTCGGCCGCCGGGAAGTGGAACGAGCCGAGGCCAAGGTCGAGCGAGCAGCGCTCGGCGATCTCGAGCGTGGCGTCACACGCCTGCGGCACGTCGGCGAAGAGCCGTCGCATCTCACCGGCGGGCTTGAGCCAGAGTTCGGCGTTGGGGCGGTCGTACGGCCCCGGAAGCATCGTGCGCGCTCCTGCCGAAGCAAGCACGTCGTGGATGCGGAAGTCGCGCCGCTTCGCATAGTGGACGTTGTTGGTGGCGACCACCGGCAGCCCGCATCGCCCGGCAAGCGCCACGAGCGAGGCGATGTAACGCGGAGAGTCGGGCGTGAGCAGGTGCATGAGCTCCACGTAGAAGTTGCCCGGGGCGAAGCAGCGTGCCAGACGGCGGAGCGCCCGCTCACTGCGCGCACCGAGGCCGGTGAGCACCGCCGAGCCCGCCTCCCCGCATGGGCAACCCGAAAGGCCGATGAGGCCGTCCGAGCACTGCTCGAGATCGGCGAGCGTGACCACCGACGGCTCGTCGCCGGCGCGCACGTGGGTACGTGAAAGCAACCGGCACAGGTTGCGATAGCCGGTGATGTCCTGCGCGAGCAGCGTGAGGTGGAAGCCCGCGCCGGCCGCCCGACCGAAGCCCACCGGCGCCGAGAGCGGCAACCGTAGCCCGGGTGGCAGGTCGCCCTCGATCGCGGCGTCGGCCTTGAGTCCCGCGGCCTCGATCACGATCTCGGCACCGATGATCGGCTTCACGCCCGCCTCAAGCGCCGCACGGTAGAAGCGGATGGCACCGTAGAGTCCCTGGTGGTCGGTGAGCGCGAGCGCGCCCATGCCATACCCCGCCGCATGCTGGAGCAGCGCAGCGGGCGACGCGGCACCGTCCATGAAGCTGAAGTGCGAGTGCACGTGGAGATGTACGAAGCCCGCCATGACGGCTCTAGTCCACGATGCCGGTGAGCAGCCACCGGTTAGCGATGCGGTCGTACGCGAGGTCGTAGAGACCGCCGCGTGCAAGCACGCGAAAACAGCGCCGACTCGTGCGTCGCCGCAGGTCCCACCACGCGCGCTCGATCGCCCACGTCTGCACCACCGCGTCCACGGGATAGCGCCGTCCATCGAGCAGAAAGCTTCGCGGTGCGGCCCGCTCGCCGTCCCACACGACCTCGATTCCCCACTCACGCCGCTTCCCGCCGAGTCCGGAGTCTGTTCCCGCAGGGCTCGGATCACCGTGCTCGAGGTCGGACCCACGGACTATCCAGGGACATCGCAACAGCTCGATGATCACCGGCGTACGGGTGTCGGTCGCGGTGAACAGATCGAGCGGCTGCCCGGTCTTACGGGGGTCGAACGATCTGATCGCGCGGTTCCGGCCCATGGGAGACGTCCTTTTGAGGGAGAAAGACCGGGCGTGGAAGGAGCTTCAGGGGTCCACGCCCGGCATCATCAGTATATCGAACGTATGTTCGGTATACAAGACGCCTCTGACATCACGACGAGCACAACGCAGGATCGGAAACGGACACAGGTATCGACATTCTCCTGCTCACACGCGTGGAGCGCTACGGCATCCGAAGCCTCACATCATGCCCAGCGCGGGCAGGAGGCGCGCCATGACGCCGCCCATCACGAGTGCGAGAGCAACGCTCAGCGCCAGGACCACGAGCGAACGCGCCAGGCCATGACGGCGGGCGAACACCGCGACCGACGAGATGCACGGGAGCGCGATGGCGTTCACCAGAGCGTAGACCACGATAGCCGCGGGGGCCATGAGCGCAGTCAACTCGGCCCCGGCGAACCCCGATGTCGCGACCGCGAGAGCCACGAGCAGCTGCAGCGCAAGCTCCTTGCGGAGCATCCCTACGATCAGCGTGAGCCCGGCGACCGCAGGGAGGCCGAGCCAGCCTTCGACGACAGGCGCCAGAGGCTCTGAGAGGTACATCAGCCAACCGCTCTCGTACAGCCCTCCAAGGACGAGACTGCCCACGATGACGATGGGTGTGGCGATGAACAGGAACTCACGGAACTGGGCCCAGGCTTTGGCGATGACACGGCGAAGCGATGGCCTACGGAACGGGAACATCTCCATGACAAGGCCACGCGACTCGCCCGGAAGCAGCCGCTGCAGCACGAGCGCGATCCCCACCCACTGCGCGAACAGGATCAGCACCACCAACGCGGCAGGCCGCCAACCGACGTAGTGTCCCACCGCACCGAGGATGACGGCAGTCCGGGCACTGCACGGAACGAACAGGACCAGCGTCGAAGCGATCAGCCGCTCGCGCTTGGTAGGAAGGTCGTTGGCCGCCACGAGTGCGGGGACGTTACACCCCGCTGCCGCCACCAGTGGAACGACAGCGCGTCCGTGCAGTCCGAACCGGTGCATCACGCGGTCGGTGAGAAACGCGAGCGAATTCAGGTACCCGGTGTCCTCAAGCATGCCGAGCAGCACGTAGAACGTCAGGATGTACGGCAGCCCGATCGCCAGTGATGCCTCGATACCGGCATCGAATCCCCACAGGAGCACCCGCGAGGTCACCCCTTCACCCGCAAGGGTCGTCACCATCGCGGTGATCACCGGTGAGGCGGTGCCCTCCCAGGCCAGCGAGAACGCACCGGCCAGCAGATCGCCGATGAAGAACAAGAAGCCGAAGATGGCGGCCGCCACTGCGATGACCAGCGGCACGCCTGTCATCGGCGCGGTGGTGAGGGACCAGAGGTCGCGTGGAGCACGGCCGTGCGATCCGCTGCGGACCGTGACCTCGTCGGCCAGTGTGCCCGCCCGGCCATGCCGTTCACGCGCAAGGTGGATGGCTGCGGACTCCCCGTATCGACGCGCCATCGCCGAGCGGACGGCATCGGCCGCTGCACCGACCCCCGCGTCGGCCTGCGGACCGAAGCCATGCACATCGCCGAGGAGCGCGAGAGCCGCACCTCGCGGCGCAAGACCCCCCGGCGTGCACTCGGCTGACGCGAACGCCTCGATCACGGGCGAGATGAGGTCCTCGAGGTCGTCGTCGTAACGATGTGACACGTCCCTGAGAGGTGCCGCGGCAGTCATGATCGCAGCATCGACGGCATCGGCCACACCGATGCCCCGGGTCGCCACGGTCTCGACGACCGGGACGCCGAGCCGCAGTGCGAGGGCGGTGGTGTCCACGGTGACGCCGGCGCGGCGGGCCTCATCGGCCAGATTGACCGCAACGACCAGCCGGAAGCCAAGGTCGAGGACCTCGAGTGCAAGGTAGAGCGTCCGCGCCAGATTCAGTGGGTCGACGATCACCACCACGACGTCCGGAGCCAGATCGATCAGTGCCCGACGCGCGATGACCTCGTCTTCCGTGCGACCTCCGAGCCCGTAGGACCCGGGAAGATCGACGACGCCGATCAGGCGGTCACCGAAACGAGCGGTGGCCGTGGAAACCTCACGCGTCGTGCCCGGGTAGTGCGCGGTGGAGACGCCGAGTCCCGTAAGCGCGTTGAAGAGCGTGGACTTCCCGACGTTGGGATTGCCCGCAAGCGCGACGACGGGATGCCCGTCCGGGCGAATGACCGCTCCGGATCCATCGGTGCCGCATGTCGAGCTCACCTACGGGTGCCCTCGGTAAGACACCCGGGGCCGGAGTCCGGGGCCACGACGATCTTCGACGCGACGTCTCGGCCGAGCGCGTAGCGTGCCGTGCCGACCTCGACGAGGAGCGGGCCCTTGAACGGGCCGATGTCGCATACGCGCACACCGGTACCCGGGAACATGCCGAGCGACGCCAGGTAGGACAGCAGTTCACCGTCCTCGTCGTCGACACGAACGATCTTGACCACGTCGCCCGAGACCGCCTCGGCAAGCGGTCTGCCGGTCTGCGTGGCGATGGCGCCGTCCTTGGAAGGAATGGGATGTCCGTGCGGACAGACCTCGGGATTGTCGAGGAAGCGCTCGAGCGCGTCTTGCACGCGTGGCGTGAGTGCGTGCTCGAGGATGCAGGCCTCGTCGTGCACCTCGTCCCATCCAAGCCCGAGCACGTCGACGAGGAAGCGCTCAGCGAGGCGATGGCGCCGGATGATATCGAGCGCAGCCTCCCTGCCGGTGGGGGTGAGCGCAACCGCGCCTCCCGGGCGCTCGATCAGCCCACGTGTCTGCAGGCGCCCGAGTGTCGCCGTGACCGTCGGCGCGGACACGCCGAGGGTCTCCGCGAGCTGGCCAGGTCTCACCTCACCGCGCTCCGCGGCCTTGTAGATGGCCTCGAGATACTCCTCGAGTGTGGCACTCGGCATGCGGCCTCCGTAGGTGCGGTGTCTCGGTCCGTGCTGTCAGTGAGTATAGGTGGCGTACAAGTGTTCGTCCATGCTAAGGGCGCTGAGACTGCATCGCAGAGCCGACGTAGTGCCGCTGAGGATCGCCAACGTCCGCTGGTCGCCCGGCATCAGAAGTCCGATACCGCTCCGCCGCCGCACGCGACCGCCTGTAGTCCTCGGAGCACCGTTCGTCTGATTCTGGGTGCATCTGCACTGAACCCGTTGACGGCGCGCGAACGGTCGCGTAACGTGAGTGGCGTCCCGAGAAGTCGGACCGGGCGGAACCTGAAAGCCAGCGTACCAGTAGCTGCTCGATGGAGCCCCCGCGGGAAGGCACAGCGCAAGTTGGCCGGATCGCGTGGAGTTGCTGAGAGTAAGAAACGGGAAGTTGGGGACTAGGGAATCCCGCAGGCGAGGTTTCTCGGGACACCTCTGTTCTCTCACCTGTTCGCAGCCGCCGGCGCGCGCGTTCCGCAGATCGCCGTGACCGTGCGGGTCACTCCCCCGGCCGGTATGTGATGCGTGCGATCGGCGACTCCCACACCGACACCTCGACCACCCGCACCTGCTTCCCAACGCGCTCTGCGAGCGCATGGAAGATGTGATGGGACAGATTCTCGGCAGTGGGATTCTGCGTGTCGAACGGTGGGATGTCGTTCAAGAACGCGTGATCGAGTGGGCCGAGGACCGTGGCGAGGTCGTCTTTGAGTGTCTTGAAGTCGTAGACGATGCCGACCTCATCGAGCGCAGTGCCACGCACGACGACCTCGACATCCCACGTGTGCCCGTGGAGGTTGCGGCATTCGCCCGGGTAGCCGTGCAAGGCGTGCGCCGCGTCGAAGTGTCCGCGGATCATCAGATCGTACACAACTCTCCGCCTCCCACTCAGTCTCCGAACAGCGTATCAGGTGCCCCGCAGGGTGGTTCGGGCGCGTCCCCGACGGTCTCACGCGCATCCATCGCCTCGTTGGCGAGTGCGTCCGCCTCGCGGTTCAGCTCACGGCGCACGTGGATGATGTCAACGTGCGAGAGCAGACCGATCAGCCGTTGTGCCTCCCGGAACAGCGGCAGGAGTCCCTGGTTCTTCACGCGATACACGCCGGTGAGCTGGCGCACGACGAGCTCGCTGTCGGACCGCAACTCGACAGTCTGCGCGCCGAGCGCACGTGCCGCGCGCAGACCCCAGATGACGGCCTCGTACTCGGCGACGTTGTTCGTGACCGTGCCGAGGAATGCTCCACCCTGACACGCGACGACGCCGTCAGGTGAGCGCACGACGATGCCGACGCCGCCCGGTCCCGGGTTGCCACGCGCTCCCCCGTCGGTGTTCACGACCCATGCGTCGCTCACGTGGACTCGGCCCCAACGACGAGAACGCGGCGGCAGTTCGGACACTCGGCGATCTCGGGGCCCTGCGCGAGCGACTGCGTGCGGTCAGCGGGAAGCTGCGTGCGACACGCGCTGCAGACGCCGTTGGCAAGCCGCCCGACCCCGATCCCGTGCTTCGACGCACGGGCCGCCTCGTATCGCGCGAGCACGTCAGCAGGCAATCGCTTGCCGAGGGCGTCACGCTCAGCGCGGAGCCGGTCGGTCTCGTGCTGGAGCTGCCCGCCTCGTTCCTTGAACCGCTCGATGAGCGCGGCCTCCTTCGACCGTCCCTCGGCGAGTGCAGCATCTACCTTGGCGAGCTGCCCGCGACCCGCCTCGGCCTTCTCCATCAGTCCGAGTGCTTCGTGCTCGAGAGCGTCGCGTCTGCGCTCAAGGGCAGCGATCTCCCGGGTGAGGTTCTGCAACTCCTTGGGGTTGGTCACCTGGCCGGAGAGTACCTTCTCCTGCTCAGAAGCGGCCTTGTCCTGGACGCTCGCAGCCTCATCCTGTGCGCGGGAGACGAGCGAGTCGGCCTTCCTGCAGTACGCGTCCGCCTGTTCGCGGGCACGTTCGATCTCCGCGATCCGGTGCCGCAGCTTCAGGATGGCTGTCTTCTCAGGCAGCTCATCGAGCGCGCGCTCAGCACGCATGATCTCAAGGTCACGCTCGCCGAGTGCAAGCAGGATCTCACCGTCGGTCATTCATGCCTCCAGCGTCCACGTGGCGGTCTGTTCGAGTTCGGTCACGACGCGAAGCGTTGGAAGCCCGTTGGCGAGGGTCTGGGCGAGCAGCCCGACCAGCGCAAACTCGGTGGAGTCATGTCCGGCCTCGATCACCGCGATACCCGCTGCCATGGCGTCCAGTGCGTCATGATAGCGCACCTCGCCGGCGACCAGGACGTCCGCACGGCCCACAAGCGACGGGACGAGGGAGCCTGCCGACCCGCCCGCCACCGCGATGCGGGAGACGGCCGCCGTCGCGAGGCCATGGACGCGGACGCCCACGCCGAGTGTGCGGGACACGTGCACGGCCGCATCGCGGACAGTGACGCCCTCTCGCCATGTGCAGATCCTGCCGAGGCCGATGTCCGCGAGGCCTCGAACGGCGTCGACGGCGAGCAGTACGGGCTCCTCGTAGGGGTGTGCAGCGCGCGCGGCTGCCAGCACTTCGGGCACCCTATGCCGCGGCGCCACCATCTCCACACGCACCTCGGCAACGCCCTCGGTGCGCGCCGCAACAACCGGTCGTGCGGCAGTACCGGGGTGGAAGTGTCCGGTTCCGGGAGCGGTGAAGGCACAGCCGGTGTACGCACCGATCTCCCCTGCGCCCGCGGCGATCATCGCGAGCCGGACGGTCTCGCCGTCTGCCTCCGGGACATACGCCACTACCACGGAGACCTGTTCAAGGGTGTGTCGTACCGGTTCGACCGGCGTGAACCCCAGCAGCCGGGGCAGCGCTTCGGCGCCTTCTACCGAGGCGTCAAGGTTCGTGTGCATCGCAACGAGCGCAACCCCGGCCTGTGCGGCGGCCATGGCGGCACCGGCCGCGCCGGGACCGGGCGCGAGTGATGCGGGCGGTTCAAGGTACGGCGGGTGGTGCGTGACAAGGACGTTCGCACCAGCGGCGACTGCGCGGGCGACAGCCTCGGCAGTGGCGTCCAGCGTCACCAGTACGCCGGTAGCCACCAACGCGGGGTCGCCGACGATCAGACCAACCCTGTCCCACGGCTCGGCAGTACCGAGCGGATACGCGTCGGACAGCACACGCACTACGTCGCCGACGACGGGCCTCGCGCGCTCAGAGATCATCGAGGGCGACCTCCTCGGGCACACGCTGCCGGAAGACGAGCGCCGAACGGTACCCCGCCCGTTCGAGCGCGGTGATCGCTGCGACAGCGCCATAACCCACCTCGGAGGGCGCATGGGCGTCTGACCCGATGGTCACGGGCACCCCGGCGGCGGACAGGGCCGCGAGAAGCTCGTCTCCCGGGTAGATCTCCGCGCACGGCTTGCGCAGTCCCGCGGTGTTGACCTCGACGGCCACACCCGTCTCGGCAAGCGCACACGCCAGATCGTGGTACAGCGCGCCACTCGGACCATTGGGCCGGTATCCGAACTTCTTGACCAGGTCGATATGGCCGATGACGTCGGCAAGGCCGGTTCGCGCTGCGGTCACGACGTCCGCGAAGTAGCGTTCCCACATGGCGTCGATGTCGCGACCCGCATAGCCGTCGGCACGCTCAGGATCGTCGAACGCCCAGCCGTCGATGAAGTGTACGGAGCCGAGCACGACGTCGAACGGATGGGCTGCCAGCACCTCTCGAACGTGGTCGAACGACTCAGGGACGAGGTCCGCTTCGATGCCGAGTAGCAGCTCGACACCCCGATCCGCGGCGCACTCCCTGCGGCCGGTGATCTCGGTGACGTACTCGGGAAGCTCGGCTGCCGGCATGGCGTAGCCAGCCGCGCCGGGGATCGCCATGAGCGCCGGCGCAAGCGGCATGTGCTCGGTGATCGCGAGTGTGCGCACACCTGCCTGTATCGCCGCGGCCACGTAGTCCCCTACCTCCCCGGTGGCGTGGCGACACCGCCAGGTGTGCACGTGGAGGTCGATCACAGCACGTCACCCTGGTTCGCGTGGATGACCGAGAGCATCTCGCCGACATCGATGTCGGCGACCGGCGCGAGGAGGACGACGACGCGACGGTGGTCCACGACACCGCGACCCATGATGTCGGCAAGCTCGTCGAGACTGTCGGCGGTCGCCGTGCGCATCAGGTGATAGAGCTTGCGCTGCCGGATCGCGACCTTGAAGACGTCGGCGGTCTGCTGGCTGTCGACGACGAACAAGACCGAATGCTCGGACTCCGGACGCTCGAGAGCGGCGACCTCGGAGACGAAGTGGACCGCCGCGGCGAGCGACAACGGACGCTCGACCGTTCGCGTGTAGATCTCGACGCCCGTCGGTGAGGTCCACGTCCCGTCCGACCGCACGTCGAACCCGAGTCTGTTGCCGACAACCTCGGCGCGGGCACGGAATCGACGCCGTTCCATCTCGGCGTGGTTGTCACGCGGGGTCGTAGTGGTGAGCATCGCCTCCGGCGCCCCTTGCTCGAAGACCTCACGGTCGATCGGGCCGCCGAAGATGTCCTTGACGTCGCTCGTGAGCGCGTCGCCGGCATCCATGGTCAGCAACTCGGCGAGTCGCGGATTACTGACCTCGAGCTTCAGCCCGAAGACCTCGAGCACGGAGTGCCGGTCGCGCTGGATGTCGTCGGGCATGTCCATACCTCCTCAGGGCCGAGTTCCGTACCAGGGTACCCCGCGCCGGTCTTCCCGTGAAGCGCGCCGTCGGCCTCCGGCTGGCTACCGCTCGTCGAATCGAACAGACGGTCTCTTGTCCGGGACATGGCCGAGTGCTATGGTGACGTTCCCTCGCCGGGGCCAGGCCCCGCGAGCCAAAGGACAGGACATCCACGGTTGATAGCCACAGGGTGGCGAGAACCCACTGGATAGCCCAGTAGGACGCCCGGTCGCCGGAAACGGTGCGCCGGGCGCCCTCGCGTCCGGGCCTAGAGGGCCTTGAGCACCTTCACCGTCTCGATACCGGCAAGCGCCGCATCCCAGCCCTTGTTCCCGTGCTTCGTCCCCGCCCGCTCCACCGCCTGCTCGATGGTGTCCGCGGTGATGATGCCGAACATGACCGGCACGCCGCTGTCGAGTGAGATCTTGGCGATGCCCTTGGAGACCTCTGCGGCGACATACTCGAAGTGCGGAGTTCCTCCGCGGATCACCACGCCAAGCGCCAGGACGACGTCGTACGAGCCTGAGCGTGCCATCTTCTGAGCGACGAGCGGGATCTCAAAGGCGCCCGGCACCCACGCGATGTCGATATCACCAGCCGCGACGCCGTGACGCGTGAGCCCGTCGGTAGCACCGCCCACCAGACGCGACGACAGCAGTTCGTTGAACCGGCTCACACAGATGCCCACCTTCAAACCGGTTCCGATCAGATCACCTTCGTACGTGGCCATAACCGGCCTCCTTTCCGAGTCCTCGGCTCACTGCTCCTCAGGCAGGTCGAGCCGATGGGCGAGCTTCTCCTTCTTGGTGCGCAGATACGTGATGTTCTCGGGCTTACAGCTCACCTGCAGGGCGACCTGCTCGGTGACCGTCAGTCCGTAACCCTCCAGCCCGATGAGCTTCTTGGGGTTGTTCGTGAGGAGCCGCACGCTGGTAAGTCCGAGGTCCGCCAGGATCTGCGCACCGATGCCGTAGTCACGTAGGTCGGCAGGGAACCCGAGTGCTTCGTTTGCTTCGACCGTGTCGGCGCCGTGCTCCTGGAGGACGTAGGCCTTGAGCTTGTTTGCGAGGCCGATGCCGCGCCCCTCGTGGCCCTGGAGGTAGAGCACCACCCCCCGACCCTCGTCCTGGACGCGACGCATCGCTTCTTCGAGCTGATCTCCGCAGTCGCAGCGCAGGGAGTGGAACACGTCGCCGGTGAGACACTCGGAGTGCACGCGCACCAGCACGTCGCTCGCTCCCGCAACATCCCCTGCGACCAGCGCGATGTGCGTGGAGTCGTCAAGCATCGAGCGGTATCCGTAGGCAGTGAACATACCGAACACCGTGGGCATCTTCACCTCGGCGACACGCTCGACGAGCCGTTCGGTCCGGCGCCGGTACCGGATCAGGTCCTCCACGGTGACCATGAGCAGGCCGTGGTCGGCGGCGACCCGCTCAAGTTCCGCGCGGCGCGCCATCGTGCCGTCGGCGTTCATGATCTCGCAGATGACGCCGGCCGGATACAGGCCGGCAAGCCGGGCGAGGTCGACCGCGGCTTCGGTGTGGCCTGCCCGCTCAAGCACCCCGCCGTCTCGTGCGCGCAGCGGGAACACGTGTCCCGGCCGCGACAGGTCCGCGGGAGTCGTGCGCGGATCGATCGCGGCCTGGATCGTAGCAGCGCGGTCCGACGCACTGATGCCGGTGGTGATCCGTCCCTTCGCGCCGATCGAGACATGGAACGCCGTCCCCTGCTCGGAGGTGTTCACGTCCGACATCGGCGGGATGCGCAGCTCCTCGATCCGCGCGCCGGTAAGCGGCAGACAGATCAGCCCTCGGCCGTGCGTGGCCATGAAGTTCACCGCATCGGCGGTGACCTTCTCGGCGGCCATGACGAAGTCGCCCTCGTTCTCCCGGGACTCGTCATCGACGACGATGACCATCCGGCCCGCGGCAATCTCGGCGACTGCTTCCTCGATCGTGGAGAACGGTGCGGCCACGCCGGTCACCGCCCGCCGTCGGAGAGCTCGCGCAACAGGTCGGCAAGGCCGCGACGGGGCTGTCGTTCCGCCTCGTCAGGCGCACCGAGGTAGGCGCCCACGAACCGCTTAACATACTTGCCGAGTACGTCCGCCTCGAGATTCACGCTAGCACCGATGGGCTTGTCTTTGAGCGTTGTCGTCGACTCCGTCTGCGGGATGACGGCAGCGGTGAAGCCCTCGGCGCCGAGCTTGGCGACGGTGAGTGATATGCCGTCCACCGCGACGGACCCCTTCTCGACCACGTACTCCATGACCGACGGCGGGGCCCAGAACTGGTAGACGGTGAATCGGCCGGCGGGCTGCTTGAGCTCGAGCCGCCCGACGCCGTCGATGTGCCCGCTCACCAGGTGGCCCCCCAGGCGGTCCGAGAGCCTCAGTGCGCGCTCAAGGTTGACCTTCGATCCCTGCGCCAGGCTGCCGAGGGTCGTCCGGTCCAGCGTCTCGGCGGAGACGTCGGCCAGGAAGGCACCGCGTATGAACTTGACGACCGTGAGACATGCGCCGTCCACGGCGATGGAGTCGCCGATCGCCATGTCGCGACCGAACTCGGGCGAGTAGACCTCCAGCCGCATCCCGCCACCCGTGCGTTCCGCACGCGTGATGACGCCCTCACACTCGATCAGACCAGTGAACATCGAAGCGCACTCCCCTTTCCAATACCTGACGGCGAGCCGACGACCGTGCGCCACACCGTGACGACGTCGGTCCCGACGATGCCGGACTCGATCGGCACGAACAGCGGCACGAGCCGCTCGGCAGCCCCGGTGATCGGCCCCGTGTACCACGCAGGCGCCTCATCACCGCCCAGCCCGCCGGCGGTGATGGTCACGAGTTCGTCGATCACTTCAGACTCCACCAGCGCCGTCATGAGTCTGGGGCCGGGCTCGACGAGGACGTCGTCCACGCCGTCGGCCGCAAGCGCCTCGAGCGCGGCCAGGATGCCGCCATCGGCAGGATACCCGATGACCCGGACCCCGGCGTTGCGAAGGGTCTCGAGTGCGTCTGGGTCTGCGGCGCCCGAGGCGATCACCGCCGCGCACTCGGGAGGTGTCTGGAACACACGGGCCCCGGGCGCGGGTAGCGACGTGCGGGCGAGCACGTACCGGCGCGGAGTGCGTGCGGCGTGCTCTTCTAAGGGGCCTCGTGCCGTCAGGATCGGGTCGTCGACGTCGACCGTGCCGGCACCGACCATGATCGCGGTCGACTCGGCACGCAGACGCATGGTGACGTCGCGACCGCCCGATGAGGTGATCGCCGAGCGCGTGCCTGCAGACAGGGCCGGGCGGGCGTCGAGGGTGAGCGCCGCTTTGACGCGCACGAACGGGCGCCGGTGAACGAGACGCGTGAGCCACGCCTCGTTCTGGGCGCGGAACGGGCCGGGGTCATCGGCGAACCGCACGCGGACGCCTCCCGCGGCCAGGCGCTCCGCTCCACCGCCGGAGACCGAGGTGTCGGGGTCTCGCATGCCGATCGTGACACTCGCGACGCCCTCGGCGAGCAGTCGCTCCGTGCACGGGGGGGTGCGGCCATGGTGGTCGCAAGGCTCGAGCGTGACGTAGACGTCGGCGCCACGGGCCCCGGGACCGGCGGCGTCAAGCGCGACCACCTCGGCATGCGGGCCACCGGCGCGGGCGTGATGGCCCTCGGCGACCACGCGCCCGTCGCGCGCGACGACACAGCCCACGAGCGGGTTGGGGCTGACGGTGCCACGTCCGCGCTCGGCCACGATGTATGCGCGGCGCAGCAGCGGATCGGCTATCCCGACCGAGGGGTCGGAGAACAGCGGCATGGACGTACCCTTCCTTCTCCCATCCAGACTGTCACTGTCGGCTCCGGGATCTCACCGGATCGGCCCCTGTCGGGGTTCGCGGGCTGTCACCGCCGGTGGGGAATCGCACCCCGCCCTGAAGAAAGTCGCTCTGCGTAGTCTACACCATGCGCGCCTGCGCGCTCCTCCTGAGCTCGGCAAGCGCCGATGCCGGATCGTCATGGCCGAAGATCGCGTTGCCGGCAACGAGCGTGTCTGCTCCCGCCGCGACCACGCGAGGCGCGGTGGACGGGTCGATGCCGCCGTCGACCTCGATGCGGGGACAGACCCCACGCTCCGAGCACATCCGTCTGATCTCGGCGATCTTGGCGACCGACGACTCGATGAACGCCTGTCCGCCGAATCCCGGGTTCACGCTCATCACAAGGATCAGATCGACGTACGGGACGATCTCGGCGATGGCACTCGCCGGGGTGGCCGGGTTCAACGTGACGCCCGGGCTCACGCCGCCGTCGCGGATGGCCTGGACGGTGCGGTGCAGGTGGGTGGCAGCCTCCACGTGGACGGTCACCACGTCGGCCCCGGCTTCGACGTACCACTGTGCGGTGCGGTCGGGGTCCGAAACCATCAGGTGCACGTCCAGTGGCCGCGTCGCGATCCGCTTGAGCGCGCGGACGACCGGCGGGCCGATGGTGAGGTTGGGCACGAAGTGGCCGTCCATGACGTCGACGTGGACGAAGTCAGCACCGGCCGCCTCGACGAGCGCGACCTCCTCGGCAAGACGGGTGAAGTCCGCCGAGAGGATCGAGGGCGCAATGTACAGTTCGTTCGCCATTGCGCTCACTCCCCGTCCTCGATCAGCCCGAGTCCGTGCAGCTCATCGGCCGCCGAGCGGCCCATCAGGCTCGCCACGGCAGCGCTCGGTGGCTGTCCCTCGTGCAGGATGCCGCGGACCTGATGCGTGATCGGGAGCTCGACCCCGATCGAGTCCCCGAGGTCCGAGAGCGAGATCGCGCTCGCCGCTCCCTCGGCCACCATGTGCGTCTCGGCGGCGTAGCTCTCGACCGTGCCGCCGCGGGCAACCCACTCACCGAGCGCGCGGTTGCGGCTGTGGCGCGAGGTGCACGTTGCGATCAGGTCGCCCATCCCCGCGAGGCCCATGTACGTGAGCGGGTTCGCGCCGAGGTGTACGCCGAGGCGGCTCATCTCGGCCAGACCGCGCGTCATGAGCGTCGCCTTGGTGTTGTCGCCATAACCGAGCCCGTCGCTCATGCCGGCTGCGACCGCGATGACGTTCTTCGAGGCGGCACCGAGCTCCACGCCCACCACGTCAGCGTTCGTGTAAACGCGGAACGTCGGCGCCATGAACAACTGCTGGATGGTTCGTGCAACGTCCGGGTCGTAGGCGGCGATCACGGCGGCCGACGGCACGCCCTTGGAGACCTCCTCGGCGTGGTTCGGTCCTGAGAGCGCCCCGAGACGGTCGCGGTTGCCGAGCACGTCTTCGAGCACCTCGGTCATGCGCATGAGCGTGCCCTGCTCGACGCCCTTGGAGAGGTTGACGACCGGAGTGGACTGCGCGAGGAACGGCGCCATCGCCTCGGCGGTACCCCGCACGCCGTGACTGGGCGTGACCACGATGACGGCCTCGGCCCCGGTGACGGCCTGAGCGATGTCCGGCGTGGCGGTGACGCGCTCACCGAGTACCACATCGGTCATGAACATCGGGTTGCGGTGAGTGGTGTTGATGCCCTCCGCGATCTCTGGTTCGCGCGCCCATAGCGTGACGTCGACCCCCGTGCCGCCGAGAAGCCATGACACGGCCGTGCCCCACGACCCCGCTCCGATAACCGCCACACGCATCGGTCACTCACTCCCCTCGCGCGAGCGGGACTTGAGCTCGTCCCACATGCGCCGCTTGAAGGTGATCTTCGATTCTTCTGCCCGTGCGATCCGGCCGAGGTTCGCGCGATGACGCCAGATGACGAGCGCAGCCGCAATCACCGCGAACAGCACCAGTGCCGTCCGGCCCGGATACGCTATCCAGGATACAACGGGAAACAGCACGGCGATGACCACCGAGCCGAGCGACACCATCCGCCCGAGAGCGACCACGACGATGAACACCACCACGAGGACGGCCGCGACGCGCGGGGCCAGCATCGTGATGGCGCCCGCTGCGGTCGCCACACCCTTACCGCCCGAGAAGCCGATGAACGGCGAGAACGAGTGCCCGCCGATCGCCGCGAAGGCCCCGGCGACGCCGAGCCAGTCGGGACCTGCCACACCCCAGGCGGCTGGTGCGAACTGCATGGCCAGCCACACGCCTACCGCACCTTTGAGCGCGTCGAGCGCGAGCACCGCAAGCCCGGGCACCGTGCCGAAGACGCGCAGGACGTTCGTGGCTCCGGTGTTGCCCGAGCCGAGCGAACGGATGTCCTGTCTCCAGAAGACCCTTACGACGATCACCGCCCAGGGGATCGAACCGATGAGGTAGCCGCACACCACGGCGCCGAGGATGCGCAGTGCCGTCTCCATCTCAGCCCTTCTGGCGGAAGCGCAGACGGACCGGGGTGCCGACGAGGTCGAACGTCTCGCGCAGACGGTTCTCGAGGTACCGCTCGTAGTTGGCGTCCACCAGTCGGGGATGATTGGCGAAGAACGTGAACACCGGGGGCTTCGAGCCGGTCTGTGTCATGTAGTGAAGACGCAGGATCGCGCCACCCTTGGAGATGGTATGTCCACTGGCCCGCAGGTCCGTCAGCATGCGATTGAGCGCGCTCGTGGAGATCGAACCGGCGTAGGCGTCGTAGACCGCGCTTACCGTGGGAAGCACCTTGTGCACACCGGCGTTGGTGAGCGCGCTCACCCGTATGACCGGCGCGTACCCGATGAAACCGAGCTTGTCGTGCAGGCGGCCCATGACGTCCTCTTTGGCCTCAGGCCCTTCCATGAGGTCCCACTTGTTCACCGCCACGACGATCCCGCACCCGCGCTCGGCGGCGAAGCGCGCCACCCGCTGGTCCTGGTCGGTCACGCCGGCGGCAGCGTCCACCACCAGCACGGCGACGTCGGCGCGGTCGATGGCGCGCATGGCGCGCACGAACCCGTAGTACTCGACCGACTCGTCGATCTGCGACTTGCGGCGCAGGCCTGCGGTGTCCACCAGGCGGTACGAGACACCCTCGGCCTCGATGAGGGTGTCGATCGCGTCACGCGTGGTCCCGGCCACGTCCGAGACGATCGCCCTGTCGCGCTTGAGCAGCCGGTTGTACAGGGACGACTTTCCCGCGTTGGGCTTGCCGATGATAGCGACGCCGATCGCGCCCTCGCCGTCCTCGAAGGACTCGGCCTCGGGGAGGGCCTGCACGATCGCGTCCAGCAGGTCACCGCTGCCGTGCCCGTGAAGCGCCGAGACCGGCCACGGATCGCCGAGTCCGAGCGCCCAGAAGTCGTGGATCGCGTCTTCCCTGCCGGGCGTGTCGAGCTTGTTCACAGCCAGGAAGACCGGCGTGTCCTGGCGCCTGAGGAGCGACGCGACCTCCTCATCGCCAGGCGCGATACCGACCGAGCCGTCCACGAGCAGTACGACGACGTCGGCCTCACGAGCCGCCTGGACCGCCTGCTCGCGGATCGACGCGCCGAACGCGTCGTCGGTGGAGAACTCGATCCCGCCCGTGTCCACGAGCATGAACTCACGGCCGTTCCAGTCGGCGCGATGATAGCTCCGGTCGCGCGTGACACCGCTTGCGGCGTGCACGATCGCGTCCTGCGACTGGATGAGACGATTCACGAACGTCGACTTGCCCACGTTGGGCCTGCCGACGACTGCGACGATGGGAAGGGTCATGGTCCGCCAGGTTCCTCTCCGGAGGTGAGCGCGGAGGCGAGCGCTCCCGCGTGGCTCTCGATGATCCGGACGTCGGCGCCGCACACCTCGCCAAGCGAGTCAGCCGGAACGTCATCGATGAGCAGCCCGTCGGAGTTTACTACAACGTCCGGTACGAGGTAGGTACCCCCCGCCCGGCCCTCCCGAGCCGCAAGCCCCTCGGCTTCGCGAACGGTCCGACCGATGTCCTGGCCCGACAGGAGGCCCGTGACCGAGACGTTCCCGCCGAAGAGGTGGTTGGGTACCGCAAGCACCCCGATGTCGCTCAGTCCGCGTGACGCGAGCGCCGTTGACATGACCGGCGCGAAGAGCTCGCCGGTCACGACCGTGATCCTGGTCGATGAGCCTGCGGCTCGGATGGCCGGGAGTTCGTCGAGGAACGCAGCGGTCATCCCGATGCCGTTCTCGTACTGGGGGAAGTCGTCGTAGTGCCCGACAGGCGGGATCGCGACTCCGGCGAGCAGGTAGAACTCGTCTGCAGCGTACACCCAGCCGGAGCCGCGTGCCTTCCGTGCACGGGACTGCCAGGTGTCGAGGGCGTCCAACACGCGGCGGGCCTGATCGGGCGTGTACGAGCCGGTCCATCGGTGCTGGTGACGCGTGTAGCCCATCGGCACACATCCGACCGAGACGACCCCGGGCCGCTCGAAGAGGTACGCAAGCGTCTCGGCGAGGACCGGGCCGTCGTTGACGCCGGGCACCAGGACGATCTGCACGTGCACCTCGATACCCGCGTCAAGCAGCGTCTCGAGATGCGCGAGGGCGTCGTCGTTCGCGGTGGGGCAGATGAGCCGCGATCGCACGTCGGGGTCGACCGCGTGGATCGACACGTGCAGCGGGGAAAGCCGCTGTTCGACGATCCTGCCGAGGTCGTCATCCGTGACATTGGTGAGTGTCACGAAGTTGCCGCTCAGGAACGACAGCCGGAAGTCGTCATCACGGACGTAGAGCGCGGGTCTGAGACCGGGCGGCAGCCCGCTTATGAAGCAGAACGTACAGGCGTTGTCGCACTGGCGCACACCGTCGAAGAGCACGTCATGGAACTGCACGCCGAGGGGGTTGGCGTCCTTCCGCTCGATGCGGAGCTCAACAGGCTCGGCGGCACGCATCACTCGAAGCACGAAGGCCGGGGCATCGGTCGCCCACCACCAGTCGATCACATCGCGGACAGGGACTCCGTCCACAGCACAGACGACGTCCCCCGCACGTAGACCGGACTCGAAGGCGGCGCCCGGACCGACCACGGTGACACGTCCGCCACACGCGTCGTCATGCACGGTCACGTGAGAGGCGTCACTCATCGCCGGTCAACGACTCGACCGTCTCGATGACGCCGCGGATCTGCTCGTCGGGTGTGGACGCGCCTGCGGTGACACCCACGACAGACGCGCCGTCGAACCAGCGTTCGTCCAGCTCCTCGGCGGTCTCGACATGGTGGGTGCGGGGATTGCGCGCCGCACAGATCTCGGCGAGCCGGGTGGTGTTGCCCGAGTTGTGTCCGCCGACGACGATGATGACGTCGACCTCATCGGCAAGCTCGGCCGCGGACGCCTGCCGCTGTTCGGTCGCGCTGCAGATCGTGTTGCAGACCCGAAGCTCGTTCACACGCGGGAGCAGGGCGGCGACGACCTCGGCGAGCACCGCGGGCGGCTGTGTCGTCTGAACCACCACGCCCACACGTCGCTTGATGCGCGCAGGCAGGTCCGCGGCGCGCTGCACGATGTGAGCCTCCCCGCCCGCGTGCGCCAGGATGCCCTCGACCTCGGGGTGGTCCGCCTCGCCGACGATGACCACGGCGTAGCCGGCATCACGCAACTCGCCGGCACAGCGGTGCGCGGCGCGGACGAACGGGCACGTGGCGTCGACGACGTCGAGACCGCGTTCCTCGGCTGCGGTGATGACCGCGGGATCGACGCCGTGGGAGCGGATCACGAGCGTGCCCTCCGCGACGTCATCAAGGGATGACGCCACCCGGACACCTGCGTCCTCGAGTGCGGCGACCGCCTGTGGATTGTGGATGAGCGGGCCGAGGGTGCGTACGGTGCCGCCGCCCTCGGCGGCCTGCCCCGCGAGCTTCAGTGCACGTTCGACGCCGTAACACACACCCGCGTGCTTGGCCACTACGACACGCATGTCATGCACTCCTCGCGCGCTCGAGTTCCTCCGCGATCCGGCTCATCATGACCTCCGTGAGTCGGGCCACCCGCTCTCTGCGTCCAGCCTCCGGTGCGACGGCGTTGGTGTCGATCGGCACGCCGAAATGGATGGACGTGCGCGCAAGACGCGGGAAGCGCGCGCCGCGCGGCCAGACACGCTCGGTGCCCACGAATGCCACGGGGACCACGGGCGCCCCAGCCCGGAGCGCGATGAACGCGGCACCACCGTGGGCTTCGCCGAGACCGTCACTGTCCTCGGCGGCCCTGCTGCCTTCAGGAAACACGCCGACGAGCGCGCCCTCAGTAAGGAGGTGGGTGGCCGTGGCGATCGCCGCGCGGTCAGGCTCCCCGCGCGTGACGGGGAAGCTCCAGAGCCGCGGCAGCGCCCACCCGACGACGGGTACGCTCCACAACTCGCGTTTGGCCATGAAGTGGACCGGCCGGGGCGCGGCACACCACAGAAGCACAGGGTCCATGTACGAGACGTGGTTCCCGGCCAGGAGTGCGCCCCCCTCGGGCAGGTTCTCCGAACCGTAGAGTCGGGTCCTGAACAACGCGAGCACGAGCCGTCCGATCGTTGCCCGGACGATACGCGCACCTACGTGCCGTGAGGGCCTGGGAGCGTCCCCTGTGGCCGGCGCAGTCATCGGCGGGCCTCTGCGCGAATGACGACGGCGTCGACCACCTGGTCGACGGACATCCCGGTGGTGTCGAGCAACTCGGCGTCCGCCGCACGCTCGAGCGGACTGGACTCGCGCGAGGAATCCAGGTGATCTCGGAGTTCAAGGCGCTGCTGGACCTCATCGGCCGTGACCTCGTGGCCGGCCCGGGTGAGGTCGATCTGACGCCGGCGGGCACGCTCGGCGTTGGATGCCGTCAGGAAGATCTTGACCTCGGCGTCCGGGAACACCGTGGTGCCGATGTCGCGGCCCTCGAGCACCGCGTCGCGGTCACGTGCGAGCTCCCGCTGCTGCCGCACCATCTCAGCGCGCACCGCCGGCACGGCGGCGACGGCGCTCACCGAAGCGTCCACCTCAGGCAGACGGATCGCGGCCGTCACGTCGTTGCCGGCGATGAACACCCCGGTGGGCAGGCCACCGTCCTGACCGTACGCGAAGGTCACGGGGTGACGGAGCGCGAGCAGCGTGACCGCCTCTGCATCGTCAGGAGCCACACCTCGGTCCAGTGCGAGCCAGGCGACGGCGCGATACATGGCACCGGTGTCGAGATAGTGGATGCCGAGACGTGAAGCGACAGCCTTGGCGACGGTGGACTTACCGCTGGCCGCGGGTCCGTCGATAGCGATGATCACGGGCGGACTCCCGGTGAGACGACAGGCATAGGGATTCTAGCACGCTAGAGGTCTGCGCCGAGCGCCGCCAGGTCATCGAGGAAACCAGGGTAGGACACACAGACCGCGTCGAAGCCCTCGATGGTGGTGATGCCCTCGGCTGCCAGGCCGGCGACGGCCCACGCCATCGCGAGCCGATGGTCGCCGAGCGACGAGAGTTGAGCGCCGCGCAGACGGGCGGGGCCGCGTACCTCGAGCCAGTCCTCCCCTGCCCGGACCTCGGCGCCGAGTGCGGAAAGGGCGTAGACGGTGGCTTCGAGGCGGTCCGACTCCTTGACCCGCAGCTCGCCGACGCCCTCGAAGCGGGAGACTCCCTCGGCCATACAGGCGGCCACGGCGAGGATCGGGACCTCGTCGACGAGCGCGGGGACCTCCGAGGCGTTCACGGTGACCGGGCGCAGCGCAGCCCCGTGCCGCGCCACGAGGTCGGCGACCGGCTCGCCACCGACGGACCGTCGGCGGGCCTCATGCACGTCGGCGCCCATGCGCTCGAGGACGCGCAGGAACCCCGTCCGCGTAGGGTTCACGCACACACCGGGCAGGTGCACCTCACTCCCGCGGACCAGGAGCGCCGCGATCACAGGGAACGCCGCCGATGAGGGATCGGCAGGCACGGTCACGTCAGTGGCGCTCAGGACAGCCGGTCCTTCGACCGACGCCCGGCAGGCGTCGTGAGCAACGAGCACGTCCACGCCGAATGCGGGAAGCAGCCGTTCGGTGTGGTCGCGGCTCAGCGTAGGTTCGGTGACGGACGTACGGCCCTGCGCACGAAGACCCGCGAGAAGGACGGCGGACTTCACCTGGGCGCTCGCGACCGGCGAGGCGTAGTCGATCGGACGGAGCACCCCGCCCGCGATCGTCACCGGCAGGTGTCCGTCAGTCGTGATGACCTGCGCGCCCATCGCGACCAGCGGATGGGCGATCCGGCCCATCGGTCGCGCGGAGAGCGATGCGTCCCCGCGCAGCTCCACGGAAAGCGGCCATCCGGCGAGGATTCCCGCCAGGAGGCGCACCGTGGTGCCCGAGTTGCCGCAGTCGATCGGTCCGTCAGGTGCGACGGGCCCCCTCGGCCCCCATCCCTCGACCGTCACGTCGAGACCTCGCCGCCCTGCGGCGACCGTCACGACGGCACCGAGTGCGCTGACCGCCTCGATCGTCGAGCGGACGTCAGCGCTGTCAAGCACACCCGAGGCGTGCGTCACGCCCTCGGCTAGAGCGCCGAAGAGCACCGCACGATGCGAGAGCGACTTGTCCGACGGGACCTCGACCGTCCCGCTGAGAGGGCGCGTGGCACGCCGGACCTGCACGGTGGACGGAACCACGCGCGTCATGACGCCCCCTCCTCGAGCGGCGAGACGACCGGCTCGAACCCGGCCTCTGCCAGGTCGCGCACGAGCGCGTCGATGTCACCCTCATCGGTGAGCACCAGCCGCAACACGGCGCTTGCCTCCGAGCGATGGTCGATCTCGATGTCCTCGATGTTGCATCCCGCGCGGCTGGCGGCGGTGGTCACCGCGCCGACCACACCGGGACGGTCGGTCACCGGGACCGAGAGCTGGGTGAGCCGCGCTGTCTCCGGGACCCACTGCGCGGGCAACGACCTGCGGACCTCGGCGGGCCGCTCGAACCATGCGCGCACCGCCTCGGCGTCACGCGCCAGAACGCGGATACGGAACTCCTCGAGCAGGCGTTCGAGGTCGGCGATGCCGCTGGCGAGCGCGTCGGCGTTGTCCAGGCAGATGGACGTCCACAGCTCAGGGCTGCCGGCGGCGACGCGCGTCGTGTCCTTGAAGCCGCCCGCCGCGAGGCGCAGCACGTCGGCGCCACCGGACTCGGCCCGCTCGCTGGCAAGCTCCACCAGTGCGGCCGCTGCCACGTGCGGCACGTGGCTCACCACGGCGACCGCTTCGTCGTGGGCAGTCGCATCGATGGAGATCACACGCGCCCCGAGGGACGTGACGAACGCATGCACGCGACGGTAGGCGTCGGTGTCCGTGTGCGCGGTGGGCGTGAGGATGTAGTACGCGCCGTCGAACAGTGTCTCGGCGGCCGCCTCGACACCGCTGCGCTCCGAGCCGGTCATCGGGTGCCCACCCACGAAACGGTAGGGCGCCTGAAGTGAGTCCGCGAACGCCGCGACCGCCTGCTTGGTGGACGCCACGTCGGTGACGATGCCGTCGTACCCGAGGGCGCGCAGCCGCTCGAGCCACTCGATGGTGGCGGGCACCGGCGTGCCGAGCACGACCAGGTCCGACGCCCCGGGAGCGAACCACCCGGCGGCCTGTGCTTCATCAGGCGACGCGACTTCATCGGCGATGCCGTTCGCACGCGCGAAGGCGCGCGACGTCTCCGAAGGGTCGACGGCCCGGATCGTCCGGCGGTTCTTGCGCCGGGCGGCCCGCGCGACCGAGCCGCCGATCAGGCCGAGTCCGACGATCGTCACGCTCCTGATGCTCACGACGACTCACCGAGCGACTTGCCCTCAAGCGCCACACGGGGCGCGATATCGCGCATGAGCGCGTCGAAGTCCGTCGGCGTGAGCGACTGCGGACCGTCGCAGCGTGCGCGTTCGGGATCGGGGTGGACCTCGATCATCAGCCCGTCGGCACCGGCAGCAACCGAAGCCCGCGCCATCGGCGCGATGAGATCGCGACGGCCAGTGGCATGCGAGGGGTCCACTACGACCGGCAGATGAGTGAGGATCTTGAGCGCAGCCACCGCGGCAAGGTCGAGCGTGTTGCGCGTGTGCGTCTCGAACGTCCGGATGCCCCGCTCGCACAGGATGACGTCGCGGTTGCCGCCCTTGATGACGTACTCGGCGGCGGACAACAGCTCCTCGATGGTGGCCGAGAGGCCGCGCTTGAGCAGCACCGGCTTCCTCGTCTCGCCGAGCTCATCGAGCATCCGGAAGTTCTGCATGTTGCGAGCGCCGACCTGGAGGATGTCTGCGTACTCGGCCACGGTCCCGGTATCGCGGACGTCGAGGACCTCGGTCACCACTGGCAGGCCCACCTCGTCGCCAGCGGCACGCAGCAGCCGCAGGCCCTCCACGCCCATCCCTTGGAACGCATACGGGCTGGAACGCGGCTTGTACGCGCCGCCGCGGAGCATCGTGGCGCCCGAGTCGCGCGCGGCACGCGCGGTGGTGAGCATCTGGTCCTCGGACTCGATCGAACACGGTCCGGCGATGACACCGAACGCTCCCCCGCCGATGGCGGTCCCCCCTACACGAACCACCGTGTCCTGCGGCTGGAAGTCGCGACCCACGAGCTTGTACGGCTTGAGCACCCGGATGACCTGCTCGACGCCGGCCAGGCCCTCAAGCTCGAGCGTGTAGATGACCTCGCGGTCTCCGATCACGCCGATGATGGTCTTGACCTCACCACGAGACAGATGGGCCTCGGCACCGGCCTCGGTGAGGAGATCGACGACGTGCTGGACCTCGGCTGACGAGGCGTGGTCCTTCATGATCACCAACATGGCGCATCACCCCTTCATGCACGCATCGCGTGCGCTGTGACGGTCTGCCGCGGCCGCCACAGCCCCCGGAAGCGCCTAGACGCTCCCGAGGCGGGAGACGACCGCCTCGAACGCTTCGACCGTCCGCCGGGTCTCCTCGGGGCTTCCGATGCCCACACGCAGCGCCGGAGCCGTCCCGAAGTCACGGACGATCACGCCCTGCTCGAGCAAGGCGTCGAACACTTCGACCGGCCGCTCCGTCATGACGTAGACGAAGTTCGCTTCCGACGGTACCCACGTGATACCGAGCCGGTCGAAGCTCGAATGGAGGTACGTCTTCTGTTCCTGGTTCTCGGCACGTCTGCGGGAGACCTCGGCCTCGTCGTCCAGTGATGCCAGCGCGGCCACCTGCGCGAGCGTGTTGACGTTGAACGGCTCGCGCACGCAGTCGACGGCACGGACAAGCGCCGCGGGCGCGAATCCGTAGCCGACGCGAAGCCCGGCAAGCGAGTAGATCTTCGAGAACGTCCGCAGGACCACGAGCGGACGCACGCCGTCGAAGTAGTCCAGGCCGTCGGGATACCCGGCGTCGGTCACGAACTCGTAGTACGCCTCATCGACGACCACGAGCACGTGCGGCGGCACGGCCGCGAGGAACTCCTCGAACTCGGCGCGATGGTAGATGGTGCCAGTGGGATTGTTGGGATTGCACAGGAACACTATGCGGGTGCGCCCGGTGATCGCCGCGGCCATAGCGGAGAGGTCGTGGACCTCGCCCGGGGCAAGCGGAACCTTGACGTGTGCGGCCTGGAAGATGTTGGTGACCATCGGGTAGACCACGAACGACGGCCACGCGTAGACCACCTCGTCGCCGGGACGCAGGACCACCTGCGCGAGCAGCCGAAGCAGCTCGTTGCTCCCGGCACCAACGAGCACCTGATCCGATGACACATCGAACCGGGTGGCCAGCTTCTCGCGTAGTGCGACTGCCGCACCTTCCGGATAGCGGTTCAGTCCGCCGAGCTCGGCCCGCATCGCCTCGATCGCCGACGGCACGGGGCCGTCGGGGTGCTCGTTGCTGGAGAGCTTGCAGATGTCATCGCGCCCGGCGCGCTCACGGACCTGCTCCTCGCGCAGCCCGGGGGTGTACGGCGACAGCCCCTCGAGCTCTTCACGGATGAGTCGGTCCCAGGACACAGCGCTCCCTCCGGCGCGGATGTGGGGAGCATTGTCCCCCACGCGCGCACGGTACGCAAGCGTCACACGGTGGGTGGTACGAGGGCCTCCAGCACGCCGCCATGGGAGTGGAGCCGCACGCGAGCGATGACGGCGTTAGGCAGATCGAAGCGCCACCCGGCCTCCGTGGGAAGCTCGAGGAACACCACGAGCAGACGCCGCAGCACACCGCCGTGCGTCACGACGACCACCGGCCCGCGCTCATGACCGATGAGGGCGGCAGCGGCCCTCACCCGGGCGTCGAACGCATCAGCGGTCTCACCACCGGGCGCGATCGGTCCTGACCCGGAGTAGTCAGGCGTCATCCCCGTGGCCTCGAGTTCCTGCCAGGTGTGTCCCGCCGCACGCCCGAAGTCCACCTCGGCAAGCTCGTCCATCAGTCGTACACCGTGAGACGACCCGGCGATCGCCTCGGCGGTCACGTGTGCCCGCGCAAGCGGCGAGCTGTACACGACGGCAGGTGATGAGGCCCGCACCACCTCGGTGATCCACGGTATCTGGGCGTACCCGCGCGCCGTGAGCGGCGAGTCCTCACGCCCGATGAACCGGTGCTCGACGTTGGCCCGCGTCTCCGGGTGACGGACCAGCACGATGAGGCGCCCGTCGCCGCTCACAGCGCAGTCCCCGCAAGCACGCCCGCGATCAACACGACCGTCTCGGTGATGATGACCGAGGCTCCCGCGACATCACCGGTGACGCCACCGAGCCGGCGGGCGAACGGCGAAGGTGCGACAACGGCCGTGACAAGCCCCGCTACGGCCGACCCTGCGTGACCGTGCGTATACCAGAGTCCCACAAGCGCAAGAATCGGCAGCGCCATGATGACCGCGCCGAACGGTCCCTCATCAACCGCGTAGCGAGCTCCCAGACCGTCGGGGCGAGCAGGCCGCCGCCACACGAGAGCCGCAGACGCGCCGAGTCGGCCGAGCACCGGAGCGGCCGCGATCGGCCACAGTGCCCCGACCTCCAGAAGCACTGCGATCGCGCTCACCTGGGCCACCAGGCAGACGACCAATCCGAGCGCGCCGTAGGCGCCGATCCCGCTCTCGCGCATGACGGTCAACCTGCGCGCGCTGTCCCCGCGCACACCGAGGCCATCGAGGCTGTCGGCGAGTCCGTCCCAATGCATGCCACCGGAGAGCAGCGCCCACACGCCGACGATCAGCGTGCCCGCCATCAGGCTTGCGGCTCCCTCGGCAGGGAGCACTCGGGCGGTGGTCCAGGCGATGCCGAGGCCCGTGAGTGAGAAGACGACCCCGACCCAGGGGAAGTAGCGAGCAGGTCGCAGGCCCTCATGACTCCCGGCCGGCAGCACCGTCAGGAGCCGGAGCGCGGTCCCCATGTCGCGCAGCGCGTTCACGGCGTCTCCGGTCCCCCGATCCCCGCCTCGGCAAACGTGGCCATGCCGCTCATCACCGCACACGCTGCGCCCATGATCCCGATCGCGAGCGCCGCGCCGGTCCCCTCGCCGAGACGCATGTCCAGGTCCAGGACCGGCTCCAGTCCGAGCGCCTCGCAGGCGATCCGATGCCCCGGCTCTGCCGAGAGGTGCGACGGGAACAGGTATCCACTGCACGCGGGACACAGCCGTACGGCGGCAAGCGCGGCGGCGCCGGAGATGAAGCCGTCGGCGACGCAGCACACGCCCGTCGATGCCGCGCCCAGCAGTACGCCGGCCATGCCCGCAATCTCCAGCCCGCCGAGGGCGGCCAACGTCCCCAGGGGGTCCTGTGCGTCGGGCTCGTGGAGCGCCAGCGCACCGGCGATGACCTCGGTCTTGTGGCGCAGCCCCCCGTCGTCCAGACCGGTGCCCCGCCCCGTGACGGCCGAGGGAGCGGCGCCAGTGAAGGCGGCGACCAGCGCCGATGCGGGCGTGGTGTTGCCGATGCCCATCTCACCGGTGCCGATGATCCGGACCCCGCCTTCCGCGAGCGCGCGGGCCTGCGTGAAGCCTACGAGCACCGCTGCGGCGGCCTCCTCGCGCGTCATAGCGGGCTCCACCGAAAGATCGCGCGTGCCGGGCCGCACCTTCTCCTGGACGACACCACCGAGTGCCGTGGTGTCCGCCGCGACTCCGATGTCCACCAGCACGAGACGGGACCCGGCATGAGCCGCGAGCTGGTTGATCGCAGCGCCACCACCGGCGAGGTTCGCGACCATCTGATACGTGACCTCCTGCGGCCACGGCGTGACGCCCTGTGCCACCACGCCGTGGTCTCCGGCGAGAAGCACGATGGCCGAGGGCGCCGCCACGGGCCGCTCGGAACGCTGGACGATCGCGATGCGGGCAGCGATCTGCTCGAGACGGCCGAGGCTCCTCGGCGGCTTGGTGAGCGCATCGAGCCGCGCCCACGCGCGCTCCTCGAACCCGGCCGCCACCGCGTCGATCGCGCCGAGCGCCGACGCGAGCTCTCGCTCTCGCGGCCCAGCTGCCGCATGTCCTACCACGTCGCCTCCTCGGGAAGTCCTGTCAGGTCGATGCATCGTCCACCCACCACGAGCCACGCCCGGTCGGCACGCGACACGAGCGACCTCGTCGCGCGCCCCATGACGTCCCTGAACAGCCTGCCGAGCGGATACGCCGGGACGAGGCCCCATCCCACCTCGTTCGTGACGATCACGGTCGGCGCGCTGCGCGCGCACAGCCACTCGACGAGCGTTTCGGCATCGGCCGAGGCGGCCGTCTCGGCACCCGGCGGCAGCAGGTCGGCGTCGGGCGGGACGTGACCGGAGATCTGCGTACCGAGCACGGTGCCGAGGCAGTCCACGAGCAGACACGCTTCGGCAGGAACACGCTCGATCCATACGGGATCGGCGGCCGTTTCGATCACCGTGAGGCCGGATGGCCGCTCGGCCTGGTGGCGCGCGATCCGCTCGGCCATCTCAGGGTCGTCGGGCAACCCGCCTACCGCTATGACGACGTCCCGCCGGGAGGCGAGCGCAAGCCCGAGTGCCACGCGGGACTTGCCGCTGCGCACCGGTCCAGTGACGACGGCGAGCATCACGTCTCCCCTTTCGCCGCGGCATGCAGGCCGGCGACCTCGTCCGGTGTCAGGATGCGCGTCTGGCCGCGAGCGAGCCCACCGAGTTCCAGCGGGCCATAGCCGATGCGCTCCAGTGTGCGCACCGGGTGGCCGACCGCCGAGAGCATCCGCCGGACTTGCCGTTTGCGGCCTTCGCGCAAGACGAGCTCCACGCGAGCGCCACCGTCCGGCAACGTCGCGAGAGTGCGCGCCCCGGCAGGAGACGTCAGGCCGTCGTCGAGCTCCACTCCCTCGCGTAGTCGACGCACGTCTGCCGCGTCGGGCACGCCGTCCACCTCGGCGATGTAGACCTTTGGCACGTGGAAGCGCGGGTGCATGAGGCTGTGAGCGAGCGCGCCGTCATTGGTCAGCAGGAGCAGGCCGGTGGTGGCCGCATCGAGGCGCCCGATGGGGAACATCCGCGGCGCACCAGGCGGGATGAACGTGGCAACGGTGGGACGACCCTGCGGGTCGTCGAGCGTCGTCACCACGCCGGCGGGCTTGTTCAGCATGACGTACCAGTGCTCCGAAGGAGGTGCGATGGCGACGCCATCGACGGTCACGGTCTGCCGCCCCGGGTCCACCTTGATGCCGGCCTCAGTGACCGTCACGCCGTCGACCGCTACCCGCCCCTCAGCGATCATCGCCTCCGCGCCCCGCCGGGAGGTCACGCCGCAGCGGGCGACGTACTTCTGAAGGCGCTCAGCCTCCGGGGAACCGCCTCCGGTGCCGCCGTCCGGCTCACCGCTCATCGTCGTCGGGGTCATCGTGTTCGGCCTTCTGCCAGTCGTGGGCGCCATCGAGGTCGTCGTCATCCTCGAGGCCCTCGTCATCCTCGGTGTCCACGTCCTCATCGATATCGAGCGTGGAGCCCTCGAGCGCATTGAGACGCTCCCGGATGGCGCGCTCGGTCTCCGGGTCCGGCGCGAACTCCTCAAGCGGTGGCAGCTCGGCGAGGTCCTTCAGGCCGAAGCGCTCGAGGAACGTGCGCGTCGTCCCGTAGAGGATGGCGTTGCCGGCGTTGCGGTCACGCCCCGTCTCACGCACGAGCCCCTTCTCGATGAGCGAGGAGATGACCGCCTCGCTGTTCACGCCGCGCACCGCGTTGACGCCTTGCCTCGTGACGGGTTGGTGATACGCGATGACCGCGAGCGCTTCGAGCGCGGCCTGCGAAAGCCTGCGCGTGTCCCACGACAGCACGTACTCCTCGATCTGCTGGTGGTATGCGGGGTGCGTGTACAGGCGCCACCCTCCGGCTACCTCACGCAGCTGGAAGCCACGCTCATCGGACGCATACTCCTGCGCGAGCAGCTTCAAGGCGGCAGTGATCTCGCCCTGCTCCGCCTCGACGATGCGGGCCAGCCGGGAGGGCGTCACCGGCTCGTCGGACACGAACAGCAGCGCCTCTATCGCGCCGAGAAGCGCGGCGTTCTCGCGCGTCATGCGTCATCACCAGCTCTCACGATCTCGATGTCGCCGAACTCGGCGTCCTGGACCAGTTCGACCAGCCCTCGCTTGTACAGTTCGAGGATCGCCAGGAACGTCACCACCAGCTCCTCGACCGGCGCGCCACGGGCCACCAGCTCGCGGAACGTCGCGCGGCGGCGTGCGGTTATGGTCCGGGCGACGCCCTCAACGTGAAGTTCGAGGCTGATAGGCGCCGAGGCGACGTGGTCCGCCTCCAGCAGGAACACCTCACGGCGATGCACGAGGTCGGCGCACACGACCGCGAGCCCGTGGAGCGTCACGCCCTCGAGGTAGTCCGGCATGAGCTGTAGGAACGACTCCTCAAGCCCCGCGGCCCGCGCGTGCGTGCGTGACTCGCTCTCGTAGCGCGCGGCGAGCTCCCCGGCGGCGTTCTTGAACTGCTTGTACGCCAGGAGACGCGCGATGAGCAGCTCCCGGGCCTCCTCAGGGGTCATGTCCTCGAACTCGGGTGCGAGCACGGGCTCGTCCCGCGGAAGCAGCGATGCGGCCTTGAGCTCAAGTAAGGTGGCCGCGACAAGCAGGAAGTCGCTCGCAACGTCCAGGTCGAGGTCCTCCATGCGTTCGAGGTGCTCGAGGTACTGGTCGGCGATCTCAGCGATTGAGAGCTCGGCGATGGCCACCTTCTGCTTCGCGACGAGCCGCAGAAGCAGGTCGAACGGGCCCTCGAAGGCCTCTATCCGGACCCGGTAGGCCATCGTCAGGCGCGCCCTGCGTCGATATGCATCGCCTCACGCACCGCGGCCATGAGCTCCTCGACGGCCGGACGGACGCGCGCAGCGCCTGCAGCGAGCACGTCCCACGCATACCCCGGCTCGGCCGCGATCTCGGCGCGGCGCTCCCGGAACGGACGCAGGTAGGCGTTCAGGTCCTCGACAAGCGCGCGCTTGTGCGCAACGCATCCGCAGTCGGCGGCACGGCAACAGCGGTCCCACTCGGCGATGGCCGCAGGGTCCGGTGACACGAGCTTGTGGATCTGGTGCAGCGGGCAGATGTCGGGGTTTCCCGGATCGGTCTTCAGCTTGCGTGCGGGGTCGGTGATCATCCCCATGACCTTCTTGGCGGTCTCTTCCTCGGACTCGGACAGGTAGATCGCGTTGCCGTAGCTCTTGGACATCTTCCGGCCGTCGGTCCCCGGCACGCGCGCGCCGGCCTTGGCGATGAGCGCCTGCGGTTCAGGGAGCAGGTCCCCGTACTGGCCGTTGAACCGGCGTACCACCTCGCGCGTGAGCTCAAGGTGCGGGAGCTGGTCCTCGCCCACCGGGACCACGTCGCCACGGACGATCGTGATGTCGGCCGCCTGCATGAGCGGGTAGAGGAAGAAGCCCGCGTTGCCGAGGTCCTTGTCGGTGATCTGCTCGCGCTGCTCCTTGTAGCTCGGTACGCGCTCGAGCCACGTCATCGGCGTGACCATCGAGAGGTACATCGTGAGCTCGGCGACCTCCGGCACGTCGGACTGGCGGTAGATGACGGACTTCTCGGGGTCGATGCCCGCCGCCACCCAGTCGAGCACCATCTCCTCGGTGTACTGCCGGATCGCATGCGTGTCCTGCCAGTCGCTCGTGAGCGCGTGCCAGTCGGCAACGAAGTAGTACGCCTCGAAGTCGTCTTGCATCTCTCGCATGTTCAGCAGGTTGCCAAACCAGTGGCCGAGGGTCAGGCGCCCCGTGGGACGGTAGCCGGTCAGTACGCGCTTCTTAGCAGTCGCCAACGGTTCTCCTCGGAGTCGCGGATCAGATGCAGGTATCTTATCGCAGCGCGGCAGGCGTCAGCCGACGAACACGCCGAAGACCGGACCGGTGAAGAACCGCAGGATCGGGTAGACCGTGACCGAGAGGTACGAGCCGATGATGTCCACCCCGAGCAGGCGGGGACCGAGGAACATGAAGCCGAAGAACACGAGCAGTCCGTACTGCTCGAACCGGTGGTACGCGTGCAGCGCCCGGTCGGACAGGAACAGCGGCAGCACCCGCGAGCCGTCGAGCGGCGGTATCGGGATCAGGTTGAAGAACATCAGCACGAGGTTGATCAGCGCGAAGTAGAACAGCGCGTAGATGACCCACACGAGCACGGAGAACGCGCCGTCGCTCAGCAGACCGCCGAACATCGTTCCCCCGCCGGTCAGCGCGCGTACCAGCACACCTGCGATCGCAGCGAGCGTGAGGTTGGTGGCCGGCCCGGCAAGCCCCGACAGCGTCATGCCCTTACGGTAGTCGCGGTAGTAGTTGGGGTTGATCGGCACCGGCTTGGCGTACCCGAAGACCGGAAGCCCGCTCAGCGCGAGCAGGACCGGCAGGAGCACCGTTCCGAACAGGTCCATGTGCTTGATGGGGTTGAGGGTCAGGCGGCCGGCCATCTTGGCCGTGGGGTCCCCGAGCCGGTACGACACGTAGCCGTGTGCGACCTCATGCAGGACGATAGCGGGGACGAAGAGCGCGAGTTGAAGCGCGCGGATCCAGATCTCACTCATGGTGCTCCCTTATGCGCGGTGGCGCCTCACCAGCCGCTTGAGGTTGGCAAGCTCCGCCTCACGGCCCACCGCCTTGGCGTCCAGTCGGTCGGCGCGGGCCTGCGCAAGGATACCAGAGAACGCCGGCCCCGGTTCCATGCCGAGTTCGATGAGGTCCGCCCCGCTGACGGCCGCTTTGGTGGGAGCGAGCACACGGATGTACTCCTCGACCCGACGCGCCACGTGCTTCCCGCCGGTGGCCCACAGGTACACGAGCGTCTCGCTGGGTAGCCCCTCGAGCAGGAAGAACAGTCGGCTCGGGCGCATGCCGCGGCGATCGCGAAGACGCTGCGCGAGTCCCGGCGCACGCTCGGCAGTGGCCACGGCAGGCTCGGCGTACTCGCGGCCGAATCGGAGCCACCGGCACCACTTCTCGGCGGCGGAGCGTCCCGCGGAAGCGGCGACCGCGGTGATCAGCGTGGTCCGCCGGCGGGGCTGGCGCTCGAAAGCGGTGGCGATCTCACCGTAGGCGGCCTCACACGCACGGACATCGGCAAGGACGGCTCCGGTGTCGGCATCGTCGGGCAACACCACCTGAAGCGCTCCGGAGGCGAGCAGCCGCTCGAGCACATCGGCCACGCCGTCCTCATCCACGATGTCCAGCAACTCCTCCCGGATGCGGGCGCCACTGACTTCGCCGAGCATTCCCATCTCCACGGCCTGCCCGAGGAGCGCCTCGGTCGACGGGTCGATGCTGAACCCGAAGCGCACGGCGAACCGTGCAGCCCGGAGCACGCGCGTGGGGTCCTCCACGAACGACAGGGAGTGCAGTGTGCGCACCACCCCACGCTCGAGGTCGTAGAGGCCGCCGAACGGGTCTGCGATGGCGCCGAACGAGCCGGGGTTCACGCAGACGGCCATCGCGTTGATCGAGAAGTCGCGGCGGAACAGGTCCTGCCGTAGCGACGACCGCTCCACCGTGGGAAGCGCCCCCGGTCGCTGGTAGTACTCGGTTCGGGCGCTCGTGACGTCGACATGCAGACGCCGCGACCACACGATGACGGCCGTGCCGAACCGCCGGTGGACCTTCACCCGCTTGCCGAGGCGGCTCGCCACATCAAGCGCGAATGCCAGACCGTCCCCTTCCACCACGATGTCCAGGTCCAGGTTGGGCATGCCGAGCAGCATGTCCCGGACGAAGCCGCCCACCACGTGCGCCCGCAGGCCGTGCTCGTCGGCATGACGGCCGATCTCCCGCACGGCCTCCCGCGCGTCTGCGGGCAGGAGCGCGAGGGAGTCCAGGAACCGGCGCGAGGCCTCCGAGCGCTGCAGGCTGATCTTACGGTCGAGGTACGACTCACCGTGCTCGGCGCGCAGCAGGTCCTTCCGGGTGACGATGCCTACGACGCGCCCATCTTCAACGACAGGCAAGCGTCCGATGCCGGTGCGAACGAGCAGCCGTTCGAGTTCCGAAAGGTCGGCGGACAGCGACACGGTCACCGGATCGCGCGCCATGAAGCCGGTCACCGGCGCGTGGTCCAGGCCGTGGCGGACGGCCTTGTCCACGTCCTTGCGCGTCACGATCCCCACAAGCTCGCCGTCCTCGATCACCGGAAGCCCGCCATGCCCCCACGTCGCCATGATCCGGCCGGCCTCGGCCATGGTGACGGTGGTGTCCACCGAGCGCACCGGCGCCGAGGCGATATCCGATGCCGTGAGCGGCGGCGCCACCTCGGCTTCAAGCGCGGCGCGAAGACGCGTGAGGACGTCGGGCAGCGTGGCCTCTCGCAGCGCGGCAGAGGCTGCCTGCGGATGACCGCCACCGCCGATGTGCTTGAGCACCGCCGCGATGTCCACGTCGCTCAGCCGGCTCCGCCCGACCACGTGCAGCCGCTCGGGCATGTCGATGAGTGCGATCGCGACACGGTAACCAAGGTCCTCGCAGATGTAGTGCGTGAGCACCGAAGCCGAGTCGACGTACTCCTCGGCGACCGCCGAGCCCACCGCCACCTCCTGCCCGTGGATGTTCCAGACCTCGAGCGAGTCGAGCAGCATGTCGAGGATGTGCCGCTGTTCGGCGGTGAGCGCGCGTGACAGGAACTGGTTCAGGACCTCCATCTCCGCGCCGGCGCCCATCAAGAAGGTCACTGCCTCGGCATCGTATGCGGTCGTTCCCGGATACGTGAGCGAGCCGGTGTCCTCGTGGATGCCGAGGAGCATCACCGTCGCCTCGAGGGGCGTCATCGGGATGCCGCGGTCGCGGATCTCGTGCACGAGGATCGAGGTGGTGGCGCCAACCGCCATCGAGTGGTCCCGCGGCACCTCGATGTCTCCGGACTGGCGCGGATGGTGGTCGTAGACGATGACCTCGACGCCGGGGCGCCCGATCACCGCCCCGATCTCACCGATGCGGCCCGGGTCGCGCGTGTCGACCATGATCACCCGCTCGATGCCGTCCAGGTCAAGCGCCTTCAGGTCGGCGAACGCGACGAAGTCCTCGTGCAGGTTGTGGAACTCGCGGACGTTGGCATTCTGCGTCCCGAGGAAGACAGCGTGCGCACCCTCGTAAAGCTTGGTGGCCGCGACCATCGCCGCGTACGCGTCGAAGTCCGGGTTCGCATGCCCCACCGTCACGGTGGTCACCTTCGGTGCCGGACGCGACGGACGCCTGCTCATCTCAGACCTCGTGGAACAGCGGTGGCGGCGCGGCCGGAGCGTCTCCGAGCCTGACTGCAGCGGACAGCCGCTCGCGGGCCTCGGCGATCGACTCAGGCATGTTGGTGTGGAGCACCGCCAGCGTGTCACCCGCCTCCACCCGGTCCCCGGTCTTCACGGCGAGCAGCAGCCCCGCCGCCGGGTCGATGGCATCCTCCTGGCGCGCCCGGCCGGCGCCCAGGGCCATCGCGGCCCGGCCCACGCCCTCGGCGTCGAAGCCGGTCACCCATCCCGCGTGCTCTGCCACGACGGCCTCTGTGAACGTGGCGGTCGCGAGGAGTTCGGGCTCATCGGCCACACGGGCGTCGCCGCCTTGAGCAGCCACCCACTGGCGGAACTTCTCGATCGCCGCACCGGTGGCGATCGCGTCCTCGAGCGCCGATCGCGCCTCCGACTCATCGGCAGCCACCCTGCCGGCGACCAGCATCTTCGCGCCGAGCACGAGACAGAGCTCCGTCAGGTCGGCCGGCCCGCGTCCGGCGAGGGTATCGATGGCCTCGCGGACCTCGAGCGCGTTTCCCACCGCGTGGCCGAGCGGCTGGTCCATGTCCGTGAGGACCGCGGTCACCTCCTTGCCGAGCAGCGCGCCCACACGCGTGAGCTCGGCGGCGAGTGCACGCGCATCGTCCTCGGATTTCATGAACGCGCCGGACCCGACCTTCACGTCGAGCACGATCGCATCGGCGCCCCCCGCCACCTTCTTCGAGATGATCGAGCCCACGATGAGCGGCAGCGACGGGACTGTCGCCGTCACATCGCGAAGCGCGTACATCTTCTTGTCCGCCGGGTCCACGTCCGCGCTCTGAGCGATCACGCCCACGCCGATGTCCCGGACCTGGGCGAGGAACGCATCGGGGTCGAGCACGACGGTGAAGCCCGGTATGGACTCCAGCTTGTCGAGCGTGCCGCCGGTGAACCCGAGCCCTCGGCCACTCATCTTCGCCACGGGGACACCGCAGCTGGCGACCAGCGGAGCGAGCACGAGCGTCGTGGTATCGCCGACGCCCCCCGTGGAGTGCTTGTCCACCTTGACCCCCGGTATCGAGGACAGATCGACCGTTCGGCCGGAGTGCGCCATCGCCTCGGTCAACGCCGCTGTCTCGTCGCTGTCCAGGCCGCGGATGAACGCCGCCATCAGCCAGGCGGCCATCTGGTAGTCGGGCATCTCGCCCGACACGAACGCGTCCACGAGGCGTCGGATGTCGGCGACATCGTGCACGCCGCCGTCGCGCTTGATCTCGATGATCTCCTCGATAGACCTCACCGGGCAGCCCTCCTCGCCTGGTCAGCACACACTGCAGCGACCTACCCGGCCGAGCGCACGTCGTCCAGGAACGATGTTCCCCGTCCGCACCGGTCGCGAAGCCCGTAGAAGTCGAGCACCGTCTCGCCGATATCTCCGAACGTGCTCCTGATACCCAGTGGGACACCCACGTCTACGCCTTTCACCTTCGCGATGAGCGGTGTGTGCTCGCGGCTGTGGTCCGTTGAGGCCGTGGTAGGGTCACAGCCGTGGTCAGCGGTGATGATGAGCAGGTCGCCCTCGATCATCGCATCGAGCAGCTCCGGCATCCGGCGGTCGACCGCCTCCAGACCGTCCGCATAGGCGCGCGCGTCGTTGCGGTGCCCCCACAGCATGTCGAAGTCCACCAGGTTGCAGAAGACGAACCCCTGCTCCGCCCGCGCGACCTCCTCGAGAAGGTGGTCGAAGCCGTCCATGTTGTCGGTCACGTGCGGGGAGGACGTGACCCCCTGCCAGGCGAAGATGTCGCCGATCTTCCCCACCCCGAACACCGGGACACCGCTGTCCTGCAGCAGGTCCAGCACCGTCGGTTCGAACGGGGTGACCGCGTAGTCGCGACGCCGGTGCGTCCGGACGTACGTACCGGTATCGTCAGGGCCGACGAACGGGCGCGCAATGACGCGGCCCACGCAGTGCTCCCCGGAGAGCATCTCACGCGCGATCTCCGATACCTCGTACAGACGCTCCAGTCCGTAATGCTCCTCGTGTGCCGCGATCTGGAACACCGAGTCCGCCGACGTGTACACGATCGGAAGACCGGTCCTCACGTGCTCATCGCCGAGCTCGTTGATGATGACCGTGCCGCTTGCGACCGTGTTCCCCAGCACCGCATCGTGTCCGGTGCGGCGACAGAAGTCCTCGATGATCTCGGGTGGGAACCCGCGCGGATACGTGGGAAACGGCCGCTCCAGTACGAGGCCCATCATCTCCCAGTGCCCGGTGGTCGTGTCCTTTCCTGCCGAGCGCTCGGCGTTCTTGCCCCACGACGCCGTAGGCTCCTCGGTAGGCGGGACGCCCTCGATCGGCGTGATGTTGCCCAGCCCCATGCCGCCGAGCACCGGCATCGTGAGCCCGCCGACCGCCCGCGAGGTGTTACCGAGGGTGTTGGACCCCTCATCGCCGTACTCAGCGGCATCGGGCAGCGCTCCCGCCCCGACGCTGTCCAGCACGAGCACGATCGCACGTGGGTCGCGCATGGCTCCACTCATCCCCGGACCTCTTCTCGCACGTAGGACGGACGCATCAGACGATGACCCGTATGACCTCGTCGAGGCTCGTGATCCCCTCGGCGACCTTCTCCATGGCATCGTCTCTCAAGGTCCGCATCCCGGCCCTGATCGCCGCGGCCCGGATCTCCTCGGACGGCGCGCTCGACAGGAAGAGGTGCTCGATCTCCTCATCCATCGCAAGAATCTCGAAGACACCCACGCGCCCGCGGTATCCCGTGCCGTGACAGTCGTCGCACCCCCCGTCCGCCGCACCATAACCGGACCCCACCGGAACCTCGGCGGGGTCCACATGCCGCTCGGCAAGGAACGGCTTCGTGTACCGCACGCGGGTCCTGCACGACGGACAGAGCTTGCGCACCAGACGCTGGGCCACCACGCCGAGGAGGGCGCTCGACGTGATGAACGGGGCGACGTCCATGTCCACCAGCCGCGTCAGCGCCGAGGGCGCGTCGTTGGTGTGGATCGACGACAGCACGAGGTGGCCCGTGAGCGCGGCTCGTGTGGCGATCTGGGCCGTCTCGGCATCACGGATCTCACCGACCATCACCACGTCGGGGTCGGATCGCAGCACGGTCCTCAGCAGCTGCGCGAATGACAGTCCGATATGCGGGTTGACGGCCATCTGCGTGACACCGGGCAGACGCAGCTCGATCGGGTCCTCGATCGTGATGATCTTCCGGGTCACCTCGTTCAGGTGCCGGAGCGCGGCATACAGCGTGGTCGACTTGCCCGAGCCGGTAGGTCCCGACACGAGGATCTCGCCGTACGGGCGGGACAGGAGGCGCTCCACCAGCGCAAGATCGGCCGACCGCATGCCCAGGTCGGTCAGGGTCGGCTGCACGGCGTCGTGATTGAGGATGCGGATGACGATGTTCTCCCCGTACGGCGTGGGAAGCGTGGCCACACGCATGTCGATCGGCCGGTCGTTCACGGCCAGGCCGATGCGGCCGTCCTGGGGCCTGCGGCGCTCGGCGATGTCCATCTCGGCCATCACCTTCATCCGGCTGATCAGCCCGGGACGCGCACTTGACGGGATCTGCATGACCTCGTGGAGGACGCCGTCAACCCGGAAACGCACGCGAACTGAATGCTCGCCTGGCTCGAAGTGGATGTCGCTCGCGTCATCGAGTACGGCTTCACGGATGATCTGATTCACCAGCCTGACGATCGGGACGTCCTCATCACCGACAGCGACAGCCTGCTCCTCTTCGTCCTCGGCGGCCTGTGCGATGCCTTCGAATGCATCTGCCGAGGTGATGAACTTCTCGATCGCATACTGGATCTGCGACGCGGTCGCTACGACCGGGAGGACTGGGTGCCCGGAGCGCAGACTGACGTCGTCGATCGCCTCCACATCGAGCGGGTCGGCCATCGCCAGAACGATGTGTTCGTCGCGATAGTCGATCGGGATGATGTGCGACCGGCGTGCCACTCGCTCGGGAACCTGTGCGGCCGCTCCCCGATCGATGGCGTACGTATGGAGATTCACGTACTCGAGCGACTTCTGCTCCGCAAGCGTACGAGCGATCGTCTCCTCGTCGACCAGTCCGGTCCGTATCAGCAGTGCGCCGAGCTTCCCGCCCTCGAGCGACTGCCGGTCAAGGATCTCAAGAAGTTGGTCCTCGCTGATGACGCCCGTGCGTACAAGCAGCTCACCAAGTCGGTCTCGCGTGTAGGGCATCGACGCCTCCGCTGGAAAGGGACGCACGGCAGGACACCGATGGGCTCGCTCAGATGCGGCCACCGTCGTTCACCGTCGATGGTAGCAAACGCGTGCAGGAACGGGATGCGCCTGGAAGGCCGACGCCTACCGGATCGCGTCGGACAGCACGCGCCCGATCAGCTTCTCGGCAACGAGAGTCGCGTCGGGCGGGCAGGCCATGCAGCGCTCCTGGGCCTCACGGATGCGGTCCTCGCGAACGTCCGGCAGGCGGTCCAGCTCCTCGGAGATGCGTCGCAACAACCCTTCCGCGACGGCAGCCCTGCCCTGATGCTGCCCGGTATGTCCATTTGGTGTACGCAGGTACTCGACAGCGCGCCGGACCTGCTCGTCTGAGATGATCATGTTGCCTAGACTATCGGCCGCGGCGGACCACTCCTTGAGCCGCTCTCGAACCAGGGAGATGAACGGCACCTCGACGGTCTCGCCTCGGCCCAACGGTCGGAATCCCCGGATGTACGGCACACGCCCTACGCGTCACCGGGGGAACGGTGCCCAAGAAAAGAGGGGAGCCTCAAGGCCGGCACCTTGAGGCTCAGGGGTAAGGGGTTGCCGAAGCGACACAAGCAGAGTGTAGAGCATCAGAATCGTTCACGCAAGCGTGAATGGGTTCACAATAGTAACGAAACGTATACGCCGTGCGGCCCTACCGCACATCACAGACCGAAGACCGAATACACGGGACCCACTCCTGCCACGAGGGGCGCCACACCACCGGCAATGATCACGAGTGCGAGCACGACCGCCATGACCGCCGGCGACCCGCCACGCTCTGCGGTTTCCGGCTCCACATCGACCGATCCGCCCGAGTCCCCCACCGGCTCGGGTCCGGCCGGATGAGCGGTAGCGTCATCGAAGTACGCAGCCTTCACCACCGCGCCATAACCGCCGAAGGAGACGACGGCTGCAACACCGGCAGCCAGCGCGATCCACAGGTGCCCCGCGTCGATGAGACCCAGGAACACGTACAGCTTGCCCCAGAAGCCGGCGAAGAGCGGGATCCCCGTGAGCGACAGCATCGTCACGGCGAGCGCGGCGGACAGCAGCGGCGCACGCCGGGACAGTCCGCCGAGCCCCACGATCGTGCCGTCCCAGGCGGGACGGACGCGGCCGATCGCCGCAAGCGTGATAAACGAAGCCGCGGCCGCGACCGCGTACGTCACTATGAAGACCACGGTCGCACGCACCCCGCTCTCGCCCGCGGCGATCGCGAGTAGGGCGTATCCCACCTGTGCGATGCCCGAGTATCCGAGGAGACGTCCGACGTTCTTCTGCCGCAGCATCCCGAGCGCCCCGAACACGAGCGAACCGAGTCCGACCGCCATCAACAGGTTGGTCGCAGGCGCGAACACACCGGCCTGGAAGACCGTCCCGCGGACCACCAGCAGGAGCGCCACGGTGGCAGCGACTTTCATCCCTGATGCGATGAAGGCGGTCGACGCGCGGTCAGCTGTCTCGTAGACGTCAGGCACCCACGCATGGAACGGGAATGCGCCGAGCTTGAACGCGAAGGCCGAGACCACGAACCCGAGCGCGAGCAGAGCAGGGCGGGCCTGCGCGCCCGCAAGGGACAGCGCCGCGCCGACGAAACGGGTCTCTCCACCGGAAAGACCAACCACCAGCGCAAGTCCGTACACGGTCAGGCCGGTAGCGACGACACCCTGGACCACGTAGCGGACGACCGACTCCTCGGCACGACGCGTGCCGGCCCCGGAGACCAGGCCATAGGCGACGACGGCAAGACCCGAGAGGGACACGAACAGCACGATGAGGTCCAGAGCCGCGATCAGCGTGTGCGCGAAGACCGCACCGAAGGCGACGAGTGCGGCCATCGCAGGGCCCCGGTCGAGGCCGGCGTACGTGCGATACCCCGCAACGAGCGAACACGCCGCCAGTGCGTAGACGAGTGCGGGAAGGGTCGTGAAGCCCCCACCTACCGCGAGGTAGCCTCCGACGAGCTCCACGGGAGTGGACGCGTAGAGCCAGGCGCCCGCGCCCGCCGCGCCGAGAAGCCCGAGTGCCATCAGCACCACGGACCCCGCACGACGCTCCAGCGCGTCGGCCACGAGGCCCAACACCACCCCGCCTGCTGCAAGCGCAGGCGGCAGCCATAGTACGAGCGGCATGGCGAAGTCCATCAGCTCACCGTCCCCGACAAGAAAGCGAGCGCTTGGAGCGTCGCCGAGGCGATATCGGTCACCAGACGCGGCCACAGGCCGAGTGCCACGATCAGCACGACCAGAGGGACCGCCACCAGGTATTCGCGGAGGTCAAGGTCAGGCCAGGCCGGGCCATGAGCACTACCCGCAAGGTCGTGCGTGGCGCCGTGCGCGTCCACGCCCTCGATCCCCGCCGAGCCAGCCGGCTCTCCGTGCACAACCGCGCGGACAGCACGCAGCGTGTAGGCGCCAGCGAGCACGACACCAACGCCCGCCACGACGATCGGCCAGCCGAACGTACCGAACGAGGACACCACCGCGGCGAACTCTCCCGGGAAGCCCGAGAGGCCCGGCAGTCCGAGGCTTGCGAGCGAGGCGAACACGAACACCGTCGCCCATCGCGGCATCGTGCGCCCCAGCCCTCCGAACGCCGCCATCTCGCGCGTGTGCGCACGATCGTAGAGCGCGCCCACCAGGAAGAAGAGGAGTCCCGCGACAAGGCCGTGGCTCACCATGCCGAGCATGGCGCCCTGGTAGCCAAGCTCACTTCCCGCCGAGATCCCCAGGACCACGAAACCCATGTGCGCAACGGACGAGTACGCGACCAGACGCTTCAGGTCCGACTGCCCCAGTGCCATGACGGCGCCGTAGACGATCCCCGCGACGCCGAGGACCGCCAGGACCCATGCGGCATCGGCCATCGCACCGGGCGTATACGGGGCGCACAGGCGCATCATGCCGTAGCCACCCATCTTGAGCAGTACGCCCGCAAGCATGATCGACCCGGCCGTGGGCGCCTCCACGTGTGCGTCAGGAAGCCACGTGTGCAGCGGCACGACAGGGACCTTCACGAGGAAGCCTGCAGCCAGGAGCCAGAACACCAGGTGCTCGGAGCCTGCCAGCGCCCCCGGCGTGTCGACGATCGCGGTGCCGCCACTCCACAGGATCAACAATACGAGCCCAACCAGCATCAATGCGCTGCCGGCGAACGTGTAGATGAAGAACTTCATCGCGGCGTACCGTCGGTTCTCATGCCCCCACCCGCCGATCAGGAAGAACATCGGGATGAGCACGGCCTCCCACGCGACATAGAAGAGCACGAGATCGGCGGCAAGGAACACGCCCATGACCGCCGCTTCAAGCCCGAGCAGAAGCGCCAGGTGGCCGCCGGCGCGCTCGGCGTTCCAACCCGTCAGCACCGCCATCACACCGAGAACGGCCGTGAGGGCCACGAGCGGTAGCGCCAGCCCGTCGGCGGCGAGCCGGAAGAACGCGCCCGCGCCGATCATCGGGATGTCGAATGCCATCCGCTCGCCCGTCTGAGCGTACTCGCTCCACGCGGCGGCAGCGAGACCGGCGGTCCCGAGAGCGCTGACGAGCGCCACAGCGCGCGCTAGGGGGACGCGTCTCCCCACAAGAGCTGTCAGCAGCGCGCCGGCGAGCGGCACGACGATGAGTCCGGCAAGGGTCATGCCGTCACCTCCCCAGCCACAGTGCGAGACTCGCGAGCAGAACAGCGCCCGCACCGACAAGTGCGGCGTACAACTGGCCCTCGCCGGACTGCAGCGAGTTGAGCTCGCGGCCGGCCCAACGGGCGACCTTCACGACTCCGTGGACCACCCCGTCCACCACCGTGCCGTCCAGCACCGACGAGGCCGCCGCCGAGGCGCGCTCGGCGGCCCCAGCGAATGCGACGACTGCTGCGTCCACACCGAAGCCCGAGCGGGCCGAGCCCCACAGCGCGCCGAGGCGTGCGGCAAGAGCGTCATCGGTGGCAGGGCCCGCCCCGTAGGCGCTCCACCCGAGCGCAGCGCCGCCTGCGGCGACCACGCTCGACGCGATCGCGATCGGCAGCGCAAGGTGACCGTGGCCGCCCAGCGCCTCGGCGAACCACCACGTGGCAGCGCCCAGAGCGGCAGCGAGCGTGGCAAGCACCACCAGTGGCGCGGTCATGGAGAGTGGGGACTCGTGCGCGTGTCCCTGCCCACGCCATGTGCCGCCGAAGGCGAGCCGCGTGGCGCGGAACGAGTAGAACGCCGTGAGCGCGCTAGCGATGAACAGGACCACCCCGGCTGCGGGCGCATGGACCCACACGGCATCGAGCACGCCGTCTTTGGAGAAGAAGCCGGCCAGCGGCGGCAGGCCGGCGAGCGCCGCGACGCCGATGACCCACGTGGCCGTCGTCACCGGCATCACCCGACCCAGGCCCCCCATCTCGCGCAGATCCTGCGTGCCGGAGCCGTGGATGACACTGCCCGATGCGAGGAACAGAAGCGCCTTGAACGCCGCATGGGTGGTGAGATGGAAGATCGCGGCGATCCAGGCGCCCGATCCGAGCGCCGCGAACATGAAGCCGAGCTGTGAGATCGTCGAGTACGCCAGCACGCGCTTGATGTCGGTCTGCGGAACCGCCGCGATGGCGGCGCCCAGCGCGGTGATGCAGCCGATGACCAGCACGACCAGCTGCGCTGTCGGCGACGCCTCGAACACCGGCCACATCCGGGCGACGAGGAAGACACCCGCGGCGACCATGGTCGCCGCGTGGATGAGCGCCGATACCGGCGTGGGGCCTTCCATCGCATCAGGCAGCCAGATGTGCAGCGGGAACTGCGCGGACTTGCCCACGGCGCCGAGGAACAGCAGCAGCGCGACGGTGGTCGCCAGCCCCGTCCCAAGTCCGGCGGCCGCGGCAAGCGCGCCCTCGATCGAAACGGTACCGGTCTGGCTCCACAGCACCGCGAGTGCGAACAGCAAGCCCACGTCACCCACGCGGGTGACGAGGAACGCCTTGACCGCCGCGCGAGCGGCGCTCGGCCTGGTGAACCAGAAGCCGATCAGGAGGTAGCTGCACGCGCCCACGAGCTCCCAGAACACGAACAGCCCAAGGAGCGACGTTGAGAGCACCAGTCCGGTCATCGCGGCGCTGAACGCCGAGATGAGCGCGAAATACCGGGGCTGGGCGGGGTCGTCGGCCATGTAGCCGGTCGAGAACACGACCACCATCGTGGCGACCACGCCGACGACCACCAGCATGACCGACGCGAGGGCATCGGCGGCAAGCCCGATGCCGAGCGGGCCGACAGCGGTCACGAGCCACTCGGCGGAAAGCGACCCCGCGGTCGACGCAGCCGACTCGCCGTGACCGGCGAGCAACCGCTCCATGCCCGCCCAGAGCGCCAGCACCGGACCGGCGGCAGCGAGCCAACGGGTGAACCTCACCGGACGGCTGCCCGCACCCGCGATGAGAACGGCGATCGCAACCGGTGCGACGACGACAAGCCACAGAGGCATCACTAGCCCGACACCTCCCCGAACTCGTCGATGTACGTGCGCTTGGTGGCGCGATACGCGGTCACCGCGATGGCCATACCCACCGCGGCCTCGGCCGCAGCGATCACGAGGATCACGAGCGCGAAGACCGAGACCCGTGCCGCGTCTCCCCCGTTCGCCAGGACGAGCGCGACGAGATGGACGTTGGCGGCGCCGAGCATCAGCTCCGCACCGGCGAGTATCGCGATCAGATCGCGTCGTGTGAGCACGGCGTACAGGCCGAGTGAGAAGGCTGCGGCGCAACCGACAGCGACGATCATCGGTCCGCACCCCCCTTCACGATGACGAGCACCGCGAGAAGCGCGGCCAGGAGGAGCACGCCCACCAACTCGAACGCCACCAGGCTCTCGCCCAGCAGCGCCGCCCCGATCGCCTCAGGAGCGACCACGACCGGCTCGGGATCGATGGCTGATGGCCACAGCACGACGGTCAGCAGCAGGAACACGCCGAGCGCTATCACCGCTGCCCCGATGTCGTGACGCGACTCCACGCGCGGCCGCTCACCGCCGCCCCTGCGTGACAGCATCAACGCGAACAGTACGAGGACGAGGACTCCGCCTACGTACACGAAGACCTGGGACACCGCCAAGAGCGGGCTCCCCATCACCAGGAACGCGGCGGCCACTCCGAGCAGGAACACGCCGAGTGAGATCACGAGGCGCGGGACGTCGGCGACGAACACCGTCCCGGCGGCGCCGGCCACCATCGCGGCCATCGCCGCGCCCAGTGCGAGGTCATTGGCGCTCATCGGTCCTCCCTCGGCATGCGGGGTACGGGACATGGCGGCGGAGCGATGCCGTCGCGTCCGGTCGCGCGATCGCCGGAGGGGTCACGAAGCATCTCTCCCTTGTCGAAGGTCATCAGCTCGCGGTGGTAGAACGACAGCTCGTACTGACCGGTGTGACGCAGCGCCCCGGTGGGACACTGCTCGGCACACAGACCGCAGAAGCAGCACTTCGTCAGGTCGAGGTCGTAGCGGGTCAGACACCGCGCGCCCGGCTCGTCCACACGCTCGACAGTGATCGCGAAGTCCGGGCACGTCCGCGCGCAGAACGTGCATCCGACGCATACCTCCGAGTCACAGCGCAGGCAGCGCATCGCCTCGGCCATGGCTTCCTGACGCGTCAGGCCGAGCTCGACCTGCCTGAAGTCGGTGGCGCGCTCCTCGGGCTTGGCCATCGGCATGTACGCACGGCGGCGGGACGGCTCCACGCCGGCCACGTCGGCCACGGCGAACTTCTCGTAGACCGGCACCGGGCGGCGCATCCGCTCCTCGGTGGTGGGAACACCCTCGAGATAGCGGTGCACCGAGACGGCCGCCTCGTGACCGGTCGCGATCGACCCGATCGCGCTGCCCGGTCCGGTGATCACCTCACCGCACGCGAAGATGCCCGGCACGGTCGTGGTGTGCTCCGCACCGTCTACGACGAGTTGCCCACGACCCGAGAGCTGCAGGTCCGTGCCGGCGATGAGTCCGTCGAGTTTCGACCCCTGCCCGATGGCGAAGACCACCACGTCGGTGGGGACCTCGGTGTAGTCGTCACCGAACTGCGGGGCGAAGCGTCCCGTCTCGTCGAAGACCGAGAGACACGCGCGCATGCGCATGCCGGTCACATGGCCGTGCTCGGCGAGCACCTGGTCAGGGCCGAGCGAGCACATCGCGATGACGCCCTCATCGAGGGCCTCCTCGATCTCCCACGGGTGGCAGGGCATCTCGTCCTCACCCTCAAGGCAGGCCAGCCGCACCTCCGAGGCGCCCACCCGAAGCGCGCAGCGTGCAACGTCGACGGCCACGTTGCCACCGCCGATCACGAACACGCGCTTGTTGCGGACGTCGGCCTCCCGCTTCATGTTGACCGACCAGAGGAACTCGAGCGCACCGACGACCCCGGCAGCGTCCGCGCCCGGGATCGGCAGGATGCGGCTCTCCTGGAGTCCGACCGCCAGCAGCACGGCGTCGAACTCCCGATGCAGCTTGGCGAGCGGCAGGTCCTTGCCCACCTCCACACCGCAGTGCAGCTCGAGACCCATCTCCACAAGGTCGTCGATCTCACGCTGGAGCACATCACGCGGGAGACGGTACGAGGGGACGCCGGTGAACAGAGCGCCACCCGCACGCTCCTCGCGCTCGTACATAACCACGCCGTACCCGAGCCGCATGAGGTCGAGAGCAGCGGCAAGCCCCGAAGGGCCGGAGCCGACGATCGCCACACGCTGGCCACGGGTGTTCTCGAGGCGCGTGAGCGCCTCGGCCCTGACGTTCTGGAACTCCTCGTACGCGAAACGGTGCAGCGGGCGGATCGCGATCGGCTCATCGTAGAAGTTGCGTCGACACGCCGTCTCGCACGGGTGATGGCAGATGCGCCCGAGCACGCCGGGCAGGATGTTGCGCTCGCGTACGGTCTCATACGCCTCGGCGATGCGTCCGTCGGCCAGCAGGAACGACTGCGCCCGTGCGTCGACGTTGGCCGGGCAGTTGCCCACACACGGCGGCAGTCTGTCCGAGCGGTACAGCCCGTCGATGGCCGCGTTGTACGCGTCCGGCGCAGTGCTCAGCAGCGGGATCTCGTCCCGGCCGAGCACGCCCTCCAGGTGCAGCGCGCCACGCCAGCGGTCGCTCACGGTGACCTTCTCGGCGGGGTACCTGACGGTCTTGGGGCCTTCCTTGACCTTCCCGATGGTCACGGCGAACCCGGTCAGGAGCGAACGGGCACCCTGGAGGACACCCTTCAGTCCCGGCGCGTACTCGTCGGTGACCGAGGCCGGCGTCACCACGTCATCTCTCTTCACAGCCACAGTGCCACCACCCCCGCGACGACGACCTGCACGATCGCAAGCGGTGTGAGCACGGTCCAACAGAAGGTCATGAGATGGTCCTGCCTCAGCCTGGGGAACGTCCACTTGACCCACATGACCACGGTGATGATCAGCATCGCGATCACAAGGAACAGCACCAGCCCGGGAACGCCCGGGAGCCACCGGTAGCCGCCCAGGAAGACCGCGGCCCCGAAGAGCGCGGCAGAGATCATCGCGCCGTACTCACCCATCATGAAGATCGCCCAGCGGAACCCTGAGTAGTCGGAGAAGTACCCGGCCACCAGCTCGGACTCCGCCTCGGGCAGGTCGAACGGGCCGCGGTTCATCTCGGCGATGGATGCGATCAGATACACGAGGAACCCCACGAACGTGAGCGGGACCCACCACCACTGCCACGCATCCATCACCTTGGTGGGCTGCAGCGACCCGGCCAGGATGATGACGGACAGCACCGCGAGCGAGCGCGGCACCTCGTAGCTGATCATCTGGGCCGCGGCGCGCAGTCCGCCGATGGTCGCAAGCGTGTTGTGCGACCCCCACGCCGAGAGCAGGATGCCCAGCACACCGATCGACGGGATGGCCAGGTAGAAGACCATGCCCACCGTGGAGTCGAGCGGCGCCCAGCCGGCCCAGAACGGGATCACAGCGACCGACATGGCCACCGGCGCGAACACCGCGAGCGGTGCGTAGCGGAACACCGGCTTGTCCGCGCCGGTCGGGACGATGTCCTCTTTGAACAGCAGCTTAGGCACGTCGGCGATCATCTGAAGCACACCGGCGGGCCCGATCTGTTGCGGGCCGAGCCGCATCTGGATGCGTCCCGCCACCTTGCGCTCCCACCACACACCGACAACGGCGCCACCGGCGATCAGCATGACCGCGGCCAAGCCCCACAGCAGTCCCCATACGAAGGTCACCGGTCCACCTCCCCGAACACCGGGTCGAGCGACCCCAGGATGACCACGAGATCGGCCAGCGTATGGCCCACGGACACGAGCGGCAGGAGCGCGAGGTTCACGAACGCAGGCGACCGGACCTTCATCCGGTACGGCCGCACCGTGCCGTCACTGACCAGATACACGCCGAGCGAGCCCCGCGCGCTCTCGATATGGTCGTACGCATCACCGGGACGCGGCGCGAGCAGTCTCGGCAGTCCCTCGGCCTTGATGACGCCCGGCTCGAACTCCTCGAGCGCATCGAGTGCCTGGGCTATGATGCGGCAGCTCTCCACGCACTCCCAGAGACGGACGCGCGCGCGATCGTAGCAGTCGCCGCGCTCACCGACCGGGACTGAGAAGTCCAGACGCGGGTAGACCGAGTAGGGGTCGTCGCGCCTGAGGTCCCAGTCCACGCCCGAACCACGGGCGACGGGACCCGACGCGCCCCATGAGACGGCGTCTTCTGGCGAAAGGACGCCGAGGCCCTTGGTGCGGACCCGGAAGATGACGTTCCCGAAGAGGAAGCGGTCGATCTCCAGGATCGCCGAGGGATGCTGATCGATGAACGTGCGGCACTGCTCGGCCCAGCCGTCAGGGAGATCGAATGCCACCCCGCCTGGACGAACGTAGTTGTACGTCAGGCGCGCGCCACACAGCGACTCGAACAGGTCGAGGATGAGTTCGCGCTGCCAGAACGTGTACATGAACAGGCTCGTCGCACCGGTGTCTGCGCCTGCGGGACCGATCGCCATCATGTGGCTCGCGATGCGCTGCAGCTCGCAGACGATCACGCGGATGTACTCGGCGCGCTCGGGCACCCGGATGCCGGCGAGGCGCTCGACCGCCCTGCAGTACGCCCAGTTCGCGTACATGCTGCCCACGTAGTCGAGGCGGTCGGTGAGCGGGACCACCTGAAGGTACGTGCGGTTCTCGGCCATCTTCTCGATGCCGCGGTGAAGGTGGCCGATGATCGGCTCGGCCTTCGTGACGATCTCGCCGTCAAGCTCCACCAGCACCCGGCACACGCCGTGCGTGGACGGGTGGGACGGGCCGATGTTGACGACCAGGCGATCGTCTTCGGCGACGATCTCGGGCGCCGGAGCGGGGTCGCCCATCTCATCGGTCATCACCGGAGCGGCAACATCAGCCGTGGGCCCGCACGCGGCTCCGTCGGCCGGGGACGCCATGGGTGTCTCGTCGTGTCCGATCACAGGTAATCAGGCCTCCTGATGATCGTGGGGTCGTCGTAGTCCTTGCGCAGCGGCCAGCCCACCCAGTCGTCCGTGAGCAGGATGCGTCGCAGGTCGGGGTGACCGGTGAAGACGATGCCGAACATGTCGTAGACCTCACGCTCCTGCCAGTCCGCGGCGTCCCACAGGTCCACGACGGTCTCGATGACGGCCTCTTCACGCGGCAGCCGGGTCTTCACGAAGATGCCGGCCCGCATCTCGCGCGACTGAAGCCGGTAGACCATCTCCAACTCATCGCCGAAGTCGACGGCCGTCACCATGCCGAGCCGGTCGAAGCCGAGGCTCTTCAGGTCGGCCGCCGCATCGTGGAAGCGCGAGCGGTCCACGGAAAGGACGCCGTCGCCGAACTCGATCGAGAACAGCGGACACAGGTCCGGATACGTCGCACACAGATGCTCGCGCAGTTCCTTGATGTCCATCTACGACCCACCCCCTGTGGACTCCGCAGCCACCTCGCCTTTCGGCGGGTCCGACGGCAGCGGCAGGATCCCCTCCACCTCACGCACACGCGCGGGCGAGATCGACTCGGCACGCACCTTGTCGCGCAGTCGGAGCACGGCGTCCTGCAGCGCCTCGGGCCGCGGTGGACAACCCGCGATGTAGACGTCGACCGGCAGGAACGTGTCCACACCACGCACCACCGAGTAGGTGTCGTAGTAGAAGATGCCGCCCGAGACGGCGCAGTTGCCCATCGCGATGCACCACTTGGGATCGGGCATCTGCTCCCAGAGCCTCTTCACCGCAGGCGCCATCTTGTGGGTGATCGTGCCGGCGACAACCATGACATCGGTGTGCCGCGGGTCGGGACGCGGGATGGAGCCGTGCCGGTCGAAGTCGAACTTCGAGAACGAGGCGGCGATGAGCTCCATCGCACAACACGCGGTGCCCATCGGCATCATCCACAGCGAGTAGCCGCGCGCCCAGTCGGCGATGGCGTCTACGCTGGTGAGGATGATCCCGCCGCCGGGCGTGCGCTCGAGAGCACGGGCCAGATCGTCTACGCCGGCCACTTGAGGCCCCCCTTCTTCCACTCGTAGAAGAGGCCGAGGGTCAGGAACGCCCCGAACAGCGCGACCGCCAGGCCGTCAGTGACAGACCCGCGGATGCGCGTACCCGCAGCGAAGAGCAACACGGTCTCGGCATCGAAGATCACGAAGAGGAGCGCGACCGTGGAGAACCTGATGTTCACCGGCTTCCAGGGGCTCGACGCCTGCTCGATGCCGCACTCGTAGGCAGAGGACTTGATGTCGTTGGGTCGCTTAGGCGCAAGGATGGCGTTCGCTCCGAGCATGACCACCAGGAACAGGATCGGCCCCAGGGCCAGGCCTATCACGAACAGTAGACTCTCGGCAGATGCCATCCCTACCCCCTTCAGCGCAGCGTGCTTCGTAACACCGTGTTACGCGCGAGATCGACTGGTCCGATCGTCCTCGTCAGGGCAACCACCGCCGATGCCGGGTACGGCCGCGCGCCCCCATTGGTGTCGGTTTATAGCAGATACTCCGAGGCTTGTAAACATTGTTACAATGTTCCCGGATCGGCCTCGGCACACTCGATCCGCTCCGACACCTCCAGCCACTCGCGTTCGAGCTCTTCAAGCCTGCGCTTCACCCCAGTGTACTCCCCCATCGTCTCCGAGAACCGCTCCTTGTCCTGGTAGAGTCCGGTGTCCGCAAGCACCTCCAGAAGCGCGTCATGCCGCCGCTGGACCGTGCCAAGCTCACGTTCGATGGCCCCGCGCCTCCGCTTGTCGTCTTTCGTCCCCCGGTACAGACGGTTACGCTCCTCAGCCTCGGCACGACGCTCGCTCTTCGACTTGCGCCCGCGCGCGGAGTCCGGCGTGACCGGTGATTCGCCTGCGGCCGCACGAAGCCCCGGATGGGCGCGCCCGCCGTCCGGTGACGGCGCTCCGCCCGCCTCGAGCGCCGCACGCTTCTCCGAGTAGTAGTCGTAGTCGCCCTCGTATATCCGCACGGTGCCGTCGCGCACGTCGGCGATCCGGCTGGCCACCGCCCTGATGAGATGACGGTCGTGGGTGATGAGCGCGATCGTCCCCGTATACTGCCTGAGCGCGGCCTCCAACACGTCGCGTCCCTGGATATCGAGGTGGTTGGTGGGCTCGTCCAGGCACAGCAGCGATGCCGGCCTGACCAGCATCTTGGCGAGCGCCAGACGTGCACGCTCCCCTCCCGACAAGACCCGCACCAGCTTCGTGACGTCGTCCCCGTGGAAGAGGAACGTTCCGAGCAGCGTGCGCGCCTGCTCCTGGGTCCAGCCGGGTGCCGCGCCCATCAGCTCGGCGAGCACCGTGTTGCGTCCGTTCAGCGCCTCAAGCTGATGCTGCGCGAAGTAGGCCACGCTTACGTGCTCGCCGAGCCGTCGCACGCCTGCATCGGCGTCGAGCACGCCGGCCAGCATCCGCAGGAGTGTTGACTTACCTGCACCGTTCGGTCCGACGAGCGCCACCTTGTCACCCCGGTAAAGCGTGACATCAAGGCTGTCGTAGACCACGTTGTCCCCGTACGCCTTGCTCACGCCCGCAAGCGAGATCACCTCAGCGCCGGTGCGCTGCGGCTGGGGAAACGAGAACCTGACGGACTGACGCTCCTCGGGGACTTCTATCCTCTCAAGACGGTCGAGCGCCTTGATCCGGCTCTGGACCGCCTTGGCCTTGGTGTTCTTGTACCGGAACCGCTCGATGAAGCGCTCCTGCTGGGCGATGTAACGCTCCTGCTGCTTGTGGGCGGCGATGGTGCGCTCGCGGTCCGCCGCTTTGGTCTGGACGTACGCCGAGTAGGTGCCATGGAAGACGGTGAGCTTGCGCAGATCGAGCTCGGCCACACGTGTGACGAGCGCATCCATGAACGAGCGGTCGTGGCTGACAAGCAGCACCGCACCCTCATAGCCGCGCAGGAAGCCCTCGAGCCACGTCACGCTCTCGAGGTCCAGGTGGTTGGTGGGCTCGTCGAGCAGCAAGACGTCCGGCTCGGCCAGTAGCAGCTTGGCGAGCGCGACACGCATGAGCCACCCCCCGGAGAGCTCGGCGACGTCGCGCGCCATGTCCCGCTCACGGAAGCCGAGGCCGGTCAGTACAGCGCGCGCCTCCGCCTCCACCGTGTAGCCGCCGAGATGCTCGTACCGCTCACGGAGCCTGCCGTACTCCTCAAGCAGCTCCTCGAGCGAGGAGCCCTCGGCCGACTCCATCTCGCTCTCGAGCATCGACATGCGGTGCTCGAGGCCGCGCACGCCCGAGGCCTCGGTGATGACTTCGTCGAGGACCGGGCGGCCACGCATCTCGATGGCTTCCTGGCGGAGGTAGCCGACCGTAGCGTCCTTGGCCCTGATGACCGACCCGGCATCCGGCTCCTGTTCCCCCACGATGATCTCCAGGAGGGTGGTCTTGCCGGTGCCGTTGGCGCCGACGAGTGCGATCCGGTCCCGCGCGCCCACGCGAAGGAACGCGTCCGCGAACAAGACGCGCTCTCCGATGCTCTTGGTGATGTGGTCTACGGTGAGTATCACGCAGACCAGTCTACCAGCGACGGAGCAGACACGACCGAGGTCAGTTCTTCCAGTTTGGACGGTCAGGAACCCGGCCCATCGCGCGCGTCATCAGTGAGTGGCGCTCGAAGACCACGTCCGGCTCGATGCCCCAGTCCAGTGAACGCTCGGCGAGCAGGTCGATCACGCGCGCGAGATGATGGCGCGTTGGGAGATCGTAGTCGCCGCCGACCTGGGAGAACGCCAGACGAACGAGTCGCTCCATGCTCCCTCTGACCGCTCGCGACCCGGCGTCCATCCCGAGCTCGCCCCGGCTGGAACTGAAGCGCACGCGATGGGTGTCGGTGAAGCAGTCCACGACCAGGTCGCGGACCTCAGAGGAGGTGAGATGACCACGGAAGCGATCCTCGCTCAAGAGGCAGCGTGGTTCTCGCATGCTGTCGGGCTGCCGTGCCACAGGCGCTCCGAACGTCGGAGGCACTTCACTGTCAGTATCGCCCGAAGGTCCACCGGAAGTTTGTGAGTCCGGTCACAGAGTTGTGAAGTTTCTGTTGCTTCTTGCAGGAATACCGGCCACTCGCCGGGTGCAGACGAAGGCCCCGGTCGTTCGACCGGGGCCTTCGTAAGTCGTTGGTGGGCGATACAGGATTTGAACCTGTGACTTCTTCCGTGTGAAGGAAGCGCTCTCCCACTGAGCTAATCGCCCTCATGCCGCCTCGGCGGCGTCGCCTATTGTAGCAGTCCGCTCCCGTTACGCCAGCCCCCGTATGCAGGGACGACGGACCGGCTGACGATCAGCCCTCGTAACCGGAGAGTGGGCGGACACCGCCGGCAAGCGCGGTCACGACCCGCGCCGACACCTCCGTGTCCCAGCGCTCGGGGACGTCCCACGCAAGCGTGGACGTGAGCGCATCGGCGAGCGCGGCCGATATCGCCTCAGACGATGCAAGGACGAGACGGTTGGCGCCCACGCCGACAGTGATCCCGCGTTCGGTGTTGCGACGCACGGTCACGCATGGCGTTCCCACCATGCACGCCTCCTCCTGCACGCCGCCGGAGTCCGTCACGATCGCGGCCGCGTCACGCTGAAGTGCGAGCATGTCGAGATACCCGACCGGGTCCACCATCCGCACCGCTCCGGACTCCTGCTCGAGACCCGCGGCCCCGAGTTTAGGGCGCGTACGCGGGTGTGTGGGGAACAGCACCGGGAGCGGCGAGGCGCTCAGCGAAGTGGCCACCGCGCTGAGACGCTCGGGGTGGTCGGTGTTCTCCGGGCGGTGGATCGTCGCAAGCACGTACCCACCCGGCTTCAGATCGTACGCGGCAGCAACTGTGCGGTCCTCGATACGCGGCAGATTGCGCAGCACCGACTCGGCCATGATGTTGCCCACGAAGTGGATCCGCTCCGGGTCCACGCCCTCGGCGATCAGGTTGTCATCGCCCTCACGCACCGGGGTCAACAACATGGCCGAGAGCTGGTCGGTCACCAGGCGGTTGACCTCCTCGGGCATCGACATGTCGCGCGAGCGCAGACCGGCCTCCAGGTGTACCACCGGGATGTGCAGCTTGGCCGCGGCCAACGCACCGGCGAGCGTGGAGTTCACGTCCCCGACCACCATGACCGCGTCGGGTCGCTCGGCGGCGAACAGCTCCTCAAGGCGCATCATGGCGGTGCCGGTCTGCACCGCATGCGTCCCGCTTCCTACGCCGAGGAACCACGCGGGCTGGGGGATGTCCAGGTCAGCGAAGAACACGTCCGACATCGTGGCGTCGTAGTGTTGCCCCGTGTGTGCCAGGGCCGCGTCGATGCCGCCCTCGGCCAAAGCGGGCATGAGCGGGCCCACCTTGATGAAGTTCGGCCGTGCACCTACAACCACGATGAGTCGCATCAGTTGTCTCCCGCCAGTGCCTGAGTGACCGCCTGTCTCACAGAATCGGTGACGGCACTTACGCCACCGTATACCCGGGCCGTGCGCACCTCGCTCTTGTGCGCTGAGAGGTAGCCCGTCGTCTGCGATGGCAGCGACGTGGGCTTCGTGAGCAGGATGACGCCGCCTTCGTAACCGGCAGCGGCACCGCCGCCGAGAGCGTCCGGGAAGTCCATGCCTGTCGCCACGCCGACGTAGGAGTTGTCCGACCACCACATGCGGGTCGCGTACGCGGCGAGTGCCACCGCCGTCCCGTACCGGTCACCGCCCGACTCCCGATGAACCGTCCGCGTGCCGGCAACGCCCTCTAGGGCCTCGGCGACCCCGCTGGAGACCGCGACCTCCCCACCGGCGATCACGATCTCGTCCACCCCGCTTGCGGTGATTGCCTGACGTGTCGCGTCCGGGAGTGACGTGGAGCGGCTCAGCAAGACCGGATACGCGCCGCGATACGCGATCGGCGCAGCCGCCAACGCGTCGGGGTACAGGTCGCCACGGACGATGAATCCGGGCAGCTCCTCCCGCGGTCCCATGACTGTGCGGATCCGACCGGCGACGGCCGCGGCCGTCGCGTACCGGTCGTCGCCTGGCACGCGGTTCGTCGCGAAGCCTGCCGAGCGAAGCGCCGACTCCACACCGTCACTCACGGCCTTCGGCCCGCCGACGATGACGACCGTGCTAGCCCCGAGCCGCCTCATCTCGGTGACGAGCCCCACCGGCAGGCTTGTGGGCTTGGTGAGCAGGACCGGTGAGCGGTACGCGCCCGCAAGCCCGGACGCGGCCAGCGCATCGGCGAAGTCCGCACCCGTGGCGAGCACCACCGTGGGGCAGGCGCCCGGGGGGAACGTCTGCCGTGAGATGTCCATCGCCGTGGCGTAGCGGTCGTTGCCCCACAACCGCTCCACAGCACCAAGCTGCGGGCTCGACCCGACCGCCCAGTCGAGCGCGTACTGCCCACTTCCCTGGTACTGGCGGACTTCGACCCAGTACCGTCCACTCACCAGCGCGTCCACGATCACCGAGTCGACTCCCATAGAGAGATCCGACCACGAGACCGGCAGCGCTGTATGGATGTTGGTGGTACCGATGGGATAGACGTACAGGTCGAAATCGGCACCGGTAGGACTCGTCAGGTCGAGCGTGAGGCGCTGACCGGCCGACAGGTCGATGCGATACACGCGGTTCACGGCAGTCACGCCATCGAGCGAATCGGTCACCGAAGACGGCGGCAGTGCGACCGCGTCCCCCACGTTCTTCCACGCGCCAGCAGGGATCGCGCCGACCGACCACGACAACTGATATGCGCCCGCGTCAGCGCCAGCGCGCACGTCAACGTAGTAGGTTCCCGCAGCACCGGAGCCGACCGGGACGTCGATCGAGACCGTCCGCGCAGCGCCACCGACCGCCGCCGCGAGCGGCACCGCCGTGAGAACGCTCTCGGCCGTTGGGCCGAACACATAGAGCTCCGGGGTAAGCGCCAGATCCCAGCTGTCGAGCGTAGCTACGAGCCGCTGGCCCTCGGCCACCGTGATCGCGTAGACATCGTCGGGGTCGGCGGTGGCATCCAGCGTGCCGGCCACGGGAGACGCTGCCACCTGTCCGGGTATGTCGCTGTCTCCGTCCGCGTTCCAGGGTTGTGCGTACCAGCTGAAGGTGTACTCCCCTGCCCCGGCCGCAGCTGCAACGGCAAGGTAGTACGTCCCGCCCTCCTCGACCCGGTAGGTGAGGCTCCTCGGGTACCCGTCACCGATCGTGGCGGAGACCGCGGCGCTCGTCAGGATGTCGGTCGTTCCCGGCGCGAACAGGAACACGTCCGCATTGAGTGTGGCGTCTCCGATGAGCGTGACACCGATCCGGTCACCGTCGGCGAGCGTGACGCTGTAGACGTCCACGGGGTCCGCATCACGCGAGAGAGCACCGTCGACCGGGCCTACCGGCAACGGCGTGGCCGAGCCCGGCGTGTCGCCCACATCCGGCGACTCGGCGATGGAGACGTCTCCACCGTGACCCGCGAGCGACCGCAGGACCTTCGTCACCCGGGGATCGAGGCCGAGAGCGACTCCTGATGCCTCCGCACCGGGTTGGGCCAGCATCGAGCACGACACTGCGATCGCGCACACCAGTGCGATCGCTCGAACCCCGCGGTGCGTGGTAGCCATCCAGACCCCTTCAGATGAGCGTGTCGAAACACGGCCCCTGCCCTCGAGCCGAGTCTATCATGACCTCCTGACGCGCCGGCCACGACGCGCTCGTGCCGCAGACGCGTCCGGGTGCTCCTGCTAGAGGCCGTCCAGAGCGATGCCGAGCAGGTCCGCGACCGCCTCGGGGCTGATCGTGTACACGATCCCCGCCGATGCGATGAAGATCACCGCGGCCAGCCAGCGCGTGTACTTGCCGCGCGTGCGCGTGAACAGGATGACGGCGCAGATCCCCATCAGTGTCGGCGCGACCACCTTGATGTCGCCGAGCGGAACCACCTGGCCGCCCACGTAGCGCTCCTCGGCGCCGAAGAACGTGGCCAGATCGAACGACACCCCGAACACGATGAGCGCGACCGAAGCGACCAGGAGCACCAGGAGCGCCCACGACGCCCAGCGGGTGGACTCCCCCTCGGTCCGATACGCCTCGTACGCCGCCGCCGGTATGAGCAGGATGATCGCCCACAGCGGCTGCTTGGTGAGCAGCGAAACGAGCAGTCCGATAGCGGCGATCACGGTCGCCGCCGCGCAGATGGGTGTCGCGTACTTCGTCGGTCTTGCCACGTCCCCCCCTCTCTCCGGGGCCACGGCCCCCACGGCCGCGCCACCGGGCACACGTGTACGTGCGTGCGCTGCGCCCGGAGCGGGCGCAGAGCCGGCCGGCCCCAACGGGCCCGGCCGGCATCGGCACGACTACCGCGGCATGGTGAACCCGTAGTCGGCAAGCACCGACTTGGGGAACTCGAACCGCACGGTGAGCAGCGGGTCGACCACCTGGCAGAACTTCAGGTTGCCCACCAGGCTCATCAGCAACGCCGCATCGTTGGCCGGAAGGCCTGCGACCTTGGTGAGGAAGCCGTGCATCATGTCGAGCGCCATCTTGTACGCGGCGTCGGTGGTCTCCGCCGAGGCGATGACGGCCACGATCTCGTCGTTCTCCAGGAACGGGGTGGGAAGATCCGGGATATCGACCACCTGCGGCGTGAGGCGGACCTCTCCGGGTGTCTCGGCGCCACAGATGACGACCTCGCCGTCGCCCATCACGGCATGCATATCCCCGCAACCGAAGAGTGCCCCGTCCACCGCAACGGTGAAGTACAGGCTCGCGCCGGACGTGACGAGCGTGCAGTCCATGTTGCCGCCATGCCCGCCCGGCGTGCTGTTGGGGATGGTGCCCTCGGCCGGTGCGACACCGATGACGCCAAGCATCGGCTTCTGCTTCACCCGCACCTTGTCCTTGAAGACCACGGAGTCTCCATCGTGCTCGACGATGACGGTCTCTTCCTCGGTGATGAGGTGGCCGAGTGCGCCCACCTCGGGAACGGCCACCATGACTGATGGTCCGTGCGCGACGACCTCATGCAGGTCGACACGGAGGATGTCCCCGGGCTTGGCCCCCTCGATGTAGATCGGCCCGGTGGCGGGGTTGGTGATCGACCAGTCGAGCGTCTGAAGCGTGTCCGCGGTGGTCTTGAGCTGCCCCGAGAAGCAGTCGTGGGTGGTGAGCTTGAGCTCCACGCCCTGAGCGGCACGAAGCACGGGCTCCACCTCCGGTGAGAACCCGAAGAACGCCTTGTCGCGGGTCAGGTCATACGCCATGGTCCGGACCTCCTATCGACGCCGTTTGATGATCGGCCAGGTGATCTCCTGCCCGCCGATGACCCCGTTGGGGCGCCAGATGAGCACGATCACCATGAGTACGGCCATCACAAGCTCGGTCAAGCCGTAAACCTCGAACGTGAACACGCCCGCGTTGTTGATACCCGCCTCGACCTGTCGCAGGCCCTCACGAGCAGCGGTGACGAGCGCGGTACCCGCGAACGCACCGGAGATCGATCCCTGACCGCCGATCACGATCATCGACAGCAACATGAACGTCTCAACGATGTAGAAGGCCTTCGGCTGGAACGACGTGATGAAATGCGCCCAGGTCCCGCCCGCCAATCCGGCGATGAGGGCCGAGAGCACGAAGGAGACGTACCGCACCTGGACCACGCTCACACCGATGGCTGCGGCGGCGTACCGGTCGTCACGAGAGGCACGCAGGCGTAGCCCCAGCGATGACTCCCGGTACCAGCGGGCTACCAGCAACACCAGGGTCGCCCCGACCAGCGCGACCGGCAGAGTGGTGAACTCCTCCAGGCCGAAGAACGTCCGCGGGCCGTTGGTGACGTTGTCCCACTGCGTGAGGATGACGTGGATGACGATCAGCGTCGCGAACAACGTGATGACGCCGGCGGCGTCGGACAGGCGCATCAACGGCCACCCGATCACCGCAGCGACCATCGCCGCGACCACACCGCCGATCGCGATGGCGATGAGCGGGTGCGGCACCTGCAGCTGCACGAGGAAGGGATACATGTTGGGCACGCCGAGGCTCTTGACCATCGGCGCCATCGACAGGATGCCCGACACGTACGCGCCGATCCCCATCCAGCCCACGTGCGTCCACGCGAGGATGCCGGAGTTGCCCATGAAGATCTGGAGCCCCAGAACGATCATCAGGTTCACGCAGAAGTAGGTGTAGATGTTGACCTGCAGCGACGTTCCGAAGAAGTGCAGCAGCACGCCGATGGCGAGCATCGGCACGAGCAGGATCCACGTGGTGGAACGCCGCCTCAAGAACTCGGACACTGTACCGGCTCCCGTCATCCCACACGCTCCTCGGTATAACCCTTGCGCCAGATGCCCTCGGGCCTGAACAGCAAGAAGAGGATCACGATCACGAACATGAACGCGTCACGGTAGCTGATCATCGTGGCAGGAAGCATGATGCTCAGCAGGTTGAACAGCAATCCGTAGACGAACCCACCGATCACCGCACCCTGAAGGCTGTGCATGCCGCCGAGCACGGTCGCGATGAAGGCGATCAGCAGCGGCATCGACCCAGTGAGCGGATCGACCGACGCCGAGCGACTCACCCAGAACACGGACACGACGCCGGCAAGGAAGCCGCTGATGATGAACGTGGCCGAGATGACGAGGTTCGCCGGCACGCCCATCAGGCGCGTTGTGGTGAACTTGTCGGCCGCGGCCCGCATCGCGATGCCCAGCACGGTCTTCTTCATGACGATCGTCAACAGCGTGAGCAGTACCACCGTGCTCCCGATGATCAGCAGGTTGCGCACCGGAACGGTCGCGCCCGCGATGGTCAGCGTCTGCGAGAACACCGGGGGGAACTTCACGGCGCGCGCACGCGGGGAGACGGTGATGAGCACGAAGTTCTGCAGGAAGATGCTCACTGCGAACGAGGTCACGAGCATAGCCGTCATGGACTTCGTCCGAACCGGCCGGAACGCGACCAGCTCGGTGGTGTAGCTCACGAGCGCCGCGAAGAGCACCGCTGCGAGCAGCGTCACGTACCAGGGCACGTAACCGAAGCCGCCGAGCACGTACATCGCGTACCCGGCGATCATGATGTACTCACCGTAGGCGAAGTTGATCAGCTTCAGGATGCCGTAGACGAACACCAGACCAAGCGCGAGCAGCGCATAGAGGCTGCCCAGGCTGATCGTGTTGATAGCGAACTCGAGATCGATCACAGGCGCACCTCGCAGGTCTCGTCTTCGTCTCCGCCGAGGTAGACCGAGGTGAGGTCGACCTTGCGCTTCATCTCATCTGGCGTGCCGGCGAACTCGAGCGAGCCGGTGGCAAGCAGGTAAGCACGGTCGACGATCTCCAGTGCGCGCTCGGCGTTCTGCTCGACGAGCAGGATCGTCGTCCCGCGTTCCCGCAGGGTGACGATGAGCTCGAATATCTGGTCGGTCATCGCAGGCGACAGACCGAGCGACGGCTCATCGAGCATCAGCAGCTTGGGCCGGCTCATGAGCGCACGGGCGATAGCGAGCATCTGCTGTTCACCGCCGGACAGCAGCCCGCCGGCCTGGTGGAACCGCTCCTTGAGGATCGGGAAGAGACCGAACATCTCCTCGAGGTCTTCTTTGTACCGGGCGCGGTCGTACGAGGCGAACGCACCAAGGCGCAGGTTCTCCTCCACGGTAAGGCCGCCGAAGATGTCCCGGCCTTCGGGCACGAGCGAGATCCCCTTCTTCACGATAGCCTCGGGCTTGCGATTACCGATCTCCTCGCCGTAAAGCATCACTGAGCCCTGGATGGGCCGCAGGACGCCTGATATCGCCTTGAGGGTCGTGGACTTGCCGGCACCGTTGATGCCGAGAAGGGCGACCAGTTCGCCCTCGGCTACCTCAAGCGAGATGCCGTGGACCGCACGGATCGCGCCATAGGAGGCGTAGAGGTTCTCGACTTTGAGCATGTGTACGCCTCCCTTACGCCGTCGAGCCGAGGTACGCGGTCACGACCTCGTGGTTGGAGCGGACTTCGGCCGGCGTGCCCTCGGCGATCGTCTTGCCGTAGTTGAGCACGTGCAGGCGCGCGCACAGGTTCATCATCAGGCGCATGTCGTGCTCGACGACGAGCAACCCCACATGCTTGCTTGCCGGTATGCCACGCAACTGCTCGAGGAGCTCGTCGCTCTCCTCTTCGTTCAGGCCCGCAGCGGGCTCGTCGAGCAGCAGGAACTTCGGTTTCATGGCCAGAGCGCGTGCGATCTCCAGCCTGCGCTGGTGGCCGAACGGCACTTCGCCGCCGAGCTTGCCACTCCACTCGGACAGTCCCATCTCCTCCAGCAGGTCCCGTGCGACGTGCACGGCCTGCCGACGGGACATGCCCTGGCTGACCGCTCCCACCTCGACGTTCTCAAGCACGGTGAGCTCGCGGAACAGGCGGATGGTCTGGAAGGTGCGCGCCAGTCCGGCGCGGGCGATGCGGTGGGGCGGCAGCTTGGTGGTCTCGACGCCGTCGATGGTGACCACCCCACTCGTGGGCTTGAGCAGACCGGTGACCACGTTGATGAGCGTGGTCTTCCCGGACCCGTTCGGCCCGATGAGGCCCAGGATCTCCCCGGTCCTCAGGGTGAAGCTCACGTCGCTCAGGGCCTTCAGGCCCGCGAACGACTTGCTGAGACTCTTGAGCGCCAGCGTGCTTACATGCTGCGGATCGTTCGATTCCATCAGTTCTCCAGCGACGGCCCACAGGCCGCCATCGTCGGCTCGGGCAGCGCCAGGGGAGAGTCCGGATATTCGGACCCTCCCCTGGTCGTCACCTCATCGGATCGAAGCGGTGGTGCTACGGGGCGGGGATGCTGTCAGGGATGACCCAGCCCAGGAACTTCGGCTCGCCCTTGACGAGCTCGACCATCGCAGCGGCCTTGTTGGGCTCGTGCCCGGAAGCCGCGTCAGACCACTCGAGCGTGCCGGTGAAGAGCTCGAACGTGTTCTCCTCCATGGCCTTGGCAACCTCGGCGCCATCGGTGGTGCCGGCGATCTCCATAGCCTCGGCCAGCAGCATCACGACGTCGTAGCCCGGCATGATCCAGACGGCATCCGGAGCCTCGCCGAACTTGGCCTCGTAGCGCTCGGCCCAGGCCGAGTACTCGGGGTTGGCCTCATCGGAGAGGAAGCCGTGGGTGTCGAAGTAGATGTCGCTGCCGTACTCCTCGCCGAGCGCCTCGAACAGGCCCGGATCGTCGTACGCGTCGCCGCCGACGATCGGCACGTTCACGCCGGACTCACGCAGGGTGCGGATCATGAGAGCGAGGTCGGGCATGTACGACGAGATGTAGATGAAGTCGGGCTCCTCGGGCAGCGCCTTGATGCGGGCGAGCTGGGCCGAGATGTCCTGCTGGCCCTGGGTGTACATGTCCTCACGGTAGACTTCGCCGCCGAGGGTCTCGAAGTGCGCGATGAAGTAGCGCGAGAGGCTCTTGGTGTAGTCGATGAAGTCGTCGGTGATGACGTACGTCGTGCGCCAACCCTTCTCGTTGTACGCATACTCAGCGGTCACGGCGCCCATGGTGGTGTTCCACATCGACATCGTGAACTGCTTGTCGCCGAGTGCGGCCGAGCCGTAGAGCGGCGAGGACGCGCACGGCGAGATGCCGACGAGACCGGCCTTCTGGGCCTCACGGGAGGCCGGGCCACCGAAGTCGAAGTCCGACGGCGCGATGATCGCGGCCGCGCCCTGCTCGACGAGCTGCTTGGCGACGTTACCCACGGTCACCGGGTCGCTCTTGCCGTCCATCGCAACGAGCTTGACCTGCTTGCCGAGGATGCCGCCAGCGGCGTTCAGGTCGTCGACCGCAAGCTGTGCACCGCGAAGCGCGGGCTCATCCAGCGGCGCCTGGATGCCGGTCTGGCACAGAGCCGCACCGATGATGATCTCATCGCCGGCCGCAGCGCCGTTGTCGGTGCCGCTGTCGGTGCCATCATCGGTACCTGCGCACCCGGGCACCACCAGTGCAACCATCAGTACGAGAACGAGCAGACTTGCCAACCGTTTCATTCGATCACCCTCCGTCGTCGTTTTCGACACGTGCCCGCGCAATCGTTCACCGGTCAGCGGGACGTGCCTTGCTCCGTGCGTGTGGTTCGATCTTCCGGTCGTTCTGTTGCCGTTTCGTTTCGCAAAGAATAACCGAACGACGACCAACGGTGCCACAGCAAACCTAAGGTAAGGAGAACGCAACTCGCCGACACGATCCGGCACGCAGCGACGGCGAGATTCACCGCGCTAGACGTGCCCGATCTCACTTCAAAGCGCTCGTGACTCCTGTGTCCACGGCAGTCGATACCGCCGAGTCACCACCGAACACCCGACACCGCTCGATGCGCGACTTGTTGGCTACCAGTGCTCCACGTGTCACCTCCGAGAGCACATCCTGGCGCGTCATGAGGAGCACGCCGTTGTAGGCGCCGCACGCGACTCCGCCGCCCAGCGCATCGGGGAACGACACACCTGTGGCCACACCCACCAGCCGCCAGCTCCCCCATCCGCGCGCGATTCCCTTGGTCGCGACATCCACGGCGGTGGCGTACCGGTCGTTCCCGCTCCACCGGACCACGCTCACGCCGGGCAGCTCGTCGACCTCGGCTTGCACGCCTGAAGACACCGCCGATACCCCGCCCGCGATGACGCACTCAGTGATCCCATGCCGACCGATCGCCGAGCGGGTGGCCGCCGCAAGCGAGGTGGACGGCGTGAGGAGCACGGGAATGCCCTGGCTGTATGCGAACGGGGAGACTGCAAGAGCGTCAGCGAAGGCGTCGCCCCGCGCGACGAAAGCCTTCTTGATGAATCCGGGGCCGGCGACCTGCGCCACCCGGTCGCACACGGCAGCCGCGGTCTTGTAGCGGTCATCGCCCGCGATCCGCTGGACGCCCACACCCGGGATGGCGTCGACCGCGCTCTGCACCTCGGTCGAGACCGCACTGGGCCCGCCCACGATGATGACCGTGTCCGCCCCGAGGTCAACGATCGTGCGCCGGACGACGTCGGGCAGTGCTGTCGGCGAGGTGAGGAGCAGTGGAGCATCGTAGACTCCGGCCAGCCCGGAAGCCGAGAGGGCATCGGCGAACGCCGCGCCAGTGGCCAGGACCACCACATCGGCCGAGTCGAAGCTCTCACGTGCGATCGTACACGCCGTGCTGTAGCGGTCGCCTCCGGCCCATCGTTCCACCAGGTCATCACCGGGAAGCGTTGTCAGGGTGATCGTATCGGTGAGCTGCCGCACGTTGGCAGGCACCGCTGCGTCACGGTACTGCACCACCACGGTCTTCACGCCGTCACCCTCAGGCAGCGTGGCCGTCTTCTGTGCAGCGTACGCAACCCAAGGACCCCAGGTACTTCCGCCGTCTACCGAGATGCGCATCGCATCGACTCCCGAGTGCGCGTCGGAAACAGCCGAGTCGATCGTCACATCGCGTTGCGACGTGCTCTCCGCTCCACCAGCCACCACCATCGTGCCCGTCGGCGCCGTACCGTCCACACGCACCTTGACGTGCGCCATCGCGCCGAGGTTGCCCTCGCCGTCCTCAGCGCGAACGTGGAAGTACCACACGCCGTTGGCGAGCGACTCGTAGGTCTTGGTCAGACCCGTCACCTCGTCGTCAGCCGGCCCAGTGACGGTGTCGGCCGACTGGTCCACCGATGTCCAGTAGCGCGCGATGCCACTACCGTCGGTCACCGCGTCCCACTGCCAGACGCCGACGCGGTCGCCATACCAGGTGTCGTCATCGGGATGACTCGTGGACCACGCGGAAGGCGCCGCCGGAGCCACGTGATCCTGGAGCAGGACCGTCTGCGTCTCCTCACGATTGCCGAGCACGTCGACCGAGGCGAACGACACGAGATGCTTCGCGTCGCGCGCAAGCAGGAACGGCGCCGCGTACTCGCCCTGGTCCGCGCCGTTCACGGCGTAGTACGTGGTGGCGACGTCCGCTACGGTCCCGTGGGCGGCAAGTGTCACCTCAAGCATGTCCGCGTCGGCCGTCTGCGTCGTAAGCTCGGTCACCGGCGCGGTGGTGAGCTCGTACAGCAGCCCGTCGATCCCGGTCACAAGACCGCCTGCCGGGGCGGTGACCGTCGTGGCACGCGAGACGTCGTACGCCTCGGAGTAGTACTGCTTCGCGAGCCATGGGCGGCTCCAGGCGTCGAACTCGATCAGGTAATCGCCGGGAGGCACGTCGCTCACGTAGGTTCCGCTGCCGGAGGCCGACTCACGGTCGGTCATCTGGTAGTGGCGCGGGTTGCCCTGCGCGTCAAGGATGTGGAAGTGCACCGAGACCGCACCGAGCGGCGCACCGTCGGCGGCGGCGGTAACGGTACCCCGGATCTGCGCGTAGCGCTCCAGCTCCGCATCCGCGCCGGTGGAGACCGTCTCACCAGGACTGACGTCCAGGGATGTGCCCTCATCCACAAACCACACGTCGCCGGTGAACTCCGCTGCGTACTGGCCCATCTGGTCCCAGAACTCCAGACGCCACTCACCCTCCGGCAGCCCGATGGTGTAGGTGCCGTCAGTACCGCTTCTGGAAGCGGCATACCGGGAGCCCCAGACGCCCGGAGGGTCCTCCATGTAGGCGTTGACCTGGATGCCATCCACCGGCTCCCCGCTCACCGCATCGGTGACGGTCCCCGTGATGTAGCCGAGTTCGTCAAGCGCGACATCGATGTCGCTTCGCACGTCTCCCGCCTCAAGCGGGATCGACGTCGGTAGGCCGTACCCGCTCCAGATGCCGTCGTACCACTCCCACACGTATGGACTCTGGGGGGCGGATGTCTCCCAGGCAAAGAGCACCGCGTATGTGCCCGGTGAGACGTTGACGCTGTAGGTTCCGTTCCACGCCGTGCGCGTGCTGTACGCGTAGTCCCACCACATGCCGTTCCAGCGGCGGACGTCCACTCGCACGTCCTCAAGAACCGCTCCGCCATCGGCAGCGGTCACCACGCCTGAAATTCTGGCGAATGCGCTCAGTTCCGTGTCCTCGAGTGTTACCACGCCTCCGGCGGCGACCGTGATGTCATCCCCCGACTCGATGCCGCTGCCCTCCAACAGGATGTCGTCGTAGACCTCGGTCAGATGTTTGCCCTCCTCGTCGGAGAAGGTCACGCGCAGCGTCCCCGGCGGCACCGTGAGCGAGTATGCGCCCGTGTCGGGGTCGGCGGTGTCGTAGGCGAGCGGCCGCCAGCCGGTTGCGCCCTCCATCCACGCGGTCACCTGGAACGTGCCCGCGACACCCTGCTCACTCGTCACGACGCCCTGGATCGTACCGGCGAGCGCGAGTGAGGCATCCCGCGTCACGGTCTGGTCGCGCGTCACGGCAAACGACGTGGCTTGCATGTCGATGTAGGTGTCGCTCCAGTACTCGGTGGCGTAGGTGGCCGACGGATCGCTGTAGCGAACCTCGTACGTACCCGCATCCACGTACGCCGTGAACACGCCGCTCGCGTTGGTGCTGACCACCTGCGCGCCGCCCCAGCCGCCTCCAAGCGAGACATCCCGCACCGCGACCTCGATGCCCTCGAGCACCCCTCCGCCCACCGCCTGCGTGACCGTGCCCGTGATGATGCCCTTGCGACTGAGCGCCACTGCGACCCCGGAGGTGGTCACCCCGCCGCTGACCGAGACGGTGTCCGCACCTGCGAGTGTTGCCGAGTCCTCATAGTACTCGGCGGCATAGACGCCGCCCACATCGGAGAAGCCGACCCGGTATAGCCCCGGCCAGAGGTTGATGAGCAAGTAGCTGCCGTCGGCGCCGGTGGCCGTCTCACTCCCCGACCACTCCCATGCCGAGCCGTTCCAGATGTACGGCCGCACATGGATGCCAGTCAGCGGGGAGGCGTCAGACTGGGCAGTGACGACGCCCGCGATTGAGCCGCCCTTGAGCAGCGTCGCGTCGATCGAGCCGACAGCCGTATCCGTCACGGGAATCGCATCGGCATCCACACTCGACCTGACGCCATCGAAGTACTCGATGAGGTACCCGGCGTCCAACCCGACAGGATTGAAGCTCACCATGTACGTGCCCGGGTCCACCAGCACGCTCCAGGAGCCGTCAGCCACGCTGGCGGTGCTCGCGGGGTTGTACACAAGGGACGCGACTCTCTCCCACACGCGCACCGATACCGGAGAGAGCGGGTCGCCCGTCACCTCATCGGTCACGCTGCCCGAGAGCGTCTGCTGTTGGCCGACGATGATGCCGTACGGCCGCAGGGCCGTGTACGACTCGAACGCCTTCACGTACACGCGCTCGTTGGCCGAGGGCGTATACACGATCCGTGAGATGGTGCCGCTACCCACGTTCAGATCGGCGGTTGCGATGATGCCGCCAGCCTCGTGATACGCAGTGAGCGCCGCGTTGGGATACTCGTTCCCGGAGGCGCACGTGCGGATCACGTACTCCACGCCGCCTACGGCGTCGAAGTACACGTAATCCACGTCACCCTCGTGGTCGAACGTGTGGAACTGCGGCACACCGTCGGGCACGATCGGATTGGCGGTCTCCTTCGTGTCGTCAGGCTCCCACTCATCTCCGACGGCATACGCCGCCTGCGGGAACACCGGGAACGCGAACAGCATCGCCAGGATCAGCACGCGCGCGACGAAGCTACGCACTCCTGCAGAGATTCCCACGGCCCGAGCGCTGAACGATGCAGCCGACAGCATCATTGACGCCTCCCCCGTTCACGCCCTGAGACGGGCGTCCCCCCTGCATCACCCCGCGCGCCCCCCAGCGCGCGTCATAACGAATGTACCACCGCGGGATGACATCGAACGCCCGGATGCTGAGGGCACTCCGCCACGGCGACTCAGCGTGCGGCAACCGCCACGTGCAGCACCTGCGACAGGACCTCAGCGGCACGCTCGATATCGGCGACGGTGTGGGCAGGGTCCACAAGCAACATCAGCGACGTCTCGCCGAGTTCATGTGCCACCGGCAACGGGCGGGTCGGCGCAAGGCCAGCGGATGAGAACGCCTCCTCGCGGTGGATCTCCGGGCACACGCCACTCATGCAGACCACACCGCGCGCGTTCACCTCGTCCAGCACGCGGGCGCGCGTCCAGCCCTCGGCCAGAGCGCCCGGCTCCAGGAACGCGTAGTACTTGTAGTAGGAGTGGTACGCCTCCGCTGGTGGCCTGACCACGCGCACTCCGGGCACCGCATCGAGGGCCTCGTCGAGGATCGCGGCATTGCGCCGCCGCACCGTCACCCAGTCGTCCACCTTGCCGAGTTGGACGCGCCCCACAGCGGCCTGGACCTCGGTCATGCGCCAGTTGGTCCCGAACCCCTCGACCGTCCACTTGAACTCGTGACCGCCGGTGCTCCGGGCGCGCTCGAGTGCGTCGATGCCTCGTCCGTGGTCCTTGTACTCCCACGCGCGTCGCCAGAGCACCTCATCAGACGTCACGAGCATGCCGCCCTCACCGGCGGTCGTCATGATCTTGTCCTGGCAGAACGAGAACGCGCCCACGTGCCCGAACGTCCCCACGTGCCTCCCACGCCACCGTGCGCCATGTGCCTGGGCGCAGTCCTCGATGACCAACAGCCTCCGCTCGTCGGCGAGCGCCATGATGCCGTCCATGTCGCACGGCCAGCCACCCACATGCACGGGGACCACCGCACGGGTTGCCGGGGTGAGTGCCGAGCGGATCGTCTCGGCAGTGAGCCCACCGGAGTCACGGTCGACGTCGGCCACCACCGGCCGAGCGCCCACGGCCACCACGGCGCTCGCCGTGGCGATGAACGTGCGTGCGGGGACGACCACATCATCGCCCGCCCCGACGCCGAGTGCGCGGAGACCCAGCTCCAGCGCCACGGTGCCGTTGGCGCATGCGACCGCGTGCGACGCGCCCACGTACGAGGCGAACTCGCTCTCGAATGCGCGGCCCTGTTCGCCCGTCCAGTAGTTCACCCGGCCCGACGCCAGCACCCGGAGAACGGCCGCCTGCTCGTCGTCGGCGAACTGCGGCCAGCGCGTCATCGCTCCGGCCGTTCGTTCACGTCCCGCGCGGGAACCCCGGCGACCACCGCTCCGGCGGGCACGTCCTTGGTCACCACCGCGCCAGCGCCCACCGTGGCGCCGTCGCCCACCGTGACGCCGGGCAGCACGGTAGCGTTCGCGCCGATGACCACACGCTCCCCCACCCGCGCACCTCCGCTCAGCACCGAGCCCGGCGCGAGGTGCGTGTGCGCACCGACCACGCAGTCGTGAGCGACGAACGCCCCGACGTTCACGATCACGTTCTCGCCCACCTCGGCTGTTGAGCTGATCACCACGTTCTGCATGACCTGCGCCGCCTCGCCAACGCGTGCGTACATGCTCACCGTGGCCGAGGGATGGACGAGCGCGGGCAGGGCGATCACACCGCGGAGCGTCTCATAGAGCGCGGCTCTCGCCGACGGGTCCCCGATCGCGATCGTCGCGGCATCAGCGGTCAGCTCACCTGCTTCACGCACCACCGCAAGCCCGGTCGGACGATGCGGCCCATCTGCCGAGTCGTCCACGAAACCGGCGACCTCGTGGCCACATGCCACCACGACGTCGGCGACCTCACGCGAGTGCCCACCAGCGCCGAACACCGCGAACCGCATCAGTCGTCTCCGTCGTCTCCCGTGAACTCGGGCATCGTGGCATGACCGTCACTGGCGATCCCCTCACGGCGGACCACCGTCCCCAATGTTAGCAAGAGAATCCTCAGGTCGAGCCAGAAGGTCCGCTCGTCAACGTAACGCACATCGAGCTCGAGCCGTTCGTCCCAGCGGAGCGCATTGCGCCCGCTCACCTGCGCCAGCCCCGTGATGCCCGGTCGCACCTCGTGGCGCCTGGCCTGCCGGGGACTGTAGCGGTCGAGGTACTCGACCAGAAGCGGCCGAGGCCCCACAAGGCTCATGTCGCCGCGGAGCACGTTCCACAGCTCGGGCAACTCGTCGAGCGAGCTCGCTCGCAGGAACCTGCCGAGGCCGGTCAGGCGCTCGGCGTCAGGAAGCGGCGTGCCGTCAGGGCCCCGCGCATCACGCATCGTGCGGAACTTGTACAGGCGGAACACACGCCCACCTTTGCCGGGGCGCTCCTGGACGAAGATAACCGGCCGGCCGAGGCCGATCCTCACCGCGAGCGCGATCATCGCCATCAGCGGCGCGAGCACCACCAGCAGCGCCGCAGCGACCACGATGTCGAACGCACGCTTGAGCACGGTCAGTACGCCCCCCGGGCGAAGACCACGGCCGGCACTGTCCGCAGGAGCAGGGCGAGGTCGAAGCCCACGCTCCAGTTCTCGATGTAGAACAAGTCCAGCTTGATCATCTCATCGAAGGTGAGCGAGGAGCGCCCCGAGACCTGCCACAGGCCCGTGAGACCCGGCGGCACCTCCATGCGACGCCAGTGATGATCGGTGTAAAGCGTGGTCTCATTGGGGAGCGGCGGGCGCGGCCCAACGAGGGACATCTCACCCTTGATCACGTTGATGAGCTGCGGGAACTCGTCGATGGAGAACTTGCGCATGAACCGCCCCACCCGCGTCACGCGCGGGTCGTTGCGCATCTTGAACAGGGGCCCCGTGGCCTCGTTGTGCTCCTGCAGCTCGGCAAGACGAGCCTCGGCGTCCACGTGCATCGAGCGGAACTTCAGCATGTCGAAGGGCTCGCGGTCCTTGCCCACTCGACGCTGCCGATAGAACACGGGACCCGGGCTTTCCGCTTTGATGGCCGCCATCAGAAACAGCCACCCCGGCAGACCGACGATCAGGACCAGGCCAGCGACGGCCAGGTCGAACGCCCGCTTAGTGCGCAGATTGGCCGCCGAGAGGGAGACGGGCCGCACCGTGATCAGGGGAACGCCAGCCACCTCGCGCACAAGCACGCGCGTGGTAAGCACCTCGAAGAGCCCCGAGGACACGTGGATGCTGACATCGACGCCCCGGAGCTCGGCGATCATGCGGGCCATGACCGCGTGATCGAAGGCCGTCGACGCGATGATCACAGTGTCGATGGACTCGCGGTGCACGATGTCGGTCACCGCGCGGGCGTCCCCGAGCAGTGGCGCCAGGGGGCCGCAGTGGTCGAGCCCGAGCTGCCCGTGCTGTGCCGACATCACGAAGCCGACCACCTTGAGCCCCTGCTCCGGACGCCGTCCAAGTGCACGAATGAGGTGTGCGGCCTCCTCGTTGCAGCCAACCACCAGCGTGCGCCGCTGGAACCGCCCCCGTCGGCGCAGGCGGCCCAACACCCCACGCACCGCAAGGCGGCCGGCGAAGACGAAGACGAGCGCGAGCGAGAACGCGATCAGCGTCCAGGCGCGCGATAGGCCCGGCGTCTTGATCGCATACGTGAACAGGATGAACGCCACAACGCCCATCGCGAGCGCGCGGGCGAGCCGCGAGAACTCGCCGAGTCCCCACGCGAGCCGCTCAAGGTTGTACAGCCCGGACAGCGCAAAGGATATGAGCCAGATCGCCGCGAGGGCGACGCTCACCTGGAGGAAGGTGACGTCATCGGAGATGTTCTCAAAGCCGACGTCGGGGTTCTGCGCCCCGAAACGGATGATCGTGGCCAGGCCACCGGCCGCCAGCACGGCCACCGCATCCACCACAACCAGGAACCCGGTGATGATCCGCCTGCGGCTGCTGCGGTCTACGAATCCCCCGTCAGTCATCCCCGCGCATCCCCCCCGTCTCCACGTACCACCGGTACGTCTGCTCGATCCCCTCACGCAGGCCGATCTTGGGCTCCCAGCCGAGTCGGGCCAACCGCGTGATGTCGAGAAGCTTCCGGGGCGTGCCGTCAGGCTTGGACGGGTCGTAGACGATCTCACCCTCGTAGCCGACCACGTCGGCGATCAGTGCCGCAAGTTCGCCGATGCTCACGTCCTCGCCCACGCCCACGTTCACGATCTTCTCGCTACTGTAGCGTTCCATGAGGAACACCGCAGCATCCGCAAGGTCGTCGACGTGCAGGAACTCACGCCGAGGCGTGCCGGTGCCCCACACCGTCACGCGCCACTCGCCCGCCAGCTTCGCTTCATGGAACTTGCGGATGAGCGCGGGCAACACGTGCGACGTCTCGAGGTCGAAGTTGTCGCCCGGACCGTAGAGGTTGGTGGGCATGATGCTGATCGCGTCGAGACCGTACTGCCGGCGGAAGCTCTGCGCCATCACGATACCGGCGATCTTGGCCACAGCGTACGGCTCGTTGGTTGGCTCGAGTGGACCGGTGAGCAGGTACTCCTCCTTCAGCGGCTGCAACGCCAGCTTGGGGTAGATGCAACTGCTGCCGAGGAACAGCAGCTTCTTCACACCCGCGCGGCGCGCCGAGTCGAACACGTTGGTCTCAACCTGCAGGTTCTGAAGGATGAAGTCGGCCGGATACGTGCTGTTGGCGAGGATGCCGCCCACCTTGGCGGCCGCGAGGAACACGTACTCCGGCCGCTCGCAGTCGAAGAAGCCTTCAACCGCGTACTGGTCGGTCAGGTCGACCTCCGTGCGTGACGGCGTGAGGAGGTTCTCAAAGCCGGCGCTCTGAAGCCTCCGCAGGATCGCGCTGCCCACGAGGCCCCGGTGACCGGCGACGTAGATGAGGCTCGACTTATCCATTGGAGATACCCCGCATGTTCACCGTGTGCCCCGCGTCCTTGAGCGTCTTCTCCTGAGCGGCGAGCTCCATGTCGTGGGCCACCATCCGACGCACCAGCTCGCCAAAGTCCACCTTGGGCTCCCAGCCGAGCTTCTCGCGCGTCTGGCTCGCATCGCCGAGCAGGTAGTCCACCTCGGTGGGGCGGAAGTAGCGCGGGTCGATCTCCACGTACTCGGACCAGTCCAGCCCGGCCTCGGCAAACGCGGCCTCGGCGAACTCGCGCACCGAATACGCTTTGCCGGTGGCGATCAGGAAGTCGCCAGGCTCGTCTTGCTGCAGCATCAGCCACATCGCTTCGACGTAGTCGCGCGCGTGGCCCCAGTCGCGCTTGGCGTCCAGGTTGCCGAGGTAGAGCTTGTCCTGCAGCCCGTGCTTGATGCGGCCCACGGCGCGCGTGATCTTGCGCGTGACGAACGTCTCTCCGCGGCGCTCGGACTCGTGGTTGAACAGGATGCCATTGGCGATGAACATCCCGTAGGCCTCACGGTAGTTGACCCCGTACCAGTACCCGGCCACTTTTGCCACGGCGTAGGGGCTGCGCGGGTAGAACGGCGTGTCGAGCCGCTGTGGTGGCGGCGCGGCGCCGAACATCTCAGACGATCCGGCCTGGTAGATGCGCACGCCGCATCCGGTGGTATCGCAGTAGTCACGCACCGCGTCGAAGAGGCGCAGCGTGCCGGTTGCCACCACGTCGGCCGTGTATTCGGGCTGGTCGAACGAGACCTTCACGTGCGACTGCGCACCGAGGTTGTAGACCTCGTCGGGCTGCACCCGCTCCAGGATGCGGCGCAGACCGGTGCCATCCGTGAGGTCGCCGTAGTGGAGGAACAGCCGCACTCCGGTCTCGTGCGGGTCCTGGTACAGGTGATCGATGCGGTCGGTGTTGAAGGTGGACGCCCGCCGGATGATCCCGTGGACCTCATAGCCCTTCTCGAGCAGCAGCTCGGCTAAGTACGAGCCGTCCTGGCCCGTGATGCCGGTGATCAGTGCCTTCTTCATGGGATTCTCCCGACACGATGGTCTGCAGCACCAACATGGTAACAGCCGCCGATAGCAGTACGTAGACTACCGCTCGCGGAACCGCTCACGAACCACCAACCACGCGAACCGCGCATTCCCGACCAGGTACCGCTTCCACATACGACGAGGCTCCTGCGCCAATCGGTAGAACCACTCTAGCCCGGCTCTCTGCATCCATCGCGGAGCGCGCTTAGTCAAACCGGCCACCACGTCGAAGCTGCCACCCACTCCCATGGCGAACACCGGACCCATCTCGCCAAGATGCTGCGCAAGGAAGGTCTCCTTGCGCGGGCTGGAGATCCCCACGAGGAGAAGGCGAGCGCCCGAGGCACCAACAAGCCGGGCAACACCTGCGTCATCGTCGAAGTAGCCATCACGGTAGCCGGCAACCACTAGGCGAGGACGCTCAGATCTGAGCCTCGTCAGACAGGCCTCCAGGACCTCTGGCTTCGCCCCAAGGAAGAAGACCGGCCACGCCCTCTCCTCTGCCTCATCCAGCAGAAGGTGCATCAGGTCGATTCCGGCCACCCGTTCCGGGACCTTCAGCCCGAGGAATCGTCCTGCCCACACGATCGACTGTCCGTCAGCACTGACAAGGTCGCACGACGCGATGATGTCACGCAGACCCGCCACGTCCTCCATCATCACCACCTTGCCGGCGTTGATGACCACATGCTGGACAGGGCGCCGTTCCTCGATGAGTTCGACGCATCTGACGACAGTCCCATCCATCGTGAGAAGGTCGAGGGGTACGCCGAAGACCTCATCCCGCATGAGCCATCACCCCGCTTGCCTCGGCCACTGCGGACTCGAGCGGGTCTCGACGGGATTCGCGAAGCATCGCCAGAGACGACGTCCCGAGAGCCCAATGCGCGTCGCCCCACCGTACAAAGTGACGCCTGTCTGTCCATAAGCGATGCTTCTGGTAGTACGTTTCCCCGGTTCGTGGGTTCACGAGGTTGCGTTCAGTCCAGCGAGCCACCCGCTCCGCGAGATCTCCTGTGTCCCAACCCCAGGTCGCCAGCCGCGCAGCGACATCGACGGCCGTCCCGGCACTGTGGATGTCGTACGGATATGCCTTGTGCCGATAGTACTTCGGCTCGCCATCTGGTCCGAAGAAGTCGCCCACCCAGTGCGTGACACCCCGATCCAGGGAATCACGTACGCCCTGATCGCCACATGCCAGCCAGACCTGCAACAATCCATCCAGGTTGTACGCGGTGTGGAAGTTGTCGGACCAGCCGAGTGAAGCTCCCTCACCATATGGCCACGAGCCATCTTGTCGCTGGGCGGAGATCGTCGTCTGCGCAGCCGCGCACGCAAGCTCGACGGCACCGTCATCAGTGCGAAGCGCCCCGTCCGTAGCAACAAGACCGGCGCCCAGCAGGTTGGCGTTGTGCACCAGGCGATCCGACGTCAGTGTGTAGCGGAAGTACAGCCGGTCTCCTTGTTGCAGCAACTGGCGCCGAAGGAAGTCCGCGGACAGCGTCATCTCGCCCAGAAGATCCACGTCAGTCAGAACAATCCCAGCACTTCCAAGCCCACGGGCCACAAACACCGTCGCGATCAGATTTGGTGAGTCGGCGGGGTAGAATGCCCAGCGGGTCTGGACGTCGAACTCATAGCCCCATGAGTTAACGTCCCCGGTAGTGGTGTACGAAGGCCCGGCCGCCTGACATGAGGCGGCCACTGCTCCATCCTCGAGGGTGGTTGAAGCCCGAGACCGAGGAGGAGACAGTGACCAAGGACAACATGGACCG
>JADIIM010000036.1 GCA_015351705.1 Aeromicrobium sp. | reverse complement strand
CCGGGGAGCGCCACGGTGATGGTCACGGTGGCGGCAGGCGAGTGGGCTGTGCCGTCGGAGGCGCGGTAGGTGAAGGTGTCGGTGCCCAAGAAGCCCTCGTCGGGCGTGTAGGTGAAGCTGCCGTTGGCGTTCAAAGTGAGCGAGCCGTGCGCGGGGTCTGAGAGCTTCACGGCGGTCAGCGGATCACTGTCGGCGTCGGTGTCGTTGCCGAGCACGCCGGGGGCGGCCACGGAAAGCGCCGGGGTGTTGTAGGCGCGGTAGGTGGCGGTGTAGGCGTCGTCGTTGGCAACCGGCGGCGTGTTGGGCTCTCCCACCGTGATCGTCACCGTCGCGACGTTCGAGTACTCCTCACCATCGTAGGCGCGGTAGGTGAAGGTGTCGGTGCCGCTGAAGCCCTCGGTGGGCCGGTAGGTGAACCCGCCGCCAGATGTCCACCCCCACGTCTGGGCCCAGGACGGCGTGCTTACGAGGTCCATGGTGAGCGTGTCTCCATCGGCGTCGGTGTCGTTGCCGAGCACACCGGGGGCGGTGACCGTGAGGAGCGTGTTGTGCTTCGTCGAGTAGGAGTCGTTCACAGCGACCGGGGCGCGATTGGGTACGTCGTGTTCGAGCGCGGCGAGCGCGTTGATGCGCCCGCCCGTGACGCACAGGCCACTGAGCGCGGCTTTCTCATCCACGGTGTCCATAATGGTGTCCTTGAGCGTCTCCCACGACCGCGTGTCGTCCTGCGCGAGCAGGAGTCCCGCCAGGCCCGCGGCATGCGGCGTGGCCATCGAGGTGCCGCTCATCATCGCGTAGGACTCGAGGTACACCCATGGCGTTCCCGAACCGGGATCGAGGACGTCCACGACCTCCACGTCGTCCACCCAGACGCCGTCGTAACCGTATGTCGAGTCCACATCAGCATCGGAGTAGATGCCGAACGCTAGCTGGATCGTCTTGCCCGAGTAGGCGCTCAGGTCGAAGACCCACTCCTCGAATCCGCCACTATCGCCGGTCACGAACTGAAGATGCTGCCAGGAGTGCGCATCCGCGTCGAACACCCACACCGACGCGAGATCATAGCCCGGCTCCACGTCGTAGCGCCACTTGAACCGAAGGGCCGGGTTAGCATAGCCGGTGAGATCGATCCCGACCGTCTGATCCAGGTACGCCTCCTCGCCATTGGCGTAGCCCAGGTGAGCGGCACTCGAGGGGGCTGATACATACGACCCGGTCGTCAAGCCCCAGGCCTTCTTCGCGTAGTCAGTGGTCGTCCAGCCGGTCAGGTCCGAGAAGTCCGTGCTGTAGACCTCATCGAGAGTCGCGTCAGGGGCGATCCCCAGGAGCGTGCGGGCCGTGCTCAGGATGTTGCTGCCGGGTGCGAACACGTCGACGCGCGTCGCGCCGTAGTTGGAGAAATTCGCCCGGGCATCGTTGTGGTCGGTGGCCCCCACCGACAGGATGTTCGGCAGGTCGTAGGCGGCCGGGTGGAAGTACCACGACGTGTTCGGTGGCACATATCCATTACCCATATCACCTCCCGGCCAGGAGTTGTCGATATTCTTGCCCTCGTTGCCCGCGGCGAAGACGAACAGCTTGTCGATGGCCGCGATGGCGTCGTACTCAGCCTGGTCGAACGCGTACCAGCCGCCCCAGGAGTTGCTCGAGAGGTGAGCGCCCATCGTGTCCATGTACTCGAAGCACTCGAGCGCGTCAGTCGTGCTGCCGCTTCCGGATGCGTCGAGCATCTTGAGCGCCATGATCGAGACGTTCCAGTTCACGCCGGTGACGCCGATCCCGTTGTCGCCAACAGCGCCGATCGTGCCCGCGCAGTGCGTGCCGTGCCCCTGGTCGTCCATCGGGTCACCGTTGCCGTACGCGGCGTTCCATCCGTATACGTCGTCGATGTAGCCGTTGCCGTCGTCGTCGATGCCGTTGCCGGGGATCTCACCGGGGTTGGTCCACATGTTGTCGACGAGATCGGGGTGGTTGTAGTCCACACCCGTGTCGATGACGGCGATGATCACATCCTCGGAACCGGTGGTGATGTCCCACGCCTCGGGGGCGTCGATGTCGGCATCGGCGGTACCGCCGGTCTGGCCGGTGTTGTGGAGGCCCCACAGATAGGAGAAGCCGGGGTCATCGGGCATCGCAGCGATCCGCTTGATGTAGTTGGGCTGCGCATAGAGCACGCCCGGCATCGCCTCGTATGCGGCAACCGCCGCCTCGACACTCTGGCCGCGCGTCAGCCGAACGTGCTGGAGGCCGCTCACAACCTGGTACGCCCGCTCCATCCGGCCGCCCGCGCGCTCGTGCGCCACCGTGGCGGCCGCCGCCGAGGCGCCCGGCGCGAACCGCACGAGCACCTCGCCCTCCACGAACTCCGGCTCGAAACGATCGCTATCCCGATCGGAGGCCGCGAACGACCGCGTCAGGGCACTGCGCGACTGACCCTCGGGAACCGGCGCCTGATCACCTGGCCCGGCAACGGCGACCCCGGACGCCGAGGACGCAAGGAAGGCGAGCACGAGAAGCACACGTCCGACCCGGGACCACGCGTTGCCGAACATCACGGACTCCTATTCGAGAGTGCCCCCACGGGACACGCCACAGTCACACACCGCTCTTATCGGTATCGGCAGGCGCGCTGCCTCACTCCACCTGCGAATCCGATACCCTCTCGGCCGGCTCATCAGACGTCTCCGGCTCGGCCGACCAGCGCGTCAGCCACCAGGCCGCCGAACGGTTCATCTCGCGCATGAACGCCGACGTGAACTTGCGGCGGTAGACGGCCTGCGGGTAGTTCTCGACGTCCGGCGGGAGGCCGTGCGGAGCGAAGAGGGCAGCGAGCTCGGCGGCAGCGGCATCCCGGTCCGCGAGCGTCATCCGCCGATAGCGGTCGGTATGCACGAGACCGCGCCCGTAGTGCTCGATCGGCTCCTGGGCGACCGCCGGGCGGCCGAAGCACACCATCGCGACCGGCATCGTGTGCGGTGGCAGGTCGAGCAACTCGGCATGGATCTCCCCGTTCTCGAGGACGTCGCCGATGTAGCACGAACCGATGCCGAGCGACTCGGCGGCGATGACCGCGCTGTGGGCGGCGATCAGTGCATCGGCGCACGCCAGCAGCAGGTCGCCGGGGCCCACTGCGCGCCGCGGCTCGACGCCGGTCATCTCGTGGGCGCCGCAGTGGTCGAACAGGTCGGTCCACTTCTGCCAATCCGCGAGGAAGACGAGCACCAGCGGCGCTTTCGCGATGAACGGCTGGTCGTCGCAGGTCACCGCGAGGCGGTCTTTGGTGGCCTGGTCGGCGATCTCGAGGATCGTGTAGAGGACCATGCCACCGGCTGTGGGCGCGCGCAAAGCGGCGTGTACGATCGCCTGCTTCTCCTCGGCCGTGATCGGCGATGGCGCATACGCCCGCGTCGAGCGTCGGCGCGCGATCACCTCGAGTGTGGGGTTGGTCAGCGGACCTGGAGCGGTCGGGTCGGGTGAGCCTGCGGGGTCGCTGTCCATCGCCTACTCCAGTCCGTCGCGCACGATCGGGCACGTCATGCAGTGACCGCCGCCGCGACCCTTGCCGAGCTCCGAGCCTTCGATCTCCAGCACCTCGATGCCGGCCGCACGGATCTTCTCGTTGGTGCGCACGTTCTTGCTGTACGCGACCACCACGCCCGGCTCAAGGGCCACCACGTTGTTCGCGTCGTCCCACTGCTCGCGCGCCGCGGCGAACGTGTCGCCTCCGGTCTCCACCACGCGAAGCCGCTCCACGTCGAGCGCGTCGGCGACCGCCTCGAGGATGCCCGCCTCCTCGGTGATATGGAACGAGTCCGTGCGCTCGCCGGGCCGGACGCTGTAGACCAGCATGTCCTCGATGACCGGCGGATACAGCGTCACCGCGTCGCGGTCAAGGAACGTGAACACGGTGTCCAGGTGCATGTACGCGCGCTGTTGCGCCATTCGGCAGACGATGATGCGGTCGGCCTCCCCCGCAGCGAAGAGCGCCGAGGCGACGTGTTCGACCATGCGTCCGGTCGAGCGCTCGCCGAGACCCACGAGCACGGTCCGGTTGCCGATGGGCATGATGTCGCCGCCTTCGAGCGACGCGCCCTGCCCGAGATCTTCGAGTGCGAAGCGACCGGTGTCGCCCGTCGGCGGGTGCCAGAAGTGGAAGCGCCCGCCCGCGAACAGCGGGTGGTGGCGGTAGATGAGCGAGACATTGACGACCTCCATGCGCCGGGCCGCCCAGAACAGCGGCGGCAGCACCACGCCGCCGTAGAGCCACACGCTCGAGTCGCGAGTGAACAGCGTGTTGGGCAGGGGCGGGAGCACGAAGCCGTCGGGGTCGGAGAGCACCGCGCCGAGCGAGCGACGCGCAAGCGACTGGAGGTCGAGGCCCTCGAGCTCGCGCACGAGCAGACCGCCGATGAGCACGGAAGCCAGGCGGGCCGGCTCCAGGTCGTGGAGGAACGCGCGTAACTCGGCCACAAGCGACAGGCCCACGGAGTACGACGACACCGCGTTGGCGATGGCCTCGGTACGGGCCTCGACCGAGTGCGCGAACGTCTCGGCGAGCAGCTCCTCGAGGTAGAGTACCTCGACGTCGCGCGAGCGGAGCAGCTCCACGAAGGCATCGTGCTCGGCCTGTGCGCGCTCGACCCACACCACGTCATCGAAGAGGAACTCCTCGCGATTGGCAGGCGTCAGGCGCTCGAGGCCCAGACCGGGCCGGTGCACGAGCACCGTGCGCAGCCTCCCGACCTCCGAGTGCACGCCGGGCGAGATGGTCATCTGGTAGCCTCCTCGGCAGATGGATGATCGACCACTATCATGCCACGCCGGCGGCACGATGGCAGGATTCGTGCAGGAGTGGCGCGATGCCCGACCCACACCGTGACAGGACACGCCTGATGCCCGTACCGACCGCACCGGTCGCCGCACCCGCCGAACACGACGCTACGCAGCCGAGAGGACCGGCGCCGCGCCTCGGTGTGCAGGCGCAGCTCGTGGTGGCAGCGACGATGTGGCTGATCGGCGCGTCGATCCTGCTCGTCCGCGGGGCCGGCTACGTCCAGGGCCGCTCGTGGCACGCCTGGGCGCTCGCTGCGGGACTCGTCCTGGGAGTGCTCAAATCACGCTACCTGCTCGAGCGCGTTGCGACGAAGGCGGTCGCGCGCATCCGGGAGCGCGGCCCGGCGTTCTTCCTCAGCTTCTTCTCGGTCAGGTCCTGGGCGCTCGTGGGCGTCATGATGGGAAGCGGCATGGCGCTGCGCCGGATCGTCGTGGCGCCCGACCAGATCGGCGCCGGCATCCTGGGCGCGATCTACCTCGGTGTGGGCTCGGCGCTCTTCCTCGCCGACCGCGTCTTCTGGCACGCGGCGTTCCGCAAGGGACACGCTTCTGCGACACGCGCCCCCGCCGAGTAGACCGCGCGCCTACCAGCCGCGACTCGCGCCGCCACCGCCGGAACCGCCGCCACCGAAGCCGCCGAAGCCGCCCCCGGACGAGCCGCCGCCCCAGCCGCTCGACCCGCTCGAGCTCGAGCCGCCCCAGGAGCCCGGCGGAGGGGAGAACCCGCCGCCTGACGATCCGCCCGAGCCCCCTGAGCCGCCACCACCCTTGAGGTAGCCCTTCGTGGTGGCCCAGATCATCAGCGCGATGAAGCCGCCCACCACGAGGACCAGGATCCAGATGCCGCCGCAGCCTCCCCCGCCGGGCGGCGTCGCACCGTCCACCTCGGTCTCGTACTCGGCGGCCACCAGCCCGGCGATGCGCGCGTGACCCGCCTCGATGCCGCCGGCCATGTCCCCGTCGCGGAAGCGCGGCAGGACGTCCTCGTCGAGGATGCGGCCGGCCACCGGGTCCGGGATCGCGCCCTCCAGGCCGTAGCCGACCTCGATGCGCACACCGCGCTCGGCGATCGCCACCAGCAGCAGCACACCGTTGTCGCTCTCATCGGCGCCCACGCCGAGCTCATCGAACAGCTCCTCGGCATACTCCTCGATGGAAAGGCCCCCGAGCGAACCCACCGTCACGACCGCGATCTGCGCCCCGGGGGTGGATTCCTCGATGCGCTGAGAGAGTGCGCTGATGCGTGCCTCGACATCAGGCGGGATGACGCCTGCCTCGTCCATGACGTAGCCGAGGTCGTCAGGCGCCGTGACCTCGACCGCATGGGCGGACAGGGTCAACGACACCGCGAGCGCGACGGTCCAGACCGCCACAAGTGTGCGTGCGACGCGACGCCTCACGATCGAACGCCCCCCGTGCTAGTCGTCGCCGAAGTCCACCTCGGGCGTGGCGCGCTCCGAGTCAGAGATCTCAAAGAAGTCGGCCTTCTCGAAGCCGAAGATCGGCGCGACGAGGTTCGTCGGGAACGTGCGGACGGCGAGGTTGTACTCGCGGACGGTCTCGTTGTAGTCCTTGCGCGCCACCGAGATGCGGTTCTCGGTGCCGGAAAGCTCGTCCATCAGACGGATGAACGTCTGGTCGCTCTTGAGGTCCGGGTAGTTCTCGACGATCACGAGCAGGCGGCCGAGAGCGCTGGTGAGCTCGGCATCGGCTGCTGCGGCCTCGGCGGGCGATGCCGCGCCGGCCAATCGCGCGCGGGAGTCCGCAATCGCGGTCATGATCTCCTTCTCCTGCGCGGCGAAGCCCTTGACCGTGTTCACCAGGTTGGGGATGAGGTCCGCGCGGCGCTTGAGCTGGTTGTCGATCTGCGCCCACTGGGTCTCCACCTCGTTGTCGAGGTTCACCAGCCGGTTGTACGTGCCGATGAGTGACATCGCGATCATCGCGAGCACTACCAGGCCGATGACGATGGTCGACTTCTTCACCGTTGCTCCTCCCCGTGTGGACCCGCCTTATGCACAGTCTGCATGGCGGCGCGACGCGCGGCAAGCGCACTCAGGCACGCATACGTCCGACGGCCTCGATCACATCGGCCACGAACCGCGCCGCCTCGGCCACCAGCGCCGGGTCCGCGAGTTCGACCGTGTCGCGCTCGGAGTGGGCGTACTCGGCCATAAAGCCGCCGATGTCGCTGCAGGTCAGCGCCAGCGCTGGCACGCCGTACATGCCGAAGATGGCATGGTCGCTCTGGAACCACTGCGGCCCCTCGGCGGTAGCGGAGAACCCGAGTAGCACGCCCCGCACGGCTGTCTCGATGCCAGACGAGCACTCGTAGAACGAGACGTGGTTGACGGTCCCGCGCCAGCCGAGGTCGTCGATGTTGATGCCGAGAAGGATGTCGCCCATGCGTCCCTCGTTCTCGGCAAGCCAGCGCATCTCCCCGGGGTTGGCGTAGTCGTCCTCGCCGTTGAAGGGCACGAACTCCACGGCGGGCAGGTCAGGGCGGCCGGACAGCAGCTCCCCCGCCGCCAGTAGCGTGGCCACGCCGGTAGCGTTGTCCAGCGCTCCGGGCGACCCCCGGCGGCTGTCGATGTGGGCCGAGACGACCACGCGGCCCTCGCGGGAGCCGGGCAGCGTCGCCACCACGTGCTCCGCCGAGGCCGGCACGCGCCCCGACTCGATGCGGATGCGGACGAGGTCCCCCGTGTACTTGCGCAGCTCCTTGCCCGCCACATCGGTCATGTACGCGTTGGGAACGTCGAGATCGCCGTCCTCGAACAGCGGGAACGGATACTGGCTGCCCACCATCTCCGGATCACGCCCGGTGGCAGCCACGACTGCGGCCGGCCGATGACGCTCAAGGGCGGCCACGATCCGGCGGTGCTCCTCGGGGTTGTAGAAGGTGAAGTTCTTGGGCATGACCTGGTGCGCCGCGATCGGACCGTGGAGCAGCACCACCGCGCCCGCGATCGCGGGCTGGTCCAGCTCCTCGAGCGTGGTGATCTCGAGCATCGTCGCCCTGGTGACGCATCGGAGCGAGTACGGACCCGCCTCGATCTCGAAGCGCTGCCCGCCGACCTCGATCCAGGCCTCGCCATGCTCCCAGTCGATGCACGGCAGCTCATCGCGCCGAACGTCCATGCCGAGCGCGGTCGCACGCTCAGCGAAGTGCTCCGTCGCCGCGCGGTTCCCCGGCCCGCCGACGTGACGGTCCGGGTACGCGGTCAGCGCCGCGAGATCGGCCGCGATGCCAGCCTCGACACCGCTCACGAAAGCGCCTGTCCGACGATCCGGGCCACCTCGGCCTTGTCGCAGTTGCCGCCGCACTCGGACACCACCGCGCCGATCGCGCGCCCCATGTCACGCTTCTCGGAGAACCCGCCCCCGGCAAGCACGCGGGCAACCACCGCGGCGAGCGCCTCGCCCGTGACCTGCGCGGGGAGATAGCCCTCGAGGATCGCGATCTGCTCGGCCAGCAGCGCGGTGCGCCCGGGGTCGGTGCCCACCTTGACCGAGCCCTCGTGGGTCTCGGCGGTCTGCTTCAGCGTCTTCTTGATCGCCGCCACCACGTCGGCGTCTGCAGGCGGCTGGCCAGACTCCTTCTCTTTGATGTCGAGCTCGTTCTTCACCAGGCGCAGGATCGACAGGCGCGGCTTGTCGTGCGCGCGCAGCGCCGAGGCGATCTCGGCCTCCAGCATCGCTTTGTCCATCGTGGCTCCCCTTCTCGGTGTGCGTCTATGCCTGCTTGATCTCGATCTCGACCCCGTCCGGGTCGTTGAAGAACAGCAGCCGCCACCCGCCCGGAAGCTCGCGGATCGCCGTGTCCGGACCGATGATGTCGGCAGCGCGCAACTCGGCGTAGGCGGCGTCGATGTCGGGCGTCTCGAACGCGAGGTGCCGGAAGCCGAGCGCGCGATCGGGCGCTCCGGCCGCGGGCACCGGTTCGCGGTAGGCGAAGAGCTCGACCTGCAGCGCGCCGAGCCGCATGAACGTGAGGGTCTTGTCCTCCATCTCGCGCTCGTCCACCGCATCGAACCCGAGCGCGCCGTAGAAGGACTTGGAGCGGGCGAGGTCGCTCACGATGATGCCCACGTGGTGCGGCGACAGGTCCATGCGGCCTCCTCGCAGGTGACGGAACGGTGCCAGAAGTGTACACCCCTTGCGCGCATCGTTCGCGAGGATTAGATTAGCCACCTAACTGTTAGCATACTAATCACTATCCCTCCCACGCGTCCCGTAAGGAGCACCCCATGCCGCATCATCCTCCCGGCGGCCCGCACGACTGCGGCGGCCACGGGAATCCACACGGCGCACGATATCCGCATGGCTGCAGCGACCCTCACGGTCCCGGCGACCCGTTCGACGCGGTACTCGAGGGCGTCGATCCCCTGTCCGTGGACGTCTTCCGCGCGTTCAAGCGCTCGATGGTGCTCAACCGCCACCTGATGATGGCCGCGCTCACCGACGAGGACACGCACCCGGCCCAGGCGGGCTGCCTGCTCGCGCTCTCGCGCGCCGACGGCATCAGCCAGAGCGATCTGGCCGCGATGCTCCACGTCTCGCGGCCGACGGTGACCACCATGCTCCAGAAGATGGAGGCCGCAGGCGCCATCGAACGCCGGGCGGACGAGGCCGATCAGCGCGTCACGCGCCTGTACCTCACCGACGCGGGTCGGACGCAGGCCGAGCGCATGCGCACCGTGCACGCCGAGGTGATCGCCGGCACGATCGGCGAACTGCCCGAGCACGACCGGCGTGAGCTGCTGAGGCTGCTCGGCGAGCTGAACGAGCGGGCCGTGTCGCGGCTGCGCGAGGCGGGTGAGGACCGATGATGCGCCTCATGCGGTTCCTCAAGCCCTACCGCACGCAGGTGGCACTGGTGATGGCGCTCGTGCTCGCGCAGGCGATCGCCAACCTGTACCTCCCGGACCTGAACGCCAACATCATCAACGACGGCGTCGCCCAGGGCGACACGGCATTCATCATGCGCGAGGGCGGCATCATGCTGGCCGTTGCGCTCGCACTCGGCGTCGTCTCGATCGTGTCGGTCTACTGGGGGGCACGCGTGGCGATGGCTTTCGGCCGAGACGTGCGTCATGCGGTCTTCCACACGGTCCAGCGCTTCTCACTCGCCGAGCTGAACGCCTTCGGCGCGCCCTCGCTCATCACACGTAGCACCAACGACGTGCAGCAGCTGCAGATGCTCGTGGTCATGGGCCTCAACATCATGGTGATGGCGCCGTTCATGGCCATCGGCGGCATCATCATGGCCGTGCGCCAGGACGCGCCGCTCTCGCTTCTCATCGCCGTGGTGATCCCGCTCATGGCGGTCATCCTGGGCGTGCTCGCGCGACGCGCGATGCCGCTGTTCCGCAGCATGCAGTCACGCATCGACCGCGTGAACCAGGTCATGCGCGAGAAGCTCGCCGGCATCCGCGTCATCCGCGCATTCGTGCGCACCGGCTACGAGGAACAGCGCTTCGATGTGGCCAACCGTGAGCTCTCTGAGACGATGCTCGGGGTCGGGCGCTTGTTCGCGATCATGATGCCGGCGGTCATGGCCGTCTTCAACCTCGCGCTGGTGGCCACGATGTGGTTCGGGGGCCTGCGTATCGACAGCGGCGCGATGCCCATCGGCAACCTCACGGCGTTCCTCACCTACATCATGCAGATCCTCATGTCGGTGATGATGGCGGCGTTCATGTTCGTGATGGTGCCGCGTGCCGCCGCCTCGGCGGACCGCGTGAACGAGGTGCTCGACACCGTGCCCCAGATCGCCGACCCTGCCGAGCCGGTGGTGCCACCGGTGCGCACCGGTACCGTGGAGTTCCGCGACGTGGAGTTCCGCTATCCTGGCGCCGAGGACGCGGTGCTCTGCGGCATCACCTTCCGGGCCGAGCCCGGCACGACCACCGCCATCGTGGGCAGCACCGGCAGCGGCAAGTCCACGCTCATCAACCTCATCCCGCGCTTCTACGACGTCACCGGCGGTCAACTGCTCGTCGACGGCGTGGATGTCCGGGGCATGACTCAGGCGGAGCTCTGGAGCCGCATCGGCTTCATCCCGCAGAAGGCGTTCCTGTTCAGCGGCACGGTGGCGAGCAACCTGCGCTACGGGCGCACCGACGCCACCGATGAGGAGCTGTGGCACGCGCTTGAGGTGGCGCAGGGCGCAGCGTTCGTCTCGGCACTGGACGGCGGACTCGATGCGCCGATCACCCAGGGTGGCACCAACGTCTCGGGCGGGCAGCGCCAGCGCCTCGCGATCGCCCGGGCACTCGTCAAGCGCCCCGAGATCTACGTGTTCGACGACAGCTTCTCGGCGCTCGACTTCAAGACCGACGCCGCACTGCGTGCCGCGCTTACACGCGACACCGCACAGGCGACGGTCATCATCGTGGCCCAGCGAGTCAGCACCATCATGCACGCGGACAGGATCGTCGTGCTGGACGAAGGGCGGATCGTCGGCATCGGCACGCACGACGAACTCATGGGCTGCTGCCCCACCTACGGTGAGATCGTCAGAAGCCAGCTGACCGAGGAGGAGGTCGCATGAGCGAGCACGCGACCCCCGCACGTGCCGGCGCGGCCACGCCCGGCGGCCCCGGTCGCGGCCCCGGCCCCGGCGGTCCGATGATGGGCCCCGGCGGTCACGGGCTGATGACCGGTGGCGCGAAGTCCCGCGACTTCAAGGGCACGATGAAGCGCCTCGGCGGGTACCTCAAGCCGGAGGCGGGCAAGCTCGTGGTCGTCCTCGTGCTGACCGCGCTGAGCGTCACCGCGACGGTCGCCGGTCCGCGCATCCTCGGCATCGCCACCAACGTGCTCTTCGAGGGCGTCATCGGCTCGGCGCTGGCCGAGCGGCTGCCGGAGGGCGCCACCACCGAAGAGGCGGTCGCACTGCTCACGGCCGGCGCCGAGCAGCTGCGCGCGCAGGGTGAGGACAACGAGGCGAAGCAGGCTGAGCAGTTGGCCGACATGCTCTCGGGGATGGATGTCACGGTAGGACAGGGCGTGGACTTCGCCGTGGTGGCCCGCTGGCTCGTGCTGCTCGCCGGGATCTACCTGGTCTCGGCGCTCTTCATGTGGGGCCAGGGCCATATCATGGCCGGTGTGACGCAGCGCACCATCTACGGTCTGCGCAAGCAAGTCGACGAGAAGCTCGCCCGGCTGCCGCTCACATACTTCGACGACAACTCGCGCGGCGACACGCTCTCGCGCGTGACCAACGACATCGACAACATCGCGCAGACGCTGCAGCAGCAGGCGGCGCAGATCGTGAGCTCGGTGCTCACTATCATCGGTGTGCTCGGCATGATGTTCTGGATCAGCCCGCTTCTGGCCGTGATCTCACTGTTGGTCATCCCTGCATCGGTGGTGGTGACGATGCTCATCGCCAAGCGATCGCGCGTGCAGTTCGCCGCGCAGTGGGAGAAGACCGGCGCGCTCAACGGTCATGTGGAGGAGATGTTCACCGGCCACGGCGTGGTCAAGGTCTTCGGGCGTCAGGCGGAGGCGGTCGACGTGTTCGACCGCGAGAACGAGGCGCTCTACCAGGCGTCGTTCCGCGCGCAGTTCATCTCGAGCACGATCCAGCCGTCGCTCCACTTCCTGAACAACCTCAACTACGTGGGCATCGCGGTCATCGGCGCGCTGAGGGTGGCAAGCGGCACGCTCACGCTCGGCGACGTCCAGGCGTTCGTCCAGTACTCACGCCAGTTCAACCAGCCGATCGTGCAGACCGCCTCGGCCGCCAACGTGCTGCAGTCCGCCGCGGCATCGGCCGAGCGCGTCTTCGAGCTGCTCGACGCCGCCGAGGAGGTGCCGGAGACGGCAGCGCCGGTGCGCCTCGCACACGCCGAGGGCCACGTGGAGTTCCGCGACGTGACGTTCAGCTACTCGCCGGACAAGCCGCTCATCGAGGGTCTGTCGCTCGAGGCGCTACCCGGCCAGACGGTCGCGATCGTGGGGCCGACCGGCGCGGGCAAGACCACGCTGGTGAACCTGCTCATGCGGTTCTACGAGATCGAGGACGGCGCCATCCTGATCGACGGCGTGGACAGCCGCGAGATGACACGCGACGACCTGCGCCGGACGTTCGGCATGGTGCTGCAGGACACGTGGCTGTTCAAGGGCACCATCCGGGAGAACCTGGCGTACGGACGCGAGAACGCTGCCGAGGCCGAGATCCTTGCCGCCGCCGAGGCGGCGCACGTGGACCACTTCGTCCGCACGCTGCCGGAGGGCTACGACACCGAACTCAACGACGACAGCTCCAACATCTCGGCGGGACAGCGGCAGTTGCTCACGATCGCGCGGGCGTTCGTGGCCGACCCGCCGGTCCTGATCCTGGACGAGGCCACGAGCTCGGTGGACACCCGCACCGAAGCGCTCATCCAGGCTGCTATGGCACGCCTGATGCAGGGACGCACGAGCTTCGTGATCGCACATCGCCTGTCCACGATCCGCGACGCGGACCTGATCCTCGTGATGAACGAGGGCGCCATCGTGGAGCAGGGCACGCACGACGAGCTCATGGCCTCGGACGGCTTCTACGCGGACCTGTACAATAGCCAGTTCGTAGAAGCGTTCGACGAGGCCGTGTAGGCCGGGAAAGCGAGAGCCCGTGACGATGTACCTCTCCGCGGTCGCTGGATTCGTGCTGCTCTTCGGCGGCGGTGAACTGCTCGTGCGCGGCGCCGTAGCCGTGGCGAAGCGGTTCGGGCTGTCCTCGCTGCTCATCGGGCTGACCGTGGTCGCGGCGGCCACCTCGGCGCCGGAGCTCGTCGTGAGCATCAGGGCCGCGCTCGACGGCAGCTCGGCCATCGCGCTCGGCAACGTGGTCGGGTCGAACATCTTCAACGTGCTCGGCGTTCTCGGGATCTCGGCCCTGATCGCCCCCATCATCGTGAAGCCGGCCGAGATACGTCGCGATACGTGGTTCATGATCGGCGCGCTCGGGGCGCTCGCGGCCGCCGCACTGCTCGGCGTCATCGGACGCCCGGTGGGTGCGGCGCTCCTGCTCGCGCTGGTGGCCTACGTGGTGTACTCGTACCGGACCGAACTCGCCGAGGAGCCCCCGCCCTCAGCCGAGCTCCACGTGCATGAGGGCGAGGAGTTCGCGGGCCCGGAGAAGCTGTGGATCGGCCTCGCGTACCTGGCGGCCGGCCTTGCGGCGCTCGTCATCGGCTCCAACCTGCTCGTCGGCGGCGCCACCGCGATCGCCCGGACGTTCGGCGTGCCTGAGGCCGTCATCGGTCTCACGCTCGTTGCGGTGGGCACGTCGCTTCCCGAGCTCGCCACCAGCATCATGGCCGCGTTCCGCGGGCACTCCGACGTGGCGGTGGGCAACGTGCTCGGCAGCAACCTCTTCAACGCGCTCGGCATCATCGGCGCCACCGCGCTGGTCAAGCCGATCGAGGTGGCGGCGCGCATGGCGCACGTGGACGTGTGGGTGATGCTCGGTGCGTCGCTCGTGGCGGTCCCGCTGCTGATCGGACGCGGCCGCATCGGCCGGATCGCCGGTGCGCTGTTCGTGGGCGCGTACGTCGTCTACACGGTGCTGCTGCTCGCTCCGCCCGCAGCGGGGTAGCGCCCGTGCCCGGTGCTCTCAGCCGCGGATGAGCGTCCCGAGAGCCCGGCCCCACCGGCCGTTGAGCGCGGCGATGAGCGCATCGAGCACCCGCCAGGAGAGCGCTCCCTCGGACATCGTCACGAGGCCACGCAGCGGCATCTCCAAGACGACGCGTTCCATCATCGCCCTCGCGGTCGCGTCGAGCGCATCGGTCCCCGCCCGGCGTTCGAACGTGCGGAGCAGCGCACGTTGAAGCCGGCGGCCGAGTGCCGTGTGCCCCAGGTCGCCGATGGTCGACGTGCGCCGGTACGGCAGCACCGCCTCCGGCCCGGGTATCGCACGGCCGAGCATCGCGGCAAAGCGGACGTCATCGGCCACCAGTCCCGGTGGCGGCGGCGAGGCCGTGGGCACGAACGGCGACTCCACCACGACCGTCGCTTTCCCGCGCAGGTCGTCGGCCGAATCGCCGACCAGCACCTCGAACTCCCCGCCTTCGATCTGCCATGACGCCGAGGCGACGTCGTAGAACGCGAACGCTCGCGCGCCGAGCGTGACCTCGGCCTGCGCCGTCTCGCCCGGCTCGAGCCACAGCTTGGCGAACCCGCGCAGCTCGCGGGCGGGCCGGTGCACCGCCGAGGCGACGTCGCGCACGTAGACCTGCACGACCGCCGCGCCCCTGCGCCCCCCGATGTTGGTGACCGGCACGCGCACGGCCACCTCGCCCCCGGCCGCGATGCGCTCCGCCGAGAGCGACACCGTGCCGAACTCGAAGGTCGTGTACGACAGTCCGTGACCGAAGCAGTACCGCACCGGCCGGCCGGCGGTCGTGAAGTACCGGTACCCGACGTACAGGCCCTCCCGGTACTGCACCCGCCGCCCCGTGCCCGGGGAGTGCGCGTCAGCGGCCACATCGGCCTGCGCGAGCGGCCAGGTCTCGGCGAGCCGCCCTGCGGGCTCCGCGTCCCCGAACAGCACGTCGGCCACCGCCGACCCGCCGGCCTGCCCGCCGAGGTAGGCCGTAAGGATCGCAGCGGGCCGCTCGGCCCACGGCAGTTCTGCCGGTGAGCCCCCGCCGAGTACGACGACCGTGCGGGGATTGGCCGTGCACACGGCCTCCACGAGCCGATCGTGCCCCTCGGGGAGACGCATGTGCTCGCGGTCGAAGCCCTCGGACTCGTAGGCAGGTGGAAGGCCGACGAAGACGACCGCCACATCCGCCTCGGCAGCCGCCAGCGCGGCGGTCGCGATGCCGTCGTGGGCGCTCTCGCCCGTCGCCGCGTCGTAGGCCGAGACGTACTCCACGTTCACGCCCTGCCCCGCTCGTGTGCGGATCGCGGCGAGCGCGTCGTCGAGCCGGGTGGGCGTGACCTGAGAGCTCCCCGTTCCCTGGTAGCGTGGCGACTCGGCCATGGCGCCGATGACCGCGAGGCGCGCATGGGGGCGCAGCGGGAGCACGCCGTTGTTGACGAGCAGGACCGTGCTCTCGGCGGCAGCCCGGCGCGCGAGCGCGTGATGCGCCTCGGTCAAAGCGCTCATCCCGACCGGCTCCTCCGCCGAACGGGCCTCCTGCGCCGTGAGGGCGAGCGCGATCACCCGGCGTGCCGAGCCCGCGAGATCGTCGGAGGCCAGACGCCCGTCGGCCACCGCAGCGAGCAGCGCCGCATCGTTCACGCCCGCGCTGCCGGGCATCTCGAGGTCGAGACCGGCCGTGACCCCGGCGGCGCGGTCGTTCACCGCGCCCCAGTCGCTCATAACAAGCCCGTCGAACCCCCACTCGCCGCGCAGGATGTCGGTCAGCAGCCTGCGGCTGTCCGAGCAGTACTCGCCGTTGACCCGGTTGTACGCGCACATGACCGTCCACGGGCGCCCCTCGGCCAGCGCGATCTCAAAGCCGGTGAGGTACAGCTCTCTGAGCGTCCGCTCGTCGACCACCACGTCGACGACCATCCGGGCGGTCTCCTGGTTGTTGACCGCGAAGTGCTTGAGGCACGCGCCGACGCCTGCCGCCTGCACGCCTCGCACGAGCCCGGCGGCCATGCGGCCGGAGAGCAGCGGGTCCTCGGAGCAGTACTCGAAGTTGCGGCCGCAGCAGGGATGACGCTTCAGGTTCAGCCCGGGGCCGAGCACCACGTCGACGCCCTGCGCCCGTGCCTCAGCACCGATCGCGCGGCCGACCGCCTCGGCAAGCGCCGGGTCCCACGAGCATGCGAGGGTCGCCGCCGGCGGGAAGCACGTGGCGGGCTCTCCCGTGCCGAAGCCCACGCTGCCGTCACCCACCTGCCTGCGGATGCCGTGGGGCCCATCGGCGACGGTGACCGCATCGAGTCCGTGCTCCGGCACTGCGACCGTGTGCCACATGTCCGCCCCCGAGAGTATGCGGACGCGCTCCTCGGACGACAGCGCTGCGGCGATGGCCGCTGCACGGACCTGACGCTCGCTGCTGCTCACAGCTGTGCTCCCCTCGGCGGGTACGGTCAGATGTTCTCACACCCGGCGAGGCTGCGGGACGCTCACGAGGCGCCTCTGCGCCCACCACCCGGCGCTGATGGTCCGACATTCACGGCCACCGTGTAGAAGGCGCCCGGGAGGGTATCATCACCCCTCGGGGCCGCCGTCGTCCGGCGGCCCCGACGTTGCACAGAGAAGGAGGACCCCGCATGTCGTCACTGCTCGCAGTCAGGGAACTGCGCAAGTCCTACGGACACCTCGACGCGGTCAAGGGCATCGACTTCGATATCGCGCCGGGCGAGATCTACGCGCTCATCGGCCCGAACGGCGCCGGCAAGACCACCACGTTGCGCATGGTCGCGACCATCCTCAAGCCCACCGCCGGGACGATCACCCTCGACGGGCATGACGTCGTCAGGGACGCCGCGCAGGTCCGCCGCATGATCTCCTACCTCCCCGAGGAGGCCGGCGCGTACAAGAACATGAAGGCCATCGACTACCTGACGTTCGTGGCGCAGGTCTTCTTCGCCGAGCGCGACCGCGTCGAGCGCGCCGTCTCGGTGGCGCGGCAGGTCTCGGGGCTCGGTGAGCGCCTGAACGACAAGCTCGGCTCGTACAGCAAGGGCATGACCCGCAAACTGCTGCTGGCACGTACGGTCATGACCGAGCCGAAGCTTGCGATCCTAGACGAGCCCACGAGCGGTCTGGACGTCCTGAACGCCCTCGAGATCCGCGATCGCGTGCGGGAGCTCGCCCGCCAGGGCATGTCGGTGCTGCTCTCCAGCCACAACATGCTCGAGATCGAGTACCTGTCAGACAGGGTCGGCATCATCGACCACGGCGTCATCAGGGACACGGGCACGGCCGCCCAACTCAAGGAGCGCCACGGTGCCGATAACCTGGAGACCGTCTTCGGCGTACTTGCCGGCAGGGTGCGCGCGGACGCCGACCGAGAGGCGGTGGCCCGATGAGGACGTTCATGGTTCTCGTGCGCAAGGAGCTCGGTGAGCTGCTGACCCTTCAGATGCTCGCGCCGTTCATCGCGATCATCTTCGTGTTCATGGCGCTCGGCAACGTCATCAGTGCCGCCGGGGACACCGACGAGCCTACGCGTGTCGTGGTCGTGGACAACGACGGCACCGCCGAGTCCGCCGTGATCGGCGCGTCGCTCGAAGCCGTCGGCCTCACGGTCGTACCTGTCCAGGATGAGGACCTCGACGCCGTGGTGACGCGCGAAGCGGACAGCGCGGGCCTCTACGTCGTCGTCCCGGAGGGCTTCGGTGCCTCACTGGAGCGAGGCGAGCCCGCCATGGTCCAGGTGCGCACGGTGATGACCGGGTTCTCGTTCCTCGGCATGCGCGGCGGTGCTGAGGTGCAGAACGGGCTCGCGGCCGCCAACCAGTCGATCGCCACAGCGATCGCGGCCCGGCACGCGCCAGATGTGCCGGTGGCGCTGCTCCAGCAGCCGCTCACGGTCGAGAACCAGGTGACCATCGGCGAGCGAACGGCGGCGACAAGCGCCGAGGCCGTCGCCGGCTTCGTCAGCCAGCAGACCACGCTCATACCCATCGTGCTGTTCATCGTCATCGTCTTCGCAGCACAGATGATCGCGACGACCATCGCTACCGAGAAGGAGAACAAGACGCTCGAGACGCTCCTCTCCTACCCCATCAGCCGGACCTCGCTCGTCACGGCCAAGATGGTGGCCGCCGGACTCGTGTCGCTCCTCTCGGCAGGCGCCTACATGATCGGGATGCGCCAGTACATGGCCGGGATGATGTCCGGAGTGGGCGAGCAGAGCGCGACCGATGCGATGAGCGGCGTCATGGCCGAGCTCGGACTCACGCTCACGACCGCCGACTACGCCATGCTCGGCCTCTCGCTGTTCGCGGGTATCCTGCTGGCGCTCTCCATCGCGATCATCCTTGGCGCGTTCGCCGAGAGCGTTAAGGCGGTGGGCGCACTGATCACGCCGCTGATGATGACGCTCATGGTGCCGTACCTGCTCACCATGTTCATCGACCTGAACAGCGCCTCGCCTCTTCTCAAGTGGGCGGTCCTCGCGATACCGTTCACCCATCCGTTCACCGCGGCGCAGAACCTCTTCCTCGGCAACGAGGGCGTCGTGTGGGCGGGCATCGCATATCAGCTGGTGTGGTTCGCGGGATTCGCCTTGATCGCGGCGAAGGTCTTCTCCAGTGACCGCATCCTCACCATGAAGCTGGATCTGCGACGGAAGCGATGACATGGGGTTCGTGAGGCCGGGCGTGGGGGCGCCCGGGGGGAAGGGGTCCGGCATGGTGAAGACGTACGTGCTCGAAACGCGGCCGCAGTTCCTGACGTTGGCCGCGGTGCTCGTGCTCCACGGATCGGCGCTCGCCGCATGGCACGGGCCGATCGTGTGGTGGCACGCGGTGCTGGCAGGCGTGGCGCTCGTGCTCCTGCAGGCCAGCGTGAACGTGCTGAACGACTGGCACGACTACACCCGCAGCGGCATCGACCACAAGACGGTGCAGACACCGTTCTCCGGCGGGAGCGGTATGCTGCCGCGCGGTGAGATCACGCCCGGGGCCGCACTCGCCCTCGGCATCGGCACGCTCCTGACCGGCGCGGGGATCGGCCTGTACCTGTCGTGGATCGCCGGCCTCCCGCTGCTCGTCATCGGGCTCGTGGGGGCCATCTCGGTGGTGCTGTACACGCCGCTGCTCACGCGGATCGGCCTGGGAGAGTTGTCCGCCGGCTTCGCGCTGGGGACGCTTCCGGTGGTGGGCACCTACTTCCTGCTCACGGGCCGCTTCGACGCAGCTGCGTGGGTCTCGGGCATCCCCGCCGGCCTGCTCACCTACAACCTGCTGTTGTTGAACGAGTTCCCGGACACCGAGGCCGACACGGCAGGTGGGCGTCACCACATGGTCGTGCTGCTCGGAAAGGCGCGCGCCCGCTGGCTGTACGCCGCCGTCGAGATCGGCGCGTTCGTCGCGATCGTCGCGGGCGCCGTTGCCGGCGTGCTCACGCCCTGGGCGCTGCTCGGACTCGGTGCGGCTGTGTTCGGTCTGAAGGCTGTCTCGACCACGCTGGCGCAGTACGAGAGCTTCGAGGGCCTCATCCCCGCACAGGGCGCCAACGTGGTCGCCGTGCTTGCGACCAACGTGCTGCTCGCGGTCGGCTACGCGGTCGCGGCCGTCCTCGGCTGAGTGTGCGTCGCCGAGGACGGCTCCTGCGAGCCACCTGCGGCGCGGATCAGAGCGGCACGGAGCGCAGTTCGCGCCGGCGGGCGCGCCACTCGGGCACGTACCGCCCGAGCTCGGCGTAGAAGTCGGCGCCGTGCCCGCGCACGCGCAAGTGCGTGAGCTCGTGGTAGATGACGTAGTCGAGACACGCCGGCGAAGCGTAGAGCAACGCGGCGTTGAGCGTCACGGTGCCGGAAGGCGCGAGGCTTCCCCACCGGCTGCGCATCACGCGCACGCGGAGAGGAGGCCTGCGCTCTCCGGGCCGGGCGAAGTCGCGCCAGCACGCGTCGAACCGCCCCGTGAACAGCGCCGCTGCTTCGGCCACCTCCTCTGGGCCCAGGGGCAGCACCGCCCGCGCCTCGGCACGCCGCCGCGCGTCGCGCACGCGGGCGACGACCCAGTCGCGACGCTCCTCCACGAACCGCCTGGCGGGCGCATCGGGTGTGCCGAGCGGCACACGCGCGGTCACACGACCGTCGCGATCGACCACGA
>JADIIM010000035.1 GCA_015351705.1 Aeromicrobium sp. | reverse complement strand
GGCACCACGACCGCGGCGGTCGGTGTCGCCGTGCCGGGTGAGAGCCGCATCGTCACGCGCATCGAGCCTGCGGGGACGCTCGCGCTCCGCACGCAAGGCGGGCACTCGATCACGCTCGTGGCCGCTGTCGAGCTCCTCGGCGCCGATGCGACCGACCCCGCTGTTGATGCCGCGGCCGTGCGCGCGTCCATCGCCTTCGCCGAGGACTCCGAGTGGCTCGAGATCTCCGAGCCTGCCGACTACGAGGACGGCCGTGCGATCACCGTGATGGCCTCACAGCCCGACCCGACGAGCCCGGTGCAGCCGCCCGAGAGCGCCACCGTGCGCGTGACCGCGCAGCTCGGCGAACGAGTGCTGAACGAGCTCGTGGCCATCCCGCTCGCCGGACTGCCCGAGATCGACGCCACGCCGGACGAGGTCATGTTCGCCGCCGAGTCGGGCGCCGCAGCCGAGGTCGCCGTCACGATCACCAACGCGGGCGACACCCCGTGGCAGTTCGACACCGTGTGGCGCGAGGGCTCACGGGCGATCGCCGCGCCGTCGATCGAGCCGACCGGGCCGTCCTCGGCCACGCTCACGCTCACCGAGAGCGGCGGCGAGGGCCTCGACCCAACGCGCCCGCAGACCGCCGCCACCCTCGTGGTGGTGGCCACCGCCGACGGCTTCGACGAGCTCCGCCGCCAGGTGGACGTCATCGTCACCCAGGAGGGGCTCTTCATCGACCGCACCAACGTCGATCCGTCCACCGGCGCCTTCCCGCTCGCCGCCGACGGCAGCGCGCGCGCCACCGCGATCGACCTGCGCGTCTTCGTGCGCGACCCGGCGAGCGGCGAGATCGCCCCCGACATCGCACTCGCCGAGCAGGCCACCCTCGAGATCGGCGGCCAGGAGGGCACGAGCGGTCACGCAGGACTGAAAGCGGGCGGGCTCACCGTGGAGCCTGCGGGCGTCCGTCAACTCAACGTCCCGAGCGCGACGTTCAACGTCTCACTCGAGCGCAAGCTCCCCACCGCCGGCGAGCCCGTGCCCGCGGCGCTGCTCGCGAGCGTCCCGGGCTACGACGCCGACCGCTTCTCAGCGCTCGTCCCGATGCGCTTGCTCGGCGTGAACATGGAGCCATTCTCGGACGCGTGGGAGATCGAGCGCGACAACTGCCTCGACATGATCCGCCACTTCGTCCCGTTCGAGCACCAGGACCGGCTCTATGCGCTGGTGGCCGAGCGCTCGCTGACGATGGGTGCCGAGGGCCTCTTCTACATGCGCAAGCAGATCTGGAGCTTCGCGCACGACCAGATCATGATCGAGAAGCACGAGCACCTCGACGCCGCCTGGTGGAACCAGCAGATCGAGGACACGCTCGACTGGGTGTCCTGGTGCGGCGACATCGCGCTCGGCGTGGCGAGCGGCGCGTACCTCGGCGTGGTGGGCTCCATCGCCATCGGGATGCTCAAGCCGCTGCTCGTCTCGGCGATGGAGGTCTGGCTTGCCGGAGGCGGCCTGGACGACTGGCTCGTCGCGCAGACCTCCACTATCACGGGCATGCTCGAGGGCAGCCTGACCGACCCCGACATCCTGACGAAGCTCTCCGGCGACAAGAAGGCGATCGGCTGGGCCCTGTTCATCGCCTACTACTTCGCTAAGGAACTCTACAACGACCCGAACCTCTCGGTCACCAACGCCATGAAGAACGTCGGGAGGCAGCTGCGCGACGAGGGCCTCGTCCGGTTCCTGCAGTGGGCCGCCGGCAAGCGCGGCATCACGCTCGACTCGCTGCGTGCCAAGGGCGCGGCGGGGACGGACGGCGCAGCGCCGAAGACGGCCGGTGGCGCCGATGCCGGCGCACCCACGACC
>JADIIM010000007.1 GCA_015351705.1 Aeromicrobium sp. | reverse complement strand
TGCGTACCTGTGGATGGGTATCGCCGAGGATGCTGGCGCTGCCAAGACCGGCATGACCGCCACCACCATGAAGGCCTACGACGGCGCCTGCCTGAAGTGCCACCGCAACGCGGGCAGCACCTCTGGTATCGGTATCACGTTCTAGGCTGTACCACTGATCCAGGCAGTGCCGATCGCTTACCGCTGGCAGCGACCCTGCGGGCGGCTCTCGCGTATCATGAGCGCGTGACGTCTGCATTCACCCATCAGATGGGCTGCTCGTGAGGATACTGTCGGTCAACGCGTCGGTCGCCGGTGGCGGTGCTGAGCGCGTGGCGCGCACGCTCAACGAAGCGTACCGCGCGCGCGGGCATGACGCGCTGCTCGCGGTGGCCAACGTGAACGCTCCGGCCGAGGGTGTCACATCGATCCCGGTCGACGCCGGGCGAAGCGCATGGGCACGCCGGGTCCTGCCGTTCGCGTGGTCGCTTGCCGGCCCGGACCGTGCCGGACGTGGCGCGGAGGCGCTGCTGTCCCGCGCGCTTCGCATCGTCGCAGAGCCGGGCCGGTGGGCGCGCGTGGCGCGCGGGTACGAGGACTTCGACTTCCCCTGGGCGGACGGGCTGCCCGATCTTGTGATACCGCCGCCCGATATCATTCACCTGCACAACCTGCACGGTGGCTACTTCGACATCCGTGCCCTTCCGGCGATTTCCGCACGGGTGCCCACGGTGCTCACGCTGCACGACGCGTGGGCGCTCAGCGGTCACTGCGCACAGCCGCTCGAGTGCGGCCGCTGGCGCGCCGGGTGCGGCTCGTGTCCGGACCTCAGGCGGTACGTGCCGATACGGCGCGACGCGAGCGCGGAGAACCACGCGCTCAAGCACGCGGCGCTCGCGTCGAGCCGCCTTGCGATCGCGACGCCGTCGGCCTGGCTGCTCGATCTGGCGCGTGAGAGCGGCATCATCGGCGAGCGGTCCGAGGCACGCGTGATACCAAACGGCGTCGATACGCGCATCTTCGCACCGGGTGACCGCGCCGCCGCGCGCGCAGACCTCGGCCTACCGCACGACCGCACCATCGTCATGCTCGTCGGCGGCAGACTCCACACAGACCCGCTCAAGGGTTTCGATACGTTCGCGTCCGCGCTCTTGATGCTTCCGCACGAGCGTCTGGCCGACCTGCTCGTGCTCGCACTCGGGGACGTCAGCGCGACCGGGACGATCGGCGGGGCAGAGGTCCGCGGCGTGCCGTTCGCAGACGACCCCGCCACGGTCGCCGCCCACTACCGGGCGGCAGACGTGTTCGTCCATCCGTCGCACGCGGAGAACCTGCCGATGGCGGTCATCGAGGCGATGGCGTGCGGTCTGCCGGTGGTCGCGACCGACGTGGGGGGGACGCGTGAGGCGGTGAGCGCCGGGACCGGTCGGCTCGTGAGCGCCGGTGACGCTGCGGCGCTCGCTGTCGAGCTCGACCGGCTGCTCGGCGATGCGGAGGCGCGGTTCGGGCTGGGCGCAGCCGGTGCGGCACGGGTGCGCGAGCGTTTCGACCTCGATAGGCAGGTGGCGGCGTATCTGGCATGGTATGAGCAGCTGATCGAGCGCGCCCGTGCGACCGAGGGAGAGCTGGCACAGCGGTGAGCGAGAACACCTCACAGGTACGTGGCGGGGCGGAGGAGATGCCGCTCGTGTCCGTGCTGACGCCGTCGTTCCAGCAGGCGGCGTGGCTTGGCGACAACCTCGGCTCGGTCGCCGCGCAGACGTATCCGCGCATCGAGCACGTGGTGGCCGACGGCGGCTCCACTGACGGCAGCGTGGAGCTCCTGCATGCCGAGGCCGAGAGGCGCGCGGCCTCCAGCGGGCCCGCGCTTCGCTGGTCGAGCGGCCCCGATGAGGGGCAGGCCGACGCGGTCAACCGGGCGTTCGCGGAGTCCACAGGAGAGATCATCGGGTGGATCAACTCGGACGATGCCTATGTCGACCCACGGGTGATCGCCGATGTGGTGGCGCACTTCCGGGCGCATCCGGACGTCGACGTCGTCTACGGGCACTGCCTCCAGGTGGCGGCCGACGGTGCTTTCATCCAGGTGCTCTGGGCACCGCCGTACGATGAGGCGCTCTTGAGGACGGTGGACATCATCAGCCAGCCGGGCGCGTTCATCCGGCGCCGGGCGCTCGGCGAGGTGATGCTCGACACATCGTTCCACTTCGCGATGGACTACGAGCTGTGGCTGCGCCTGCAGGCGGCGGGGTCGGGGTTCTCGCGCATCGATCGCGTCGTAGGTATCGACCGTCAGCATGCGAGCCGGAAGTCATCCACGATCCTCGACGTGCTCGATGCGGATCTGGCGCGGCTGTCGTCGCGCTACGATATGCGTCTCGGTCCCGAATGGGAGCGTACGCGCACGGCGTACTACGTCCGAGGACGGCTGGCGGGAGGGCTCGTGGTGCCACGTCTGCGGCCCCCGTACGCGTTCAGCACGCCCGAGGCCCCGGCCAAGGGCCTGTTCCGTCGCCAGGTGGCCACGCGCAGACGGCACTGGCCGGAGGAGTACCGCACGTTCCGATCGACCCCCGGGGAGCACACGTGAAGCTCGATATCACAACCACGCGGATCATGGTGACCGGCGGCGCGGCGCCCATCGCGGGAGCGGTGGCCGCGCACCTGGCAGGAGCCGGGTGTCCCGAGATCGTACGCGTGAGCCCCGCCGAGTTCGCTCTCGCCAGGCAGGCGGGCGTGACCCGGGCGCTTGCGGCCGTTGAGCCGCAGGCGGTCGTGCACCTCGACATCGCCCTGCAGCCGGGCGCGTCGCTCCACGAGCGCGCGGTCGCTGCACTCGAGCTGATCGAGCAGTCTGCGCGCGCGGGAGTGGCGCGATGCGTTTGCGTGCTGCCGGAGCCTGCCGGGGCCGATGTGGTCGGGACCGCACTCGCGGGCCTTCTCCTCGCCCGGCTCGGCCAGGCGGCAGATGGGTCGCGCGACGCGCTCGTTCTCGTTGGTGAGGGCGCGGCGACCGGTGCGGTGGGTGCCGCCATCGTCGACGCGCTGACGGGTGACGTGGCGGATGTACCGATCCGGGTGCCCGCAGCTCCGGGGGCGGGCCGGGGTCCTGACCAAGGCGCGCGGACGGGGGAGGGGCCGGAGCACGCCGACTCCTCGTTCCTGCAGTCGCCGGTCGAGCAGATCGCCGATGGCGACCAGGTGATCGCGGTCATCCTGCGCGGGTCGCTTGCCACGCCGGGCGTCAGCTTCTACTCGCAGGACCACTTCTCACAGCAACTCGGCTTCATCCATCACCCGGCGGGTCACGTGATCCCGCCACACGTGCACAACCCGGTTGCCCGCGAGGTCACCTACACCCAGGAGACGCTCTTCATCCGCGAGGGCCGCGTGAGGGTGGATCTCTACCGTGACGACCGGACGCTGCTCACGCGCCGCGTGCTCGCGACCGGTGACGTGATCTTGCTGTGCACCGGCGGGCATGGGTTCGAGATCCTCGAGGAGAGCTCGATCGTCGAGGTCAAGCAGGGCCCGTACGCCGGTGACGGCGACAAGACGCGATTCGAGGCGGCCGAATGATACCCGTGAACGAGCCGGTCGTCGGCGCCGCCGAGCGCGCGTACGTGCAGGAGTGCCTCGAGACGGGCTGGGTGTCCTCGGCGGGGCGGTTCATCGATGAGTTCGAGACCGCGTGGGCCAGCTACTGCGGCACGCGCCACGGCGTGGCCGTGGCCAACGGCACCGTCGCGCTCGAGCTGGCCGTGTGGGCGCTCGATCTCGAGCCGGGCAGCGAGATCATCATGCCCACGTTCACGATCGTCTCGTGCGCGCTGGCGGCCACGCGTAACGGCTGCGTGCCGGTGCTGGTGGACGCCGATCCGGAGACGTGGTGCATGGACGCAGGCGCCATCGAAGCGCGGATCACGGAGCGCACGCGCGCGATCATGCCGGTGCACATCTACGGCCACCCGGTGGACATGGACCCGGTGCGGGACATCGCCCGCCGGCACGGGCTGGTGGTGATCGAGGACGCCGCCGAGGCGCACGGCGCCACCTACCGAGGCACGCGGTGTGGCGGGCTCGGCGACCTGTCGTGCTTCAGCTTCTACGCCAACAAGATCGTCACCACAGGCGAGGGCGGGATGGTGCTCACCGATGACGACGCGCTGGCCGCGCGTCTGCGCTCGGGCCGCAACCTCTGCTTCCGTGACGACCGCCGGTTCTGGCACACCGAGGACGGCTTCAACTTCCGGCTCACCAACCTGCAGGCGGCGCTCGGCCTCGGCCAGGTGGAGCGGATCGACGAGCTCGTGGCGCGCAAACGCGCCGTGGGCGCGCGCTACACCGCCGGCCTCTCCGGGTTGCCGCTGCAGTTGCCCGTCGAGCGCGAGTGGGCCGAGAACGTCTACTGGATGTACGGCGTGGTGGCCGACGAGGACAGTGGCATAACGGCGGCGGACCTGGCCGGACGCCTTGCGGAGCGCGGGGTGCAGACGCGGCCCTTCTTCACCGGCATGCACGAGCAGCCGGTCTTCCTGGAACGCGGGCTGTTCGCGGGCGAGCGATACCCCGTTGCTGAGCGCCTTGCGCGCCAGGGCCTCTACCTGCCGTCAGGGCTCGCGCTTTCCGACGAGCAGCAGGCCGAGGTCATCGCGGCCGTCCATGAGGCGCTCGGCGCATGAGGATCGGCGTCGTTCCCAATCTTGACCGTTCGGTAGGCGGCGTGTACCAGTACGCCGTGACCATGCTCGAAGCGCTCGCCGACCTCGGCACGGGTGACGAGTTCGTCGTGTTCACGTATGTGGGCGACGAGGTCCCAGCGGGAGTACGCCTTCCCGGGCCCGTGGTCGAGCTCAGGCGGTCCGCGGGTCCGCTCGGCGTTTTCGGCGCGGCTGCTGCGCGGCTCTCGCGCGGTGCTGGGGAGGTGGACGGCGCCTGGCGGGCGTTCTTCGGGCGGCGCGGCATCGACCTACTGCTCTTCACCGCCGACAACGACCTCGCGCCGACGACCGGCGTGCCCTACGTGGTGGCCGTCCACGACATCCAGCACCGGCTGCATCCCGAGTTCCCCGAGGTCTCGGCCGATGGTGAGTGGGAGCGGCGCGAGTCACGCCTCGTGCCGCTGATCGCGGGTGCTGCGGTGGTGCTCGTGGACTCCGAGGTCGGGCGCGAGGACGTCCTTGAGCACTACGGCTCGGCCGGCATCGCACCTGAAGCGGTCCGTGCGCTGCCGTTCCTGCCGGCGCACTACCTGCGGCCGGCGGACCAGGATGCGGTGATCGCGATGCGCGCTGCGCTCGGCCTGCCCGAGCGGTACCTGTTCTATCCGGCGCAGTTCTGGCCGCATAAGAACCACGAGCGTATCGTCCAGGCGCTCGGCATGCTGGCCGCCGAGGGGCTGCGGCTGCCGGTGGTGTTCGCCGGGTCGCACACGGGAGTGCTCCGAGACGAGACGTTCGAGCGCGTGATGCGCACGGCAGCGGACCTTGATGTGACCGATCTCGTCCACTGCACGGGCTACGTGCCCGACGAGACGATGTCGGCGCTCTATGCTGGCGCGCTCGCGCTCGTGATGCCGACGTTCTTCGGCCCCACCAACATCCCGGCGATCGAGGCCTTCGAGTTCGACTGCCCGGTGATCACCTCGGACATCCGGGGCATCCGTGAGCACGTGGGTGATGCGGCGCTGCTCGTTGACCCGGCCTCGGCGGCGTCGATCGCCGAGGCGATCAGGCGGGTGGCCACCGAGCCGGATCTGCGGGCCGAGCTGGCCGCACGCGGGCGTGCGTGGCTTCAGGGCTACACGCGGGACGACTACTTCGCGGCGCTGCGCTGCGCGCTCGATGCTGCGCGGGAGCGGATCGGAGGCGGCAGATGAGGCAGCAGACGGTCTTCGGCGCGTACGCGGGCTTCTACGACACGCTGTACGCCGACAAGGACTACGAGGCCGAGTGCGACTTCCTGGAGCAGGTCTTCGGGCCGCGCGGTGTCGCCACGGGCGCATCGGTGCTGGACCTCGGCTGCGGAACGGGAGGCCACGTCGTGCCGCTCGCGCTGCGCGGGTACGCGATGACAGGCGTGGACCGCTCTGCGGCCATGATCGACCGGGCGGCCGCCAAAGTGGCCGAGGAGGGCGTTGGCGCCGATCTCGTGGTTGGCGACATCCGGACGGTGGCGTTCGAGCGGGTCTTCGATGCTGTCATCTCGATGTTCGCCGTGGTGTCGTACCAGCTCACGGACGCGGATGCCGCCGCGGTCTTCGCCACCGCGCGGCGTCACCTCCGTCCCGGCGGTGTCTTCGTCTTCGACGTCTGGCACGGCCCGGCCGTGCTCTCGCAACGCCCCGAGGTCAAGACGAAGACCGTCGCGGCCGCCGACGGTGATGAGATCACGCGCGTGGCGCGCCCCACGCTCGATGAGGCCGCCAGAACCGTCGAGGTCGCCTACGACGTCACGCGCACCTCGGCCGGCGTGGTGGTGGAGCGCACCGCCGAGGCGCACGTGGTGCGGTACTTCTTCGCCGACGAGCTTCGCGCGCTGCTGCGTGAGGCCGGGTTCGGTGGGGTTACGGTCGGCCCGTTCGGCGATATGAGCCGCGAGCCCACCGAGGAGGACTGGAACATCTCGGTGGTGGCACGGGTGATCTGACTCACTCGGGCGCGGTGCCCCCGGTGCGCATCTGCTCGATGAGCGCGTCGATCCCCGGGTACTCCGGTTCCAGGGCCTTTACGCGCTCGTAGTAGCCGAGTGCGGTGGTCGCGTCCCCGTTCAGGCGGTAGAGCTCGCCGAGCAAGACGAGCGGGTCGGCGTAGGCCGGATCCAGGTCGGCCGCTGCCAGCAGTTCCCGCTCAGCTTCCACGTCATCGCCGGTGTTCTTGAGTGCGATGGCGTACTGCACGCGGATCTCCGGTGCGTTGGGGCTGAGCGCGATCGCGCTGGTTGCGGCACTGATCGCCTTGCCGTAGTACTGCGTCCCGAGGTGACGCCCCGCTGTGTTGTAGAGCCGTACGAGGAGCAGGTGGTTCTCCACCTGGACCGGCGCGTCGTCGATCGCGTCGAAGATGGCGGCCTGCGCACGGCCGAACGCGACGTCGGCCTCGGCTAGAAGTGCCGATGGGTCGCCGTTGGCAGCCGCCGTCTCAGCCGCCTGGCGGGAGAGCATCGTGAACGCCTCGACATGGAGTGCTGCGAGCCGCTGCCGGTAGAACTCGTTGAGCGGGTTGAGCGCCACCGCCCGCTCGGCGTGCGCTGCGCGCTCCGTGTAGAGTCCCGCGGCTTGCGCACGCATGAAGTGCGCGTCGGCGATGGTCCCGCGTACGCCTGCGGCAACGAGCACGGTCGCTGCGAGGAGGGTCGCGCCGACTGCGGGCACACGCCAGGCGCCCGCGGGCAGTTCCACGGGCCGCGCGTACGGTGACGCGAGCGCGCCAAGGGCGAGCCACAACAGGAAGGTGACTCCCGGGGTGGATATGCCGAAGACCAGGTGCAGCAGGTATCCCGCAAGGGCCGCCCGCCACGCGTTTATGACCAGCGTACCTTCGAGCGCGGGCGCATCGCGCAAGGCGGTCCGTGAGCGTCGGCGCGAACGGAGCGCGATGACGCCGCACAGCCCGAAGAACAGCAGCACCGCCGGGATGCCGGTGGTGGCGGCGAGTTGAAGGGGATAGTCGTGCGCCCGGTCGGTCACGACCAGATACCCGTGTGTCTGCACGAACTCGGGGCTCTTGTACGCGGGGAAGATCAGACCGAACGTGCCGGGACCGGAGCCGAGGACCGGCCGATCGAGCGTGGCTCTGACTGCCGCGTCCCATATCTGGAACCGCGACAACGCGCTTCCGGATGCGGGGTCGAAGATCGACGCGAAGCGAGCTCCGAGATTCACCGTCCCGTCGGAGGAACCGAGGCTGACGGCGCCTACCGTGATCACGGCGAACACGAGCAGCCCGGCGAGTGCTGAGTCGAGTCGCGTGGGGCGGTAGCCCGATCGCCAGGCGGACACGAGTAGGACCGCGACCGCCAATGCGCCGCCCGCCCATGCCCCGCGGGTGAAGGTCACGAGCAGACACGCGGCGGCCAGTGCCGCAGCGACCCAGTACGCGACACGCCATCGTGTATTCCGCTCACTGAGAGCCAGGCCGAGCGCGACACCGAGGGCGAACACCAGGAACCCGCCGAGCATCTCCGGGTTGCCGAAGGTGGACGCTGCGCGCTGGGACTCGAACCCCACCACGTCCCACTCGGCGGGATCGAGCCTGAGGAACTGGACGATCCCGTAGGTGCTCACCGGGGCCGATGTCAACGCCAGCGTGCGCGAGATCGAGCGGACGCGTGATGCGAGATCGAGGTGCTGGACTGCGATGAAGTAGATCCCCGCGTAGAGGACGTAGGCGAGGAGGCCCTCGAAGCGATGGTATGCACCGATCAGCGAGGTGGGGACGTGGACGGATGTGGTGGTGGTGAGTCCCACCCAGACCACGAGCGCGGCCACCAGCGCGTCCGCTCGCCCGACCCGGAGGGGAGAGCCGCCCACGAGCAGGTCGACCGCCAGTGCAGCGAGCGCGACGGCCACGAGGACCGACAGGAGGACCAGCTTCACGAGATCGAACTGGTCGTACGTGAGCGGTTGGGATATCCCCGGCATCCAGCTCAGGTTCGTCATCGCGAGCGGGACCGCCATGACCACCAGGTGCAGGCACGTCCAGGCGACACGTCGTGCGGCGTTGAGTGGCGCCACCTCGCCACCGGGTGCGAGGGCCGTGTCGTTGCTGTGCGGTCCGGTCGTGGTCACACGCGCCTCGGATCCTACCTGCCGGCGGCCGCGTCTCGCGCCGCCACGCATGAGATGATGTACGCTCGTCACGATGATACACGCTCGCGAAGAGAGGCTCCGCCGCATGACCCTGAGGCACATAGCGCTCCGCATCCTTCCCCCGGTCGTCACCGACGCGATCCGTCGTGTGCGCCGGAGTCCCGCCGATCTGCCGGGTCAGTTCGAGGTCGTGGGCGGCGGCTGGCCGCAGCCGACCGACACGAACCCCGGCTGGGAAGACCCCGCGATCGCGCGCACACAGGCCGAGCGCTGGCCCGCGTTCGTGGCGGCCTGCTCGGACACACGGCCACTCGACATGCCGCACGAGGCCACCGAGCACGCCGGGCGGAACATGGCGTTCCACAACACGTACCTGAGCTTCGGCTACGTGCTCGCGCGTGCCGAGGGCGGCCGTGGCCGGCTCTCCATGCTCGACTGGGGCGGCGGGCTCGGCCACTACGCCGTCCTTGCGGGCGCGCTGCTGCCCGGTGTGGAGCTCGACTACCACTGCAAGGACCTGTCCGCGTTCTGTGCCGAGGGAGCGCGGCTCCTGCCAGACGCAACCTTCCACTCCGATGATGCGTGCCTCGAGCGCACCTACGATCTCGTCATGGCGAGCGGGTCGCTGCAGTGTTCGCGTGACTGGCGGGAGGTCGCGGCGGGGCTGGTCCGCGCCACGGGCCGGTACCTCTACGTCACGCGGCTGCCCGTGCAGCTCACCTCACCCTCGGTCGTCGTACGCCAGCATGCCGGCGTGCAGGGGTTCAATGACGACCTGCTCGGCTGGTTCCTCAACCGCGACGAGTTCGTCGGTCAGGTCACAGCACGCGGCATGAGGCTTGTCCGCGAGTTCTACGTCGACGAGTACCCGTACGTGCCCGGCGCCATCGAGCAGCCCGACGTCCGGGGCTTCCTCTTCGAGCCCGCAGGGCCGACGGATGCGGGGTCAGTGCCGGCGGAGTCGTGAGCCGAGCGCGCCGAGGGCTGCCGAGGCGAGCGCGAGGTCCGCGCGGCGCAGCACGACCAGGTCGCGCGTCCGGGTGCCAGTGGTGACGAGGAACGTGCGCAGGATGTACAGCGAGCTCACCGCGTACGAGATGCTCGTTGAGATCGCGGCCCCCTGTATGCCGAGCACGGGGATGAGCGCGAGGTTGAGCGCGAGGTTGAGCAGGAGCGTGGCCGTGCTGACCTTTGGGAACAGCCTCCCGTGCGACGCGAGGTATGCGCCGCTCTGGCTCGCCACGCCCCAGATGACGATCCCCGGAAGCAGGAGCCAGACCACCGTGGCGGCCGGTGCGAACTGCGCGCCGAAGACACCGGCCACGAGCGGTCGGGCGATGACCGCGACCACGCCCGCCATCACCACGAGCGCGGCCACCAGCAGGCGGGTGATGCTCGCGGTGATCGCGGCGCCCTCGGCGGCGTCCTCCTGCAGGGCCCGGGCGGTCAGCGCCGAGGCGAGCACCTGGGGCAGGTAGAAGAGCAGCTCGGCCACCGACGCACCCACCGAGTAGAGCCCCACTCCGGCGGCCGGGCCGAGGATGCCGAGCAGCACGATGTCCTGGCGCAGTTCCAGGTAGCCGGTGACGCTCTGGACGTAGCTGCGGCGCGCGTAGCCCCATCGCTCCGCGATGCGGGAGCGCGATGGGCGCACCGGGGTGCGAGCGCCAGTGGCGATGAGGCTCGTCACCGCGCTCACGACGGCACCGAGCAGTCCCGCACCCACCACGGCGGCCAGTGTCA
>JADIIM010000034.1 GCA_015351705.1 Aeromicrobium sp. | reverse complement strand
GCGATCGACCACGAGCGCACATGTCCGGCGTCGCGTCCGCACGATGCCGTAGGCGATCCGCTCGCCATCGTGCGCGAGAACGCCGCTGGCTGCGTGCTCCGCAACCTCGCTGTGTCGCCGTCCGCCGCCTCGCCGTCGGCCGAACGCCACGCTCACCAGTCCACGATGCGGCGCTCGCCCTCGAGCGCGCGGATCTCGGTAACGTCCTGAGCCACTTCCAGGCATCCACGGTAGTCGCCTGACGCGTCGCGCATGGCGAAGTACCGGATGTGCAGGAAGCGGCCACCGAGCGTGATCCAGAACTCGGCGGTGTCCTTCTCCCCGGCCTTGAACGCCGCCAGGATCTCCTCGACCTTGTGCACGCTCTTGGGCGGGTGGCAGTTGCGGACCTCGCGCCCGATCACCTCCGGGGACCTGGGGAAGATCCGCTCGCCTTCCGAGTAGAACCGCACGCGATCGTCGGGTCCCACGAAGCTGATGTCCACCGGCAGGACGCCGATCATCAGGTCGATCTCCTCGGGCGTGAGCGCGCCCGTCGTCAGCGGCACCGGGGCCTGCCCGGCCGGAACGTGTGCCCCGCCTGAGACCGGGGCGGCCGAGACGGGCCGTGCGGCCTGACCGGGCGCCGGAGCAGGTGCGGGCGGCTCGATCCAGGCGTAGCCGATCTCGGCGTCACCGGCCGCGATCCGGCGCCACTCCTCGTCGCTCAACGCCGAGAGCGCCGTGGGGAACAGGATCTTCTCCTCCTTGTAGACCATGTCATCGAGCGCGGTGAGGGTCTCGGGAAGCGATGCGCCGAGTGCCGCGGCGTCACCGGCGCGTGCGGCGCCCAGGTCCCGGCGGACCATCGCAACGATGTCGTCGTCAAGCGCCCACATGACCTTGGTGGGGCCTTCGATGCCGTGGCTCTCCAGGGCCGGGAAGAGCTGGTTCTCCTTGCGCCGGTAGTGGATCGCCACGTTGGACAGCCGCTCGAGCACCGCGGCGATGTTGCCGAGCGCGTCAATGTCCCCAGGAAGCCGTGCGAGCAGGCCACGAGCATCAGCCACAAGCCCGGTGAGGACCTCGTTCTCGCGCACGTACGTGTCCACCGGGTGACCCACTGGAACGGTCATCTCCGGCTCTTCTTCGAGCGTGTCCTTGAACACGGTCACGTGCACGTCGCACAGTCGCTGGACCTCCTCGACCGGCATCCCCTCGGCGATGAGCGCCTGCTCCATCATGGCGATCTCGGCGGCATCGATGTCGTGGACCAGCTCCTCGAAGCGTGCCTTGACCTCCGCCACGCTCGCGCCATCGTGCAACTCGCGGATGAGTCCCTTGAGCACCTCCTGGCGACGCGCGCGCTCGGCGTCGCCCAGCCGGGGCGCAGCGCCTGATCGCTCCTCGGCGAGGATGCTCTGCGCGGCCACCTGCTCCCGGACGGCGTCGAGCAGCTCTTCGACATCCACGTCACCCATGCGCGCCGCGGCCTCGAGGGTGGCGACACGGCCCACGGTGCGGTAGACCACAGGGTTGGTGAGCTTCTCGAACGCCGGTGCGTATCCGGCAAGCCACGTCTTCAGGAACGGGTACGCTTCGAGCAGGTCATGGACCTTCGTCTCAGCGGTGATCTTCATGGCGACACTCCTTCGCGAACGGGTAGACAGGGAGTGACCGGCTACCGAGCCTGTGAGGAGAATCATGCCCGATATGGCGCCCGAACGCTCGACCGCCGGGACGCATCGAGCGCACGTGCGTGTGACCGGACGGGTCCAGGGGGTGTACTTCCGGGCGAGCACGCAGCGCGTGGCCGCGTCCCTCGGACTGACCGGGTGGGTCCGTAACGCCGGTGATGATGTGGAGGCGGTCTTCGAGGGACCGCGCGGGGCAGTGGGGCGGGCGGTCGAATGGTGCCGAGAGGGCCCGGCGCACGCGAACGTCGAGCGCGTGGACGTCACGTGGGAGGAGCCCGAGGGGCTCGGAGGCTTCACCGTCAGGCACTGAGCGGCCTGGCGGACGACCGCTGCGGGTGGCCCGGTCGGCTATGCTGTGGGCATGCAATCAATCCTGATCGACATCACGCTCATCTTCACGCTTGCCGTGGTGGCGGCACTCGTATGCCACCGGCTCAACCTGCCCGCCTCAATCGGTCTGCTCGTCGCCGGCGTACTCGCCGGTCCCGATGCGCTGGGACTCGTGCGCAACGCGCACCAGATCGAGCTGCTCGCCGAGATCGGCGTGGTGCTGCTGCTGTTCGTGATCGGCCTGGAGTTCTCGCTCGCCGACCTCGCCCACATGCGGCGTCAGTTCCTCGTCGGCGGGTCGATCCAGTTCTTCGGGACAGCGGCTGTGGTGGGTGTGGCCACACACGCGATGGGCTCCACACTGCAGCAGAGCCTCTATCTCGGGTTCGTGGTAGCGCTCTCGAGCACGGCCGTGGTCCTCAAGATGCTGCAGGACCGGGCCGAGCTCGACGCCCCTCACGGGCGCGCCGTGCTCGCTTCCCTGATCTACCAGGACATCGCGGTCGTCCCCGTGATGCTCATGGCGCCACTGCTCGCAGGCGGCGCCGGCACCTCCGGGCTCGAGGACGCCTTCGGGCTCGCGGGCCGTGTCGCTGCGGTGGCCGCGTTCGCGTTCGTCGCCTACCGCTGGGTGGTGCCGCTCATCCTGCGCAAGATCACCGACACCCACAGCACCGAGGCGTTCCTCCTCGGCGTGATCACGCTGTGCATCGGCATCGCGGTGTTCACGCAGTCGCTCGGCCTGTCCCTCGCACTCGGGGCCTTCTTGGCCGGCCTGATCATCTCCGAGTCGGACTACTCCCATCAGGCCGTGACCGTCATGCTACCTTTCCGCGACGTGTTCATGAGCCTGTTCTTCATCTCGATCGGCATGCTGCTCGACATCGGCTACCTGCTTGAGAACCCGCTGCGCCTCGCCTTGCTGACACTCGGCATCATCGTCATCAAGCCGCTTGTGGCCACGGTCGCCTCACTGGTGCTCGGACTCTCGCTCCGTAGCGCCGTGCTCGGCGGACTGGCGCTCGGCCAGGTCGGTGAGTTCTCGCTCGTCGCCACCCAGGCCGGCGTCGCCGCAGGGCTGTTCGGGCCCGACGTCTTCCAGACGGTGCTCGACACGGCCGTGCTGAGCATGCTCCTCACGCCGCTGCTCGTGGCCCTCGGCCCGAAGGTGGCCGATGCGGCATGCCGCACGCGCCTCCGTCACCTGGAGCGGCGCGGCTTCACGCCCGAGCGGGTGGGGGCGGCGCACGCCTACCTCGGGCATGTGCTCATCGTGGGCTACGGCGTCACGGGGCAGAACCTCGCGCGGACCGCCCGCCTCGCCGACGTCCCGTACGCAGTGCTTGAGCTCAATGCGGCGCTGGTCCGCGAGGGCACCGAGCGCGGCGACCCCGTCCACTACGGAGCCGCTACCTGCGCGAGGTGGAGGCACTGCTGCGGCTTGGGGCCGACGAGGTCATCGCCGACGAGCTCGAGGTCTCCATCGAGGTCTTCTCCCGCGTGCTCGCACGCATGCTCGTCCCCCGCGAGGACATCAAGCGCCTGATCGGTGAGGTCCGGGGTGACTGGCGGCGGATGGCGCGCACCTTCGCAAAGGACGCCACGTCCGTCCCCGACCTGCGGGTGGATGTGCCCGACCTCACCACTCACACCCTGCGGCTCACACCCTCGTCCCCTCTGGCTGGCACAACGATCGCGGGCAGCCGCCTGCGGGCCGAGCACGGCGTGACCGTGCTCGCGATCACCCGGGACGGTGGCGCGCTCGGCAATCCGCATGGCGACACCGTGCTGCTCGCGAACGACGTGCTGTTCGTGATCGGCCCGGTGGACTGGGACCCCCGCACTGTCGCGTAAGCCGGTCCGTCAGGGACGGATCGGCAGCACGAGCGTGAACGTCGACCCGCGCCCGGGCTCGCTCTCCGCTGTGATGTCCCCTCCGAGCAGCCGCGCGTACTCGCGTGAGATCGTGAGTCCGAGGCCCGTGCCGCGAGGCACCTCGCCCGACCGATGATCGCCCTGGGTGAACGACTCGAAGACCCGCTCCAGCATGTCCGCACGGATCCCCCTGCCGGTATCGCGCACTGAGAACGCGACCGCGTCGTCCTCGCGCCGGGACAGCGCGATGTCCACCCGGCCGGCGTCCGTGTACTTCACCGCGTTCCCGCCGAGGTTGAGGAGGATCTGCTTGACCTTGCCCCGGTCGGACTCCACGACCATCGGCTCCTCGGCCAGGTGGACGCGCAGCTCGAGCCCCTTCTCGTCCGCAAGTGGCCGGAGGATGTCGGCGACCTCGGCCACCAGCGACGCCGGATCGAACGGCCGGGCGTCGATGTCCACCCTGCCCGCCTCGATGCGCGAGATGTCCAGGATGTCGTCGATGATCGCGAGCAGGTGCTTGCCCGAGGAGTTGATCATGCCGATCTGATTCCGCTGCTCCTCGCTGATCTCTCCCACCAATCCCTGCAGCAAGATGCCTGAGAACCCGATGATCGAGTTGAGCGGTGTGCGCAGTTCGTGGCTCATGCTGGCGAGGAACGAGCTCTTGACCGCCGAGACACGCACAAGCTCGGTATTGGCGTCCTCCAGATCGCGCGTCCGCTCGGCAACGAGTTCCTCGAGGTTCTCGCGATGACGGTCGAGCTCGAGCGCCGCCAGCTTCTGCTCCGTGACGTCCTGGAACGCGCCATGGACCCCGACGATGGCCCCTGACTCGTCGCGTACCGGCACTCCGATGGTCCGCACCCAGACGTGACGCCCGGACGCGGCGATGATCTCCATCTCCTCGTCGTAGGGCACGCCGTCTTCCGCGCACGCCGTGAACACCTCGGTGATGCGATCGCGATACTCGGGGGCGTAGAACGAGATGCCCTCCTCCACCGGAGGTGAGTACCCGGCCGGCATGCCATGGATCTCAGCCACAGCGTCAGACCACTCCACGATGCCGGACGCCAGATCGACCGACCAGCCGCCCAGCCGCGAGAGCTGACCGGCAAGCTGCACGAGCTCCTCGCTCTCGGTGAGCAGCCGCTCGGTGCGCTTCTGCTGCACGGTCTCCCAGACCACGTCAGCCACGTACTGTGCAAGCTCCACGTCGCTCTCAGTGTACGGACGCTGCTTGTTGCCCATTCCGAGGACCGCGACCGCCTTGTCGTCGCGGAAGACGGGGACGAGAAGCTCCCGGACGATCTTGGGGTGTCCCTCCGGATGGCCCCGACGGTCATCCAGACTCTCGAAGTCCTCGTGAATGATCACGCGACGCTCCCGCACGCAGTCCACCCATACGCCCGCCTCATCGAACGAGTAGTGACGGCGGTAGTCCCTGGCTTCGCACTGGTCCAGCGTGGCGCTCGACCACGCCGCCAGCGCCAGCGTGCGTTCGTCCTCGTCAGCGAAGTGGAAGAAGCCAAGCGGGCTTTCGAGCGACGTGCCGAGTTCGTCGAGCGCATACGTGAGCAGGTCGTCCACCGTGTGACCCACCGCAAACTCGAGCACGCGCGCCCGGAGAGCCACGACCTCCTCGACGCGCTTGCGCTCGGTCACGTCGCGCACGAACACGACCGCGCCGGGCTCACCCTCGTAGACGACCGGCGCGCCGGAGACCTCCACGAATATCGGGGACCCGTCCAGGCGCAGATGGACCTGGTCCATCGGCTTCTGCACCTCGCGGCGCACGTTCAGTGCTTCGATGCGCTGCATCGCCAGGTCGTGGTAGTCAGGATGGAAGCGCTCCAGCACCGGGCGGCCCATGAGGTCATCGGGCGACTCTGCGCCATACAGGTGGCACCCCGCCGCGTTGATGTAGGCGAACCGATGGTTGGTCTGCACGAAGATCGCATCCGGCGCGGTCTCAACGAGCGCCCGGAAGCGCTCCTCGCTCGCCCGCAGCCGCTCCTCGGCCTCCTTGCGGTCGGTGATGTCGGTGAACGCGGAGAGGTTGTAGGTGACGCCCGCCAGCGTGATCGGCGTGGTCGAGACCGAGAGCCAGCGCTCTTTCCCGTCCTTGCGCACGATGGCTACCTCGGCGTACGGGAACCCGCCCTCGATCGCCTCCTGCGATATGCGCAGCGCGTCGGCCTTACGCGCATCCGTGGGAAAGACCAGCTCGAACCAGCCGTCACGCTCCACCTCCTCGCGTGTATAGCCACTGATGCGCTCCATCGCGCTGTTGTACACGAGCATGGTGCCGTCAGGCCGTCCCACCGAGATGCCCTGGTCCGTCTGCTCGATCAGCGCCCGGAAGCGCTCTTCGCTCTCCGCCAGGGCCCGCATGGCGGCGCGTTCCTCCGTCTGGTCGCGGAACGCCAGCACCACGCCGGTGATCGCTCCGTCCGCATCGCGGATCGGGGCGCCGCTGTCGGCGATCGCACGCTCGGTGCCGTCGCGGGCGACCAGCAGGGTGTGGTTTGCCAGTCCCACCACGACACCTTCGCGCAAGACGCGGTCCGCGGGACTCTCGACCTCTGCGCGAGTCTCCTCGTTGATGATGCGGAACACCTCGGGCAGAGGACGGCCGCTGGCCTCGGCGGCCGGCCACCCCGTGAGCTGCTCGGCGACCGGGTTCATGAACTCGATGCGGCCGTGCGCATCGGTGGCGATGACTGCGTCCCCTACCGCCGCGAGCGTCACGCCCAGGCGCTCCTCCGCCGCGCGCAGTGCGCGTTCCTGCGCAAGCAGCTGCGCAAGGCGGACCGTTCGGATGCGCTGCCACGCGACCATTGCGGTCCCGACGAGCAGCGTCGCCAGCAACATGATGATGCCGATGATCAGCCGGGACCGGTCCGCCCAGTCCGCGAACGCCTCGGCGCGGTCCACCTCGGCCAGAAGCAGCCAGGGTGAGTCGGGGACCTCCACGATGTACGAGAGCACCGTCACGCCCCGGTAATCGGGACCTTCGATGATGCCACGCTCGCCCAGAATCGCCCGCACGAGTGTCGTGTCCGTGCGCTCCAGCGGCACCCTGAGTTCGAACGGCGCAAGGTCCGAGTGGCGCGGGTTCGACACCACGACGACCTCATCTCCCACTCGTTCGACGAGCAGAGCCTCAGCGGTCTGGCGTGGTACCGGCCACAACTCGATCGCGGGGAGGAGCGTCGCGCTCACGTCGGCACGGAGCACCACGACGGCGAGTGTCCGGGTGTCATCTCCCTCGCCAACGAGGACCGGGCTCACCACGTCGATGAACACCATGTCGTCCCCGGGGCCATGCACGCCGGAGAGCACCGCCGAGCGGGAGTCCACCGCCTCTTCAAGCGCCACGAGCGTCTCTGGCGGCAGCCCGTCGTCCGTCTCGGCCGTGCCGAACAGCGCCTGGCCGTCGACGTCGGTCAGGTACGCCGAGTGGAACCGCCCGCTCACCCGAAGCGACTCGAGCGCCTCCAGCATGCGGGCGGGGCTGTCATCGGTGGGGCTCTCGAGCCACGCGGCCACCACGGAGCGGATGCCCGGCGCCCGCGTGACACGCTGGCCGTCCACAAGCCGCTCGTTGCGCCACCCGGCGACCTGGGCCCCTTTGAGCGTGGCGATGGCGGTCAGTTCCTGCTCCGCCTGTGCGCGAAGATCGGCCTCCTCGGAGCGGTAGTACAAGACGCCTGCGATCAGAACGACAGCCGTCACGATGGCCGCGACAGCGACCACCATTCGGCGCGGGAGCACAAGAGAGGCGTCGCGCATGGCGTCTCTCAACGGCCGACCTCCCTGTCTCGCTGCGCGCTCCCATGAGGGTTCTTATGTCGCAGATACCCAACCGGCCTGCGGTGTCACGCGCGCCCCGCAACGCGCACGCATACGGGTGCACGACGTTCTGCTCCTCGGCTACATGGTAGTGTGTAAGTGCATGTCACGGTAGTGACAGGTCTGGTCCCGCGGAACCGAGCGACGTAGACCGGGAGGACGACGATGGATGCCCACGCACTATCGGGACGGCGTCTGCTGATCGTCGACGACAACGCTCCGAGCCGTGAGCTGCTGAGAACGCTGTTCGCGGCCGTGGGAGCCGAGGTCGCCGAGGCCGCCAACGGGGTGGAGGCGGTCGAGGCGTGTGCCACGGCCGACTACGACGCGGTCCTGATGGACATCCAGATGCCCCAGATGGACGGCATCGAGGCCACCCGTGCGATCCGCGCCGCCGAGTCAGGAACACCCGAAGGGTCCGCTGTGCTCATCATCGCGGTCACGGCCCACGCCATGAACGAGCACCGGCGGCTGTGTCTGGACGCGGGCATGGACGCGGTCATCACCAAGCCCATCGATCCCCTCACCGTCGTCGAAGAGGTTTCGCGGCTGGTGATGGAAAGGTAGCAGCAGGCGACTCCCCACCGCCTCACGCGTCCGCGCACGCCCAAGCTGGTGGCACCCGGATCACGCAGGCAGCGTCAGGGTGAAGGTCGAGCCGCTCCCAACAGCGCTCGTCACCGACAGCGTGCCGCCAAGCAGGTGTGCGTACTCCCGCGAGAGTGCGAGCCCGAGCCCGGTGCCCGAAGGTTTCACGTCACCGAGTGCCTGGATCTGAGTGAACCGCTCGAACACGCGCCGCTGGTCCTCCTCGGCGATGCCCGGCCCGGTGTCGGAGACGTGGAACGCCACGGTGCCCGCCGTCGTGTCGTGCTCCAGGCGCAGTTTCACGCCGCCCTCGTTGGTGAACTTGATCGCGTTGCTCAGGAGGTTCAGGAGGATCTGCCTGACTTTGGCCGGATCGCTCATGAGCACCACCGCGCCATCGGCTGCGACCCGCAGCTCAAGTCCCTTCTCACTCACGAGCGGCGCCACCATGTCTGAGAGCTCCCGGACGAGATCGTGCGCGGAGAACTCCTCGGCGTGCACCTCGACCTTGCCCGCCTCGATCTTCTCGAGGTCGAGGATGTCGTTGATGAGCGCCAGCAGGTGCCTGCCCGAGCGATTGATTATGTCCGTCTTCTCCGCCTGCTCCGGTGTGAGCGGGCCGATCAGGCCGTCTCGCAAGAGCGATGAGAAGCCGATGATGGAGTTGAGCGGCGTCCGGAGCTCGTGGCTCATGCTTGCCAGGAACGCGCTCTTGGCCGCGGTCGCGCGCTGGAGCTCGGCGTTCGCTGTCTCGAGCTCGGTGTTCGCCCGCGCCAGCTCGGCGGTACGCTCCTCGATGAGCTCCTCGAGGTGCTCCCGGTGTTCGGCGAGGGCGCGCTCAGCGGCCTTGCGCTCGGTCACATCGCTCACGATCACCGCGAACTGGCCCTCGAGCGGAGAGTAGACCACGATCTCGTGCTCCCGATCGCCATCGATGGAGACGTCACGCAGCCGTGCGGGCACACCGGTGCGCGCCACTTCGCCGTAGAGCTCGATCCGCTCACGGGGGACCTGCGGCGCCACATCGCCCACGAGCTTGCCGATGAGGTCCGCCGAGCGCACCCCCGCCATCCGCTCGAAGGCGTGGTTCACTCGCAGGTATCGGAAATCGATGGCACGACCGGTATCGTCGAAGACCGCCTCGCAGAGCGCCAGGCCCTCGCTCATGTTCTCGAAGAGCCGCGCCTGCTGCGCATCACTTGCCGCGAGGCGGTCCGCTGCCTCGATCCGTGCGAGCGTCACGAAGCACAGGTGCGCGAAGGACTCCACAACGCTTGTCGGCGGGACTGCACCGGGCCGTTTCACGAGCACGTTCACCACGGCATATGCCATGCCCGCGTCGGCGATCCCCATCGTCCACATGCCCCTGATGCCGAACGTCCGCGCCACAGCCTCGGCTCGCGCACGCGGAAGCTCGCTCTCCGAGATGTTCACGAGGCCGCCCTCGAACACCTCGAGTCGGCCGCTCAAGAACAACGCGCGGTACTCAGGCGTCATGCCGAAACGCTTGCCGATGACGGTATAGCCCGTGAGTCGCTCCGCCTGGGCGACGGTTGCGTGATCGACGCCGGTGACATCACGGGTCACCAGGGTCTGCCCGTCCGGCGTCACTTCGTTGACGATGACTATGTCGTTCGGCAGCACAGCGGCCATGAAGTCGCGGATGATACCGAACACGCCGTCACGATCCCGACACGCCAGAAGGTCGGCGCTTGCCCGGGCGAGCAGCTCGGCCTCAGCGGCGCGACTCTCGGCTGCGTCCGCCTCGTGGGCGAGATCGAGCTGGGCCTGCTCCCGTTCCTTCTGCTCGATGATCAGCCGCGACGCCAGCACCGTGCCGAGCGGGAAGAGCGTGATCGCGACCGGACCGATCTCGGCCACCACGCCAGGGCCTATCCCGCCGGGAAGCAGGGTGTACTGGGCTGCCAGCATGGCGATGTGCACGACCACGCCGAAGGCAAGCAGCCCCGGGAGCCGAAGGTACGCTGGCCGCCTCTCGGCGAGAGAGCGGTAGGCGACGCCTAGAGCGGCGGAGACCGCGATCGTCGTCACCCCGGCGAGCGCTCCCGCGCCACCGATCGATGCGCGATACGCTCCGGCGATGAGTGCCGCGACCACGGCGACCGGCGCCCCACCGAACAGCCCGGCAAGTGCGAGCACGATGGAGCGCCCGTCGTAGATGATGCCCTCGGCCATCCGGAACGGCGTCATCATGCCCACGACCGCGACGGCGCCGTAGAGGAGCCCCGATGCGAGGCTGGCGATACGCGGGCGTGAGACGAGCCGTCGCGACACATACCGCTGGATCGCGGCAAGCATGACGATAAGCGCGACGTTCTGGATGAGTGTGAGTGCCATTATCTGTGTGTTCCCGATGTGGCCCGCGGGTATCCAACGCGCCAAAGCAGCACAGACGGTGCCATCGTGTCCGGCGCAGCCGCGACCGGCCGCGTGAGGCCTGCCACGCCCGGACGCGCAGTGCCGTTGTGGTAGGGTTGGGGTACGGATCCGCCCGGTGGGGACCTTGTGGGAGCCGGGCGGTGTGCCGTCTCTCGCGTCCCCGGGTCCACACATGCGACGCCTGATACTCGTATCGAACCGTCTGCCGGTCGGCATCGGCCGGAGCGAGGACGGAAGCATCACGTTCACGCCCTCGGTGGGCGGTGTCGCCACCGGCCTCGCGTCGTTCCACGAGACCCACGAGAGCCGCTGGGTGGGCTGGGCGGACGTCGAGGACGCGGCCCTCACCCCCGAAGAGACGGCGCAGGTGCGCGAGGCACTCGGCAGTGAGCACGGCTGCACGCCCGTGTTCCTCTCCGCCGAGGAGGTCGAGGGGTACTACCACGGCTTCTCCAACCGGACCGTCTGGCCGCTCTTCCACCACTTCACCCAGTACGCCGAGTTCGACAGCGAGATGTGGGACGCCTATGTACGCGCCAACCGGGTATTCGCCGACGCGGTGCTCGAGGTGGCACGGCCCGGCGACATCGTCTGGATCCAGGACTACCAGCTCATGCTGCTGCCCGCGATGGTTCGCGAGCGGCTTCCGGAAGTCAGCATCGGCTGGTTCCTGCACATCCCGTTCCCGAGCTTCGAGATCTTCCGTATACTGCCCTGGCGTCGCGAGGTGCTCGACGGGCTGCTCGGCGCCGACCTCATCGGCTTCCACACGTACGACTACGCGCGCCACTTCCTCGGCAGCTGCCGACGCCTGCTCGGCCTCGAGGAGCAGCTCGGCCGCCTGATGGTGGATGGACGGGTGGTGCTCGTCGACGCGTTCCCCATGGGCATCGACTACGAGCGTTACCGCGACGCCGCGCGCACCACCGAGGCGCGCGCCGAGGCAGAGCGCATCGGACTGCGCACGGGCGCCGGCAAAGTGGTGCTCTCGATCGACCGGCTCGACTACTCCAAGGGCATCCCCGAGCGGCTCCGCGCATTCGGCGCGTTCCTCGAACGCTATCCCGAGTGGCGGGAGCGGGTGACGCTCGTGGCAGTGGCGGTGCCGTCGCGTGAAGGGGTGGAGACCTACCGGCAGCTCAAGACCGAGGTCGACGAGCTCGTTGGCGCGATCAACGGGCGGTACGGCACCATCGAGTGGACGCCGATACGCTACCTCTACCGCTCTCTTCCCTTCGACGCGCTCTCCGGCATGTACGGCGCAGCCGAGGTCGCGCTCGTCACACCACTGCGTGACGGCATGAACCTCATCGCCAAAGAGTACCTCGCGGCGCACGACGGCCAGGGCGGCGTGCTCGTGCTCTCCGAGATGGCCGGCGCCGCCCGAGAGCTCGGCGAGGCGCTGCTCGTGAACCCCTTCGACCGTGACCAGATGGTCGAGGCGCTCCACACCGCGCTCACCATGGACGACGCCGAGGCCCGGGAGCGAAACGCGCTCATGCAGCGTCGTCTCAAGCGCTACACGGTGACGAAGTGGGCCGAGGAGTTCCTCGAGGGCCTTGAGCGGGTCACGGCGACACAGGCCGGGCTCGACGCCCACCTGCTCGACCGGCGCCAGCGGGCGGCGCTCGTCTCGGCGTACCGGGACGCGTCGCGCCGGCTGCTGCTGCTCGACTACGATGGCACGCTCATGCCCTTCGCCGCCCGCCCCGAGGACGTGGCCCCCACCGCCGAGGTCCGCTCGCTCATCGCGTCGCTTGCCGCCGACGGCGCCAACGAGGTCGTCGTGATCTCCGGGCGCGACCGCGCCACGCTCGAGTCGTGGCTCGGCGACCTCGGCATCGATATCGTGGCCGAGCACGGCGTGTGGCTCAGGGGCCGAAGTGGCGAGTGGGTCACCATAGAGCCGATGTCCGATGAGTGGAAGCCTCGCGTGGCGTCGCTGCTTGAGATGTACGTGGACCGGACGCCCGGCTCGTTCGTGGAGGAGAAGGACTTCTCGCTGGTATGGCACTACCGCCGTGTCGCCGATGAGATGGCCGCCACCCGCGTCCTCGAGCTCAAGGACGCACTCACCAACGTGGTGGCCGACTGGGGGCTCGCGGTGATGGACGGCAACAAGGTGCTCGAGGTCAAGGCGGCCAACGTGGACAAAGGACGCGCGGCGCACCGCTGGATGTGCCGGGACGACCTGGACTTCATCTGCGCCATCGGCGACGACCGCACCGATGAGGACGTCTTCGACGCCGCCCCTGAGCACGCGTGGACCATCAAGGTGGGGCCCGGGCCCACGCATGCGCGCAACTCGGTGCGCGGCGTGGACGATGTCCGGGCATTGCTCGGAGAACTCGCCGGAGACGACGACGAGGAGCGTGACCGCACATGAAGCGACTCGAGGACTACCGGGGCATCGTCAGCGACGTGATAATCACGGACCTGCACCGGCGCGCCTCGCTGTTGCACGACAGGCACGTCGTGCACATGAACTCGACCGCGCAAGGCGGCGGGGTGGCCGAGATGCTCTACGCGCTCGTCCCGCTCATGAACGACGTGGGCGTGGACGCGGGCTGGCGCGTGCTCGTAGGCAGCGACGACTTCTTCGGCGTGACCAAGAAGTTCCACAACGGCCTGCAGGGCGACCCGGTGAACCTGACCGACAACAAGAAGCGCCTCTACGTGCAGGCCAACGAGAGCTTCTCGCAGTACAACCACATCTCCCGGCATGACGCGGTGATCATCCACGACCCTCAGCCGCTGCCGATCATCCGGTTCTACAAGAAGCGGCAGCCATGGATCTGGCGCTGCCACATCGACCTGACCGAGCCCGATCCCGGCCTGTGGGAGTTCCTCAAGGGCTACATCATGCGCTACGACCTCATGATCGTGAGTCACGAGCGGTATCTACGCCCCGACCTCACCGTAGAACAGCGCGTGATCAACCCCGCGATCGACCCGCTCAACCAGAAGAACATCGCACTGCCCGAGCGGACCGTCATGCGGTATATGAAGCGCCACCACATCCCGCTCGACAAGCCACTCATCACGCAGGTCTCGCGGTTCGACAAGTGGAAGGACCCCGAGGGCGTGGTCGAGGTCTTCAAGCGGGTGCGGGAGAAGGTCGACTGCCGGCTCGTGCTCGCCGGCAACATGGCCACCGACGACCCCGAGGGGCTCGCCATCTACGAGCGCGTGCGCAAGCGCGCCGGTTCGCTCGTCGCGAGCGGCGACATCATCTTCCTCCTCGGCGCGAGCGATGTCGCGATCAACGCACTCCAGCGTGTGTCGAGCGTCGTGCTCCAGAAGTCGCTCCGCGAGGGATTCGGGCTCACCGTCTCCGAGGCGATGTGGAAGGGCACCCCGGTGGTCGCAGGCGCCGTTGGCGGCATACCGCTGCAGATCGTCGACGGCGAGAGCGGCTTCCTCGTGGACCCGACCGACCTCGAACAGACGGCCGACCGGGTCGTCACGCTGCTCAAGGATCCCGCGCTCGCCTCGGCGATGGCCGAGGCCGGTGTGGAGCACGTCCGCGAGCACTTCCTGGTGACTCGCCTGCTCGGGCACTGGCTCGAGCTGCTCGCGGAGCTGACGCCCCGCCGCTGACGTGCGCTAGGAGGGGCCGCCGGACAGGTCGTGCTCCCGGCCGATGACGTCCATGACGTGGTCGGTGAGGTGGTGTGCGCCCGCCACGCTGAAGTGGATGCCGTCCTCGCTGCGCATCAGCTTGGTGGCGCCCGATGCGTCCTTGAGGTACGCCGAGTACACGCCATCAGGTCCGGAGAACAGGCTCCACGTGTCGATGTAGACCACGCCGGGACGCGTGGCGGCCTGCGCGCGGTACACCTCGTTGAGCATCCGTGACTTCTCCGCGTACGACGTGGGTCGCGCGATCGGCAGCCCCACCCAGTACACCCGGCGTCCTCCGCCGGTCGCAATGTCCATCGCACGCCCCACCCGGCGGGTGTACTCGGCACGCCACTCATCGGTCCCGAACGACACCGGCTTGCCGTCCACGGTCATGTTCTGGCCGTCGTTGGCGCCGATCATCATCACCACCACGTCGGGGTCCTGCTCGCGAAGCGCCGCCTCCAGATGCGTGGGCCAGTCGAAGAAGTCGGGGCGCGCCAGGCCGGAGGAGTACCGGAAGTCGTGGACCGCGTCGACCATACCGGTCTCGATCAGCTCGGCGCGCAGGTACTTGCCGAACGCCTCGGTCATCGAGTCCCCGCTGATGATCACCCGGAGCGGATCGCCGGGCGACGGGCGGGGGTTGCGGACCGCCGAGGGCGCGGCATCCGTCGGCACCTCGGCGTCCGTGGGCACCTCGACATCCGGCGGCGCCGTCTCCGTGGCCGGGGCCGATGGCTCGGGCGGCTCCGGCGCGACCGCGTCCTGCCCGGGGGGGTCATCATCGGCATCCCCGGCCGGTGGCCGTTCGGCCAGCGCGGCGTCGGGCTCCAGCAGCGGCAGCAGCACGGCACGCAGCCCGTCACGGGCGCGGTCGATGAACAGCGCATGGTTCAGCCACTCGGCGGGCGTGGCGGCGACCACCGCGAGCGTGCGCACGGGGCCGTACTCCAGCGAGCGGGCGGTCGCGCCGAGCCGGTCGCCGGTGAGCACCGCGCCGATGATCAGCGCGAGCAGGACCACCCGGATGACCGACCGCACCGAATGCTCGCCGGGCATCGCGGGGCGTGACGGCCCGTGCGTATCGAGGACCGGCCCGAGGTCGTAGCGATGATGGCGCCAGCGTCGCATCCTAGAACCCCGCGTAGATGAACGCCGCCGGCCCTTCGGGGGACAGGGCGGAGACGACGAACAGTACGAGGGCGAGCGCAGCGGCCTGAGCGACGGGCCGAAGCGCCCAGAAGGTGTCCCGGAGCGATTCGCGCACCGTGGGCGGCACGAACTGCACCGCCACCACGGCAGCCACGAGCACCCACACCGCCGCCGGCAGGGTGGCCGGTACGTCCCATGCGGTGAACGACCTGCCGAGAACGGCGAGCGCGGTCCCTACCGAGTCCGCGCGGAAGAACACCCAGGCGACGCACACGAACTGGAACGTCAGGAACCATGCCAGCGGTGCGGGTATCGCCACGCGCTCACGCATCGCCGACCAGCCTTTCGCCGCCCGCTCGACCACCAGACCGACCCCATGGAGCAGGCCCCAGATGATGAACGTGAGCCCGGCGCCGTGCCACAGGCCGCCGATCACCATCGTCAGTATGAGGTTCAGATACGTCCGGAACGTTCCACGCCGATTCCCGCCGAGCGGGATGTACACGTAGTCGCGCAGGAACCGGGAGAGCGTCATGTGCCACGAGCGCCAGAACGTCTGAAGCGAGCGTGCCGCGTACGGTGAGTCGAAGTTGAGCGGCAGCGTGATGCCGAGCAGCAGCGCGATCCCGATCGCCATGTCGGTGTAGCCCGAGAAGTCGCAGTAGATCTGCGCGGCGTAGGCGTACACCCCCGCGAGCACGTCAGCGGAACCGAACAGGTGCGGGGCCGCGAAGACCTCGTCGACCGCGACCCGCGCGAGGTAGTCGGCCACGAGCATCTTCTTCACCAGTCCGCCGGCGATCAGCAGGAAGCCCTGCGTCGCCGCGAGCCGCGACGGCTCGCATCGCGCCGCCCACTGCGGGACCACCTCGGCAAGACGGACGATCGGCCCGGCCGCGACGTACGGGAAGAACGCCATGAACAGCGCGTAGTCGAGCAGCTCCGGCGCCTCGGCATCGCCCCGGTAGACGTCCACGATCGCCGCGATGCCACGGAACATCAGGAACGAGATGCCCACCGGGATGACGACCTGGAGCACGGTCCACGTCGCATCCACACTCAGTGTGGTGAGCAGCGTCTGGGCGGACGCCGAGAAGAACCCGAAGAGCTTGAACCAGATGAGCACCGCGACGTGCGCCGCCACACCGAGGCCCATGACCAGGCGAGCGGCTGCCGTACCGGGCCCCCGGGCAGCGATCTCGCGCGTGCACAGCCAGCCGATACCGGTGGCGGCGAGGAAGAGCACGAGGAACCACGGGTCGAAGAACGCATAGAAGACATAGCTTGCAAGCAGCACGAACACGCGCCAGGAGGTCCTGCCGGTGAACACCATCCAGCCGCCGATGAACACGGCCACAAAGAAGATGGCGAACGATGGTGTGGGGAACAGCACGGCGGCGTGCGCTTCTACTCGTTACGGACCGGGCCAAACGGTGCAATCATCCCACAGGGCGCGGACGATGTCAGCGCATCAGTCAGGTGGAACGCCCCTGCTCATCGGGTGTGTCCGGACCGTCGCACCCGTCTGCGGCCTCGGTGTCCGCGTACCCGGACGGCGCTTCAGGGATCCGCAGCGCGAACACCGATCCCGCCCCCACCGTGCTGGTGACCTCGATCTCGCCGCCGAGCATCCGCGCGTACTCCTGCGAGATGGACAGGCCGAGGCCCGTTCCCTGAGGCTTGACCTCGCCGGGGTACTCGATCTGCGCGAACGGCTCGAAGATCCGGGACAGGGCCTCTTCGGGGATCCCCGGTCCGGTGTCGGAGACCGTGAACTCACACATGCCGTCGTGGTGCCGGGCCAGTGAGATGTCCACCTGCCCGGCCTCGGTGAACTTCACCGCATTGCCGCCAAGGTTCAGCAGGATCTGCTTGAGCTTGCCCCGGTCGGCGGTCAGCGCGCACGACCGGTCAGGTAGCGCTGTTCGCAGCGCGAGCCCCTTGCTGACGGCAAGGGGCTCAAGGAACTCGGCCACCTCCCGGACGACGCCGGCGGGATCGAACGACTCGGGGCGGACCTCGTCGCGACCCGCCTCGATCTTCGAGAGGTCCAGCACGTCGTTGATCAGCGCCAGCAGGTGCTTGCCTGCCGAGTGTATGAGGCCCACCTGCGTGCGCTGCTGTTCACTCAGCGGGCCGCCCATGCCTTCGCGCAGCAGCGCTGAGAACCCGATGATGGCGTTGAGCGGCGTCCGGAGCTCGTGGCTCATGTTCGCCAGGAAGGTGCTCTTCACCGCACTCGCCTCAGCAAGCCGATCGTTGAGCTCGGCGAGCTTGGCAGCCTCCTGCTCTGCGTGATCGATCCGCGCCTGCGCAAGCGCCACCTCGAAGGAGCGGGAGCGCCACACCATCCCCACCGCCGATGTGACACCGAGAGACCACACCACCACGGCGACCAAGACGTAGACCAGGTTCTGGGTGAGCGGCGCGTGGAGCTCCCGGCGATCCGCCTTCACCAGCACGTGCCAGTCGGTGCCAGGAACCGACTCGAACACGCCCTCCACCGTGCGGCCGCGATAGTCGAACATCTCCAGAACGGTGCCCGAGTCGAGCGCGCCGCCTGCAACGGTGCCGTGGACCAACCCTGACGGTATCGTGATCATGGGGCCGTCGCCTGGGTCACCGAAGCGCCGCGGGCTCATGATCGCGTACCTGTCACCTGTGCGCCGCACAAGCAGCACCTCGCCGCTTCTCGTGGCGACCGGCCACGCGGCGAGCGTGGGAAACACCGCACGGGTCAGGTCGGCGTGCATGACCGCGACGGCCACGACGGTATCCACACCATCACGGCGAGCGCTCAACGGGACGACGAGGGGCACCTCCACGCGACCGGACGGACCCACGCCGACCTCGAGCATCGCGACTTCCAGTGGCCGCGAGAACGCACGGGCGACATCGGCAGCGGGCACCGTGTCATCACCGCGCGGTGCGGGCACCGCGAGCCGCTCGGCACCGGCCGCGTCGAACAACTGGATGCTCGCGAAGTCATGGTACCGGTACTCGGCCTTAAGGCGGCCGAGCACAGCGCCGGTGTTCACGGCATCATCCGGGTCGTCCAGGTAGTCGGCGACCCTGATCGCATACCCTGCGTTCTCGGCCATGACCTGACCGTCTGCGAGGAAGCGTGCGACGCGTGTGGCAGCCTCGGCCGATGCGCTGCGCGCGGTCGCACGCATGCCCTCACGTTGGCGCTCCAGCGTGTCCGAGCGGAAGTGCAGATGCACGCCGACGCCCACAGCGATGCCGCCGAGCACGAGGATCGCCCAGAGTGCGATGAGCCTCCGCGAGACCGGCGAGCGCCGGGATCCCGGCACTGCGCCGGTACCAGGCTCGTGCGGGTCGGACGCGCTTGGCTGTGGCATCGGTCACCGTTCGCCGTGGGCGGGTCACCGATGGCAGCATACACGCCCTAGGGTCGAATCCCGAAACGCAGGACCGATCCCCCGTCACCGACCGCCCAGCCGTTCTCTGTGTCGGGGAAGTGCACACCATGCAGCGCCGGACCGCCTGCCGTGGAGCCGCGCACCTCGAGCCACGTCGTGCCGCCGTCCGTGGTGGCACTGATCCGGCCGCCACCGCCGACCGCCCAGCCGTTCTCCGCATCAACGAAGTGGACCGCGTTGTAGTGAGCCGTGTCCTGCACCACCCACGTGCGGCCCGCGTCGGTCGTCGCGGCGATCCCACCGCTTCCCGCCACCCAGCCCGTGTCAGCACCGAGGAACTGGACTCCAGCCGGGAAGATGTTGTCGCCTCCGAGGTCCAGCAAGACCCACGTCCGGCCGCCGTCCGAAGTCGCCATCACCTTGTTCACGCCACCCGCCACCCAGCCGGTATCGGCGTCGGTGAAGTTGACCGCGATGAAGTGATCGGACGGGCTGGGGAAGTCGTGCTCGAGCTGCTGCCAGGTAGCGCCGCCGTCAGTCGATTTGAACACCTGGCTCGCCCACGCCACACAGTAGCCCGTGGAGGCGTCGACGAAGTACACGTCCTCCACGCGCCTAAGCGTGTTGGTGTCCGATGATCGCCATGTCTCGCCGCCATCGGTCGTCCTGAGCACGTTGGCCACACCGGTCTCACCGGTGGCAACCGCCATATCATCGCCGACCGCCCAGCCCGTCTCCGCATCGAGGAAGAACACGCCATACAGCACGCCCGCCTCACGCGCGTACCTTTGGGTCCACGTCTGACCGCCATCGCTCGTAGACAGGATGACGCCCCCGTCATCGCCGCCGACGGCCCATCCGGTGGCCTCGTCGATGAAGTACACATCGTTGAGCTGCACCGACGTCCCCGACTCCTGCTCGTACCATTCCGGCTCACCGGTCTCGCCCGACGGCTGCCCGGGCTCCTCCGGCACCACAGGAGCCGGAGCCGGCTCCTCCTCGACAGCGCAACTGCACCCGGCGATGCCGAGTGGTGAAACCATCACGAGCAGGGCAAGGGCCACCGCGGCCCACGTCACCCGACCACGGCGTGACACCCGCATGCTTCCGCTGAACCCCGTCATGGAAGACCTCCCGATCCGCTCGAAGACACCGTACTCATGCGTACGCGCTTCACGCGGGGGAGGCACACCGATCAGCCTGAACCTGACCCAGGTCCTGCCGAGATGGAGCGAGCGCGGACGGATCGTCCGGCACGAGGGGAACGAAGACCGGACTCCGCAGGGGCGGGCAGGGCGCACGTCGAGAGGGCGTCTGTTCGTGAACGCCACCTCAAAACACCCCCCGGCAGCCCCACCACCGCCGAATCCGCCGTGAGTCGACTATACCTGAAGGCATCCGATCGGCGCAGCCCGCATCCTGTCGCCCACGCGTGGGCGACAGGCCTCACTCGGCCAGATCGGGTACCACGAGCGTGAACGTCGAGCCCTTTCCGACCTCGCTGTGCACCGAGACCTCGCCGCCGAGCATATGCGCGTACTCCTGCGAGATCGCGAGACCGAGGCCCGTGCCGGCGGGCTTGATGCGCAGACGGTCGTCCTCCACCTGTGCGAACGGATCGAAGATGGTCGCGAGCGCATCCGCGGGGATGCCGCAACCCGTGTCCGAGACGGTGAGGACGGCGCCGCCGTCCTGGCCGGGACGCAGGGTGATCGACACCGTGCCACGATCGGTGAACTTGACCGCGTTGCCCGCGAGGTTGATAAGGACTTGCCGCACCTTGCCCTCGTCCGACACGAGCGAGATCGGACACTCAGGCACGCGGACCTCAAGGTCGAGGCCCTTCTCGGCGACCAGTGGCGCGATGGACTCGGCGACGCCCTTGACGAGATCGGCCACGTCGAACGCCTCAGCGCGGACCTCGACACTGCCGGACTCCACTTTGGCAAGGTCGAGCACATCGTTGATGAGCGAGAGGAGGTGCCGCCCGCTGCGGTTGATCATCTCGACCTGCGCCCGCTGTCGCTCATCGAGTGGACCGGCGAGATCCTGCAGCAGCACCCCGGAGAAACCGATGATCGAGTTCAACGGGGTGCGCAGCTCGTGGCTCATGTTGGCGAGGAATGCGCTCTTGGCGCGGCTGGCCTCGGCGAGCTCGAGGTTGGTCTCTTCGAGCTCGCGAGTGCGCTCCGAGACGAGCGACTCGAGTTCGGTGCGGTGCCGTGCGAGTTCGAGCTCCGCGTTCTTGCGCTCGGTGATGTCGACCTCCACGCCGTCCCAGACGATGCGGCCGTCACCGAGCCGCCGCGGCTCGGAAGACAGCCGGCTCCAACGGATCGTGCCGTCGGCGGCGCGATAGCGGATCTCCGCCCGGAACCGGGTGAGGTGTGCGAGTGCCTCGTCCTCCAGCCGCGCGACCATGCCCCGGTCCTCTTCATGCGTCTGGTTGTACAGGGCACTCGCATCAGCCATCACCTCGGCCTGTGTCAGGCCGCGCAGCTTCTCGATGCCCGCGCCGACGTAGGTGAAGCGCCGTTCGCTCCCGTCTGGCGACACCTCGAGCTGATAGATGAAGCCGTCGGGGATGTTGTCGCTCAGCGTGCGAAGCCGCGCCTCGCTCTCACGAAGCCGCATCTCCGCTTTCTTGCGTTCGTTCACGACCTCGGTGTAGATGACGATCCCGCCTACCGACCCGTCGCTCTCGTACCACGGGCGGCACTCCCACGTGGTCCAGTCGACCGTGCCGTCTTCGCGCTCGTACGGGTCGTCTTCAGCGCCGAGGACCTCGCCGGCGAGCGCTCTGCGGTGCACCTCGCGCCACTTCTCCGGCAGGTCGGGGAACACCTCATAGTGATGTCTGCCGATCACATCGGACTCGGTGACGCGATACTGCTCCAGGTAGCTCTGGCTGACGTAGATGTAACGCAGGTCACGGTCGTGCACCGCGACGGCCGAGCGGTTGTGCTCGATGATGTGACGCATGAGATCGTGACGGTGAGCGATCTCGGCCTGCGCTGCCGTGCGCTCACTGATGTCGCGGCAGATGCAGAAGATGCGCTTCTGGCCGTCCACCACGACAGCGTTCGTGCTGATCTCCACATCGAACACCGTGCCGTCCTTGCGGGTGTGTCGGGTCTCGAAGTGATCGCCGCTCACGTCGACCGTAGCGATCATCTCCTCAAGTCCCGCCCGGTCGACGCTGCGGTCCCAGTCCCAGACGTGCAGGCCCCTGACCTCGTCCAATGAGTAGCCGATCATCTCGGCGAAGACGCGGTTCGCCTCGTAGACGCCGCCGTGGTCGTCGAGCACCACGATGCCGTCCCGCGACTGCTCGACCATGATGCGGCGGGTCAGCGCCTCGCTCTCGAGCGTCCGCTGGCTGGCCTCACGCTCGGTCACGTCGTGAACGACCCAGAGTTCCCGCGGCCGGCCGTCGTGGTCCACTGGCGCGCGATGCACCTCGACCGTGGCCACCGAGCCATCCGCGCGGCGGTGGACATCGCACGCGGCACAGACCTGAAGCTCCGCAGGCCGCATCGCGCAAAGCTGGTCCCGCGTCCGCCCGTAGAAGCGGACAGCCGCCGGGTTCGCGTCCACGATGACGTCCTGGTGCGGGTCGACGACGAGCATCACGATCGTGTCGTTCTCGAAGAGGCTCCGGTACACCCTGCCTCCAGGCGGCAGTCGGTTGTGCATGGCATCACAAGCATACGGCACTTACCACATACTCTGCACCTCTCGGCGACCTGCACTCTGCCCCGTACGCGCGCGAGGGCCCCACCGCCGAAGCGGCAGGGCCCTCCACACATCCGATGCCCGCGATGACCGCCAGGCACCTGACCTCCGGTCCTACAAGCCGAGGATGGCCTTCACGGCATTCTCGACGGTGGTGCTCAGCGCGTTGGCGCCGCCGAAGAAGCGGACCGTAGCGATGTCGGCCTGGTTGTCCTCAAGCGCGTTCTTGGCGTAGCCGTCAAGCGATGCCGCGGGAGTCAGCAGCATGACCGACCGCTGCAGGCCCACCGCTGCGCCACCTGCAAGCGCGTCCGGGTACGCTTCGCCGCTGGCGATGCCCACGCCGTTCCACAGCAGACCGGCATCCACGCCGGCCTGCGCGACCTGCGCCGCGGTGTCGTAGCGCGTCGCGCCGCCTACGCGGTCGACCGCGCCGTCGCCAAGCTCGGCCTTGAGGAACGTCTCGACGCCCGCCGGAACCGCCAGTTCGCCGCCGAGGATCATGACGGCGTCGGTGTCGGCCGGGACGTAGACCGTGCCTGCGTCGACCTTCGCAAGCAGGATCGGCCAGTCGAGACCGGCGGCCAGCGGCGCGCCCGCGAGCGCGTCAGGGTAGTTGCTGCCGGTGGTCACGAGCGCCATGCCCGAGTACGTCGGCCCGAGGATGTTGATGACCCGGTTGGCGACCGCACGCGACGTGCCGTAGCGGTCGTCGCCGGACAGGCGGAACACGTACCCGGGAAGCATGTCGTTGAGCTCGTCTTCGACCTTCTCGGTCACAGCCGTGGTGCCACCCACGATGTATGCGTGCTGCGCGCCGAGCCGGTCGATCTCATCGGCCACCGCCGACGGAAGCGCGTCGGGGTTGGTCAGCAGCACCGGACCCACCACAGCGCCCGACAGCGCCGAGGCGCAGAGAGCATCGGGCCAGTTGGTGCCGGTGGCGATGACCACCGTGTCAGCACCGTTGGGGAAGGTGGACTTGGAGATGGCCACCGACGTGCGGAACCGGTCGGTGCCGCTCACGCGGCTCGCACCGGGCGCGAGAACGCTTCCGAGGTTGATGACGTAGACCTGCTCGTAATCGTAAACCTCAAGGGCACCCACGGCATCGGGATCCGCCGATGGGTCGTAGTACTGGGCGCCAAGCTTGATGCTGTCCGACGCCTCCCAGTTGAAGGCGAGCCACTGCCCGTTGCCGCTGATGGCGAGGTAGTCCACGTCGTTGCCGGGTGAGGAACCATCAGGCGTGATGACGACCCTCGTGAACTCGCCCGTGATCATATCGCGCGTGTAGATGTCCCACTCATCATTGGTGTCGTCCGGCACGAAGTCGCGGCCTGAGAAGAACGCGATCGTCGAGCCGTCGTCGGAGATCGTGCCCCAGTTGGCGCCACGATCGGTCTCGCTCGCCCATTCAGGCGTCTCGCTCACCCAGATGAGCTCCTCGTCGAGCACGGACCAGCAGTAGACGTCCTTGCGCCCGTTCGTGTCATCGGGCACAAGGCCGCTGTCCATCGTCATCACGACGTACTCGCCGTTGCCGCTGATAGCGACCTTCTCGCCAGACCCCGCGCCAGAACCGTCGCCTGCGACGTCCTGCCAGTGGAAGTCACCGGTGGCTGCATCCCAGATGTAGAGGTCCTGCGTGCCGTTGTCGTCTTCGGGGACGAAGTCGCGGCCCGTGAGGAATGCCACGTACTGGCCGTCATCGCTGATACCACCAGACTGCGCGCCACGATCCGTGACGCTGGCTCCATCCGGCGTCTCGCTCACCAGGATGAACTCGTCTTCCACCCACGACCACAGGTACACGTCGTACCTGGTGTTCGTGTCCTCCGGCAGGAGGCTGACAGAGTAGATGTCGAAGACCACATGCTCGCCGTTGCCGCTGATCTGCAGGTTCCAGATGTAGTCGGCGTATCCGTCCGTGTCCAGCCACGCGTACTCACCGGTCTGCATGTCCCTGACGTAGACGTCCTGCCCGCCGTTGTCGTCCTCCGGCACCAGGTCGCGGCCGGTGATGAACGCGACGTAGCGTCCGCAGTCGCTCACCGACGGACTGCGTGCTCCCCGGTCGGGCTCGACCGCATCATCCGGTGTGACGCTGACAAGGTGTGTGGCCGAGTCGAGCCGGTCACGCATGAACACGTCCCGGCTGCCGTCGCCGCCGGTGTTCGCGTCATCAGGCGACAGGTTGTCCGCGTACGAGTCGAACGCCACGTAGCGCCCGTCATAGCTGATGCTCGGCTGATAGCTGTTGCCATCGCCCGGCGTGCCGAAATCGCCCACGCTCACGAGCTCCGGCTCGACGTAGCGCCACCAGCCAGCGAACGCCGTACCCGGCACCAGAGCGAGCGCCATAGCGGCAGCCACAACTACGGCCACCGCAGCACGCCGCCTCCTGTGCCGTCCTGTCCGTGCTGAACCACCGTCCATAACTACCCCCTTCACACGTGGTGACCGAACGCAGGGACGCTTCTCACTCGAACAAGCCCATGAGTCGCCTGCTAGACAGTCATTCCCCTTATCGGCGCCTCACACTCGGCACCGGGAGGTGACTTCGCTAGGATGGCGTGTGTGACACGTTCGTGAAGCGCGACTTCTGCATGGGTGATGACCTTAGTGGCACGCAACGACACGACAACAAGACCCGGACCGCTCGGTGCCCCCGCAGAGGGTGGCGGAGACCTGAGCGCGCCCAGCGCCCCCACGGGCGCCCACCGCGTCCTGCTGCCGGCACTCATGGCGATAGCGCTCATCGCCAAGGCCGCGCTCACCCGCAGCCTTGCGCTCGGCGATCCCGGACTGGGGCGGACACTGCTCCTCGAAGCCCCCTTGCTGCTCCTTCTCGTCTGGGCCGTGCACGCCCTCACGCGGACGCGAAGACCACTCCACACCGCGGCGCTGCTCGCGCTTGATACCGTCGTCTCCGTCTCGCTGCTCGCCACCGCGGTCTACGCGACCTACTTCGGCCAGCTGCTGACGTTCGACATGCTGGGGCTTGCCGGACAGGCGACCGAGGTGACCGACAGCATCGGTGAGCTGCTCCGTCCGGTCCACGCGCTGTACGTCATCGACCTGCCGGTGCTCCTCGTAGTCGCGCTGCTGCCCGCGTCACTCATGCGCTGGCGGCCCCCGGTCACGCCGCACGTGCAGACGCGTGCCGTGGTCGTCATGCTCGCAGCCCTGGTGCTCGGCAGTGCCGCGGCACTCGTGGGAGCCTGGAACGTCCCGCAGCCCGCCAACAGCATAGCCGCCGCCGGACGGCACGGGATCGCGGCGTACCAGCTCGCCAGCCTGCGCTTGGTCGTCGCCGGTGAACCCGACGTCGTCGCCGTGGATGAGGCGGCGTCTCGCGAACTCGCCGCCACCATCGCCAGGCTGCGGGCCGGTCGCACCGGTCCGCGAATCGCCGACTTCCAGCCCGGCACGTACGAGGGTGCGAACCTCATCGTCGTCCAGGTCGAGGCACTCCAGACGCTCCTGATCGACCTTGAGGTGGACGGTGTCGAGGTCACGCCCGAGCTCAACAAGATCGCCGCTGAGAGCTGGTACTTCCCGCGTACGCACGCGCAGCTTGCGCGCGGCAACACCTCGGATGCCGAGTTCGTGATGAACAGCGGACTGTACCCGCCGCCCAACCAGGCGGCATCGGTCCGCTGGGGCGCGAAGGAGGTCCCCGCGCTGCCCCGCGTGCTCGGCGAGCACGGCTACTACTCGCTCACCCTGCACCAGAACGAGGCGCGCTTCTGGAACCGCACGAATCTCTACCCCGCGCTGGGTTTCGACCGCTGGTACGACCGCTCGGAGGTCCCGCCCGATCCATGGTGGCAGTGGGGCGCGCCGGACAGCGTCCTGTTCGACGTCGCGCACTCGGCCATGAGCGATCTGCGCGCCGAGGAGCGCCCGTTCTACGCGCAGATCATCACGATGACCTCCCACTTCCCGTTCCATCACCCGCCCGAGGAGTACCGCCCGTTCAAGCCGGGCGAGCCGTTCGCCGGCACACCGGTGGGCGCGTACATGTCGTCGGTGAGCTACACCGACCGCGTCATCGGCGAGTTCGTGGACGCGCTGAAGCGCGACGGGCTGTGGGACGAGTCCATCGTCGTGTTCTACGGCGACCACTTCGGGCTGCTCCGGCCGAGCACAGCCGAGGAGGCGGCGCTGCTCGAGGAGCTTCTCGGCCATCCATACACCGACGTGGACTACCTGCGCGTCCCGCTCATGGTCCATCTGCCAGGCCAGACCGATGGGCGCGTGGTGGACACCACGCTCGGGCAGGTGGACATCTTCGCCACGCTCGCCGACCCGCTCGGGCTCGATCTCACGCACGTCCCGCAGTTCGGGCGGAGCGCGTTCGCAGGAGGGGACGGCCTGATCGGGATGCGCGGACTGATCCCGTTCGGCTCGATGCTCAACGAGCGGGTGCTCTTCCAGCCGGGACTCGGGTTCGAGGACGGCACGGCCTTCGACGTCAGGACCGGCGAGCCGACAGCCACCGTCGCAGCGGACCGGGCGGACTACGACCTGATGACCGAGCTGCTGCGGCTGGCCAGCGAGTACACCGACGGGCTCCCGGTGCGCGCGGACGCGGATCGTGCGCTGGGAGATGCGATCATCCCCAATCGCGAGACCGTGTCCACGGAGACGCCGGACCCGTAAGCGCGTTGCCGGACACACAACGGCCGAGGGCCCTCCCGCGTACTGGAGGGCCCTCGTTTCGCATCGGCCGCGCACCGTGACTGGCGCGCTACTGCAGCATCTGGTCCACCGAGACGCGAACCGCAGGGCTCACCGCGTTCGCCCCGCCGAAGAAGGTGACTGTCTCTATCTCGGCCTTGTTGGACGAGAGCCTCGTAGCCGTCGCCGGACTGAGCAGATCGGGCCGCGTGAGCAGCATGACGCTGCCTGCCCTGCCCTGGAGCACCCCGCCCGCCAGCGCATCGGGGAAGTTGAGTCCCGTCGTGATCCCGACACGGTCCCACGTGTGCCCGGCCTCGTCGACCGCGAACGCCGAGATCACGGCAGCGGTCGCATAGCGATCGGTGCCATCAAGGCGGTCCACCGTGAACGACTTCTTGAGGTCGCTCTCCACGGCAGCCGAGACAGCGGCCTCGCCGCCCAGGATGTAGACATCGCCGGCGTCCGAGATCACCGCTTTGCTTGCCGCGGACAGCCCCGTGCGCGGGTTGGCGAGAACAAGCGGCCAGCCCTGGGCCGCCGCAAGAGGAGCAGCCGCCAGCGCGTCCGGGAAGTCACCGCCGGTCGCCACCAGAGCCGCGCCGTCGAACGCCGCACCGCCGCCGGCTTCGACTACGGCTGCCGCGACCGCATCGGCGGTCTTATAGCGATCATCGCCCTTGATACGGGTCACCTTGTCGGCGTCATCGAACAGACCCTCCAGTGCGGTCTCGACACCGGTGCTCACGGCGTTCGGGCCGCCGACTATCACGGCCGAGTCCGCTCCGAGGCGGTCGATCTCGGCGCTGACCGCCGACGGGAGCGCGTCGTAGCCCACGAGCAGGATCGGGCCCCCGAGGGCGCCGGCAAGTGCGGCCCCGCCGAGCGCGTCCGGCCAGTTCATGCCCGTGGCGATGACCACGGTGTCCGCCCCGGTGGGATACGCGCTCTTCGACGCGCTCACCGCGGTAGCGAAGCGGTCCGAACCCTCGATAGGCATGACCGGTGGCAGCGGGCCGTAGGAGTACAACCATCCGGCGTGTCCGACCGCCCAGCCGGCATCGGCATCCGTGAAGTGAAGTCTGCGGACGTAACGGCTGCCGCCGGATGCCTCAGTGGTCCAGGTATCACCACCGTCGGCGGTGTGCAGGATCACGCCGTTGTTCCCGGACACCCACCCGGTCTGCGCGTCTGTGAAGAACACATCGATGAGCTCGACGTCACGGCTCGGATCCTGCCGCGTCCAGTTCGCTCCGCCGTCGGTGGTCTTCATGATGAGACCCCCGGCACCATAGTCCAGGCCCACGAGCCATCCGGTATCAGCGTCGATGAAGTGTATCGACCAGTACAGGGCGTCAGAACCCGGGGAATCGGGCAGGATGTCCACCCAGGTCTCAGCGCCGTCAGTGGTCTTGGCAAGATACCCGTTCCCCGACGCCCACCCGGTGTCCGCATCGACGAAGAAGATCGAGTTGAAGTGCATCTCGTGACTCTCGTCGGCGATCCAGGTCTGGCCGCCGTCGACGGTCCTCAACACAGGGCTGTACTCGCCGGGCGGAGGCGGACCGTACCCTCCGGCGATCCCCTGCGCGAAGCCGACGTTCTCGTCGATGAACTGAACGTTCCAGAGGTTCTTGGTCGTGTTCGAGACCTGCGCTGTCCAGGTCTGGCCACCGTCAGTGGTCTTCCTGATGACACCGCTGTCGCCCACGACCCACCCGGTGTTCTCGTCGATGAAGTGGAGACCGGCGAGTGTCACGGTAGTGCCGGCGTTCATCGCAGCCCACGTCGCTCCGCCATCAGTGGTCTTGAGCAGCGCCCCGTTCTCGCCGGACACCCAGCCGATGCTCTCGTCGATGAAGAACACATCGTCCAGGTTGAGCGTGACCCCGGATTCTCGTGCGGTCCAGATCCCATCTGCCGAGGTGGTCAGCGCCTCAACCTGCCCGATGTCAGCGGAGGCAGGCGCCGCCGCCCACGGTGACACTGCGACGGCGCACGCGACAAGAAGCGCAGGAACGCCAGGGGCCGATCGCCGTGCGGGTGCCGTTCGTTTGCGAGGATGTGCAGGTCTGAGGGGTAGCATGGTATCTCCTCCTCCAGGCCTCGATCACTCGGTGTGACCGAACTCCGGTCGCAGCAAAGCTGCGCCCAGGAGCGTATTCGGATACCCCTACCGTACCATACGCCCGCGCGGCGCCCGGACGGGGGGACGCCCTGGCGCCTCAGAGCAGTACGGATTCTGGCGCCCTGTAAGCGGGTATGCACACAGCGCCACAGCGGAAGGGGGAGGCATGTCTCGCTATTCGAACACGCTGCAGACGGGGCTTACGCGGGAGCAGGCGCAGGGGATCATCGACCAGTACATGCGGGGCGAGGGATTCGAGTACCGCGAAGAGCGCGGTGAGATGGTATGGCGCAAGGGCGTCGGTGCACTGGTGAACCCGCAGTTCATCAAGGCCGAGCCGGGCGAGGGCGGTGCGGTCCTGGTGGAGGCGTGGACGGCCGGCGTCTCGCTACTGCCCGGTGTCTACGGCGGGGAGATCGATCCGATGCACGGCGTGTACGGGGCGGCGGTCAAGGCGGCCCTCAAGCCACGCGTCATCGAGCTCGAGCGGCGCCTGGGCGGCTCGCCGGCGGTCACGGCGGCAACGAGCACGCCGGCGGACTGGTACCCCGACCCTGTAGGCGGCCATGAGTTGCGGTACTGGGACGGGCAGAGGTGGACCGAGCACGTGTCCGACAACGGCGTGCAGTCGGCCGATCCGCTCCCCTCGGCCTGACAGGGCAACCGTCACTCGGCTCAGTCGCCGATGGACCCCCGGCCCACCGACAGCCTGGTCTGCAGACGCCGGGCCACCAGCGAGATGGCGAAGTTCACCGCGAAGTAGATGAGTGAGATCACGATATAGATCGTGATGATCTGCGACGGGCGCCAGTACTTCGCCGCGAGGATGGTGCCCTTGAACATCAGCTCGTAGGCGCCGATGGCCATCGCGAACGACGAGTCCTTGATGACCGTGACGAACTGCGACACGATCGGCGGGATCATCTTGACCACCGCCGGCGGCAGAACGACGTGCCGCATGGCCTGCAGGAACGAGAATCCCTGTGAGCGTGCCGCCTCCCACTGACCAGTGGGCACCGAGTTCAGGCCGCCACGGATGACCTCGGCGATGATTGCCGCCGTGTAGATGGTCAGACCGATCGTGGCGGCCCACATCGCCGGGAGCCCGAGCACGAAGTAGCTCACCAGGATCAGCAGCAGCTGCGGCAGGTTGCGGACGACCTCGATATAGGTCGTGGCGAGATGGCTGATGCCGGGGAAGCCCGAGTAGCGCATCGCGCCGATGATCGTGCCGAACACGAAGCTGAGCACGATCGAGGTGCCGGCGATCTGCAGCGTGAGCAGGAGGCCCTGGCCGAGCCCGATGTACAGCACCGGATCGGAGAGCATCTGCATGACGGGGCTGTTCATGATCGCGTCCATCAGGCTTCCCTCGCCCGCGACTCGAGCCGGCGCGCCAGGCGCGCGAGCGGGAAGCACATCAGGAAGTACAGCAGACCGACGACGACGTACGTCGGTCCGTAGTGACCGTAGCGGCCGGCGAACGAGTCGCCGGCGTACATCAGGTCGCCACCGGCGATGATAGCGATGACCGAGGTGTTCTTGATCAGGCTGACCGCCTGGTTGGTGAGCGGCGGCAGCACCACGCGCATCGCCTGCGGGATGATGATGTAGCGCATCGCGCCGATGTACGTGAAGCCCTGCGAGAGGGCCGCCTCGAGCTGGCCTCGGCCGATGGACTGGATGCCCGCACGGACGACCTCACCGATATACGCGCCGTGGTACATGCCCACGCCGATGATGCCGATCGAGATGACCGGGATGAACATGCCCGGGAGGATCATCGGGAGCGCGTTGAAGATCATGAACACCTGAATGAGGAGCGGGGTGTTCTGATAGAACTCCACGTACGCGCGGGCGATGCCTTTGGGGATCCTCGCATGCGAGGCGGACATCACGCCGATGACCGTCCCCAGGGCCAGCGCGAGCGCCAGCCCCAGGGACGCCACCAGCAGTGTCACGAGCACGCCCTGCCAGAGCACATCCATGTTGGCGAACAGCGCTTCCCAGCGCGGTACCGAGAACGGTCCCTGCTGCAAGAAGCCTATGCGCGCGATGAGCTCGGACATGCCCGTCTAGTCCTGATCACAAAGGATCAGAGTCCCCACTTCTCGAGGAGAGCCGCCATCTCGCCGTTGGCTTCCATCTCGGCGAGCATCTCGTTGATGAAGTCGCGGAGCTCGTCGGTGCCCAGCTTGCTCGCAACGCCGTAGTCCTGCGGCGAGAACCCGTCCGGGAGGATGACCGAGTCGTCGGTCACGTAGCCGGAGAGGATCGACTTGTCCACCGAGAACGCGTCCACGCGGCCCGACTCAAGGGCGGCGTTGATCTCGGGGTAGGTCGCGAACTCGAGGAAGCTCACCGTGATACCGGCGGCATCCGCCTCGACCTGGACCGCGTCGCGGGTGGTCGCGCCCTGGGCGACGCCGATGGTCTTGCCGTCAAGGTCCGCAAGGCTCTCGATACCGGAGTCCTTCTTCACGAGCAGGCCGACCTCGTCCTGGTAGTACGCGTCGGAGAAGTTCCACTGCTCGAGACGCTCGGGCTTGATCGTGAAGGTGGCGATGACCACGTCGAGCTGGCCGTTGTCGAGCAGCGGGCCGCGGGTCTTGGCCGTGACGGCCTCGAACTCCACGTCATCGGCGGTCAGGCCGATGCGCTCGGCCAGCGCGTAGGCCAGGTCGATCTCCATGCCGGAGAACTCACCGGTGGCCGCATCCTGCAGGCCGAAGTTGGGCACGTCGGCCTTGACGCCCACGCGCAGCTTGCCAGAGTCCTTGATCGCCTGCACGCCGGCGGGCAGATCGCCGGCCGCGGGCTCCTCGGCGCCACCGTTGTCGGCAGGCTCGTCGGAGCCACAGCCGACCAGGCCGAAGGCGCCGAACACGAGCGCAAGCGCGAGGACCAATGACAGTACTGTTCTCTTCATGCTTCCTCCTTCTCCCGGGCCTTGCCCGGATGACACGACTCGCTGGTGGTGCTGACGATTCCCAGAGACCGGATCCGGTCTCGACCAGCCTCAGATGGCGCGGGGACGCGCTAGCGCAGGATCTTGCTCAGGAACAACTTGGTTCGATCGTGCTGGGGGTTCTCGAAGAAGTGCTCGGGCGTGCCGTCCTCGATGATCACGCCCTCGTCCATGAACACGACGCGGTCGGCGGCCTCCTTGGCGAACCCCATCTCGTGCGTGACCACGACCATCGTGATCCCGCCATGCGCCAGGTCGATGATGACCTCGAGGACCTCCTGGATCATCTCCGGGTCGAGTGCCGAGGTGGGCTCGTCGAAGAGCATGACCTTGGGATGCATGTTCAAGGCCCGGGCGATGGCCACGCGCTGCTGCTGGCCGCCGGAAAGCTGCGCAGGGTACTTGTCGGCCTTCTCGCTCAACCCGACACGCTCAAGGTACTTGAGCGCCGACTCGGTCGCCTCCTCGCGCGAGACGCCCTTGACCACGATCGGGGCGAGCGTGAGGTTCTCCAGGACCGTCTTGTGCGGGTAGAGGTTGAACGACTGGAACACCATGGCGACCGACTGCCGGACCTTGGCCACGGGCGCGCGATGCGCCGTGAGCTCGACGCCGTCGACGATGACCGTCCCGGAGCTCGGCTTCTCGAGCATGTTGACGCAGCGGATCAGCGTCGACTTGCCCGAGCCGGACGGGCCGATGATGACGAGCTTCTGGCCCGATGGGACCTCAAGGTCGACGTGCTTGAGTGCGTGCAGGCTTCCGAAGTGCTTGCACACGTCGATGAGCTGTATCAACGTCGCTCCTTTGCCGCAAGCCGCTCGAACGGCGGCTGATGATGCAGGGAAACGCTCTGTCTATTCAGCGGCGTTACCAAGATGTCACGTTCTAGCGTGGAGACAGGATACCAGTAAGTGGCCGAATGACCAGAGCACATGCCCCGTTGCAGGCCTCAGCCTTCCCCACGTCATCCGATGCCGGGCGCTACCTTAGCGGCTGCTCCGTCTCATACACGACACCCACCGCCGGACCCACGTGCAGACCGACCACGGGGTGGATCGGCACCACGGGGACCGCATCGCCGACGATCGGCTCGATCACCTCGGCGGCGAAGCGGTTCGCCTCATCGACGTCGGCGGCGTACTGCACGGCCGCCCGACGCAGGCCGTGGCGCTCCACGTCGGTGCGCATCAGCGCCGCGATCTTCGCCCGTGCGGCGCGGACGCTGCGCGCAACCCCGGCTATGCCTGTCGAGCCGTTCTCGGCGGTGAGGACCGGTGCGATCTTGAGGACGACGCCGGCGAGCGCCCCAGCCCGTGAGATGCGGCCGCCCCGCCGCAGGTACTCAAGGCTGTGCGGCGTGAACAGGAACCGCGTGCGCCGCATCGTCTCCTCGGCCAGGCGGCGGCACTCGGCGATGCCCGCGCCCGCGTGCGCGGCCTCAGCGGCGGACAGCACCGCGAACCCTTCCTCGAGACTGTTCGAGCGGCTGTCGAGGACCTCCACGCGCGACCCCTTGTCCGTGCGCACCTCCGCCGCCGCGGCCTCGGCGGACGCCACCGTCCCGCTCATGTCCCCCGAGATGAGCACGGCAAGCACGTCGTGCCCGTCACCGGCGAGCGCTCGGAACGCCGTAGCGAACGCCTCGGGCGTGGGCTGTGAGGTGGTGGGAGGCGCGGGCATAGCTGCGAGGCGCTCATAGAAGCCGGGAGCCGCGAGTTCGTCCTCGGAGATCGCGCGGCCGCCTTCGGAGATCGGCAGCGGCACGACGGTGAGCCCCAGCCGGGAACGGTCCGCATCGCTGATGCTGCTGGCCGAGTCGGTGACGACGCGCACTGCCATGGCCCGCTCCTTTGCTTCCGGTTCGTCGTGGGTGACGTTGCAGGTGGCGGATGGGCCGCCCTATCATCATGATGAATCCATAACGATTCTACCCTCCCCGGATACCGCTGGACGACAGGAGCGCGCGATGGCCGAGCGTACACGGAGTGCCGCGGCGCCTCTGGTCGTGACACTGGTCGGCGCCGGCATGGCGTGGGCCGGCTCACAGGGTGGCGTGTCCGTAGGCGGCCTGCCGGTCTTTGCGATCGCCATCGCGACGGCGTACCTCGTGCAGTGGGTCGCCTTCGTTCCCGCGTACCTCCTGCGGACCGAGAAGTACTTCGACCTCACGGGCAGCTTCACGTACGTCGCGGTCATGACGCTCGCAGTGGCGCTGAGTCAGGCCCGCGACGCGCGGTCGCTTCTCCTGCTCGCACTCGTCATCATCTGGGCAGGGCGCCTCGGACCGTTCCTGTTCCGCCGGGTGCGCCGGGCGGGCAAGGACGACCGCTTCGACGGGATCAAGCACTCGTTCGTGCGGTTCCTGACCACGTGGACCCTGCAGGGACTGTGGGTGAGCCTCACGCTGGCGGCCGCTCTCGGTGCGGTAACCGCCGCCGAGAAGCCCCCGATCGACGCACTGGCCGTGCTGGGCGCGATGACATGGGCCATCGGATTCGGCATCGAGGCGGTCGCCGACGCTCAGAAGAGCCGGTTCCGCTCCGATCCCGCGAACAAGGGCGCCTTCGTATCGTCCGGCCTATGGTCGCGCTCACGCCACCCGAACTACTTCGGGGAGATCGTGCTGTGGACCGGCGTCGCGCTCATCGCGCTGCCGGTGCTCGAGGGCTGGCGACTGCTGACACTCGTCTCCCCGCTGTTCGTGTACCTGCTGCTGACGCGGGTGAGCGGCGTGCCGCTGCTGGAGAGGAAGGCGGACGCCACCTGGGGCGGACAGGAAGACTACGAGGCGTACAAGCGCGCCACGCCCGTGCTCGTCCCGCGGTTGCGGCGGCCTGGACGCTGATCGCTCCTCGCTTCACATCGGCTCAGACAACGACAGCAATGTCACCCGTTCCTTAGCGTCCGCGCCTGCCTCCGTGCGCCCACGAGGGGTATGAGCGTGATGGCCCTCCCTCTTCCGGTCGGAGCCGGGGTCGTGCGGCCGCGAATCGCCGCCGAGTGCCCGATCCGCCCGCCGCGCCTGCGAACGTGTGCGTTGACGCGCACGGGACATCGAGGAGGGGTGCGTCATGAGGGGATCACGGATCGCGCGCGTACTGGTGTTGATGATCGTGCTGGCACTGGCGGCGCCGCTGTCTCCGGCGCTCGGCGCCAAGGGGGACGTCCCGCCGCAACCCAAGCCCGGCCCTGATGAAGGCACCGGGAACCAGGATCCGTACGCTGCGCTCCCCAATCTCTCCTTCCCCGTCGTCATGACCGACACCATCACCACGTTCTATCAGACGACCTGGGTCGACCTCGATGGAGACGGTGTCGAAGACGGCAACGAGCGGATCCTCACGCTGGATGAGGTCGGGGCGCCCATCCCGATCGTGGTCGCCGAGGACATCTCGGACACGTACACCGGTTCGTTCCCCGGACAGGTCGAGCCCGATGGCAGCGTCACGGTGTTCACGACGTACGTGCTTGATGAGAACGGCTGCGCCGTGGACCTCGTCAACAACACGACCGGGGATCCGGTGCCAGACGGGATCGCCGACCTGACCGACCCGATCCTAATGACCGAGTGGCTTCAGGCGGCCGAGCCGTGGTACCCACAGCCCCGCGTGACCACGAGCACCGACCCGAACGACGTGTGGAACACCGCGTTCGTGTCGGACTACACCAACAGCTGGCAAGCCGACTGGGCACACGTCGACGAGCCGGTCCTTGTCGACTTCATCGACTGGGGCAACCCGCTTGAGAACACCTACCCGCTTGTCGGCTACCGCTTCCCCGTCGAAGTCACGCTCCACACGAAGCTCGCCGAGCCGATGACCGCGTTCAAGATGGCGTGCCTCGAGTACCCGAGCTCGAAGATCGAGCTGTTCGGCACGTCACGGGCGCCAGCGCCCTTCAACGGCCTGCACACGTTCGACTGCTACTACGCCACGGTGCTCACCAACCGCTTCATCGCCGAGATCTGGAACCCCGACGGAACGATCGAGCGCATCGATCTGGGGCCGGGGATCGGACCGAGCGGCAAGATGAACTTCGCCTCGGCCTCCGGGGGCTGGATCCCCCGGATGACCGGGACCCACCGCATCTGGCTGCACGTGACAGACCCGCTCATCAGCCTTGGGGGCGCGATCGTCAACAACGACGAGCACTACGTCATGTGGAGCGGTTGCATGGCCGAGGAGCTCGCCCCCAACAAGACCGCATCGAGCGGCGTGATCGGGAACAGCGTCTTCATCGACGTGCTCGTGAAGAAACCGAACTCCAAGAAGTGAGTGCTGCCCGGGGGCGCCGACCCGCTGCCGTGCACGATACGGCCCGCCTGGCGCCCTCGGGTCCCCTGTATCCGCGGCGTCCTCAGTCGCCCGGCAGCTCGAACGGCGCGTTGTCCAGCAGGTCGAACACGGCGTCGAGCGGCGCAGGCCGGCTGAAGTAGTACCCCTGCGCGTAGGTGTACCGGTTCTTCCGGAGGAAGCGGACCTGCTCTTCTGTCTCAGGGCCTTCGGCCACGACCGCAGCGCCCGTGCCCTTTGCGAGGACCAGGGTCGCGAGCACGATCGCGCTCGCGCTGGACTCGGCGGGCAGGCCCTGGATGAAGGTGCGGTCGACTTTGATGGTGGTGGGCCGGAACCGCTGCACGTAGGACACGGAGGCGTAGCCCGTGCCGAAGTCGTCGAGCGCGATGCCGAAGCCTTCCCTGCGCAGCCGGCGCACGTGGGCCTCGGCCACATCGGCCTGAGAGATCATCGCGGACTCGGTGATCTCGATCTCCAGGTCCTGCGGAGACAGGCCCCGTGAACCCACCGCCGCGAGGACCTCATCGACCAGCGACTCGCGCGAGAACTCGTGCGCCGAGAAGTTCACCGAGACCCTCCCGGCGTACCCGCGCTCGCGCAGGACGACCAGATCGTCACACGCCTGGCCGAGGACCCACGCGCCAAGGTCGATGGCGAGCCCGGTGCGCTCGGCGACCGGGACGACCTCCCCGGGCATGATCGTGTCGCCGTCCGGCGTGGTCAGCCGAACGAGCGCCTCCAGACCGCCGATGTCACCGGTCCGCAGGTCCACCTGCGGCTGGTACTCAAGACGCAGCCCCCCGTGCGAGAGCGCGAACCGCAGCTCCCGCTCGACCGCATGACGGCGCGAGGACTCGGCCTGCATGTCAGGGCTGAAGTACTCGTAACGGGAGCCGCCCGCGCTCTTCGCCCGGGCAGTTGCCGTCTCGGCGTTGCGTGCGAGGTCCTCCAGACGCGTGTCCCCGTTGCTCAGCGCTACCCCGATGCTCGCGGTCAGGTGCGCGGTGCGATCTCTCACGGCGATCGGCTCGGAGATCTCCGAGAGCAGCCGGTCGGCGACCACGTCGACGTCACGCGAACCGGAGACATCCGACAGCACGACGAGGAACGTGTCACCTCCCACTCGTCCCAGTATGTCCTCCTCGCGCAGGGCCGCCTCACACCTGCGTGCCGTCTCGGCGAGCACCTCGTCGCCGCAGACGTGACCGAACGCGTCGTTCACCTCGCCGAAGCGGTCGAGGTCCACGAGCAGGACCGCGACCAGGCCCTCGTGCCGATGCGAGTGCGCAACGAGCGCCTCGTAGCGGCTTGCGAGCAGTCTGCGATCGGGCAGACCGGTCAGCGGATCGTGGGTGGCGACCCACTCGGCCCGCTCCTCGCTCTCGCGAAGGGGCGTGAGGTCGGTGAACACGCCGACGTACTCGGCGGCAGCGCCGCGCTCGTCACGGACCGCGGTGATGGACAGCCACTTCACGATGAGCTGATCGTCGGCACGACGGTCCCATATCTCACCTTCCCAGTGACCATCGCTCGTGATCGAGCGCCACATCTCCTCGTAGAACTCGCGCGGATGCCGGCCGGACTTCATCATCCTCGGGTTCTGGCCGAGCACCGCCTCGCGCGGGTGGCCGTGAAGCCTACAGTACGCGTCGTTGACGTCGACGATCGTCCCGTCGGCCGAGGTGATCACAACGCCGTCGTTCGTGGACCCGTAGAGGCGCTCGGCGAGCGCGATGGTGCGAGCGGTGTCTCCGAGCCGAGCCTCCATGGCACCGAGACCTCGTACGAGTACGAGAGCGAGACCTACGAGCACGGCGCTGACCGCCGCCGAGACCGGCCAGGCAGGGGCGTCGAGCCAGATCGGCACGGCCGCGACGAGTAGGGCGAGTACGCCCACCGGACGCGTCATGCGCACGGCTGCTCGTGCCGCGCCGATGCGCTCACGTCGCCGGGTGAAGATGGGTGATCCGTCGGGCTGCTCAGTCATCTGAGTGGATGACACGATCGCCTTTCGTCCGAGAGACAGCGCTGCCGCTCATAGGCGGCTTCTGACCGTCTATCGGCATCGGGCACGCCGGTCTTGAACCGTCCCCTAGCGCATCAGCAGCAGGGTGAGTGCCATGACGAGCATCCCCGCCATCACGCCGAGGATACTGTCGTGTCCCCTGCCATACGCGCGGCTCGTGGGCAACAGCTCGTCGATGCTGATGTAGACCATCACGCCCGCGACTCCGGCGAACGCGATCCCCATGACCTCGGGCGGCACCGACATGGCCGTACCCGGCGAGAGCACGACCAGCGCCAGGTACGCGATGACCGCGCCCGCCGGCTCCGCAAGACCGCTGAACATCGAGTACCAGAACGCCTTCTTGCGGTCACCGGTCGCGTAGTAGATGGGCACCGACACGCTCACGCCCTCGGGGATGTTGTGGAGTGCGATCGCCACGGCTATCGCCACGCCGAGCGCCGGGTCCTCGAGCGCGGCGAGGAAAGTGGCGAGCCCCTCGGGCAGGTTGTGGATGGTGATCGCGAGCGCGGTGAACAGCCCCGCTCTGAGCAGTCCGTACGACCCGTGCGGATGCGTGGCTCGCTCGGGCGCATCCTCGGCCTCAAACGGACGATGTGGCCCGGCCCCATGCGCAGGCCCCCCCGCCGCCTCGCGCAGCTGGCCGGTCTCGGCCTCCGAGTGGATCTCGTGCGGGTTGGTGGCCTCGGGGATCAGGTTGTCGATGAGCGCGATGGCCGCGATACCGCCGAAGAATGCCGCGGCGTTCACCCACGGCCCGAGCGCCTCGCCATAGCGCACGGTGAGCGCCTCGGCACCCTCGGGCAGGATCTCGATGAACGCGACGTAGAGCATCACGCCGGCCGAGAAGCCGGTCGCGATCGAGAGGAAGCGGTAGTCGGTGCGCTTGGCGGTGAACGCGATCAGGCTGCCGATGCCCGTGGCCATGCCCGCCACAAGCGTGAGCCCGAACGCTATCCAGACCTCGTGTGCCACGTGCGCTCCGCGTGTCGTCCGATCGATGCGCCAAGCGTAGCGCACTCCGCCCGAGTCCCGGTGACCGTTCTCACGGCGAGGAGACGCTCGTGGATCAGTACCACAGGGCCTGCGCGATCCTGTCGTAGACCACCTCGTCGCTCACGGCCGCAGGTCCGCCCATGACGACGACCGAGTAGATGGGCCCACGTCGCGCGCGGATCATGTCAGCGGTGGGCCGAGGCAGGGAGGCCGTCTTGGTCAGCAGCATCGGCGACCCCCACACGCCGCACGCGGGCGCCCCGCTGAGCGCGTCGGCGAACGACAGGCCGCTGGCGACGCCCACCCGGTGCCAGGAGCCGACGGCACGCCGGTCGACCATCTCGGCGGCCAGTGCAACCGCCGTCTGATAGCGGTCGCCGCCCGCGATGCGCATGCAGCCCGCTGGCCGGGTCCGTCGGATCCCGGCCTCGAGATCAGATGAGACGGCCGCCGCACCGCCGACGATGTCAAGCGCGATGCCTGGGCGGGCCGAGAGGTAGCTGCTCAGATCTCCGGGGAGGGCCGCGGGTCGTGTGAGCAGAACCGGAGCTCCGGTGACGTACGCGTACGGCCCCACGGACATACCATCGGCGAACTCGGCGCCCGATACCAGGAAGGCGCGGTCAGGTGTGGTGCCGGAAAGCGCCTCAAGCTGCCTGGCCACGGCGATAGCGGTGCCGTACCGGTCGCTTCCCGCCACCCGGGTCGCTTCGACGCCAAGACGCCTTGCCACAGTGGCCACGAGCTCACCTGACACTGCGGCCGCGCCGCCTACCACGTAGAGTCGCTCGACCCCGAGCCCACGCAGTTCGCCCACGAGCGCCTCGACGCTCTGCCTGTTCGTGACGGGCGGCGCGAGAAGGATCGGGCACGCGAGGTGCCCCGCAAGTGCCGATGCGCTCAGAGCGTCGGGGAACTCGGTGCCCGACACGAGGACCGCCGCATCGCTCGCGTAGAAGCTCCGGCGGCTGAGCTCGTAGGACGTCTCGTAGCGGTCCTTCCCCGCGGCACGCTCGATCCACTCGCCCGTGAGGTACCGCTGGTGGCCCCAGTCTCCCCAGTACGACCCCGTACGCCCGGACGTGTTCACAAGCGCGTAGTAGTACGTGCCAGCGCCGCCGGGAGGACACTGATAGAGCAGCTTCAGGCGCTCCCCACCGGCGGACCGGCTCACGACACGCGGGCGGTCAGGGCCGTGGACCGTCGTCACGTGAGGTTGGAACAGACGGACCTCGATGCCCGGGAAGGCCTCGTACAGGTCGACCGCAAGGAAGTCGCCCTCGGCCAACTCGACCGAGAACACGTGCTGGGACCCGTCGGGGCCGAGGGTGCCCTCGAGCCTCCACTCGGGTGCCGGACCGCTCGTCGGGATGTCGTCGCCCGGGCCGAGGGATAGGACCGCCGGGGCCCCGTCCGCTCCCGTCAGTCCGGAGGCGGTGGCCGTCCCGGCGCCCGCCCAGAGACAGACCGCAAGCGTGACGGAGAGGACCGCCGTCACCCGGCGACACGCCTTCGACCCGCTGCGTCCTGCGATCATGAACCGGCCCCCATCGTCTCAGGCGATCAGGCCGTCGCGCACCTCCACCACCCGCTCGGCTCGCGCCGCGATCTCGGGACTGTGGGTGACCATCACGATCGTCCTGCCCGCCGAGTGAAGCTCGTCCAGGATCGCGAGCACCTCGGCTTCCGAGACAGAGTCCAGGTTGCCGGTGGGCTCGTCAAGCATCAGCGCCTCGGGGTCGTTCGCGAGCGCCCGCGCGATGGCCACCCGCTGCATCTGACCGCCTGACAGCTCGGACGGACGCGCGTGCGCCTTCTCCGAGAGTCCCACCGACGCCAGCAGGTCCGCCGCGCGGTCGCGCTGCTCGCGAGGAGAGCGCCCCGCGAGCATCATCGGCATCGACACGTTCTCGGTCACATCGAGCCCTTTGAGCAGGTTGAAGAACTGGAATACGAAGCCGACGCGCTCGGCGCGGAAGCGGGCCAGCCGGGCGTCGGACATCTTCGACAGGTCCTCCCCGAACGCATGCACCGCACCGGCCGAGGGCCTGTCGAGTCCGCCCAGCAGGTGGAGCAGTGTGCTCTTCCCGTGGCCCGACGGCCCGACGATGCACGTGAACGTACCCGCCTCGATCTCAAGGTCGACGCCCCGGAGCGCGGGCGTGGGCACACTCCTCCCGTTGTAGGTCTTGTGAACGCCACGCACGATGAGCGCATCACTCATAGCTGATCGCCTCCACAGGCGCCAGGCGCGCTGCGCGCCAGGCGGGATACAGGCCCGAGGCCGTCGACACGGCCACGGCGCCGATCAGGATCGCCAACATGTCTGAAAGCGGTGGCAGCGCCGAGACACGCGCGCCGCCGACGAAGGCCGTGAACTCGTTCGCCGCGATCAGCGGCGTGATGATGTGGGATGCGGCGGTGCCGACCACCAGGCCGACCACGCCACCGATCACCCCGTAGGCGGCCGCCTCGAGCATGAACACCCGGAAGACACGAGCGTTGGTGCTGCCGAGTGACTTGAGGATGCCGATCTCCCTGCGACGCTCGAGCGTTGCCATCAGCATCGTGTTGATGATGCCGAACGCCGCCGTGAGCACGGCGACCGCGGCGATCACGGTGAGCGTCGTGCCGACACTGTCCACGACGCTCAGCACCGACGCCAGCAGCTGCCGGTCGGAGATGACCGCGACGTTGGCGGCGTCGGTGATGCGCTGCGCGTACAGATCGACCGCGCTCAGGTCCGCCACGCTGACGGCCAGGAACGACACCCGGCCGCTGGTCTCGTACACCTCCTGCGCCACATCGAGCGGGATGAAGAGCACACCATCGTCGCCGGTCCCGGTGGACGCCATGACGCCGCGCACGGTGAACGGGGTGCCACGCAGCGTGAGCGAGTCGCCCGGCGCCAGGGCGAACGACTCGGCGATGGCCGCGCCGGCCAGTACGCCATGCTCGCCCGCGGCAGGGATCTCGCCTTCGGCCACGGACCAGCGCTTGGCGGCGACGGTCTCGGCCACGCGTACGCCGGTGACCGGCACCGGCTCGTTGTCGATGGCCGACCCCACGGTGAGGTACGGCAGGACCGTCACGCCGTCGATGGCCTCGATCGCCGCCACTTCATCAGGCGGGATGGCGTCGGGGAGCTGATTGCCCGAGAGCACCTTGACCTGCTCGTAGGCGCACCAGCCCTTCGGGGTGACGATCAGGTTGGCGCCGAGGTCCGTGGCCTGCCGCTCGATCTGCGCCCGCAGGCCGCCGCCGAGGCTCATCATCACCACCAGCGCGGTGATACCGACGGTAATGCCGGTGAGCGTGAGCGCGAACCTACTGCGGCTGCCGAAGAGGTTCCGCAGGACAAGACGGTAGTCGTTCATGCTCCGCCCCTACTGCCGGGCGAGGAGCGTGGCGCCACCGCGCTCCATGCGATGGACGTCGAAGACGAGTCCCTGCGGAAGGGACTTCACTTCGCCCACCACCACAACGAAGTCCTCGATGTTCGGCATGCTCCCGCTGTAGACCGTGCCTGCCGATGACGACGAGCCGTCGACGGGCACGTGCAGCGGCACGATGCCCGCACCGGCGCATGGATAGAGGCCGCACGTCGCGTACTCGTCTTCGTCGATGATCACGACGAACTGGCCCGCGGCGTCGACGTCCTGGACGACGCCTTTGACCGTGACGGTGCCCGAGAAGGCCATGGGGTCGGCCGCGAGAGCGTTGACCCCGATGGCGTCGGCTCCGCCACCACAGCCTATGGTCAGGATGAGAGCGACGGCCGATGCGGCGACCGCGATGACGCGCGTTGCGCGCGTGAGGACTGTTGACATGAGGGTGCTCCTTGTCGAAGGGGCGCGGGTGCTCCGCGTAGCGCCGCGCACCGCCTCACCGCAAGCGGCAAGCGGTGCGCGAACGGAGCTCGCGCCGAGCAGGGACGATGATCATCAGGCCGTACAGCGGCCTCGTCATCTCAGATGATCAAGCGAGAGCACATGAACGCCAGATCGCTGGACACGTCCGGCGTGGCTGACACAGCGAGCGACAAGCGTCCCGCGTCCGCGAGCTGGACTGCGGAAGTGATGGCGGCGAACGCGGTGGCGAACGACACGACGCCCGCCTGCTTCACGACGACCTCATCACCCGCACACCCGGTGCACGTAGGCACAGGACACTGCAGGGCGATCAGGCTGACGGCCAGAACGGCTATGACCAGCAGAGGTGTCTTGGACAGCGCGCGCGTCACGGCATCTCATCTCGCATCGGGCGTGCGGATCAGCGGTCATCGTAGCAAATCGCTCACCAAGGGCCCCGCGGTACTCGAGCGACGCTGCCGTGTGTCCGAACGGGTACCATAGCCGCAAGATCACAAACGCCGACCGGAGGCACCCATGGATGCACGGAGGCACGCTGCCGAGGAACTGCGGGCGAACGTAGACCCGATCGTGCGCGCCGCCCTGGACCGGCAGAACCATCGATGGCCCGGGCTGTTCGACTCCTTCTCTGCGTCACAGATGCAGAACACGATCAAGGACACGGGCTACCACGTGAGCTTCGTGGCCACGGCGCTGTGGGCCGATGAGCAGATCATCTTCGACGACTACGTGCGCTGGGTACGCGTGCTGTTCGAGAACCTCGGCCTTCCCGTGGAGTGGCTCACCGGCAGCCTCGCCGACGTCAGGGACGCGGTCGGCGACGTGGTGACCCCGGCAGTAGCGCACGACGCCGCATCCGTCATCGACACGTCTCTCGGCAGGCTCGACGGGCTCTCGGGCGAGCCACCGTCGAACATGGACCCGGCTCAGCCGCTGGCCGGCCTGGCCGTCCGCTATCTGGGTGCGGTGCTCGGCGGAGACCGCACCACCGCGGTGCAGGCGATCATCGACGCGGTCGAGGGGGGTGTTGCCATCGGTGATGTGTACCGCCACGTGCTTGAGCGAGCGCAACTCGAGCTCGGCAGGCTCTGGCATCTCAACAAGATCACCGTCGCCCAGGAGCACTACGCGACCGCCGTCACCCAGATGGTGATGGCGCAGTTGTACCGCTACATGTTCACGGGCGAGCATACCGAGGGCGTCCTGGTGGCAGCGTGTGTCGGCGACGAGCTCCACGAGTTGGGGCTGCGGATGGTGACCGACCACTTCGAGATGGCGGGATGGGACACGCACTTCATCGGCGCGAACACCCCCACCGCGACGATCGTCGATGCCGCAGCACAGCGCAAGGCCGACGTCATCGCACTCTCGGCCACGATGCCCTACCACGTGCCCGAGGTCGCCGCTGTCGTCGGAGCCCTCAAGGCCGACGAGCGGATCGCCGGGGTGCCGATCATCGTCGGCGGCTACCCGTTCAACCTGGCGCCCGGCCTTTTCGAGCGAGTGGGGGCCGATGCCTACGCGCCCGATGCCCGGAGGGCGGTCGAGACCGCGGCCACGCTGGTCGGCACGTAGACAGGAGCGCACATGCCTGCACGCAACTCCGGGTTCGTCGTCGTCTGCGACGAGACTGGGCGCATCGACGATGTGCTGGTGGACAACCTGTGCGCAACGCCGACCCTCTCGGCGGGCACCCACCTTTCCGACCTCGCGGTCGCGAGCGATGCGGACAAGACGCGGCTCCTCTTCGAGGCGCTCCGGACAGAAGGAAGCGCATTCGGGTGGGCGATCACGATCGATGCCTGCCACGTGCCGCTGGGAGTCAATCTCAACGCTGTCGTCACCAGCTCGGGCGTCCTCGTGATCGGCTCGCCGTCGGACACCGAGGCGCTCGAGATGCTCGCCGAGGTCGTCCGCATCAACTCGGAGCTCGTCACGCACGTTCGCGGGATGCACAAGGCGCAGCAGGCCGGCGGGGCGACCTCCGACACGCCCGACGAGTTGACGCACTTGAGCAGGCTCAACAACGAACTCGTGGGCCTTCAGCGCGAGCTCGCACGCAAGAACGCTGAGCTGGAGCGCAGCCGTCGCCTGGTCAACAGCATCATCGACATCGCGCCCACGATCATCTACATCTTCGACCTCCCCTCGCACAGCGTGGTCTTCGCGAGCCGAGGCGTACAGAACATACTCGGCTACACGCAGGCCACCGGAGCCGACGCGTTTCGCGACCTGTTCGAGTCCTACCTGGATGAGCCGTCACGACGTCTGCGCGAGCGGACGCTCCTTGAGATCGCGGACGCGGCCGACGACGACCTGGTGGAATGGGACATCCGTGCGCGGGCCGCCGACGGCACCTGGCGCATCCTTCATACGCGGGAGACCGTGTTCGCACGACTCCCGGACGGGCGCGTGTCGCAGATCATCGGAGCCGCGGAAGATGTGACCGAGCAACGCGCGGCGACAGAACGCCTACGCGAGCTCGCACTCGAGGACCAGCTCACCGGGCTTAACAACAAACGGGGATTCGAGTTCCTTGCGACGGTCGCACTCGAGCGCGCGGCGCGGGCCGATGAGCCATCTGGCGTCCTGTTCACCGACCTTGACGGGTTCAAGGCAGTCAACGATGAGCTTGGACACGCAGCAGGCGACGAGGTGCTTCGAATCTTCGCGGACACGCTTCGCCGTTGCGCCAGACGCTCGGACATCATCGCGCGCATCGGCGGTGACGAGTTCGTGGTCCTGATGACGGAGGGCGCTCAGACGGGCCTCGCCGCCTTGGTCGAACGCCTGCGCACGGAGCTCTCCGGATCCGTCGGCCCGGCCGGTCGCCCGCTCGTCGCGTCGGTCGGCACTGCGCTCGGGACGGCCGCCGGTCTCGATGACCTGCACCGGCTCGTCGCGGAAGCGGACGAGGCCATGTACGCCGACAAGACCGCGCGGCGGTCCAGCGACCCCCGATGACGCACGACGAGACCGCCCACATCAGGCGCCAGCTCGAGGAGTCGCTCGCTCGCATCCGTCAGCTCGAGGAAGAGCTGGTCGCGGGCCAACGCTCTCGCGACGACTTCCTCGGGGCCATGAGCCACGAGTTCTACACCCCCTTGAACCACATCATCGGGTTCTCCGACCTGCTGCTGCTCGACCTCGCCGACGGCCTCAACGACGATCAGCGCAGGCAGCTGACCGCCGTCCGCGACGCGGGAAGGTACCTGTACGCGATGGCACAGGACATCCTTGATCTCGCCTCGTTGCGCTCGGACACGCTCCGGCTATCCGATGACCACGTGCATCCTGCCGAGGTCGTCGGCGCTGCCGTCGAGCAGGTGACGCCGATCGCTCGCGAGAAGGGGGTCACGGTGTCGAGCACGGTCAGCGGCGGGCTCCCGCTCCTCCGGACCGACTCACGGCGACTGCGCCAGACGCTCGTCCGCCTGATCGGGAACGCGATCAAGTTCACCGACGTCGGCGGAACGGTGACTATCGGCGCCTCGGCCGGAGAAGACCGCGTCCGCTTCGCCGTCTCCGACAACGGCCGGGGCATCCCCGAGGGGAACCTGCCCGGGATCTTCGATGAGTTCCGCCAGCTGCCGCAGCCTGACATCGCCAAGAGTCCCGGCGCCGGAGTCGGGCTCACGATCAGCCGGGCCGTCATCGAGCGACTCGGCGGACGACTTCATGCCGAGAGCGCGATGGGCGTCGGCTCTACGTTCTGGTTCGAGCTGCCGGTCGCACGAGAAAGCGATACCACCAGCTGGTAGGCCGCGCCTCGCCCTTGCCGCAGGTCACTGGTCCCCGAACAGGGCTCCGCGCGAGAACTGTTCCCTGATCGACGCAATAGTTGATTTTCTCAATCTCACGCTTGACTTTCTCAATCTCTGGGTACACTATGCTCATGATTGCTGAAAGGGAGTGAGACCATGGCACGTGATTGGCACGACCTGACCGACCTCACCGGAGACCGCGACTTCGTCGTCACCGGTATTCGCCTGAAGGAGACGGACATCGGCATCGACGGCGAGTTCGACCTCCCGCCGCTGGCGCGGCTCCGCTATGAGGACCAGGTCTTCGTCGGAGAGTTCGTGCGGTCCCACGGCTCGATCAAGCAGATGGAGAAGGCGTTCGGCGTGAGCTACCCCACGATCAAGAACCGGCTCAACCGCATCGCCGCGCGCCTCGCGCTCGTCGAGGTCGAGATCGAGCCCACACCGGAGCCGCGCGATGAGGTGCTGGACCTGCTGGAGCGTGGCGAGATCAGCGCGAGCGAAGCTGCGAAGAGGATGCGGCGATGAACGCCTACCTGCCCCCGCTCATGATCCGCGTGCGCGTTCGCGAGGCCGGCGCGAGAGGGTTCCGCCTGTGGCTGCCGATCGTGCTGCTGTGGCCGCTGCTGCTCCCGCTGCTCGTGCTGACGCTCATCGTCACGCTGCTCGTCGATCTTGCGCTCCTTGCGTCGGGCGCGCGGTACCACCACTACACGCGACTCGTTCTCGGCTCACTGCGCGTCCTTGCCGAGGTCCGCGGTACCCATGTGGACGCGGTGACCGAAGACAGCTTCGTCAAAGTCGACATCTACTGACAGAAAGGAAGTCACCACCATGAGCGAAGACCGCAAGCGCATCCTCGGCATGCTGGCCGAGGGCAAGATCACCGCCGAGGAGGCCGACCTGCTCCTGGACTCGCTCGGCACGCCGGCGTCAGAGGCGACGCCGTCTCGCGAGCCGATGCCGTCTGACGACTGGCCCACCGGACCTTCGGCCACCGGCACCCCGAAGTTCCTGTACGTGAAGGTCACGGGTAAGGACACGGTGGACGTCAAGGTGCCGCTCGGCCTGCTGCGCGCCGGCCTGAAGCTGACGTCATTGATCCCGCCGCAGGCGATGGACCAGATCAGCGAGTCGATGGGTGAGCACGGCATGTCGATCGACTTCAACAACCTGAAGCCGGAGGACATCGAGGAGCTCATCCAGAGTCTCCGCGAGATGGAGATCAACGTGCACTCGGCCGACGGCGACAACATCCGCGTCTTCTGCGCGTGAGACGATCAGACAACGGCGGCGGCCGGCGGCCGCTGGACTGAGGAGGTTGTGATGGCAGGGCAAGGAACGCAGAGGATACGCGTGGACACCGGCATGGGCATCATCTGGTTCATCGGGTGGCTGTTCACCATCGCCTACGCCAAGCTGACGTTCTGGACCGCGGTGCTCGGGCTCATCATCTGGCCCTACTGCCTCGGCGTGGCGGTCAGGTAGTGACAGGCGAGGCGCCAAACGCGCCCCGCCGCCTCGGACCGCTCGCGCTGCTGGAGAGCGCGGTGCTCGTCTCGGGGATCGGCAACGGCATCGCGGTGGTCACCATCCCGTGGCTCGTGCTCGAGCGCACGGGCCTGGCGACCTCGGCAGGGCTCGTAGGAGCCGCTACCGCGATACCGCTGCTGATCTCCGCGCTCTTCTCCGGATCGATCGTGGACACCCTGGGCCGCAAGCGGACGGCCGTGTTCTCCGACGCCTGCTCGGCGCTCTCGGTGGCGGCGATCCCGCTCGTGGACCGCTGGCTCGGCCTGGACATGACGCTCATCCTGGCGCTCGTGGTGCTTGGCGCGGTCTTCGACCCGGCCGGCGCCACCGCGCGCGAGGCGATGATCCCCGAGCTCGGCAGGGAGGCGCGCTGGCCGCTGCCGAGGACGAACGCGATCCACGAGGCCACCTGGGGCGTGTCTTACCTCATCGGCCCGGCCGTCGGCGGTGTGCTGATCGCCACGATCGGACCGGTGACCACCCTGTGGGCCACCGCCGTGGGGTTCGTGTTCTCGGGCGCCGCCGTCATGTTCATCCGGGCCCCGGGCGTGGGCTCGCCCGAGCGTGCAGACCGCCCGAAGACGGTGCTCACCGGCTCGGCCGAGGGCGTCCGCCTCGTGTGGCGCGACCCGCTGCTGCGCATGACCACGCTGATCAGCATGCTTATCGTCGCGGTCTACCTGCCCATCGAGGGCGTGGTCCTCCCCTACATCTTCCAGCAGCAGGGCCGCCCTGCCGCACTCGGGCTCGTGTTGACCGCGCTCTCGGCCGGCGGACTGGTGGGCGCGCTTGCCTACGCGGCGATCGGCCCCCGCGTCCGGCGCTACCCGGTCTTCGCGGGAGCGGTCGTGCTCGCCTCGGTCTCGATACTCGCGATGGCGCTCGCGCCCACCTACGCGCTCCTCGTGGGCGCCGCCGCGCTCGCCGGGCTCTTCTGGGGCCCCGTGGACCCGCTCATCAACCTCGCGATGCAGACGCGAACCGATCCCGCGCGTCGTGGACGCGTACTCGGTGTGCTGATGGCCTCGTACTACGCGGCAGGGCCGCTCGGCTACATGGGAGCGGGGCTTGCCATCGAGCGGTTCGGCGCCGAGGCGACCTTCACCGCGCTCGGCGTGCTGATCCTGGTCGCGGCAACCGCCACCGTGCCGATGAAGGCGCTCCGGCTGTTCGACGAGCCCGGGCGCTACGCCGCCGAGCTCGACATCGCGCCGCACGTGTCATCGGCACCCGACCCGCGCATGCCGGTGCCGCCGCCGGAGTCCGACGAGCGCTGAGCCGGGCTCACGCCGATCGGGGCCCTACCCCTGTCGCCGTATCTGGTAGTTGCCGAGCTCGGCGCCTTTGTGGGTGAAGGTCATCTTCTCGCCGAGCGTGAAGCCGTGGCGCTCGTAGAAGCGGATCGCGTCGTCCTTGGTGATGTTCACGTCGGTGACCACCACGGGGTGGTCGCGGAAGACCTCGGCGAGCAGGAGCGAGCCCACCCCCTGCCCACGGCACGACTCGTCCACCGTGAGCGCGGAGATGTAGTACTCCTCCGGAGCCACCTCGCGCGTGGCCGTGCTCTCGAGCTTCGGGCCCCATCGCAGCGCCCGGAGCATCCCCCGTGCGCCGAGCGCCCGGCCCCACTCGGCGCCGGCCGCCTTCTGCGACGCCTCGCGCTCCGCCCCGGTCAGACCGGCGAGGACGCCCACGACGCGACTTCCAGCACACGCGCACAGCACGCGCCGGCCCGCGTAGTCGTTGTGCTCCATGCCCACCAGCCGTGCGATCGTGGGCACGGCGGTCTCCTCATCACCGAACACGAACCGCATCAGCGAGGGGTCGGCCTGGTAGATGAGCCGGGCGACATCCTGGACGTCGTGACGCGCGGGATCGAACCGCTCGATCGTGATCTCCATGGGTACACCTTCATGGTCGTCATGCAGGCCGCGGCACCGCGCGGCCCCTGGCATCTGTTGATCGGATGCGGGCATGCACCTCGTGTACGGGTCGGGCCTGCCTCTGTCTAGTCGATGTCGCGCAGGAAGGCCTTGATCTCCCCGGCGATCACGTCCGCCTCCTCGTAGTGGACGTAGTGGCCCGTCTCAAGGTGGAGATGCCTCCCGGTCTTCGCCTGCCCGAGGTAGCCCGTGAGCGCGTCCAGCCACCCCGGAGCCACCGCCTCCTGCTCGCTCGAAGTGAAGAAGTACGTCGGGGTGCCCGCAGGGACCTCACGCTCTGCGACCAGTTGTGCGTTCGTGTTGAGATGCCGGACCTCGTCGAGCATCGGCGTGGTCACGGCACTCCGGAAGAACACCGCCACGTACTGCCGCCGCTCAGCATCGTCAAGCTCATCGAGCGCCAGAAGTGGGATGACCGTGCCGAGGTCCTCCTCGGGCATCAGCCGGGAGAGCCCGATCCGCGAGACGAAGTGCGTCACGTTCAACTCGGCCATGGACGGCTCGGGAAGGGCCGCGACGGCCGCCGGGGTCAGCGGGTCCAGCCCGATGATCGCGACGACCTCCTCGGGGTACTTCTGAGCCCAGTAGACGGCCTCCAGCCCGGACATCGAGTGCGGGACCAGCACGAACGGCCCGGTCTCCCCTGCCGAGTCGAGGGCCTGCCGCGTCTCGTCCAGGATGGTGTCGAGGTCCCTGGGGCTTCCGGAGGCCTCGCTCCATCCATAGCCCGCCTTTTCGACCACCACGATCCGGTACTCATCCACCACCCGGCTCCACAGCGGCTTGAAGTCGAGCGAGGGGCAGCTCGTCCCGTGACCCGCCATGAACACGAGGGTCTGCTCGCCATCACCCTCGGCGTAAACGTGAAGCCCCTGGCCGTCGACGTCGACGATCCGGCCCGGCGGCGGGTACTCCTCAGCCTCTTCGCGTAGCTGCTGACGGTGATAGAACGCCAGCACCGTCACGCCGATCACCACCAGAACGACGAGGCCGAGAAGAACCCCTCCGATGACCTTGACGATCCTCATCCGCTCCCCCAGACGTCTGCCCTCTGCCACCCAACGCCGTGGCCTGACCCGGTATCCTGAGCCTACCCGAACAACACAGGGAGCGCGAACCCGTGCGTGCTCAGAACAGTACGGCCAGGTAGGCGGCGTACCCGAGCAGCAGCATGCCGCCCGTCGATCGGCCGAGCCGCCCACGCCACAGGAGCATCGGCACGAGCGCGAGCGACGCGGCGAGCATGATCCAGACATCCACCGAGGCGATCTGCTCGGCGATGCCGATCGGCTTCACGAGCGCGGTGACACCGAGGATGCCGAGGATGTTGAAGATGTTGCTGCCCACCACGTTGCCCACTGCGACGTCCGCGTGCTTGCGCAGCGCAGCGATGATGCTCGTCGCGAGCTCCGGGAGCGACGTGCCCACGGCGACCAGGCTGAGACCGATCACAGCCTCGGACACGCCGAACGTGCGCGCGATGTCGGAGGCTCCGACGACCAGCAGCCGCGACCCGATCACGAGTGCGGCCAGACCGCCGAGCAGGTAGGCGACGCCTGAGATCACCGAGCCGCTGACCTCGATCTCGGCGGACTCGTTCTCGTGCAACGTCGCCGACGGCAGCGAGGGCCGACGAGCCTCGGAGCGATACGAGATGACGACGTAAGCCAGAAGCGCGATCAGCAGTGCCGCGGCGGGGACGCGGGTGATCTCGCCGGTGGCGGCGACGAAGACCAGCGCCGCGGCAGACACGATCATGACCACCGTGTCGCGTCTCATCGCCCTCGGATCGACCACGATGGGCGTGATGAGGGCAGCCGCGCCCAACACCCCGAGGATGTTGAAGATGTTGCTTCCCACCACGTTGCCGACGGCGATGTCCGACCGACCCTCGAGCGCCGCCCCGAGGCTGACGACCAGCTCCGGCGCCGAGGTGCACCACGCGACCACGGTCATGCCGATCAAGAGTGGAGAGAGGCCCAGGCGCCGCGAGACCAAGACCGCTCCGCGGACAAGGAACTCGCCGCCGCCGAACAGCAGGACGAGACCGGCGGCCGCCGACAGATACATCACCATCGAGTCACGCTTCCCTTCGACACCATGACCGGTTCGCGCCTGATCGATTCGCTCGACCGGGCGGTGGGTGTCGAAGGTCTCGCCGCCGAGAGCGCGCCCGGGACCAAGGTCCGTGATGACGAACGCGCTGCGCGGTGAACACCGCACGGGCTACTCCCCTTCGAGGGGGCAACAGTAGTACCTTGACGTCCAAGACGCAACCACTTGTGTGATTCACCGGTCCACCTGCGCTGCGGTTCGCCCCCGCGTTAGACGCACACCAGGCTGTGCCGTCCTAGTCCCGCCTGAGGCCGATGAACTGCAGCAGATAGAGCACCGAGATGAGCGCGGACGCCACGTAGGTGAGCGCAGCCGCGGTGAGCACGCTTCGCGCGCCGGACTCCTGGCCCGGGAACACGGCACCGGTGGTCGTGAGTGCCGCGAGCGCCCGGCGGGACGCGTCGAACTCCACCGGCAGCGTCACCACCTGGAAGAGCACGGCCGCCGCGAACAGGGCGATGCCGAGGTCGATGAACAGTGACGAGAACCCAGTGCCGTAGCCGAGGAGCAGCCCGAGCATCACGAGCAGCGGCCCGCCCTGCGAGCCGATGTTGGCCACCGGCACGAGCGACATCCGCAGGCGCCCGGGCAGATACCCGGCGGCGTGCTGGGCCGCGTGACCCGCCTCGTGCGCCGCCACACCAGCAGCGGCGATATGGACACCGTTGTGCACATCGGTCGAGAGCCGGAGCACATCGGCGCGCGGATCGTAATGGTCGGTGAGCGTCCCGGGCACCATCTCGATGCGCACGTGCTGGAGTCCCTGCGAGTCCAGCATCCGGCGCGCTACCTGAGCACCGCTCAGGCCCGACGGCAACGCCACTCGGCTGTTCTTCCGATACGCGCTGTTCACATACCCCTGGGTCGCCATGCCGAGCACGATCGCGACGATGAAGATAAGCCAACCCTGCGGGCCGAAGAACATCTGAGACTCCCCTTTCGCCGGCACTCACCGGCATGCGTGTGTTCCATCATCGTGTGCGAGGAACGGCAATGTCCGTGCCAACACTGAGCGCGTGGTACACGGTTCGGGCGATCAGCAGCGCACCTGACGCGCCGGGATGCACCCCGTCGAACCGGAACGCCTCGGGATGCTGAGCGGTCACGGTGTTGATGTCGATGAGACCGCAGCCAAGGTCGCGCGCGATGTCCGCGATCGCACCGCACATCTCTGCCAGCGCCTGCTCGTCCATGCCGTAGCGGACCTTCGCGCTCTGACCAAGCCGGAACAGCGCGGGGGGCGTCAGCAGCCATACAGCTGGACGCGACGCCAGCGATCGGTAGTGCAACGCCAGGTCCCGGTAGTCGTCGGCGAACGCACTCAGGCCTTTCCAGTTGTCGCCCCGGGAGTCGTTCGTGCCGAGCATGATGAGCACGATGTCCGGCTCGAAGGCCGTGCTCTCGGCGAAGGCCTCGCTGGTCCAGTACGGACGGTCGGCTGTCCGCTGCGCCGCGTGGCCGTTCACGCCGAAGTCGCCCACGGAGAAGCCGTCCCCGAGCATCGCCTGAAGCTGCGCGGGATAGGCGTTGCGCCTCCGGTGCAGCACGAACGTCCCGCGCGTGATGCTGTCACCGACGCAGGCGACCTTCACGCGTCGCACGCACCCTCACCAGCTGCCCCGAGCCTGTCGTTCATCTCGCTCACTGCGCGCTCAAGGTCCTCGGCGGTGCGCATCGAGGTCGCCGTCGGGTACGTGGTTGTGACGAAGTGCTGCGCGTACGGGAAGACCGCCGCCTCAAACGGCTTCGGGTCGAGCATGCCGCGCCCGAAGCTGTTGGCGCACAGCGCGATGTCCTCGAGCGGCAGCTTGAGCGCCTCGGCCATCTCGCCCGGATCGAAGATGAGGCCGAAGGGCTTGGTGGACTTCTGCAGGTCGCTGCCGTAGTCCACCGAGAGGTTGCCCTCCACCCACACGCGCTGGTCAAGCGGGGTGCGCACGCCGCGCGTGATGTCCGCGACGAGTGAGAGGCCGTTGCCGGACCGCTCGCTCGACATCTCCACGATGACCTCACCACGATACGAGGTGGAGACCACGGAATGCGACGTGCTCGGCAGTGCGAAGCCGCTTGCCGGATCGTAGCTCGGGGCGTTGCTCTCGTACTCCTCGATGATCCACGAGAGGAGGCCGGTCTCTGCGTTCTCGGCCATCAGGTAGAACTCGACCCGGCTGCCCCAGAACACGTTGGTGTGCACGTTGAACGCGCTCACGATCGCGCACGGCCGCGCGGGCGTGCCCTCGAACATCGCCGAGGGATGCAAGCGGTAGCCGGGCGGCAGGAGTTGCTCGGCCGCGCCTGGATCGGTGACCTCGAAGGCAAGGAAGACCGCGTACGGCTCGACGATGAAGCTCATGTACGGATCGGTGCGGGACCCATACTCGACGATGCGGTTCTGGAGCCAGCGCGGCAGCTTGCGCAGAACGCCCATGCCCTGGACACGCATCGCCACCGTGCTCGGCACGACCGTCTTCTCGGTGTTCCTGACGTAGCGCCGTAAGTCCTCGGATCGCATCGTGCGGGCCTCTCTCCGCGTTGCAGGTGGACACGCCCGAGTCTGACGGGGGGACCGTGCCTCTGTCTACCGTCACGGCCGGGACTCCGCTGCGAGAGCCGACGCTTCGTGACGTGGTGGGTCGCGGCGCCCGCATCAGGTACATTCTTGATGCGCGCGTCCGCACGACGACTTGAAGGCAGGGAGACTGCGGTGCTTACGAACATGGATCTTCCCGATGACCTGGCCGCCGAGTGGTTCGATGCGATACCGCAGCGGATCTCGAGCCGCAGGTTCGATGGCGTGCGGCCCGCCCCCGAGGTGCTCGACCGGCTCGAGTGGACCTCTCAGCGCCTGAGCGCCTCCGCTGACCACGCACGCGCCGTCCTCGTTCGCGAGGCGCCGCCGGAGGTCTTCACGGGCCTGGTCGGCAGCTACGGGAAGATCGAGGGGGCTCCGGCGCTCGCGGCGTTCATCGGCCCGGAGGACGCGGGCCTTGAGGTCGGGTACGTCGGCGAGGGCGTGGTGCTCCAGGCGACGGCCGCCGGTCTCGACTCGGTCTGGATAGCGGCCGCCTTCGACGCACAGCGCGCAGGCCGACTCGCCGACCTGCGCGATGGCGAGCGTGTCCACGCAATCGCCGCACTCGGCCATGCGGCGAAGCGCATCGGCTCGGGCGAGCGCCTCATGCGGGCGATGGTCCGCGCCCGGCATCGGCTGCCGCTCGACACGATTGCTCCAGGGCACGCGGGCTGGCCGGAGTGGGCGCGTGAGGCCGCGAGCGCCGTTCGCCTCGCCCCGTCGGGCGGCAACAGGCAACCCTGGAGGCTGCGCATCGATGGCGATGCGCTGGTCATCACGAAAGCGGAGAAGCTCTACTGGACGGCCACGCTCGACTTCGGGATCGCGGTGCTGCACGCCGAGCTCGGCGCTGCGCACGCAGGCGTCACCGGAAGATGGGTGGTCGGAGACGGTGCCGAGGTGGCCCGGTTCGTACCCGGGTCGTAGGGCTGAGGCACTGACGCACGTGGCCCCGACCTCCCGCGATGGGCTGTCGGGGCCACCTCTTCATCTCAAGTGGCGGGGGGATTCGAACCCTCGAGACGGGGAACCCGCAACGGCTTGCGCCGAGAAGATGCTACCCGGGAGAAAGTCCCGCCGTCTGCCTGACGCCGATGGTTCCGGAGTCCGTGTAGACTGGCAGTACGCGTGTCGGCTCTGGCCGCTCTATGCGAGGAGTGTGATCGTGTTGTCCAGATTCCGGTTGGTCCTTGTGCTGCTGATCGCATCGTTGGCAGTTGTCTCGGTTGCGGGATGCCAACAGGCGAAGGATGACTGGGAGAGAAGCGAGGACGCCGACAGGGAGCAGTACAGGACGGATGTCTTCAAAGCATGGAGCGATGCGACGGGAGAGTCGGCAACAGAGGTCAAGGACATCCCGCGAGACCAGCTGAGCGAGAGCCACAGCATCATGGCTTCGATGATTCTGATGGGCAACGGCATGGAGTCCGATCTCTCGACCTACAAGACCGTGTATCTGGTTGAGTTCAAGGATGCGAGTGGGACGCAGCGGGCTGCTGTGGTGGCCGACGGCAAGGTCGTGCTGCCAGCGGACACTGGCTCCAGCGAATAGGCAGGTGTACGCCCCATCACAACGGGAGCGGGCCGTTGTGCTGCTGCCAGCGTCATGACGGCTGGGAACAGACCGACCCACGTTGTCCTGACGCAAGCGCTTGCGAAGTTCCACACGCTGGGGCTGCGCATCGCACGCACTTTCCGTGTAGGAAGGTGTGATGCCGCTTCGGCTGTCAGGCAAACGGACGAGAGCCCCTGTGCCAGCAGTATGTAGAGCGCCAGGACAGCTACCTCTCCGCTCGGTCATGATCCGATGGTATCGCCGGAGGCGACGACCTCTGCTGCCAGACCTGATGAGGAGAACACACGATTCGTCGTGGTCGACAAGACGACAGCCCCGCTCGCCTCACTCGGCGAACGGGGCTCTTCTGTGTCGTACTGGCGGAGGGGGAGGGATTCGAACCCTCGAGACGGGGGAAACCCGCCTAACGGTTTTCGAGACCGCCGCATTCAACCACTCTGCCACCCCTCCGCAGGGGTGCCGCCTGCGCGAAGGCGGCGTAGCGCAGTATACCGAGGCTCCGATGCCGGGGCAACGCACCAGGTATCCAGTCAAGCGCGCACCCGCGGTTCCCGATACACTCACGAAAGCCGGATATGCAGGCAAGGAGACGCGCGCGATGAACACCGGCTATGCGGTTGCCCTCATCATCTCGGCCATCGCCTCCGCGGTCGTCGCGGTGGCGAGTTGGCGGCGCCGTGCCGCGCCCGGCGCGACGAGCCTGGCGGTCGCAACGGGCGCCATGTCGGTCTGGGCCGCAACGTACGCGCTCCGCTGGCTGTCCGCCGACCCCGGAGTCGCCACCTTCTGGCTCGACGCGACCTACTTCGGCGTGGTGGTCGTCCCCGCCGCGATCCTCACCTTCGCCCTCGAGTTCACGAGCCGCTCACGTCTCCTCACCTGGCGCAACCTCGCGCTGATCGCGGTCGTCCCGGCCCTCACGCTCATCATCTTGTGGACCGACCCGCTCCACGGGTGGTTCTACGGCGGCCACCGCACGACCGGCTCGATCCTCAGCGGCGGTCCGTGGTTCTGGGTGAACGCTGTCTACTCGTACGCGCTTCTCCTCGTGACTCTCGTGCTGCTTGCCCAGTCGTTCGTGCGCACGCAGGCGCTCTACCGCCGGCAGGCGGGCGTAGCGCTGCTGGGCGTGTCGCTGCCGTGGCTTATCAACATCGCCAGTCTGCTCGGCGTGAGCCCGGTCCCCGACCTGGATCTGACGCCCATGGTGTTCACCGCGACCGGCTGGCTCATCGCCTTCGCGCTGTTCCGCTACGGGATGCTCGACATCGTCCCCATGGCCCGCGACCGGCTCGTGGAGCATATGGCCGAAGGGGTCATCGTGCTCGACGCACACGCCCGCATCGTGGACATCAACCCGGCGGCTCAGGAGTTGACCGGACTCACCGGAGACGCGATCGGTCGCGTCGCCTGTGATGCGCTCCCCGACTGGTGCGCACACGCCGAGGGCCATCCGGTCTCTGAGCATGCGCGCGAGGCCACGTTCGAGCACGTCAACGACCTCGTCCTTGAGGTCCGCTGGGCCCCGCTCCGGGACCATGGCGCTCTCACGGGGAACCTGATCACCCTGCGTGACATCACCTCGCGCCGCCGTGTGGAGCAGGCGCTCGATCGCTACCGCGACGACCTTGAGCGCCTGACGGTCACCGACGAGCTCACCGGGCTGGCCAACCGGCGCAAGGCCATCCAACGCCTCACGGAGGAGTTCGCCCGCTTCCGCCGCACTGGCGCGCCGCTGTCCGTGATGATGCTCGACCTCGACCACTTCAAGAACGTCAACGACGCGCACGGTCACGCGGTGGGTGATGCGGTGCTCGTCGACATCGCCGAGCGTATCCGATCGACGGTGCGGGACTACGACCTCGCGGCGCGGATGGGGGGCGAGGAGTTCCTGGTACTCGCCCCGTCAACGGACCACGATGGCGCGATCGGCCTTGCCGAGCGCATCCGCCTCGCGATCGAACAGGCGCCCATGGCGGCAGGCGACACGCCGCTTCACGTGACCGCAAGCATCGGGGTGACCTCGGCCGGGCCCGCCGACGACGGCATCGACCCGATGCTGGCACGCGCTGACCAGGCGCTCTACGAGGCGAAGGACGCGGGGCGCAACGCCATTCGCGTGCGGTGATCGGTTCGGGGTGGTCTTCCCCGCGCCGTATGGGAAGATAGACGATGGACCCGACGACGCCGCGCTTGATGCAGTCCGCTGCGCGGCTTATGCATCGGCTGGCAGCCCTGAGGACCAGGAGGAACCATGATCATCGGCATCCCGAAGGAGATACTCGAGCGCGAGCACCGGGTCGCGGCACTCCCCGAGGAGGTCGCGGCCTACGTGCAGATGGGCTTCGATGTGCACGTCGAGACGGGTGCCGGTGAGGGATCGCTCCACACAGACGACGAGTACCAGGCCGCCGGTGCGCGCATCGTCACCGACACGCGTGAACTCTTCGCCGCGGCCGATGTCGTGCTCAAGGTCAAGCAGCCCCACATGAACGCCGCGCTCGGCATCCACGAGGCCGACCTGGTTCGGGAAGGCGCGATGCTCATCACGTTCCTGCATCCGGCGGCGCCCGCCAACCACGACATCGTGCGCACGCTGCGCGACCGCCGCGTGACGTCGCTCACGATGGACGGCATCCCCCGCATCTCGCGCGCGCAGGGCATGGATGCACTCTCGTCGATGTCCACGGTCACCGGCTACAAATCGGTCATCATGGCCGCCGCGGCTCTCCCCCGCTTCGTGCCGATGATCGGCACCGCGATCGGGGCCACCAAGCCCGCCGAGTTCCTCATCATAGGCGCGGGTGTGGTAGGCCTGCAGGCGATCGCCACGGCCAAGCGCCTCGGCGGGATCGTCAAGGCCGTCGACATCCGCGCGGCCGCACGTGAGGAGGCGGCGAGCCTCGGCGCGAAGGTCGTCGGCTTCGAGGCGCCTGACGAGTTCGCCATCGGTGAAGGCGGGTACGCCGGTGCGCTGCCCGAGGAGTGGCTCGCGCGGGAGCGCGAGGCACTCGCGCCGCTCGTGGCCGCGGCCGACGTGATCATCGCAAGCGCGCTGGTACCCGGTGAGGTCGCGCCGGTCCTCATCACCAAGGAGATGCTCGAGCCGGTCAAGGCGGGGTCGGTCGTGGTGGACGTGGCCGTCGACCAGGGCGGCAACTGCGAGGTGACCGTGCCCGCGCAGGAGACGGTCATGCACGGCGTCAACGTGATGGGCTACGTGAACATCCCGGGCTCGGTGCCGGTGCACGCGAGTTGGCTCTACGGCAAGAACATGCTCGCGTTCGTGAAGAACCTCTTCAAGAAGGGCATCGACGCACCCGACTGGGACGACGAGATCGTCCAGCACACGCTCGTGACCCGTGACGGGCGGATCGTGCACACCGGCGCGCTGCACGCTATGGGCGGACAGGAGTAGCCGATGAACGAGATCGCGCTCATGCTCGGGATCTTCGCGGTGACCTCGGTGGTGAGCTACGCGCTCATCTCCCGCGTTCCGCAGCGGCTGCACACGCCGCTGATGTCGTTCACCAACGCCATCTCGGCGGTCACCGTACTCGGTGCCCTGCTGCTGTTCTCGCCGGCCACCTCGGCGGTCGGCTTCGCGCCCAGGCCGACCGCCATCGAGATCGGCCTCGGGGCGGCCGCGATCGTCCTCGGCGCGTTCAACCTCGTCGGCGGGTTCGCCGTGACCGACCGCATGACCGGCATGTTCAAGCGCTAGCCTTCCGAACGGAGCGACGATGACCTCCTGGCAGGAGCTTCTGATCGACCTCGCGGTGATCGCCATCTTCGTCGGCGGCATCGCTCAGTTCAGGACCCCGATAGGCGCGCGACGGGGGAACCTCACCGCGGCGCTTGCCTTCGCCATCGCACTCGCCTTGCTCGTCTACCGCAACACCATCGGCGACACCGCCGTGGTGGTCGTGGCGTTCCTGCTGGGCGGCGGCGTCGGCTACGTCGTGTCGGCGCGCGTCGACATGACGCGCATCCCGGCGCTCGTGGCCTTCCAGAACGGCGCGGGTGGCGGCGCGGCATGCCTGGTCTCGTTCGTGGAGCTCACACGCGAAGGCGCCGAGCTTGCAGCGGTCAACCAGGTGTTCGGCTACGTGGGCCTCGTGGTCGGCGGGGCGACGCTTGCGGGAAGTATCGTGGCCGGCGGGAAGCTCGCCGGCTGGTTCCGACAGCGTCCGACCGCGCTGCCCGCGCACAACCTGCTTCTCTTCGTGCTGCTCGCGGGCGGCGCGGCCCTCGCGGTGCTCGCCGGTCCGGCCGGGGAGTCGGCCGCCACGCTGCCTGTTGCAGGGGTCGCCGCTGCCTCGCTCGCCCTTGGCGCGCTCTTCGCCGTCCGCGTGGGCGGCGCGGACATGCCGGTGCTCATCTCGTTCCTCAACACGTTCTCCGGACTGGCCGCCGCCTTCGTCGGCGTCGCCCTCGGCAACCAGATGCTGATCGCCGCCGGCGCGATGGTCGGCTCGTCGGGCTTCATCCTCACGATGGTGATGGCACGCGCGATGAACCGCCGCGTGGGAAGCATCCTGGTGGGCAGCCAGCTGGCCGAGGGCGCGCCGGTGGCGCCCGCCGAATCAGAGCCGGCTGCTGACCCGAGTCCCGCGCAGGCGGCCGAGAACGCGCCGGCACCGGTCTTCGACGACCCGGCCGTCCGCGCACGCCGCGCGCTTGCGGGTGCCACCTCGGTCATCATCGTGCCGGGCTACGGCATGGCCGTCGCACAGGCCCAGGGAGAGGTCGCGACGCTGGCGTCCAAGCTCGAGGCGGGCGGCAAGCTCGTGCGCTTCGCCGTCCACCCCGTGGCGGGACGGATGCCCGGTCACATGCACGTCCTGCTCGCCGAGGCCGAGGTCGAGTACGACAAGCTCTTCGAGATGGACGACATCAACGACGACTTCGCCACTACCGATGTGGCGATCATCGTGGGAGCGTGCGACGTGGTGAACCCCGCCGCGATCACGGTCGAGGGGACGCCCATCTCGGGCATGCCGATCCTGCGCGCCCACGAGGCCGGCGCCGTGATCGTCTGCAACCTCGATGAGAAACCGGGCTACTCCGGTGTCCCCAACCCGCTGTACGACGACCCGGACACCATCTTGATGCTCGGCGATGCCAAGGAGACGGTCCCTCAGCTGTGGGGCCGCAACGGGGGCTGAGTCCGGGTAGCCAGAGCAGCGCGGCGCCAAGCCTAGTGACGGCGCGCCGTCCGTACGCCGCGCGGTCCGCACAACACGCCGTCAGATGACCGCATGCGCCTCGATGCCCCGCCTGCCGAAGAACGCCGGGTGCGACGCGGGCGTGCCTGGCGGGACCATGGCGACGCGATCGCCCGGGCGGACCGTCGCCCCGAGTCCCACGAGCTCGCCGTTGACGAACGCGCCTTCGACGAGGTCGAGCGGCAACTCGAGCGTGCGCGCAAGATCCGCAACGCTCGCACCGGGGGCGGGCAGTTCCAGCGCGACCGTGGTCGGCAGTCCCCGCTCTCTGCGGTGGGTGTGCAGGAATGCGAGCATCCGCACCGTTGCGGGCGCGGCGCGATGTGGATCGTGTGAGGCCATAAGCGCTCCCTTCATGCGTGTCGTGCGTCTCTGGGCAAGCAAGAAGCACGCCGCTCCACCGCTACCATCACTCGGCGGTTCGCGGTACCCTGGGTGAGGCGCGAAGCAAGGGGGGCACCATGAGTCAGCGGCCCAACGGGGAGAAGTACACCGTCTTGGTGGTGGAGGACTCGGCCACGCTGAGACAGATGATCACCATGTCGCTCCAGGAGCGTGGCTACCTGGTGACGTCCGCTCCGGACGGGATCACCGGCCTGCACGCACTCGCCGAGATCACCCCCGACGCTATCCTGCTCGACCTCAACCTGCCCGACATCGACGGCTTCGAGGTCTGCAAACGCATGAAAGCCGACTCGCGTAGCCGCAACATCCCGATCCTCGTCATGACGAGCCTCGGTGAGTCGGGCTTTGAGATCATGGCGATCGAGGCGGGCGCCGACGACTTCGTGGCCAAGCCCGTCGACCCGCTCGTGCTCGATGCACGCATCCAGATGATCGTGCGTCGGATGCGCCGCGAGCGCTTCTCAAACGCCCTCACCGGACTGCCGGCCAACGCACTCACTGAGGAGCACATCGCCTTCCGCCTGACGCGCAAGCGGCCGTTCGGCGCCATCTTCATCGACATCGACGGCTTCCGCGCATTCAACAAGCGCTACGGCTTCTCCCGTGGCGACCTCCTGCTCCACCACGTGGCCGAGCTCATCTCGGAGTCGGTGCGCTATGCCGAGTGCGAGGACGCGTTCACGGGACACCTCGGCGCCGACGACTTCGTGGTGCTCTGCGAACCGGACAAGGCCGAGGAGGTAGCGCGCCAGATCGTGCGGGCGTTCGACCTCGACGTGATGGACTACTACGAAGACGAGGACCGGGAGCGCGGCTACTTCATGCTCACGTCACGGTCGGGCACCGCGGTGAAGCACGGTCCGATGACCATCTCGGCGGCGGTCATGCTGCTGACCGACGAGTTCCCGGACTCCGTGATCACGCTGACCGACATCGGCCAGGAGCTGCTCACCTACGCGCGCAGCCAGTCCGGCAGCACGGTGGCCGTCGAGCGCCGTGCGCGGCCGTGGGAGCGGTAGCCTCCGTAGGCGCGCGCTAGGCCTCCGGGCGTCCCGGCACCTCGTGGCAGTCCGGGCAACGCGCCTCGTAGAAGTCGCCGCCTCCCACCAGGATGAGCGGCGAGTCCCACAGCGCAGGTCGGCCATCGATGATGCGCTGGGTGCGCGTGCCCACCCCGTGGCACGTCTGACAGATCGCGGTGAGGAGCGTGAGCTCGTCAGCGAGGGCCATGAGCGTCGGCATCACGCCGAACGGCTCGCCCCGGAAGTCCTGGTTGAGCCCGGTGACATAGACGAGCGCGCCCTCGGCGAGCAGTCGGCGCACGACGGGGACGAGGCCGTCGCCGAAGAACTGGCCCTCTTCGACCGCCACCACGCGGCAGCCGTCGGCGATGATCTCGGCGGGGTCCTCCACCACACGCGCTTCCATCTCCGTGCCGAGACGGGAGCGGGCCATGCAGCCGTCGCGCGAGTCGACGGCGTGCTTGTAGATGACGATCGAGTCGCCGGTGACCGCGTGTCGTGACAGCAGACGGATGAGCTCTCCGGTCTTGCCGCTGCTCATGCATCCCGCGATCACGTGCAACCGACCGGCCCGAGCCATCACATCGCCTCCCGACGCGCACCTGCGTATGTCCCTATGATACGCGTGAGCCGCCCATGGAGGGCGGCCCACGTCAGTCTCTGGCGGAGAGCCAGGGATTCGAACCCTGGGTACGGCTCAACGCCGCACACACGATTTCCAGTCGTGCACCTTCAACCACTCGGTCAGCTCTCCGGATCGCGCCCACCTTCCGGCGGCGCGGCAAAGGCGAGTATAGCGGCCGGACCCCCGCGGGGCAACGCGAGCGCGGGCTCACATCAACGCGCGGACCTTGCGTGCGGCCGCCTCGGCGACGTCCTTGCCGAGCAGCAATCGCAGCTGCTCGGAGAGGTTCTCGGCTATCAGGTCCACGTCCCCGTAGGTGATGGTGTCGGGGTCCTTGCCGATGCGCCGGGACTCCAGATCCACCGACACGCTCGCGAGCACCACGCCCACGAGCGGGCGCAGCACCTCTTCCATGCGCTGTGCGAGTGGATTGCCCATCAGGTCACCCATCCGTTCGCGAGTCCATCTGCTGGTCGGTGACATCGGGGTCGAGCACGGTGGCGAGCATCTGCGACTCGCCGTCCAGACGCTTCAGAAACCGGGACATCGCCTGCCTGACGCGGAAGAAGTAGACCCCGAAGAGCACCATCGCCGCTAGACCGAGCAGGTCTGCGGCAAGCCGGGCCTGCTCCGCCGAGAGCGCCTCGATGCCCGCGCGTCCCAACCACCCGACGAGCACGGACGCCGAGAGGCACACCACCGCGAGCACGGCATACGTGATGTTCTCGGCGATGGCCGCGCCCTGCGCAAGCGAGCGCAACGAGAGCATGACGACCAGAAGTCCTGCGGCAGCCGCGAGCGTGACCACGCCAGCACCGGTGCTCAGCACCGGTGGGACGTCGCCGGACGCGGCGAACGCGGGTGCGGGCACCACGAGTGCGGCCATGATACCGATGGGGACGATGCGTCGATGCATCCTCAGGCCTCCCGGTCGTCTCACGTGAGTGCGGAACCCGGCAGGCCTGCCGGGCCCGCCGGGACTCTACCATCCATACAGGGAGAACATCGGGACGTTCGGTCCGATACTTGAGTTGAATGGGCGTTAACGCGCGACGAACGGTTATCCGGCTCCCCCGCCGCCGCCGCCACCGCCGCCACCGCCGCCGCCCGAGAACCCGCCCCCGCCGCCGGAAGACGACGAGTTACTGGACGATGCGATGCTCGAGACGGACGTCATGCCGGTCGACAGCGCGCTGATCGGCGTGGCTCCCGAGGAGCCCGGCGAGACCATCCACGCCCAGGTGCCCATCATCGGATCGGTCATGATCTCCGGCACCCTGACCTGCAGATGCTTCATCACCTCGTCGGCGATGCCGAACACCACCGCCAGGGTGAGGAAGTGCCGCCACAACACCACCGACTCGGGCGGCTTCTCCTGCATGCGCCCGAAGTCCTTGAGGTAGTTGCGGACCGCTTCGTACTTGGCCGCAAGCTCGGCCGCCTCGGGACTCCGGCGGCTCATGTTGATGCCGAGGACGATGATGGCCACACCGATCGGGATCGACAGCAGCAGCCCCGCTCCGTTGCCCGAGGCGACGATCGGCAGCGCGCCGAGGAACATCACGAGCACGCCCAGTGCGACGAAGCCACCGACGGCGTTCCCGCCCTTCGCCTCAAGGTAGCCGAGCTTCGTGATCTCCTCCTCGGCCTTGGACTTGAAGGTCTTCACGCCCGCGCCCCACGCATCGGCCTTCGACTGGCGCTTCACGATGCGCTTGAGCTCCTCCATCGTGACCGAGTCCGCCGCGGCGATGTTCCTGAAGATGAGCGTGATGATCTGCTTCTCGCTCCCGGTCAGACCGGTCTCCTTGCCGGTGCGGCGGATGAGCCGGTACGTCTCCACGTCCTTGGTCGTCAGCCCGAGCAGCTGCTTCTTCTCCTCGGTCACACGCTCGATGCCGATCACGCCACGATCGATGAGGTCGATGAGCGTGGCGCTTACCGCCGAGTCGCTCGGCCCACCCATGTTCATCAGCGCCGAGACCTGCGCCGGCGGCAGATCGGCCGGCAGGTCGCGGTAGTACTGCCCCTGGAAGTGCGTGCGGTGCTCCTTGCCCTGCGTGCGCCAGTACGCGAACGTCCAGGCGAGCGCGGCGGGCGCGAGGAGCCCCACCAGACCGAACGAGCCGTACGTGAGCACGCGGGCACGGGTGCGCTGCGACTGCGCGTCACGCACCCACTGCCCCTCCTCCTCGAGCACGGTCTGAACACGCGCCTGGTCGATCACCGGCGCCGAGACGAGCGTCTCGGCCGGGAAGAGCATCCGGGCCTCCACGAAGTACCCCGTGGGTAGGTGGTCGACGATCAGATCGACCGTGCCGTCATCGTTGATGACCACGTCACCCGTGAGCGGACCGTGGCCCCACGCGCGTACCTGGTCGCGGGTGAGCGGGGCCGGCGGCACGATGTGGACGCGCACGTTGGACGCGTCGAGCTCCCAGCGGTCGCCGACGAACTTCCAGTAGAGCTCGGCGGTGTCCTGCCAGCGACGTGCGGCCTCCTGGACCGTGTACGAGAGCGTGAGCGTGTGCTGCGCGTCGGCCGCCCGGAAGAACGCCCGTACATCGATGTAAGAGCCGTAGTCCCGCAGCTGGAACGTCTGAGGCGGGCGCGTGTCCTGCGCCGAGGGATCCTCGGTAAGCTCGTAGGCCCCCTCCGGGCCGCTCACCGCGAAGTTGCCGATCCGGCCCCACTGGGGCTTGTCCATCTCCCAGTAGACGAACGTGTAGTCGCCTGAGAAGTCGAACGTCCGGCGCTCGGTGACGCGCATCGTGCCGCTCTCGTCGATCTCGGCCACGATGTCCACCGAGGTCATCCGGTACGACTTGGCGTACGCGGGACCCGCTACCATGAGTGCGCCCACCAGGGCCGCGAGCACCACGAGCGCTGGAACCATGCGAGCGGCGCGCCGTCTCATCCGGTCTCCTCCTGTCCTTCGTCCGGGCCCGGAGCCGACCCTGCCGCGCGGGCGGCACGGAGCTCCCGGAAGAACTGTGTGAGCAGCCCGGCGCACTCCTCCTCGAGCACGCCTGAGGTCACCTCGTACCGGTGGTTCAGTCGCGCATCCGCCGAGAGGTCCATGAGCGTCCCGACGGCCCCGGCCTTCGGGTCGGGGGCGCCGTACACCAGGCGGTCGATGCGCGCGTTGACGAGCGCGCCCGCGCACATCGGGCACGGCTCGAGCGTCACATACAGGATGCAGCCGCTCAGACGCCATCGCCCGAGACGCACGGCCGCTTCGCGTACCGCGATCAACTCGGCGTGGGCGGTCGGGTCGGCCGCCGACTCGCGCAGGTTGTGGGCTCGCGCGATGACCTCGCCATCGCACACGAGCACCGCCCCGATCGGCACTTCCCCGAGCGCGGCGGCCGAGCGGGCCTCGTCAAGCGCGATGGCCATGAATCTCTCGTCGGTGTTCATCGACCCGATGCTACCGCATCCGCGCCGAGGACGAGCGCTCGGGAAGGTCCCGAAAGAAAACACTTGACTAGTGTGAAGTTCACAGTATTCTGGGTACGCACTAGTGTGGACTTGTTAATAGCGTCGAGGAGACCGAAGGAGGTGGAGCCCGGTGACCGAGAGCGCGGACATCGCCGTACGCAAGTTCCAGAAGGAGCTCAACGCCGGCACCGTGGCGCTCGTCCTGCTCGCGGTGCTCAAGCGCTCGGGCGAACCGCTGTACGGCTACCAGATCGCCAAGCTGCTCGAAGCCGCCTCGGCAGAGGGCATGGCCGTCAAGCAGGGCACGCTGTATCCGGTGCTCCGCTCGCTCGAAGGACAGGGGCTGCTCGCCAGCAGAGTGGAACCGTCGGTGAGCGGGCCGCCCCGGAAGTACTACACGATCACCGCCGAGGGCGAGGCGGTGCTCACTGCGTGGACCGACGTATGGGACCGGATGAGAACGTTCGTGGACGCGACACTGGAAGGGGGTCGGGGCTGAGATGATCGACGGATACCTGCAGGGGCTCAAGGCGGCGCTTTCCGGGGCCGACCCCGCACTCGTGCACGACGCACTGTACGACGCCGAGGAGTACCTCCGCTCGGAGATGGCCTCGTGTCCTGAGGGAGACGAGGAGTGCTTCGCCGAGATCGTGGAGCGCTACGGAACGCCCGAGGAGGTCGCTGCGGCCTACCTGGAGACCGAGATCACGGTGGCCCAGGCCCTGCACACTCCGCGACCTGCGGTCGAGCGTGGTCCGGCGGCGAGGTTCTTCGGCGTGGTCACCGATGCGCGCAGCTACGGCGCGCTGTTCTACCTCGTTCTGTCGCTGCTCACCGGCATCGCGTACTTCACGATCGTGGCGGCGCTGCTGCCCACCGGCCTCGGCCTTCTGCCGATCGGTGTGGGCGTGCTCGTGCTGCTGCTCTTCTTCGCCATCGTGCGCGCACTCTCGCTCGCCGAGGGACGACTGATCGAGGTGCTCCTCGGCGTGCGCATGCCCCGGCGACCGCGAAGCGCGCTCACCGAGGGCGACGTGTTCACCCGCGTGAAGCACTGGCTCACCGATTGGCGGACGTGGACGAGCATCCTGTACATGGTGCTCCAGCTCCCGCTCGGAATCGTGTACTTCACGATCGTGACGGTCGCCGCCACGCTGTCGGCCACGACTGTCGCGCTGCCGGTGGCCCAGGCGTTGACCGACTATCCCCTGATCCAGTGGGGCGGATACGGCTACGTGCTCGAGCCATGGGCGACCGTCCCGGTGATCGCTCTCGGTCTGCTCGGCTTCGTGCTCACCCTGCACCTATGCCGAGGTATCGGCGCGATGCACGCCACATACGCCAAAGCACTCCTCGTCGGCCGGTACGCCGACACGAACCAGTGATGACGACCCTGAAGGAGAGAACCACAATGACGACCAGCATCACCCCCCGTGTCCTCGCGGCAGGACTGCTCGCCGCCGCGCTCATCGCGGCCAGCGGCTGCGTCCGCGTGGAGATGCCTGCTCCCGAGTACACGTCGGACACCGACACGATCCCCCGGGACGGCGCGACCGAGCTCGTGGCCACGATCGACATGGGCGCGGGACAGCTCAGCGTTTCGGGCGGCGCTGCCGACGTCATGGACGCGGACTTCGAGTTCAGCGACGAAAGGTGGCGGCCTCAGGTGAGCTATGAGGTGAGCGGTGGCGAAGGACGGCTCGCGGTCCGCACCCCCAGCGGGCCCACCTTCGGCCTGAACCTCACCGGTCAGATGCGGTACGCATGGGACATCGCACTGCCCGACGACATGCCGCTCGACCTGTCCATCAACATGGGCGCCGGTGAGAGTCGACTCGACCTCGGCACGCTCGACCTCAGGCGCCTCCAGGTGAACATGGGCGCGGGAGACTCCACGATCGACCTCTCGGGCGGAGAGCCCACCCACGACATGGTGGCCGACATCAACGGCGGCGCAGGCGCGTTCACATTGAGGGTCCCTGCAGATGTGGGCGTGCGGATCGTCGGGCACCAGGACGGGCTCGGCAGCTACCAGGCCGACGGATTCATCCAGGACGGTGGCGCGCTGGTCAACCGCGCGTACGATGACGCGGATGTTCGCTTCGAGATCACGCTGCGGCGCGGCATCGGCGACGTGACCGTGGAGACAGTGGAATAGGACGACCCGCGGGCCGGAGAACGGTCTGCTCGACAGAACGGAAAGGACGTGCACGGCGATGGAACTGTTCGGCTGGCTTTTCGGCATGAGCATGGGCTCGCTCGGCCTTGCGATCGGGCTGCTCACGCTTGCGGCGCCGGTGCTGTGGCTCTGGATGCTGATCGACTCGGTGCTGCGCGAGGAGTGGGAGTACCCGAACGCCACTCCCACGAGCAACAACCGGCTGCTCTGGGTGCTGCTCATCCTGTTCGCGAACATCGCGGCGATCCCGTACTTCTTCATGGTCTTCTCGAAGATCAAGCGTGGTACAGTGCCCCGCCCCGACGCCGCAGTGCCCGTGCAGGCCTGAGCGGACGCGGCAGACCGGGACGGTCGTTGCACTACGCGCACCGGCCATGCGACACGACGGCCCCCTGTCCGCACGGGACAGGGGGCCGTTCGTTTCCCGCAGGGTGTCCTCGGCTACCTGCCGAGCCATCCGTCCACGAGCGCACGGTGGGCCGGGTCGGTCAGCCACTCTTCAACGGCCGCCTCTTCCTGGCCCGCACCGTACTCGTTGAGAACGAGGTCCTCGAGGCCCGCAAGCTGGTCGTCGTCCATCAGGAACGCCTCGAGCCAGCCAGCGACCTCGGGGAAGTCATCGGCAAAGCCAAGGCGCGCCACGGTGTGGATCTCCTCGGCCTCGCCGAGAAGGCCCTCGGGGTCGGCAAGGTCCTTGATCGGGAAGACGCTGTAAGCCCAGTGCGGACGCCAGAGCGTCACGACGATCGGCGCCTCGTTCTTGGTGGCGCGATCGAGCTCGGCGAGCATGGCAGGCGTCGAGCCCTCGACGAGCTCGTAGTCATCGAGACCGTACCCGGGCATGACGTCCTCGCGCGAAACGCGCGTCAGGCCGGCGCCCGGCTCGATGCCGACGATGCGGCCGTCGAACTCGTCAGCGCGACCGGCAAGGTCGGCGATGCTGTCGATATCGAGGTACTCGGGCACCGCCCAGGTGAGCAGGCCGTTGTCGTACCACACCGACAGGCTCTCCAGCCGGTCACCGTACTCGGCCCAGTAGTCTGAGTGGGTGGACGGCAACCACGCGTCCAGGAACAGGTCCAGATCGCCGCTGGCAACGCCCTCGAACACCGGCGCGACGTCGAGCTGGGTCAGCTCCACGGAGTAGCCTTCTTCTTCGAGGATGTGCTTCCACAGGTACGTGACGGCGATGTCCTCGTCCCACGGGATCCAGCCGATCCGGATCGTCCCGCCAGCCGCGGCGCCGTTGTCGCCACCGGTGTCCGCGCCGTCATCGGCCGCGCAGCCGACACCGGCGATACCGGCAAGCGCCAGAACGAGCGCCACGCCCAGAGCGGCGAACAGCCGCCCATGTCGCTTCCGCATTCCTATCATAGGAACACTCCCTTCATCGTGCTCGGACATTCCTTGCGCCCGGCCTTAGTGCGACACCCGCTTGGATGCCTTCTGGCCGAACGCCGCCGTGACGCGGTCCAGGAACACCGCCATGATCACGACGCTCAGCCCCCCTTCAAAGCCCAGGCCCACGTCGAGACGCGTGACGCCGCGGAACACCACGGCGCCGAGGCCGCCTGCGCCGACCATGCCCGCGATGACGACCATCGAAAGCGCGAGCATGATGACCTGGTTGACGCCCGCCATGATGGTCGGCAAGGCGAGGGGGACCTGTACACGGGTGAGGATCTTGAGCGGCGGTGCGCCGAACGCCTCGCCCGCTTCAACGACCTCGGCATCCACCTGGCGCAGACCCAGTTCGGTCAGACGCACGGCCGGGGGCATGGCGAAGACCACCGTGGCCACCACGCCCGGCACCTTGCCGATGCCGAAGAAGACGATCGCGGGGATCAGGTAGACCAGTGACGGCATCGTCTGCATAAGGTCGAGCACCGGCCTCATCATCGAACTGAACCGCTCGTTGCGTGCGGCGAGGATGCCGAGCGGCACGCCGATCACGACGGCCACGAAGCTCGCCACCAGCACGAGCGAGAGGGTGGACATCGCCTCGCGCCACAGGCCCATCATCGCGATGAGCGAGAAGGACACGGCCGTGAACAGGCCGAAGCGCCAGCCCTTCACCGCGAAGGCGATCGCGGCCACGATGAGCACCAGCACGAACGCCGGCGGCCACAGCAGTACGGATTCGAGGGTGCTGATGAGCGCCGAGAGGAACGACGAGATGGCGTCGAACAGCCACTCGAGGTTGTCGGTCATCCAGTCGACGGCGGTGTCGACCCAGGTGCCCACGGGGATACGGTACGTCTCGAGTGGCATGGCTACACCTCCGTCCCGGTCGTATCGTCAGTTGCGGGTGTGTCCTCAGCCGCGGCCGATGAGGCCGCCGCGCCGTCCTCGCTGTTGCCGTTCGGGCGCCCCAGCGCGGTGAGGAGCGTCACGCGCGGGATGACGCCGAGCAGCTTGCCGTCCTCCACGACCGCAAGCGGCAGCCGGCTCTCGGCCGAGGGGATCAGGCAGTCAGCAAGCGGTGTCTCCGGGGAGACCGTGGCCACCCCGGTGGAGACGATGCTGTCCAGGCTGTGCTCGCCACGCTGGATGGCGGCGATCACGTCGTCATCGAGCGCAGCGCCCACCAGGCGGCGCTTCTTGTCCACGACAAGCAGCCCGCTCGTCTGGCGTTCCCGCATGTGCCGCAGGGCGGCCTTCGGGCCCTCCCGTACAAGGATCTTCGCAAGCGGTTCTTCCATGACCGACCCGGCGGTGAGCACCCGCGAGCGATCGACGTCCTGGACGAAGGAGCGCACGTAGTCGTCCGCGGGAGCCTGCAGGATGTCTTCGGTGGTGCCGATCTGAACGATCCGGCCGTCCTTCATGATGGCGATCCGGTCGCCAAGGAACATCGCTTCGTTCAGGTCGTGCGTGATGAAGACGATCGTCTTCTGCAGGTCCTGCTGCAAGCTGACGAGCTGCTCCTGCATCTCGCTGCGGATGAGCGGGTCGAGCGCCGAGAACGCCTCGTCCATCAGCAGCACGTCGGCATCGGTCGCGAGCGCTCGTGCGAGTCCCACGCGCTGCTGCATGCCGCCGGAGAGCTCGCCTGGGTATGACGACTCCCACCCCTTCAGGCCGACGAGCTCGAGTGCCTCGGCCGCACGCCGGTTGCGCTCTACGAGGTCCACCTTGCGGACCTCGAGGCCCCAGCCGGCGTTCTCCAGCACCGTGCGATGCGGGAACAGGCCGAAGTGCTGGAAGACCATGCTGATCTTCTCGGCACGCATCCGCCTGAGTTCCTGGGCCGAGAGCGACATGAGGTCGCGACCGTCGATGGATACCGTGCCTGCCGTGGGCGGGTGCATCAGGTTGAGGCACCGGACCAGCGTCGACTTGCCCGAGCCTGACAGGCCCATAACGACGAAGATCTCGCCGCGCTCGATGGAGAACGACGCGTCGATCACCGCCGGGACCGTGTTGGTGGCCTCGGCGACCTCGTCACGCGCGCGCCCCTGCCTGAGCATCTCGACGGCGGCGTCAGCCTTGTGACCGAACACCTTGTAGACGCCTTGGACGTCGACTGCGCTCATCGAACACCTCCCTGTGTGCCACACAGGCGGCGGGACGTGAGTCGGCGCTCTTCGGGTCGCGTGAATGAAAAGCACAGCTCGCGCACCTGCTGCCAGGTCGCGTGGCGGTCGTTGTGGCTCTATCATCGTGTTGTCTGTGTCTGTCGCTCCGCGCGGCGGTTCGCGCAGAAGCGGCGCTGGCGCGAGGCGGTCCGTGCCCGGACGGCAGCGGTCCCCGCTGGGATATCACGCACGGGAACACACGAGGAACGCGCGCTCTACCGTGCATGACGCCGGTGGTCCGTTTCCGAACCAACCCTGATAACTTACCAGAATCAGCCTCATGATGCCAGCGCCGCGGGCCGTGCGTTACCCTGGGGTAGACTCCGGACTTCGCCTTCACGCTACCGGAAGGAGTTTCGTGGACCACGCCGTCTGGCTCGACCTCCTGGTCGTCGGCACGCTCATCGGCCTCGGCTACCTGGGTGCCCGCCTCACCTCCCGGCTACGGCTGCCCTCGGTCACCGGCTTCCTGTTGGTGGGCATCGTCGCGGGCCCCCACGGTCTCGGTCTTCTCTCCGAGGACCTGATGGCCACGCTCGGGTTCGCCGAGCCGCTGGCACTCGGCGTGATCGTGTTCCTCATCGGCCAGCAGCTGACCCGAGAGGTGCTGGCCACGCACCACCGCTCGTTCTGGCTGACGTCGGTCCTCGACATCGTCCTGCCCGGCGTGCTCGTCGCCCTCGCCGTCCACCTCGTTGCGCCCGGCGACCCGGTCACCGTATGGCTGCTGGCGATCATCGCGGTCTCGGGCGCGCCCGCAACGGTGATGGCGATCATCTCCGAGATGCGGGCGAAGAGCCGCGCCTGTGACACGCTGCTCGGAAGCTCCGCACTCGACTCGATCGTGACGGTGGTGCTGTACGCGGCCGCCGCGCCGTTCCTCATGCTGTCGCTCAAGATCCACGAGACCGTAGGCGAAGCGATGTTCCACACGGCCCAGCAGGTGGGCGGCGCACTCGTCCTCGGGCTGCTGGCAGGCCTTGTGCTGAGCCGGGTGCTGCGACACGTCTTCCGCGAAGGAGAGCTCCTCGCCCTCGGCCTGGTAACGGTCCTGCTTGTTGTCGCCGCCGCGCAGGTGCTCGGGTTCTCCGCGCTGCTCGCGCCGCTCGTCGCCGGCATCACCACCGCCACCGCCGAGGGCCGGCGCGGCGACCCCGGCCGTGTGTTCCGCTCGCTGCGCACGGTCGAGTACCCGGTCTACATCATCTTCTTCACGCTGGCGGGAGCCCACCTCGAGCTCGCGGCCGCGCTCGCCGCAGGACTCGTGGCCGTCGCCTACATCACCGCCCGCAGCACCGGCAAGTTCGTCGCAGGCATGGCCGGCGCGCTTGCCGCCGGGTACACGACGAAGCAGGCGGCCTGGGTCGGCCTCGGCATGCTTCCGCAGGCGGGCGTTGCCGTGGGCCTCGCCCTCGCCGCGGCGCAGGCCTTCCCCGAGTCCGGCGCCACCGTCAACGCGGTCGTGCTCGCTGCGCTCGTGTTCTTCGAGGTCGTCGGACCGGTCCTGACCAAGCGTGCCGTCACGTGCACGCTGGAGCCTGTCAACACGCCGGGAGGCCCCGGCGAAGCCGAGACGTGCGACTCTCGGACGGTCCTGATGCCCGTCAGCGGTGCGCTGCCCGCCGAGCGCCTGCTCAACACGCTTGCTGCTGCAGGACGTGGAACCGACGGTTGCCGACCCGCAGTGCTCCTCGCCCACATCATCGTGCCGGGTCGCGCCATCAGTTCCGGCGACGCCTTCCGCATCGCCGAACGCCACCTCGCCGGACTCGCGGCGACGGTCCGCGCACAGGGGTACGATGTCGACACGACCGTGCGGACGGCCCGGTCGCTCGACCGCGGGATCGCGCGCATCGTGCGCGAACGCGACGTGCATCTGGTGGCCATGGGAGCGCCGCTCCGGGGGTCGCGCAGCGGCCCCGGCCTCTCGCCGCTGCGGACAGCGCACCATCGGGTGCTCGACTCGTTGGACGTACCAGTGCTCATCGTCCCGCTACCCGAGCAGGACGCCTCTGAGGAGTGAAGGCATGACCGACCGACAGCCTGCGCCGCAGCGCAGGCCCGACCTCGTCAAGGACACCGTGGAGGCCCTGCGGGCCCGCGCGTACCACCTGCGCAGCTGGCAGCAACTCTACAAGTGGTCGATCCTGGGCGGCTCCACGGGTGTGGTGGGCGGACTCGCGGCCGCGGCGTTCGTCTGGCTGCTCGAAACCCTCGATACCGGCGCGGCGCGTCTCGTCGATGCTCTTCCGGCCTGGTGGCTCCTCCCGCTCGTACCCGCCCTGGGCGGGCTGGCCGTCGGCGTCCTTCGGGCCACATGGAGCCCCGATTCCGGCACCAGCCCGGGGTCGACCGACCGTGCGATCGACGCGATCCATGCCGATGGGGGCCGCCTGCCACGCAGGACGGCGCCGTTCACGATGCTCACCTCGGCGATCACGCTCGCCAGCGGCGGAAGTGCCGGCCGAGAGGGCCCCACGGTGCTCATCGGCGCCGCGATCGGCTCACTCGTGGCGCGCTGGGTCCGGCTGCTGGACCTCCCCCGCCGACTGTCGTTCTCCTTCGAGGAGCGCGACGCGCGCATCCTGGCGATCTGCGGCATCGCCGCCGGTCTCGGCGCGGTGTTCAGGGCGCCGGTGGGCGCGGCGCTGTTCGCCGTGAGCGTGCTGTACATCTACGGCATGGAGTACGACCACATGCTGCCCGCCCTCGTGAGCTCGCTCACCGCTTACCTCGTCTTCTCCCTGTTCTTCGGCTTCGAGCCGATGTTCTCCGCGCCGCTGGCCTGGGAGTTCAGTCTGTTCGACGTGGCCGTCATGCTCGTGATCGGCGCGCTGGCGAGCCTGGTGGGCATCGTGCATATCCGCGTGTTCTATGCGGTCTTCGCGCGGTTCACCCGGCTCACCGCGCCCGCATGGGCCAAGCCAGCCCTCGGCGGACTGGCCCTCGGCATGCTCGGCCTGCTCCTGCCGAGGGTGCTCGGCATGGGCTACGGGACGATCCAGGACATCATCGACTACCGCCTCACGGCCGGACTGCTCGCGTTCCTGCTGGCGGGCAAGATCGTCGCGACCTCGCTCACGATCGGCTCCGGGGGCGCCGGCGGCGACATGGCGCCTTCACTGTTCATCGGCGCGGTACTCGGCGGACTGGTGGGCACGCTGGCCACCCACCTGTTTCCCGACGCGGCACAGAACCCCGCCCTGTACGTGATCGCGGGGATGGGCGCGTTGTACGCCTCGGTCGCCAAGGTCCCGCTCGCCACGGCGATCCTGCTGTGCGAGAGCACGCGCAACTTCACGCTGATCATCCCACTCGTCCTCGCGAACACGGCCGCCTCGCTCGCCTCCGGCGACCACACCATCTACGAGAGCCAGCACGCGAGCGCCACACGCGAGCAGCAGGACATACTGCGCCGGGTGCCGGTCGGACGCGTGTGCACGACCGATCCGGTGACCGCCCCTGCGGAGATGATGGTCATCGAGCTCCTGCGCCTCGTGGGGCGGACCCGGCATCACGGCTTCCCGGTCCTCGATGCCGAGGGGCGCCTCGTAGGCGTGGTCAGCTGGAAGGACGCGCAGCGGGTACCGCATGCCGAGCGCGAGACCACACCGGTCTCGGCGGTCATGAGCACGCCCGTGATCACGGTGACACCGGACGAGCCCGCACGCCGGGCCCTCGACCTCATCGAGACACACGGCATCGGCCGGGTGGTCGTGGTCGACGGTTCCGACCCGGGGGCGGTGACCGGCGTCGTCACGAAGCAGGACCTCATCAAGGCGTACGCAGGCTGGGTGCCCACCGACTGAACCGCCCGGTTCTCTGGCGCGCGCCGCCGATCACCTGCCTTCGGGCTATAATCCACCTGCGCGGAGGGGTGGCAGAGTGGTCGATTGCGGCGGTCTTGAAAACCGCTGACCCGCAAGGGTCCGTGGGTTCGAATCCCACCCCCTCCGCCACCGCGCTCCGTGACGGTCCCGCATTCCCCTCAGGTGCTCTCGCCGGGCGCCACGAGTCGCTTCACTGGCTCGAGTAACCACCCCCGCCGCCACTCACGGTCCACGAAGTAGGCCAGCAGTGCCCCTCCGGCGATGTCGATCGCGTAGTGGCTGTGCGCCAGCAGCAAGCCGAGGCATACGACGAGCGCAAGCGAGACGGCGACGCGTTTGACGCCGGGAGCCGTCCTGCGGTCGACCCACATGGCGCACAGGACCACCACCGCGGTGTGCCCCGAGGGGAACATGCCGTACTGGAACAGCGGGAACTGAGCGGGCAGACCATCGCGCGCGTTCGCAAGCGGCGTGAGCACCAGCAGGACCGACCGCATGAGATACATCACCGCGAGCATGGCCACGAAGTCCGGGATGCGCTGCGGCTCGTGGCGCCAGGCGTGGATGGCGAACAGCACGACCGCGGCGAAGATGGCCACGCTCGTGAGGAGACGGGCGGGTTCGATGTACGGAAGCGCGTCCAACAGCAGATCGGGCGCGACCGGCCGGTCTGGGTAGCGCCACTGCAGGAACCAGCTCGCGCCCTCGGTGCACGCTCCGCCGAGTGCCAGGAGCGCCGTCGCGCGTACCAGCGGTCCCGCGCCCGGCCGTCCGGCCCGCCCGCGCCGCTTCCCGTCCGGCATCGTCGCCTCCTAGCCGAGAACGCCCATCTCCTCGCCCACGCGCGTGAAGGCCACCACCGCGCGGTCGATCTGCTCGTCGGTATGCGCCGCAGAAAGCTGGACGCGGATTCGCGCGGCGCCCTTGGGCACGACGGGGTAGCTGAAGCCGATCACATAGATGCCCTCGGCGAGAAGCGCCTCGGCCATGCGGTGCGCGAGCGCCTCGTCGTAGAGCATCACCGGCACAATGGGGTGCTCGCCCGGGCGGATGTCAAAGCCGGCCGCGGTCATGTCGGCACGGAAGCGCCGCGCGCTCGTCTCCAGCCGGTCACGCAACGCGGTGGTCTCGGAGAGCAGGTCGAGCACGGCGACGGTGGTGGCCGCTACCACCGGTGCGAGCGTGTTGGAGAACAGGTACGGCCGGCTCTTCTGCCGGAGCCACTCGATGATCTCGGCGCGCCCGCTCGTGCATCCCCCCGACGCCCCGCCGAGCGCTTTGCCGAAGGTGGTGGTGATCACGTCGACGCGCTCGGCCACACCACAGAGCTCGGGCGTGCCGCGGCCCGTGGGCCCTACGAACCCCGTGGCGTGGCTGTCGTCCACCATCACGAGCGCGTCGTAGCGCTCGGCGAGGTCACAGATGGCCGCGAGGTCGGCGATGTCGCCGTCCATCGAGAAGACCCCGTCGGTGGCGATCACGCGGAATCGCGCATCCCGCGCCTCCTCCAGCTTCGCGCGCAGGTCGTCCATGTCCGAGTGCGCGTAGATCAGCCGCCTGGCCTTGGTGAGCCGCACGCCATCGATCACGCTTGCGTGGTTGAGCGCGTCGGCGAGAATCGCGTCCTCCGGCCCCAGGAACGGCTCGAAGAACCCGCCGTTGGCATCGAAGCACGACGAGTACAGGATCGTGTCCTCCGTGCCGAGGAACTCGCTCAGCCGCCGTTCGAGGTCCTTGTGTACGCCGAACGTCCCACAGATGAAGCGCACCGACGACGTGCCGAACCCCCACCGGTCGAGCGCCTCGTGCGCGGCGGCCACCACGCGCGGATCACCGGCCAGGCCGAGGTAGTTGTTCGCGCAGAAGTTCAGCACCTCGCGCTCGCCACCATCCGACGCGGCGACGCGGATCACCGGCCCTTGTGGTGACTCGATGACGCGCTCGGGCTTATACAGACCGGCATCGCGCAGGCCGGCGATCTTGGCGCGCAGCGCCTCACGCATGCTTCCGATCATCAGGCCCTCCCCTCACCGTGGCCGGGGCCGGGCTCCGGCTCGAGCTCGAGCTCGAGCTCGAGTATGACCTTGCCACTCCGGCCGCTGATCGTCGCCTCGAACCCCGCCTCGTACTCGGCGAAGGGCAGCTCGTGGGTGATCACCGGCGAGATATCGAGCCCGCTCTCCAGCATCGTCTGCATCTTGTACCAGGTCTCCCATATCTCGCGGCCGTAGATGCCCTTGATCGTCAGGCCACGGAAGACCACTTCGTCCCAATCGATCCGGACCGGTCCCGGTGCGATGCCGAGCAGCGCGATCCGCCCGCCGTGATACATGCTCTCGAGCATCGTCTCGAACGCGTCCCCGCTCCCGCTCATCTCCAGCCCCACGTCGAACCCCACCATGCCGAGCTCGTCCATCGCCCCGGCGATCGTCTCCCGCGTCACGTTGACCGTACGCGTGGCCCCCATGCGCGCCGCAAGCGCGAGTCGGTAGTCGTTGACGTCGCTGATCACCACGTTGCGCGCGCCCACGTGTCTCGCGATCGCCACCGACATGATGCCGATGGGGCCCGCGCCGGTGATGAGCACGTCCTCGCCCACCAGGTCGAAGCTGAGGGCCGCGTGCGTCGCGTTCCCGTACGGGTCGAAGATCGCGGCGATGCGCGACGGGATCGAGTCGGCGAGATGCCACGCGTTCGCGGCGGGGATGACGACATACTCGGCAAAGCACCCGTCGCGGTTCACGCCCACACCGACGGTGTTCAGACACAGGTGCCGCCGACCCGCCCGGCAGCTCCGGCAGACACCGCACACGATGTGCCCCTCGCCCGAGACGCGCTCGCCGAGCGCGAAACCGCTGACCCCCTCGCCGATCGAGTCGACGCGGCCTACGAACTCGTGCCCGAGGATCTGCGGCGGGCGGACGGTGTGCTCGGCCCACGGGTTCCACTCGTAGATGTGGACGTCGGTGCCGCAGATGGCGACCTTCTCGATGAGGACCCTGAGCTCGCCCGGGCCGGCAACGGGCACCGGCACCTCCTCAAGCGACACGCCGGGTCCTGCCGAGGGTTTGAGGATCGCCTTCATGATGCGCTGCGACACGGCCGCTCCTTCCGCTCGATCCGTCCGACGCGCACGGCAGTCCCGGTGCCCCGGACACGCTCGGTCCGCCCGACACGCCCTGCTTGAGGCTATACCCGGACGACCGCTGTCGCCCCACGGATGCCTGCCGTGTATAATCGCTTCCGCATCACCCCACGCGGAGAGTTGGCCGAGTCGGCTGAAGGCGCTCGCCTGCTAAGCGAGTAAGGGGCTAATAGCCCCTTCGAGGGTTCGAATCCCTCACTCTCCGCCATTTGACATCTCTCGCGCGAGAGGGCAGGATACGAAAGCCTCGCGCATATACGCGCCCTTAGCTCAGCCGGATAGAGCGTCTGACTACGAATCAGAAGGTCGGGAGTTCGAATCTCTCAGGGCGCGCCACGAACCTGTGAAGGTGGGAGTCGGTCCTCGGCTCTCACCTTCTTCTCGTTTCGCTTACATCGCGGTCCTCGCCGCCGGTGTCCGAGTAGACGCTGACAGTCTCCCTGGACGACGCACGTCCAATCGCCGTGCCGAGAACCGCACGCCCGCCGTGTGCGTCGTAGGGATGTGACACCCACAGCGCCGGGTCACGCCCGGTCGCGCCTACGAAAGGACACCCGATGAGAACGCGAGCCCTGTCCGCAGCGGTGGTGCTTGCCGCACTTCTCGTGCTCGGTGGCTGCACCACCAAAGTCGTTACCAGCGATAGCGTCACGCCACTGAACACGGCGACGGCAACAGGCACCGGGCGGACGCTCGCAGCGCCCGACATGGCCGAGATGACCTTTGGCGTGAGCGCGCTTGAGCCCGAGGCGGACGTCGCGCTCGAGAAGGTCTCTGCAGCCGCCGCCTCGATCACCGAGGCGGTGAAGAAGGCCGGCGTGTCAGCCGACGATATCCAGACCGCCAACGTGAGCGTCTACCCCGAGTACTCCGGCTACGACGACGGCACGCCGCAGATCTCCGGCTACCGCGCGAGCGTCCAGGTACGCGTGAAGGTCCGCGACCTCGGCACACTCGGCGACGTGATCGCCGCCGCCAGCGGTGCCGGCGCCAACGAGATCGGCGGCCCGAGCTTCATGCTCGACGATGACGCCGGGGCCCAGGACGAGGCGATCACCGACGCGATCGCTGATGCACGCCGCCGGGCCGAGACGATGGCCAAGGCGACCGGCAAATCGCTTGGCGCCATCGTGAGCGTGGCCGAGACGGGTGTGAGCATCCCGCCGATCTACCACGGCGTTGAGGCGCGAGCTGCCGCCGATGGAGCGGGCGTGCCCATCGAGCCGGGGCAGCTCGACGTCACCGCGAACGTGACGGTCGTGTTCGAGCTCAAGTAAGATGGCGCCGGGGGCGCCCGGCGCAGCCGTTCACACCGAGCACGCCAGGCGGCCCCGGACCGGGGCCGCCTTCGCGTAAGGCGACCGGGCAGACGACCGGGGGTGACGGTGGAGCAGTACCGGAGCCGGAAACGCGGGTCGGGAAAGACGTTCCACGGCTCGTACGAGACGCTCGACCCCGCCCGTAGCGCCGGGACGCGGTCCGGACGGGACCGCCGCCATGCACCGCCGCGCTCGCGCAGCCGCTCGTCCCGCGCCCAGTACGTCGCCCGGCCCGCCCACCGGCAACGCGGCGGCAGAGGCCCGCGTCCCCGCTCGGCCCAAAGGCGGCGTGGGGTCGTCCTAGCGGCGTTGATCGGCGTGACGATCGCCGCGGTCGCACTGGGCGCCTTCCTGCTGACGCGCCCCGGCTCGGTCGCGCTCGCGGCCGTGCCTGCCGACGCGATGATCCTGTTCGATGGCGCGACCACAGGCAGCGGGTCGCTTGAGCTCGAGGACCTCGACCCGGGCACCTACGCGGTTCACGCCGAGCGCACGGGCTTCGAGCCGCTCGATACGACGATCGAGGTCAAGCGCGGCCGCACATCCAGGCTCGAGATCGCCCTTACCCCGCTGCCCCAACAGCTCTCCGTCACGACCCACCCCGAAGGCGCATCGTGCGTTGTCACGCTCGCCAGCGGGGAGACGCTCACCGGCACGACGCCCTTCGAGCAGGAGGTCCCCGCCGGCCCGATGACGCTGTCGCTCTCACTGGCCGGCTACAACACGTTCGAACGCGAGATGTTCTGCGACTCGGCGCTGGCACTCGAGTACTACCTCGATCCCGAGGGGCAGGTGCTCCACGGGCTCGGGCTGATCACCACGCAGGGCGCACCAAAGGGCGTCTCAGTCACCCATGACGGAAGCGAGGCGTGGACGAGCATCCTGAACGGACCGCCGTCGATCCAGATCTTCGACCCCCGCACCGGGGCGATACTCGGCGGCGTGGACATCGGCGAACACGGCGCGGTGGAGGTCATCTTCAACAAAGCGGGCACGCTCGCCTACACGTCGCAGATGGAGACCGCCAAGTGCTTTGAGATCGATGTGAAGACCCGGGCGGTGCTCCGCGAGTTCGATACACAGAGCTCGTGGACCAAGTGGGTGGCACTCTCGCCGGACGAGAAGACACTCTACGCCAGCAACTGGTCCGGCCATGACGTGTCCGTCATCGACCTTGCATCCGGAGACCTCGTCAAGCGCATCCGCGTCTCGCAGACACCGCGCGGGATGTACGCCACTGCCGACGGGACCGCCCTGTACGTCGCCGGATTCGACAGCGGCTACCTGGACCGCATCGATCTGGTCACCGGGGAGGTCACCGCGGTCTTCAAGGACGGCGGCGCGCTCAGGCACATCGTCGGTGATGAGAAGACCGGGCGCCTGTTCATCTCGGACATGTCCAAAGACCTCGTGTGGGTACATGACATGGCTACGGGCACGACCAAGAAGTTCGTGGACACCGACAAGAAGCCCAACACGATCGACCTCACGCCGGACGGCCGCATGCTCTTCGTGAGCTGCCGAGGCGAGAACAACGCAAAGTCGTACTACCTGCCGGGGCCCGAGTGGGGGTCGATCCTCGTGTTCGACACGGCAGACGGTCGTCCGCTCGACGCGCTGATCGCCGGCAACCAGCCCACCGCCCTCGATGTGAGCGACGACGGCACGATGCTGATCTTCAGCGACTTCCTGGACGACCGCCTGCGTGTCTACGAGATCCCCCCGTACGAGGAGTTCGCCGCAGGCGGAGGCGGGCGTTATGACGCGCACTTCGCCGGGATCAAGAAGTAGGTGCGCCCCTCCTGCACGGTGAACGTTGCGTCACCACGCCGACGGGTGTATCGTTCGTTCGTCAACGAACTAAGTACGACACGGGGGACTTGTGGCTGTTCACGCCTGCAGATACCTGGGGACATGCGCGCTCGCACGTGATGATGCGGGCTACTCGCCCGAGTTCGTCCGGGCCATGCGAACGACATGGTGCCGGGGAGCGTATGCGGCGTGCGCGCGGTACATGCTCGCATCTCGACTCGGACCCGCCGTGGTCCCGGACAACCTCTTCCCTGCCGAATCGGAGCGTGTGGTGCGCCTCGTGGGCGGTGCGTAGAGGGTCTTCTTCATTCGGAGGGCGGGGGTTTCCAGGGCTCCCGCCCTCCACGCACGTCGCGTCAGCGGTCCCGGCGTGAACGTGGCTACAGCGCGTGCCCGCCGAAGCGGTTGCGCATCGCCTGCAGCAACCTGCCCGTGTAGCTGGGGGAACTCTCAGACTCGACCCTGAACTCGAGTGAGTCGCGGATGGCGCGGTGCTCAACGCCGAGTTCCCGGGCGGTCTGGACCGTCCACGCGCCCTCGCCTGTGTGGCCCACGCTGCCCGAGACGTCATCCAGCGCCTCGCCGAACACCTCGAGTCCCTCGGCGAGCCACCCGATCAGGCGCGACTCGATCACGCTGCCGCGGTTGTAGATGCCGGCGGCACGCCCGAGGTCTATCCCGTACTCGGATGCACGAAGCACGGTGAAGCCCTCGGCGATGGCCTGCATCATGCCGTACTCGATGCCGTTGTGCACCATCTTCACGAAGTGGCCCGCCCCGTGGCCCTCGAAGAACGCGTAGCCGCCGGGAACCGAGATGTCGCGCCACAGGTGCGTGAGCCGCTCGAAGTCCTCGCGCTGACCACCCACCATCAGGCACGCGCCGTGCCGCGCGCCGCCCGGCCCGCCGGACGTGCCGACGTCCAGGAACCGCACCCCCGCCGAGACGATCCGCGGCGCCCGCTCGAGCGTGTCACGCCAGAACGAGTTGCCGCCGTCGATCACCACGTCGCCGGGCTCGAGCAGGCCCACCAGCCCGCCTTCGCCGAAGAGCATGTCCTCGGTGGGCTCGCCGGCCGGCACCATCACCCACACCACCCGCGGCGGCGCGAGCGCGGCGACC
>JADIIM010000033.1 GCA_015351705.1 Aeromicrobium sp. | reverse complement strand
CGCTCGACACCTACGCGCGCGGACGCCTCCAGACCAACGCCGCGCAGATCCGCACGCTTCACGTCGTCGGCGGCACGACCGTCGTCTCGGACCCGACGATGGCGGCGGCCAAGAGCGCGGCGGGGATGTAGGGGAGGATCACTCGACGAAGATGCCGCCTTCACTCCCGCCCTGGCCGCAGAAGATGTCGTAGAAGCCTGGCTCGAGTGCCGGGAGCGTGACGCTCGCCCCGCGCGAGATGTCCTCGTGGATATCGAGTTGCGGGAAGTAGATGGTCAGCCGGCACTCGGTTCCGGGCGCGAAGTCCAGCACGATCGGTATGCCCGCCTTCGCGCGGATGTACGCGGGCCTGAAGCCGCGTTCGTCGGCAATGGCGATCCTCTGGGACGAGCCGTCAGGTGCGACCTCGGTGGGCGCGGCGTCGGCCGAGGTGATCTCCACGTAGCCCGACGAGATGAGGGCGTTGCGGATGATCTCGGGTGTCACGGTCGCTGCGTCGTACTCCACCATGAGGACCACGCGTTCGACGTCGAGCCGGGCCGCGCCGATGCCCTGGATCCCGTCGATCACCTCGAAGATGTGCGTGGCCTCATGAGCGGCGTCGCCTCCCTCAAGGAGACGGATCGGGTACTCGGCCACCGCATCGGTCTCGGCCGAGGTCATGATGCGCGTGATCACATCCCCGCGCCGTTCGATGCTGCCAGGGGCGCCGCGCGTCATCAGCTGTGTCACCAAGAACGCCACGCCGATGACGGCGAGCGCCACGAGGAAGAGGGTCTGCTTCGGTGTCGGTCTCATCGAGTCTCCTGACGGCTCGGGGCTGGCACCGGTCGATGCCCGGGGAGCACCTGTCGTGCCACCCGGGTGGGGCACGTATAGGTGCACCCGTCCGCTCAGTGTACCCGACCGCCCGTCGGGACTAAGCGGGTAAGAACCGTGTGCCGGTGCATATCGGCGGCGATGATGTGATAATCGCGCAGTGCTCGCACGACACATGGCCACGCTGACCTGCGAAGGAGATCGCGCCCGTGGACAGACCGCTGATCGTGGTCGCTCTCGGCGGCAACGCGCTGCTCAGGCGTGACGACCCCATGACCGCCGAGGCGCAGCGCTCGAACATCCGTGTCGCCGCGCGTGCCCTCGCGCCGCTGGTGGACGAGTACGACCTCGTCCTTGCACACGGCAACGGGCCGCAGGTGGGCCTCCTCGCGCTGCAGGCCGCCGCGTACACGGAGGCGGAGCCGTTCCCGCTCGACGTTCTCGGCGCGCAGACGCAGGGGATGATCGCGTACATGCTCGAGCAGGAGCTCGGCAACTTCGTTCCCTTCGAGAAGCGCATCGCCACCATCCTCACGATGGTGGAGGTGGACCCGGCCGACCCGGCCTTTGAGGACCCCACCAAGTTCGTCGGACCGCAGTACGACAAGGCCGAGGCCGACCGCCTCGCAGCCGAGCGCGGGTGGACCTTCAGGCTGGACGGCCAGCGGTGGCGGCGTGTGGTGGCATCGCCCGAACCGCGCCAGATCTTCGAGATCGAGCCTATCACCTGGCTGATCGACGGCGGCGCCATCGTGATCTGCACCGGCGGCGGCGGGATCCCCACCGCGTACGCCGACCCCGAGCGGCGCACGCTCGTGGGCGTCGAAGCGGTGATCGACAAGGACCTCGCGAGTGAGCTTCTCGCCCGGAGCCTCTCGGCGGACCTGTTCGTCATGCTGACCGACGCCGAGGGTGTGTACACCGGCTGGGGCACGCCCGACCAGCGGCTGCTCGGCTGGGTGACGCCCGACGAGCTTGAGGCTCACGAGTTCGCGGCCGGGTCGATGGGGCCGAAGGTGGAGGCGGCGAGCCGCTTCGTGCGCGCAACCGGCGGTCGCGCGGCCATCGGCCGGCTCGAGGACATCGGGGCGATCGTCGGGGGCGATGCCGGCACCAACGTGGTAAGCGAGGTGCCTGCCGAGCGGCAGAGCTGACGCAACGCTTGTCAACCGTGCCCTTATTGCGTAGTATTCCGAAATAGGAATGTTTCGCAGCAAGGAGCAGCGTCATGGATCGAGCCAGTGCCATACAGCAGCGCGAGCGGGCCTTTGCCGAGGCGCTCAAAGCCGATGGCCTCCGGATGACCCATCAGCGGCTCGAGGTCATCCGTGAGTTGGCGCGAGCTACGCATCACCCCGGAGCCGACGATATCCACCGGGCCGTCCGCGAGCGGGTCCCGACCATCTCGCTCGACACGGTGTACCGCACGCTGGCAGCGCTTGCTGCGCGCGGACTGATCGAGCGCATCGCCGCCCCGGGGGCGGCACGGTTCGATCCGAACGTGTCGGGCCACCACCACTTCGTGTGCATGCGGTGCGGCCGCGTCGAGGACCTGGACGCCGGGGACGTCGCACCGGTGGCGGTGCCGCCTGAGGCCGCCCGTCTCGGCACGGTCACGTTCGTGCGTGTCGAGATGACGGGGCTGTGTAACGACTGCGCAGCGGGCGGTCCCCACTAGCGTTCTCGCGCCCTGACCGGCGCTGTGACGGTATCGCAGCCGATGAGATGAGGAGGGATCCTGTGGAGGAGTTCAAGCCGGGGTGCGGTGTGACACCCCCCACTTCGGCAGAAGGACAGACATCGGAAGACGGGCCGCGGGACGCGGCTGAGACGAAGGAGGAACCACCCATGAGCATCCTGGTCGGACAGCAGGCGCCGGACTTCGAGGCGCCCGGGTTCCAGAACGGCGAGTTCGGCAAGTTCAAGCTCTCGGACTACCGTGGCAAGTGGGTCGTGCTGTGCTTCTATCCCGGCGACTTCACGTTCGTTTGACCGACGGAACTCTCGGCGGTCGCCAAGAGGTATCCCGAGCTCCAGGAGCTCGGAGTCGAAGTGTTCTCCTTCAGCGTGGACAGCGTGCACTCGCACAAGGTGTGGCAGGAGACCGAGCTCGAGAAGATGGTCGACGGTGGCGTGCCGTTCCCGATGCTCTCGGACGCGGGCGGCAAGATCGGCGACCTGTACGGTGTCTACAACGGCGCGGTGGACGTCCGCGGGCGCTTCCTGATCGATCCGGAGGGCGTCATCCAGGCGATGGAGGTCCTCACTCCTCCGGTGGGGCGCAACCCCGACGAGCTCATCCGCCAGATCAAGGCGTACCAGCACCAGCAGGCCACCGGTGAGGTCATCCCGTCCGGCTGGCAGCCGGGCGACCCGACGCTCACCCCGAGCGCGGCCCTCACCGGTCGTGTCTGGGAGGTCTGGAAGCCGTAGGCCGGGCACGGATCTCTGTGTACGGCGCGGCCCCGCCCAGCCCGCACTGCCGGGGCCGCGCCATCGATCCGGCAGGACAGGAAAGGATGCCCATGGACGCAATGAAGCAAGTGCTCGAAGCCATGAACGCCGCAGGCGAACCGCTCGCCGCAGGCAAGATCGCCGAGATAACCGGGCTGGACCGCAAAGAGGTCGACAAAGCGATGGACGCGCTCAAGAAGTCCGGTGAGATCGAATCGCCGGTGCGCTGCAAGTGGCAGCCGAAGGCGTAGGGACGCTTCGCGCAGTCGTGCGCGCGACGTGACCAGCGCAGGTGCCCGTCCCCGCTTCGGGGGCGGGCACCGTCATTCCACGGCGTCAGGCAGTGGGCGTGCGTCCTCGAACCACTCGGCATCGAAGTCGCCCTCGGCGATCCGATCGATCGGCAGCCGCAGATACCGCCCGTGCGCTTCTACCGCAACGCTTCCGTCGGTAAGGCGGATCTCGCCCGACCCCTCGAAGATGCGGCCTGAGTCCTTGGTGATGCGACCACGCGCGACGATCTCGCCGTCAAGCGGGACCGGCTTGCGGTAGCGGATCGTGAGCTCGATCGTCACGCCCCATGCCTCCGGGTCGGTGAGGTTGATGGCGCGGCCGATCGTCTCGTCGAGGATGGTACTCGCAAGGCCGCCGTGCAGGCGCCCGGGATATCCCTGGTGCTCCTCGCGTGGCGTGAAGACGCCGGCGAGCTCACCGTCCTCGAGTTCGTAGAAGCGGGCATGCAGGCCGGCGGTGTTCTCCACGCCGCAGACCATGCACATCCGACTCACGTTCTGCGCGGTGCGCACGCGTGATGACATGCGTGTCCTTTCGTCGGGTGGGACGATTGTACGCCCGGCGAGGCAGGCAGCGCGCGACAGGCGCGCGTCAGCAGTGAGAGGTCTGCGCTAGTAGTAGAACGTGTGCATCGCGCCATCGGTGTCGATGAGGGCGGTGTCGTACGTCCAGTACGCCTCGTACTCGTCGTAGCCCGGGTCGAGCCAGTAGGCGCTGAGCTGGTAAGGCGCATCGTCGACCGGAACGGTCACGGTGAAGGTGCCGGTCCAGCCGTCCACACCGTACTCGCCGTAGCCGCTGGCGACGAGCACCCCGTTCGAGTCGTGGACGTAGTAGTACGCCCACGAGTCGGGGACAGCGGTCCAGGAGAACACGATCGTGCCCACCGGCGGCAGGCCGATCCCCGCGCGATCGCCGATGTCCCGATGGCACTTGAGGCAGGCCCCGTCCTTCGCCTTGTCTGCGGGTGTCCGCACGATGTCGAAGCCGTCACCGCCGGCGTTGCCCGCGAGCGTCATCCACAACCAGGCGCGATCCGTACCGGCGTTGCTGGTCCCGGCGGCGGTCTGGGAGTGGGGGAACGTGTAGCCGGCGACCGTGGAGCCGGTCGGTCCTGCCGTGGCCGAGTCGGTCTGGTCGTGACAGCTCACGCAGCTGGTGACCGGCACGAACGAGGAGATCCCGTCCGGTGTCCCGGTGGTCATGTGCCCGGTCTTTGCGACGACCGGTGTCCCCACATCGGCGGTCGCGTCCCTGAGTTCCGCCCAGCCTGGCGAGATCACGGCAAGGGTGGTCTGAACGTGGCATCCCGTCTGGTTGCACGTGTAGCCGGTGCGCACCGCCGAGCGCGTCGACTCGCTCCAGCCGCCCTCGGCCGGCGCGAGCTCGCCGTTCAGTTGCGCGGCGCTGATGCCCGAGGAGGCCTCGGCGGAGACCGCCGCGGCGAGCGCGGCGTCGGTTGCCGGCGTGAGCAGCTTCTGTGCGACGATCGCGTACTGTGAGCCTCCCGCGCCGTGAGGGTTGGGCAGGTGGCAGGAGCGCGTGAGGCATCCGGAGGGGTCGCCCGCGCTGTGCGGGCCACCGGACTCCCAGCTCACCAGCACCGACGTCACCGTGGACACACCGGCCTGATGGCAGCCGGCGCACGACGCGACGGCGGTCTTGAGCAGATTGACGCCCGAGGCGCTGGCCCGGTGAACCGAGTGGCACACGCCGCACTTGGCGGTCGTCGCGGTGTAGTTGCCATGCACGCCCGGGTAGAGGGGGTTGTCGCCCAGGCCCGCTACCGAGTCCTCGCTCGATGCGGTCCATGCGTAGTAGTCGTCATGGCTCCACGTCTTGGTGTGGTAGCCAGGGTGGCACGCGAAGCACGAGAGCTCGTCGTCGGCGATGGCCTGCAACACGCGGTCACTCGTGCTGCGATGGCACGCGCCGCAGTCATCATCGTGCTCGGTGGAGATGTTGTCAGTGTGGCAGGCGGCACATTCCACAGGGGTCCCGGCCAGCCCGCCGCCATGCAGCGCCTCGTGTCCCTCGGCAGGGATGTCATGGCAGGCGAAGCACGAGGTGTCGTTGTTGGCGATGGCGCTCCGCACGCGAGTCGAACCGCTTTCGTGGCATACGCCGCACGTCGGGTAGGCGTCGTGGGTCTCGATCAGGTCGACGCTGTGGCAGTCTTCGCACCCCGTCGTGGTGCTCTGGTGGGCCGCAAGAGTGCCCGCATCGGTGTGCTGCGGGATGAGCGGATGGCCGGGCTGGTGGCAGTAGTCGCATGCCTCACCCCAGTGGTCCGACGAGGTGTAGTCGTTGCCCAGGATCTCGTCCGCCTCGTGTGCGTTGACGATGGGGGCCGGGACACCGCCCCAGTGACACAGGCTGTAGCAGGCGATCGCCCGGTGGCCGGGGGAGAGGTGGTAGTCGTCGTTACCGAAGTACGTGTAACCGGTGTCGTGACACGCGGTGCAGTCGTCGGCACCGGTCATGGCAAGCGCAGGGGATGCCCCGCAGGTGAGCGCGGCGGCAAGCGCGATGGCGACGAAGGTGAACGCGAACGCGAGCCGCACGAAGACGAACGGTGTGTGACCACCGTGATCCGCGGCCGACGCCGGGTGGATGCGCGTGCGATCTCTCACAGAACCCCCTGACCCGTGGCCGCGCCGACGAGGCGCGCGGGCAGAGTCGCATAAGACTGCTACAGAATAACGAATCCCGGTTCAACAAGGAATGCGCAGAAGCGGTCCGATCGCGGCACGCACCGCTCCCGTCCCGCTAAGATGACCGTGACGGCGCGGCAAGGAGGTCGCAACGGTGCTGCCCCCCGATGGACTGCTGCAATGCCCGGCGTGTGGCGCCGCACTGGCGCATCGCGACCACGCGCTGCGGTGCGCGGCCGGCCACAGCTACGACATCGCCCGCCAGGGCTACGTGAACCTGCTCCTCGGCCACCTCGGGCCTGGCACTGCCGACACCCGCGAGATGGTGGCGGCGCGCGACGCGTTCCTCTCGGCCGGGCACTACGCGCCCATCGAGGCCGCTGTCGCCGAGGCTCTCGCTGCCGCGCCCGCTGTCAGGGGCGGTCTGATCGTGGATGTGGGGGCGGGGACGGGTCACTACCTGCGCGCGGTGCTTGAGCGGCTTCCGGCCACGAGCGGCCTGGCGCTCGACATCTCCAAGGACGCCATCAGGCGCGCGGTGCGCAGCCATCCGCGGATCGCCGGCGCGGTCTGCGACGCGTGGGGCCGGCTGCCGCTGGCCGATGGGGGCGCCACTGCGGTTCTCAGCGTGTTCGCACCCCGCAACCCGACCGAGTTCGCGCGCATCCTCGCTCCGGGTGGGTGCGTCGTCACGGTCACACCGCGCGAGGAGCATCTCCGCGAGTTGGCCGGGCCGCTCGATCTGGTCCGGATCGAGGCGGAGAAGGAGGAGCGGCTCGCCCGTACGTTCGGTCCGCACTTCGACCGTGCGGGCACGCGGGCCGTGCGCGCGGATCTCCGGATTGGACACGATGAGGCCAGGCAGCTCGTGGAGATGGGGCCGAGTGCCCGGCACGGGACCCGCGCAGGGCGTGAGGCGGCGATCGCAGCCCTCCCGGAACGACTGACGGCCACCGTTTCGGTGACCGTCAGCGTGTGGGTCAAGCGCGGTTGAGACGCCAGAGCCGGAGGGCTAGCGACGCCTGCGCCCGCGTCCTCTGCTCGAGCTGAACACCGTGCGCACTGCGCGCTTCGCGGTCCGCTCGGGGTTGGGTACGATGCGCTGCTGCGAGTAGTCGAATCCCGCCGCGTCGTGGCAGTCGAGCACCGAGCCGATCTTCACCTCGATGTCGCGGAGCGCCTCATGCTCCTCCGGGGCGAGCAGCGACACGGCGATGCCGCTCTTGCCGGCACGCGCGGTCCGCCCGATGCGGTGGACGTAGTCCTCCGGGGTGTTGGGCAGGTCGTAGTTCACAACGTGGCTCACGTCGTCGATGTCGATGCCGCGCGCCACCACGTCGGTCGCGACGAGCACGCGCACGCGGCCCCGCTTCAGGCTGTCCAGCGCGCTCTGGCGCTGGCTCTGCGAGCGGTCCCCGTGGATCGCGGCGCTCTCGATGCCGTTCTGGCGCAGCACCTTGGCCACGCGGTCCGCGCGGTGCTTGGTGCGCGTGAAGACGATCGTACGGTCCAGGCCCTGCTCCTTGATGAGGTGCACGAGCAGCTGCGCCTTCTGCTGGGTGCCCACCGGGTAGACCCGCTGCTCGATGGTCTCGATCGGCTTGGCCGAGGGAGCCACCTCCACACGCACGGGCTCGGTGAGCGTGGAGCTCACGATGCGCATGACGTCTGTGGACATCGTTGCCGAGAAGAGCAGGTTCTGCCGCTCGGCGGGCACGGCAGCGATGATCTTGCGGACCTGCGGCCAGAAGCCCATGTCGAGCATGCGGTCCGCCTCGTCGAGGACGAGGATCTCGACGTTGGACAGGTCGGCCACTCGGCGCTCCATCAGGTCGAGGAGCCGGCCGGGGGTGGCGACGAGCACGTCAACGCCGCGCTTGAGCGCCTTGTTCTGGGGCTCGTACCCGACGCCGCCGTAGACGACGGCCACGCGGTGCTTGGTGTGCTTGGCGACCTCAAGGGCCACGCCTTCGATCTGCAGGGCGAGCTCGCGCGTCGGGGTGACCACGAGTGCGCGGGGTCCGCCCGGCTTGGTCGGGACGCGCTGCATGAGCGGCAGCACGAACGCCGCGGTCTTGCCGGTGCCCGTCTGGGCGCAGCCGACCACGTCACGGCCTTCGAGAACGAACGGGATCGCGTCACGCTGGATGGGGGTCGGGCGCGTGTAGCCCATCGCGGCCACCGCCTCGAGGAGGCGGGGCTCAAGACCCAGGTTGTCGAAACTCAAGTAGTGCTCCTTCCTTGTGCGCCGTATCAGGCTGCACTGCGGGCAGACGCAGTTGTCCTGACACATCACAAGGAACGCTTGAGGACGACCGAGTCTTGGGTGTTGCCCGGGTCCCCGGGCAGGTACGAGGACGCATTATACCTGGTTAGCACGCTGTTGGCGAATCGAGGTCCGGCACGGTCCGCGCAAGCCGTGCGCATGGTACCGTGCACGCATGACACCATCACACCGATATGCCGCCACCTGCCCGCGCGGGGTCGAGGCGCTTCTGGCCGATGAGCTGCGTGCGCTCGGTGCGGGGGATGTGCGCGAGACGCGTGCCGCGGTCACGTTCAGCGGGCCTCTTATCGTGGGCTATCGGGCGTGTCTGTGGTCGCGGCTTGCGAGCCGCGTGCTGCTCACGCTCGGCGAGTTCCCGGCTGCCAGTGCCGGGGAGCTCTACGCGGGTGTCGCCGCTGTGGCCTGGGAGGAGCACATCGCCGCTGACGGCACGCTCGCGGTGGACGTGGTGGGGACGACGAGCGGGCTTGCGCACACACGGTTCACGGCGCAGAAGACCAAGGACGCGATCGTCGACCGCCTGCGCGAGCGGCACGGGGCGCGGCCGTCGGTGGACTTCGAGCGGCCCGACGTGCGCGTGAACGTCCGCCTCCATCGCGAGCAGGCGACGCTCTCGCTCGACCTGTCCGGCGAGCCGCTGCACATGC
>JADIIM010000006.1 GCA_015351705.1 Aeromicrobium sp. | reverse complement strand
ATCGCGTAGCGTACGCGGCGCCCGGCGTCCTCGAGGTTGAGCCCCTCGGCCTGCGCGTACGCCGCCACGTCGTAGCGCACCGCGCGGCACGTCACGCCGAGGTCCGCACACATCTCGCGCACGAACGCCTCGTCGGCATCGGCGGCCTCACCGCGCAGCATGTGGTTCACGTGCAGCACGCCGAGCCGGCCGTCGAGTGGGCCGAGCGCACCGTCGGCAAGCAGGCGGAGAAGCGCCATCGAGTCGGCGCCCCCTGAGACGAGCGCGAGCACGACCGCGCCGCGGGGCAGCATGTCGTAGGCGAGCGTCGTTGCCGATGCGATCTGAGCGAGTCCGGTCATGCCTCAAGGGTAGACCGCAGCCCACGCATGCGCCACCCGGACAGACCGCGCCGGGCCCACGCAGGCGACACGCCGCACAGGCGCGCCGTGCTCGCCTCCGCGCACCACACACCACCGGGGTATGAACCACCGAGATGACGTGGTCGACTCGAGCCCGCCGACACGAAGGAGCCGACATGGAGCAGCTGGACGTACTCGTCATCGGGACCGGCGCCGCAGGCCAGACGGTGGCCGCCGAACTGGCCGAGGCCGGACTGGCCGTCGCGATCACCGACAACCGACCGTACGGCGGCACCTGCGCGCTCAGGGGCTGCGAGCCGAAGAAGGCGCTCTACTCGGCGGCGGATGCGGTCCATCGGGCACGCACGACGCCCGGCGTGACCGGCGCGGCCACCCTCGATTGGCCCGTGGCGGTCGCCTTCAAGCGCACCCTCACGGACCCCGTCACAGACTCGGTGGAGCGCTATCTGGCCGACGCGGGTGTCAAGCTGCTCCACGGAGACGCGCGCTTCACCTCGGCGGGGACCGTCGAAGTGGGGGGCACCGCGTACGCCCCGGGCCACATGGTGATCGCCACCGGCGCCGTTCCCGCGCCGCTGCCGTTCCCGGGAGCCGGGCTCGTCATCGACAGCGAGGCGTTCATGGAGCTCGACGCGCTGCCCGCGCGCATCGTGTTCATCGGCGGCGGCTACATCTCCTTCGAGTTCGCACACATCGCCGCCGCGGCAGGGTCGCAGGTCACGATCGTCCACCGGAGCGAGCACGTCCTGGGCGGCTTCGACCCCGACCTCACCGCTCTGCTGGCCGAGAGCTACCGCGAGACCGGCATCGACGTGCGCACCGGCGCGGCCGTCACGGGCGTGCACGGAAGCGCTGACGCACAGCGTGAGGTCGTGCTCGCGGACGGTCGTTCGATAGCGTGCGACCTCGTCGTCCACGGCGCCGGCAGGATACCGGCGCTTGGCGGACTCGGCCTTGACGCTGCCGGTGTGGCGCACGGGCCGCGGGGCGTGGTCGTCGACCGCTCCATGCGCAGCCCGGACAACCCGCGGGTCTTCGCAGTTGGCGACGCGGCCGCCGAAGGCTCCCCGCTCACGCCGGTCGCCATCACCCAGGCGCGCGTGGCTACGGCGGTCATCCTCGGCAACGACAAGGCGGTCTTCACGCCGCTGGCCACACCATCGGTGGTCTTCTCCGACCCGCCGCTGGCCTCGGTGGGACTCGGCGAGAGCGAGGCGCGCGCCACCGGCCGGTCAGTGGTCGCACGCTTCAACGACACAAGCGGCTGGACCTCGTCGCGTCGCGTCGGCGTGCGTACCTCGGCGGCCAAGATGCTCGTGGACGGCCACACCGACGAGGTGCTCGGCATGCACCTCCTCGGTCACCACGCCGAGGAGGTCATCAACGTGGGAGCGCTGGCGATCGCGACCGGCACCACCGCCACCGACCTCAAGACGATGCTCTGGGCGTACCCCACCGCCGGCTCGGACCTCGTCTACCTGCTCGGCTGACGCGGGCGCCTCGCCGTCTGCGAAGCGGGCGTTCGGGTCCGGCGCCCGCACTCCCGCGCGTCTGCAACGCGAGCGTTCGGGTACCCTCTACCCGGGGGTACGGGAACGGATCGGAAGGAGCACCCATGCAGCAGACAGCGTCCGGTCGCGCCCTCACGCCCGGCGTGGGCCGCCGGGTCATCATCGCCGGCGGCGGGTATGCGGGCACCACACTGGCCGTGAAACTCGCCAAGGGCCTGAAGCCCGGTGACGATCTTGAGATCCTGCTCGTGGAGCCCAATCCGTGCCAGCAGGCGCTCTCGGAACTCGACCTCGTCGCCGTCGGCCCGCCCCGGCCCGACTTCTGCGAGTTGTGGCACCCGACGGTCTTCAAGGACCTGCCGGTCTCGATCTGCTACAACCGCATCGACAGTGTGCGTCCCGACGACAAGACCGTCGTGCTCGGCCCGCGCGGCGAGGGCGCCGAGGAGGTCGGCTACTGGCGGCTCGTGCTGGCCACCGGAGCCATCGCGTTCGTCCCTCCGGTACCCGGGCTCGCTGAGCATGCGGTCACGATGTGGTCGGTCGCCGATGCCCAGGAGCTCCAGCGCCGCATCGAGGAGCAGTTCCGCTCGGCCATCGTTCTTGCCGACCGCGCCGAGCGTCGGCGCGCGCTGTCGTTCGTGGTCGTGGGCGCTGGCGCCACCGGGATGGAGATCGTCGGCACACTCGGCCAGATGCTGCCCAAGAGGGCCCGGGCGTTCGGGCTCGATCCCGAGGACCTCTCCGTGCACCTCGTCGAAGGCCGGCCCGACATCCTCTACGACCTGCCGGCCCCGCTGCGGGAGAAGGTCCGGCGGCGCCTGGACAAGCTCGGGGTCGTGCTCCACCTCGGCGCGATGGTCGAGCGCGTCGACGACGGCGTCGTCCACCTGGCCGACGGGCGCGAGCTGCCCGCACCGGTCCTGTGCTTCTGCGGCGGCGCGAAGGCCGACCCCGACGCGGTGGCCTGGGGGCTGCCGGCGGATCCCTCGGGCAGACTCGTCGTCGACGGCCGCAACAAGATCCCGGACCGCGAGGACATCTACGCGATCGGCGATATCGCCGCGTTCCGCGACCCCTCGTCCAACCGCACGCTCCCGATGCTCGCTCAGTTCGCCATCCACCAGGCCGAGCACTGCGCGGTGAACATACTCGCCGAGGCCAGGGGGCGCGAGCCCGAACCGTTCGAGCCCGACATGCACGGTGAGTTCGTCAGTGTGGGGCCCACCTGGGGCGCGGGCTGGATGCTCAAAGGGATGCATCTGACCGGCATCCCCGCGATCATCATGAAGCGTCTGACCTACGTGTTGTACTGGTGGATCGTCGGCGGCGTACCGCTCGCGTGGAAACGCACGCGCGAGATGCTCAAGATGTTCCGCTAGCGCGCCCGCCGCGAATACACCCGAGGAGACGCCGAGTGGACCGCACCGCACGCCCCCACGCCCCGAGAGCTCGCGCATGATCGTCACCGCCGACTGGGTGCTGCCGATCACCGGTCCGCCCCTGCGCGACGGTGCGGTCGCGGTGAAGGGACGGGTGATCGAGGCCGTCGGGCCGCTCGCCGAGATGACCGCCCGCTACCCGGAGCGCGCGGTGAGCGTTCACGCCGACAGTGTGCTCGTGCCCGGCCTGGTCAACGCGCACACCCACCTGTGCCTGAGCGCGCTCGAGGGCCTCATCGGCCCGATGCCGTTCCCCGCGTGGCTCGAGCGTGTCGCTGCCGCATCACGCGCGCTCGACGCGGACGACTTCGCGGCCTCCGCGGCATGGGGCGCGGTGACCTGCCTGATGGCGGGCGTGACCGCCGTCGGCGATATCGCGTACGGTCCGGAGTCCCTCTCGGCCACGGGCGACATCGGGCCCGGAGGCGTCTTCTTCTGGGAGGTCCTCGGCATCACCGAGACCGAGCTTGCTCGCACCCTGGATCGGCTCGAGTTCCCCCGTGAGCGGGAGTGCGGTGAGGGGCGCTTCAGCTGCGGCATCTCCCCGCACGCACCGTACACGAGCGGCCCCGCACTACTGCGCGCCACCCACCGGCTGGCACGTGAGCGCGGCATCAGGCACATGCTCCACCTCGCGGAGTCTCCCGCAGAAGAGCGCCTGATGCGCAGCGGCGACGGACCGCTCGCCGAGGTCGCGACGCGCAACGCGCGCGGGTTCACGTCACCAGGAGCAGGCGCGGTGACCTATGCCCACGACCTCGGCGTCCTGGAGGGCACGATCGCCGTGCACTGTGTGACCGCCTCCGAGACCGAGACACGACTGCTGGCCCGACACGCCCGGGGTGTGGTGCTGTGCCCACGCTCCAACCGCTACCTGCAGTGCGGCGCGCCGCCGGTCGCGATGCTCCGGAGCGCCGGAGCGGCCCTCGCGATCGGGAGCGACTCGGTGGCGAGCAACGAAGGGGTCGACCTGTTCGCCGAGGCGCGGGCCCTGGCCGCGATGGACCCCGGGCTCACCCCCGAGCGGCTCCTCGCGATGATGACCCTCGAAGGGGCCCGGGTGCTCGGCATCGAGCACCACTTCGGCTCGCTCGAGCCCGGGAAGCAGGCCGACCTCGTTGCGATCGCGACACCGGCCACCGGGACTCCGGCGGAGACGCTCGTCGGCCGGGCCCGGCCTGCCGACGTGCGGGCGGTGATGACCGCGGGGGCCTGGCGGGTGCTCGACGGACAGCCGGTCGGCCGCACGGCGAGGATCGAGGCGGCGATGCGCGTCGCGCGCGCCAAAGCAGAGCGCGTGCTCTCAGGGACCTTCCCCGGGCGACGCAGCGGCTGAGTGGGTTACCGCAAGCCTGCCATCGGGTACCTTTGGTAGAGCCGCCTCACGAAAGGGACGTGCATGAACGAGTGGTTCTGGGTCTGGGCAGGGCTTGCCGCCATCCTCATCGTCGCCGAGATGTTCACGGCCGGCTTCTTCCTGCTGCCGTTCGGGCTGGGCGCCGCGGGTGCCGCGGGCGTGAACCTTGCGGGACTCGGGATCGGCTGGCAGTGGGCGGTGTTCCTCGCGCTCTCGGCCATCTTGCTGTTGAGCCTCCGCCGCTTCGCCGATCGCGTGACGCACGAGCCGCCGGTCAAGGTCGGTGTGGACCGGCTCATCGGCAAGCAGGGGACCGTGACCGAGGCGATCGAGCCTGGCGACGCGGCAGGCCGTGTGCGCATCGAGCGTGAGGAGTGGCGCGCGGACACCACCGACGGGCAGAGCATCCCGCTCGGCGCCCGCGTCATCGTTGAGCGCATCGAGGGCACGCATGCCATCGTGCGGCCCGCTACCCCATCCAGCGAGACTGAGGAGTGAGCATGGACGGCGCTGTCACCTTCGCCATACTGTTCGGCCTGATCGTACTCTCGGTTCTCTTCTTCTACGCACTCGCCGGTATCCGGATCGTGCGCCCCTACGAGAAGGGGCTCATCGAGCGACTCGGCAAGTACCAGCGCACGGCCGACTCGGGTCTCACCATCATCGTGCCGGTCATCGACAAGATGACCAAGGTCGACATGCGCGAGAACGTCGTCGACGTGCCGCCGCAGGAGGTCATCACCAAGGACAACGTCGTGGTGACCGTGGACGCCGTCGTCTACTACGAAGCCACTGACCCGGTGAAGCTCGTGTACAACGTCGCGAACTTCTACCTCGCGGCCACCAAGCTCGCGCAGACCAACCTGCGTAACGTGATCGGCGAGATGCAGCTCGACGAGTCGCTCACCAGCCGCGAGCAGATCAACGCCGCTTTGCGCCAGATCCTCGACGACGCCACCGACAAGTGGGGCGTCCGGATCGTACGCGTTGAGCTCCAGCGCATCGAACCTCCGGTCGACGTCACCGAGGCCATGCACCGCCAGATGAAGGCCGAGCGCACGCGCCGCGCCGTCATCCTCGAGGCTGACGGGGACAAGCAGGCCGCCATCACGCGCGCCGAGGGCTCCAAGCAGTCGGCGATCCTCGAGGCCGAGGGCCAGGCAGAAGCGATCAAGCGCGTGGCCGAGGCCGACAAGTTCCAGAAGCTCACCGTGGCCGAGGGTGAGGCGCTCGCCATCAAGAGCGTGTTCGGCGCCATCCACGAAGGCGACCCGAGCAACGACCTCATCGCGATCCGCTACCTCGAGGCGCTCAAGGCGATCGCCGACGGCCCGGCCAACAAGGTGTTCCTCCCGATGGAGGTCTCCGGGATCATGGGCAGCATCGGCGGGATCGCCGAGCTGTTCAAGGAGAAGACCGCGGAGTAGGCCCGGTCTACCGAACCGTGACGCTCACCAGGACCTCCCCGTCACGCACCGTGACGGGGTAGGTCTTCACGTCGGCCCCGGGATGGTCGGTGTGTCCCGTGCGGACGTCGTAGCGCCAGCCATGCCACGGGCACATCACCTCATGACCCTCGAGCACACCATCGGCAAGCGGCGCGAACGCGTGCCGGCATACGTTCGAGAGCGCGTAGAACTCGTCACCCACCCGCGCGAGCGCGATGTCGGACTTGCCGATCTTGATGTGTCGGATGGAGCCCGCGGGGAGATCGGCGACCCGGCAGACCGGCACGTCGACCTCAGTGCCAGCTTCCGGCTCCTCGATGACACCGAGGAGATCGGCGCCGTCGACGACGTCCGCGCGGATGAACAGTCCGCACCAGCACTTACGCATGGCCGCGAACTGCTCGGCGTGGAACGGGATGCACGGACAGACGATGCGAACGTCTTCCTTGGGGTCGCCCGTACGCACGCGACAGGGGCAGTAGACATCGCCGGTGGCCTCAAGGATCTCGATCTCAGAGGCGAGCACCTCGTCGACGAACTCGGTCTCGGTGTTGAGCCGGTAGCCGAGGCTCGCCACGAACGGCTCCATGTAGGCCTTGAGATCGGCGATCGTCGTCCCCTCATGGAAGCGGCGCCGCACCGGCTTGGAGGCGCTCACAGTCCCAGCAGCTCCTTCATGCGCTTCTTGTTGAAGCCGACGATGACTTCTTCGCCCACGACGATCACAGGAAACGAGGTGCCGCCCGAGAGCTCCTTGACGCGAGCGACCGCATCGTCCTTCTCGGCGCCTTCGAGCAGGTCCACTTCGAGGATGTCGTACGCCACGTCGCTCTCGTCCAGGTACTTCTTGGCCATACGGCAGTACGGGCAGGTCGACAGGGCATACAGCATGACCGACATGCGTGTCCTCCTCGTCACGGGGGGCATCGGGCCTCAGAGAAGTATACCGCCCGACCGGACGTGTGCCCGGCCGGGCGGCCTAATCCGTGTGTCACGCCGTTCTATGCAGCGGTCGCCGAAGGCCCGTTCTTGGTGACCGTGTGCTCCACCTCGATCTTGCGCCAGTGGTACACGTACAACGGTCCGGCGATGAGCAGCAAAGCGCCGTTACCCACAAGCGACAGGATCGCGTAGCGCTGCGACGACTGACGTGCGAGCTCCTGCTGGCGCTCCCAGTCCTCCTCGCTCATCGTCGGCTCGCCCTTCACGTCCACCGGCCGCTCTGAGTATCCGCCCGCATAGGGGTCCGGGTACGCTAACTCGACAACGCCACGCACCACTCCCACCGCACCGACGATGACCATGATCAGCGTGATGAGGCACACGAGGTAGAGGTAGATGTTCCTGAGTGACCAGCGGTCCTGTGCCATCGCAGACTCCTTCGGTAGGTCCATCATAAGCGGGGCATGAGAGTGTGTTCCCCGCATCGGGCCCGTTCTCTCCGACCGATGTCAGCGCGACACGCTACAATGCGCGCATGTCGTTTCCCGCTGATCCTATGACGCGCGCATGCGCCTAGTCGTTCTCGCCTCCGGCTCGTCCGGCAACGCGACCCTCGTGGAGTCGGGGGGCCGTGCCGTGCTGCTCGACGTCGGGATATCGGCGCGCGAGACGCTGCGCAGGATCGCGGTTGCCGGCGCCGGAGACGCCCGCATCGAAGCGGTCTTGCTCACGCACGAGCACACGGACCCCGTTCGTGGCGCGCGCGTGCTCGCCCGCCGCCTCGGCCTCCCGGTCTACCGGACCAACGGCACGCTC
>JADIIM010000032.1:42500-109756 GCA_015351705.1 Aeromicrobium sp. | reverse complement strand
CGCTCGACACCTACGCGCGCGGACGCCTCCAGACCAACGCCGCGCAGATCCGCACGCTTCACGTCGTCGGCGGCACGACCGTCGTCTCGGACCCGACGATGGCGGCGGCCAAGAGCGCGGCGGGGATCACGCCGTAGGGGAGCGTGAGCTACTCGTCCTCGTCGTCGTCGTCGAGTGAGACGATCGAGTTGGCGTCGAACACGCTCTCTTCCATCAGGCGGATGACCTGGCGCTGACCCGTGCGGAGCTCGGGCTCGTCCAGGGGCGTGATCTCGAGGAGTGCACCTTCAACGAACAGGTCGAGCCGCGCTTGCCCCGTCTCGTCCGTGTGGAAGTTCAGGTACTGGAAGCTCGCGACGTTCAGGAACATGCAGCTGTTCACGAGCACGCTGGCCGATTCGTCATCGGCCATGATGCGCACGAGCGTGGCCTTGCCTTCGGTGATCAGTTCGCCGTCGACGAGGTAGCGGTACGCGAACGTCTCCACGGTCTCGAGGGCGCGGACCATGTCGCGGGGATTGGTGAGAGTGCCATTGCCGACGAGTAGCGGGGGAAGTGGGCGGGTCACGTGCATCACGACTCCTGCCTTGGGGGCGTTGCGGTGTAAGGTGACACCATACGTGGATTCTACCCCAGGTGCAACGCGCCGCCTGACCCTGCCGCCCAGCGGTCGGGAGACCGGAAGAACGGAGCCTGATGCGCCCCGAGAAGCTCGTGTTGAAGACCCTGCGCAACGCGCACGCCCCGCTCACAGCCGAGGAGATCACCGGCAGTATCGAGGCCGAGGGGGGAGCGGGCCTGGCGGTCGATCGCGTCGGCAGCGTCCTCGGCCAGCTCGAGCGGTCGGGGAGTGTCGCGGCGCTCGGCAACGGTCGATATGTGGCGTTGCGGGAGCGCGGACTGGTGACCGGCAGGCTCTCCATGAACCGCCGAGGCTTCGGGTTCGTCTCCTCACCGCTCGGCGACATCTACATCGGCAAGCGCGACACCGCCGGCGCGATGCACGGCGACACGGTGGCGGTGCGTGTCGAGCAGCGCAAGACGCACCTCGGGCGCGCCGGCGAGGTCGTGCAGGTCGTCGAGCGGGCGGTGACCGAGGTGGTGGGGCGCTTCGAGCGGCACGGCAAGCTCGGCATCGTGGTGCCCACCGACGCGCGCATCAGAGGCGATCTGTTCGTGGACCTCGCAGGCGCGTCTGCCGCGGCAAAGCCGGGCGACGTGGTGGTCGCCCACATCACGCGCTACGCAGACCGGCGCGACGCGATGCAAGGTGTGATCACCGAGGTCCTCGGGCCGGAAGGCGCGCCCGGCGTGGACGTGGAGATCGTCATCCGCGAGCACGGGCTTGCCACCGAGTTCCCACCCGAGGTGACCACGGCCGCCGAGTCACTCGGCCAGGACATCGACGGCGAGCTCGAGCGCGGCAGGCGCGACGTGCGCGACCTCTACACCTTCACGATCGATCCGGCCGACGCGCGGGACTTCGACGACGCCATCTCCATCGTGCGCGAGGGCAAGGGATTCCGCCTGTGGGTCCACATCGCGGACGTGAGCCACTACGTGCCGTGGGACTCGCCGGTGGATGTGGAGGCGCGCCACCGCGCCACGAGCGTCTACCTCGTGGACCGCGTGCTGCCGATGCTTCCCGAGCATCTCTCCAACGTCATCTGCTCGCTCAATCCGGGCGAGGATCGGCTCACCTTCACCGTGGAGATGCTGCTCGACAAGACCGGGCTCGTGGAGCGCTACGAGTGCTACCCGTCGGTGATGAAGAGCGACCGGCGCTGCAACTACGACGAGGTCCAGGAGTGGCTGGACGCGGGCGTCGGCTTCCCGGACGACACGATCCGGCAGGCGCTCCTGGACTTCCGCACGATCGCCGATGCCGTCCACGAACGCCGCGTGGCCCGCGGCGGGCTGGACTTCGACACCGTGGAAGCGCGCGTGACGCTCGACGAACGAGGTGAGCCCACCGGTGTCACTCTCCGCAGCCGCACCGAGGCCACCAACATGATCGAAGAGGCGATGATCCTCGCCAACGAGGTGGTGGCGCGGCACATGACCTCGGCCACGGCACCGATGATCTACCGCATCCACGAGGACCCGGACGCCGACGCGCTCGCACAGGTGGGCGTGGTCCTGAAGGAGTTCGGCTATCCGATCCAGGAGCTGCACGGCGCCGGCCCGCGCACGTTCCAGAAGATCGTGGCCTTCGCGCACGGGCGGCCGGAGGAGCGCCTGATCAACTCGCTCTTGCTCCGCGCCCTCGAACGCGCGCGCTACGTGGACTACCTGGGCAAGCACTTCGGGTTGGCGAGTGAGGCGTACACGCACTTCACGAGTCCCATCCGCCGCTACCCGGACCTCATCGTCCACCGGTTGCTGAAGGCGCAGCTCGCCCGCACGCTCGACAAGCCGCCGACCGCTACGATGGTGCCCGAGCTCGAGTGGCTCGCCGAACACTGCTCGGTCATGGAGCGTGAGGCCGAGTCCGCCGAGGACGAGAGCCAGAAGGTCAAGTTGGTGGCGCTGATGGCGCACCACGCCGGTGAGGTCTTCGACGGCATCGTCACGGGCGTGATGGGCTTCGGGCTCTTCGTGCAGTTGGAGAACACGGCCGAGGGCCTGGTGCACGTCGAGACCATGGCCGACGACTACTACCGCCTCGACGCCGAGCGCTTCATGCTCATCGGCGAGAACAGGGGCGTCACGTACCGGCTCGGCCAGCCGGTGCGCGTGCGCGTGCTCGACGCGAGCGTGGCCGAGCGCAGGCTGGACTTCGAGCTCGAGTAGGCCGGACGCGGCGCTCCAGGCGACGTCTGCACCGGCGTGTCACGAAGGGCGTGCGCGGGGCCGGCCCCGGCGCCTCGTCTGGCGCCTTAGCGTCCCCGGCGGTACACTGGCTGCCTACATCCCATACATCGAGGAGGCCGTTTCATGCGTCCCGAGTCGTTCGAATTCTTCCAGACACTCATCGAAGCACCGTCGCCTTCCGGCTACGAGCAGCCGGCGGCTGCCGTGTTCCGTGACTACCTCGCGCCGATCGCCGATGAGGTGGCCACTGACGTCATGGGCTCCGTGCACGCACTGCTCAAGGGCTCGTCCGACGGCCCGAGCGTGATGCTCGCCGGGCACATCGACGAGATCGGCTTCATGGTCACCTACATCACCGATGACGGGTACTGCGCGTTCGCGCCCATCGGCGGGCATGACCCGCAGATCCTTCCCGGCATGCGGGTGGACGTCCACACGAAAGACGGCGTGCTCCGCGGCGTGCTCGGCCGTCTGCCGATCCACCTCCTCGAGGACGAGGACCGCAAGGCCGTGGTCAAGATGCACAAGATGTTCATCGACCTCGGCATGAGCGGCGAGGACGTCAAGGCCAAGGTGCGCATCGGCGACCCGGTCACCTACGGGGTGGGGCTCGAGACGTTCGGCGACGGTATGGCGGTCTCCCGTGCGTTCGACGACAAGATGGGCGCGTACATCTGTGCCGAGGCGCTCCGGCTCGTCAAAGAAGCCGGTGGAGCCGCGGGCGACCTGGTGGCGGCCGGCACCGTGCAGGAGGAGATCGGGCTGCGCGGCGGGACGACCTCGGCCTACAGCCAGGACCCGGTCGTTGGTATCGCGGTCGAGGTCACGCACGCCACCGACTACCTGGACGTGGACAAGCGCAAGTTCGGCGAGGTGAAGTGCGGGGGAGGTCCCGTGCTCTCACGTGGCGCCAACATCAACCCGAAGGTCCTCGACCTGCTCATCGAGGCCGCCGAGGCCGAGGGCATCCCCTATCAGATCGAGGGCGCGCCCCGTGGCACCGGCACCGACGCCAACGCCATCCAGCTCTCCCGGGGAGGCAAGGCCGCGGCGCTGGTGAGCGTTGCGCTCCGGTACATGCACACCCCCACCGAGGTCCTGTGTCTCGAGGACGTGGAGAACACGGCGAAACTCCTCGCGGCGTTCGTGCGTCGCCTCGAGCCGGGGACCGATTTCACGCCGTAGGCGTCACGGGTCCGGACGGCCGCGCGTCTCAGTAGTAGACGCTGTTGGACATCGAGTTGAAGATCGCCGCCACGCCGCCCGCGAACAGCAGGCTCAGGATGAATGCGATGAAGCCGACCACCAGGCTGATCAGCAGTTGGGCGACGAAGTGGTGGCCCCAGACAGCGAACGCCCGTGAGAGGAAGCTCGGGTTGACGAGCTTCGTCTGCGGCAGTCGGGCTTCAAGCGCGGCGATGCGCTGTTCGAGGTATGCGATGTACTGCGGATCGTTGCGCTGTGCCGGAGCTTGCTGGGGGTAGACGGGCATGTTCATCTGGGGTGCCTCTCCCTCGGGGTCGTCCTGCTCACATGCTAGCATCGGCGTGACGTACGACGTGAAGGGACCGCGTGACGCATGGCCCGCGAGATCAAGACCATAGCGACCAACAAGAAGGCCTACCACGACTATTTCGTGGACGAGACCTTCGAGGCGGGCATCGTGCTCACGGGCACCGAGGTCAAGTCGCTGCGCGAGAACAAGACGAACCTTCGGGACAGCTTCGCGACGATCCGCAAGGGCGAGGTGTGGTTGCACGGCGTCCACATCTCACCGTACAGCCACGGCAATCGCAGCAACGTGGAGCCTGATCGCATACGCAAGCTGTTGCTGCGCAAGGCCGAGATCCGCTACCTCATCGGCAAGACCAAGGAGCGCGGGTACACGCTGGTTCCGCTCAAGCTGTACACGTCGCCAGGCAATCTGGTGAAGGTCGAGATCGGGCTCGCCCGCGGCAAGAAGCTCTACGACAAGCGCGAGTCGATCGCCGAGCGCGACCACAAGCGTGACGTGGAGCGCGCGCTCAAGGAGCGCACCCGCGGCGAGTGAGCCTCGCCAGGGGCGAGGATCGGTCCGCCTTCGGCGACCAGACGCGGCACCGTTCCGCGCCTACCACTCCGTCGCATCGATCAGCTGCCAGTCGCCGTCCACGCGTTCGTAGGTGACCGAGAACCCGCCGGACAGCGACGGGTATCCCTCCCAGCGCGTGATGGTCGCCAGGCCGAGGTCACGCTCAAAGCGGAGACCGTCGGTCACCGCGTTCGGGAAGTCACGTGCGATCTGCTCGAGGAGCACGAGCGATTCGGGGTCCTGCGCGCCGTGCAGCAGCCCCGGCAGGCGAGTGGTGTCGTAGACGTACTCGGTCTCATCGCCGGTGAGCCCGAGCGCCTCGTCCTCGGCCAGTGCGTCTTCCGAGTACGACGCTCCCGCCCCCCACGCCTCTTCGAGCTCCATGTCGATACTAAAGGCGATCACCATGCCGGGGTCGTCCGAGTGCACGGCCAGCACGTGGAGGCTATCGCTGTAGTAGCTGTCCTCGCCGACCCAGCCCGGGTACACCACCGCATCCACGACGGTGAAGCCCGGATACAGCGTGCCGGTGATCTCCTCGAGCAGGCTGATGTGCCGCTCAGTGGGCGCCACGTAGTCCTCGGGATCGAAGGGCTCGGGATCGAATGTGTCCCAGGCCGATCGCGCGTCGTCGGCCCCGGCCCCGGGGCGTGACTCGCCACGGAGAACGGCCTCGATGTCACTCAGATCACCGTCGCCGGTCTCGGACAAGTCGGCGGAGAAGAGGATCAGCCCGAGGGCCGCCGATACGCAGCAGCACGCCAGGAGCGCGACGATGACGCCCGCGATCACGGCCACCGGCGAGCGCTTGTTGATGTGTGTCGGCAACGGCTCTGTCTCGAGTGCGGCCACTTGCTCGGGCCCGAAATACGAGGGCGCCGGCGGGCCGCTGTAGTCGGGGGACTCTATGCGCGGTGGGCGGAACTTCTGGCCCATGATCGACTCCTGTCGGTGGCGTTCTTCTCAGGCAGAGGGTACCCCAGGTCGGCGATCCGGAGACGTGGCGTGCTGCAGCGCGGTGGCGCCCGGCATTGGCACCGTCCGTGCAGGGGGATATACTGCAGTACCCCGGCGGGCCTGAGAGCAGATGGCTTCGTGGCACCGGGCAGGTACCTTCACATACCTCACTACCGGGGGCGACTGGTTTCGACACGGTAGTTCTGAGGGAGGAAGCAGGCCGAGGTCGCCTTACCTCGTAAAACAGGGGCACCAGTCGACAAGCGTCGACAACGATTACGCACTCGCTGCCTAATAGTGCAGCGACGTCAACCGGCGCGCATCCCCGTCGCCGGACCTGACGCCACTTAGGGGAATGCCGCGGCAGACGTAGCCGGTATGCTGCCGCGAAAGACTGAACCAGCTAGGAAAGGGCACGCTCGTCACACCGTGTCGCCCTGACCGAACGCCAAGATGTGACTGAGCCTGGAGATGCCTCCCAGGGGGCTGTCGTGGACCGGAGTTCGATTCTCCGCGCCTCCACCACACGCAACCGCGCGCCCGTCCGCACACCCGCGGGCGGGCGCGTTGTCGTGCGCGGGCCTAGCCGGGCCCGGAGCCGGAGCACCGGTCTGCCGCCGCTACTCCTCGCCCGCGTCCACCCGGCCGCGCGTGCGCTTGACGCGCGCACGTTTGCGCTTGGCCTCCACCTGGCGCGCCTTCACACTGCGGCTCTTGCGCGTGGGGACGCGCTCGGGCGCATCGAGCGCGGCGTTGTGGGCCTCCAGCTTGCCGCGCAGCCGCTCCAGGCACGCGCGCTTGTTCTGCAGCTGACTGCGCTCGCGTCGGCACACGACCGTGATCCCGCTCGGCCGGTGGCGCAGGCGAACGGCGCTGTCGGTGGTGTTGACGCCCTGGCCGCCGGGGCCGGTGGCGCGGAACACCCACACGTCGCACTCGGCGAGCAGCGCGTGGTCGTCGGCGGGTATGTCGTAACGGGTCTCCATCGCTTCGTCATTCTACTCCGCTCCTATGGCATACTCCGTCCATGCCCGAGAACACCCGATACGGCTTCCCGGCCGAGGCTTGGGAGACGGCCAAGGCCCAGGCCAACGCGCTGCTCGAACAGCGCGCGCGAGAGCGTGGCACGATCACCTACGCCGAGGTTTGCCGGGCCGTGACCGCCATCGAGCTCAAGCCGCGCTCCTGGGCGATCATGGGATTCCTGAACGAGATCTGCACCGAGGCCGACACGGCGCATGGCATCATGCTCGCTTCGCTCGTGGTCCGTGCCGACACCAGCATGCCGGGTGACGGCTACTTCCGCAACGCCGCCCGCCTCGGCCGCGATGTCTCCGACCGTGAGGCGTACTGGCGCTCCGAGGTGGAGCGCATCTACGCCGTCTTCGCCCCTGAAAGGTGAACGATGCCCGAGTTCCTCGCAGGTCTGCCCGCATGGCTCAAGTACGTCTTCGTCTCCTGGATCCCTACGATCGAACTGCGCGCGGCCATCCCGTGGGCGGTGGCCGCCGGCGAGCAGGTCTACCTGCCCATCATCTATGCCGCGAGCCTCGCGATCTTCTGGCCCGGCTTCTACTTCCTCGAGTTCGTCTACGAGCGGTTCCCTGAAGGCGGTTGGCTGCACCGCAAGTTCGAGAAGATCCGCGCCAAGGCCCACCCGCTCGTGGAGAAGTACGGCTTCTGGGGGCTCGCGGTCTTCGTGGCCATCCCGCTGCCCGGCACCGGCGCCTACGCGGGAACGGCTGCCGCCTGGCTGCTCGACATGGAGCCCAAGCGCGCGTTCCTCGCGGTGTCGCTGGGCGTGACGAGCGCCTTCTTCATCGTCTGGGCGCTCTCGGAGCTCGTGGGCTTCGGCATCAGGAGCATGTAGCCGATGCAGCGTCTGCCCGTCGGCGGCTCGCCGTTTCCCTTCGGCCTGACGTTCCTGCCCGAGGGCGTCTTGGGCCCGGTCGTCGGCGCCACACGCGATCCGGTCGCCGACCGTCTGGAGGCGTGCCACGCCCTCAAGGCCTCGTTCGCGTTCATTCCCGCGGAGCGCCCGTGGGCCGAGGACGCGGTCGGGCAGCTAGCCGAGGCGGGGTTCGCACCGTTCTGGTCGGTCTCCGGCCCGCTGTGGCCGGTCATCGACGCGCGCGGGGCGCTCGACGGCCTGCGCGCCACGCTCACCCAGCCCGAACAGGTCGGCGCCGAACTGGACGAGCGTCTCGACGCGCTCGCGGTCGAGGTGCAGCGTGGTGCGCGCCTCGGCGCACGCGTGCTCGTGCTCGCCGAGGACCTGGCCGGCACCGACGGACCGCTCGTCGCGCCTGACTTCGTGATCGCCGAGCTGATGCCGCGCTACACGCGCCTGGTCGAGACCGCATCCTCGCTCAGCATGCCCGCGATCCTTCACTCCGACGGCGACATCCGGCCGCTCCTGCCGGCGATCGCGCGCGCGGGGTTCGCGGGCGTCCACGCGGGCGGCGGGCTGGGCTTCGAGGCGTTCGACCGGTTGTTCTGGGCGGCCCGGGACGCGGGCCTCGTGGTCGTCGGCGGACTGCTCACCGGCGAGCTCGGCAATGCCGCTCGCGCAGAGGCGCTCGGCAGCACGATCGGTGTGCTCGCACGCGCCGGCGGTCTGCTGGTCGCCGATGACGGCGGCATCACCACCGAACGCGAGGTCTCCGGGCTGGTGACCGCGTTGGCCGCGGCGCGGGCGGTCTAGCGTGCTCGCTCACCGCGAGCCGAGGCAGTAGAGGTAGCCGTCGCGGCAGCCGATGTATACGCGCCCGTCCCAGACGAGCGGTGTGGACTCGAACGGCCCCTCGGCGATGAACGTGTCCATCTCCTCCAGTTCATAGTCGCTGCCCTCGGCGATGACACGGTACAGGTGGACCGTGCGGTCGAGTCCGGCGGCCACCATCCGATCGCCCACGAACACGGGCGTCGAGATGCTGCCGCCGATGTCGTCCTGGAACACGAGGACCGGCCGGGGCAGGGTGGCACTGCTGCTGGGATCGGGGCTCTCGCCGTCGGTAACGTCAGTGCGCACGACGTAGACGTTGCCGTCAACGCTGCAGAACGCCGCGAGCGGCGCTGAGGGATGGATCGCCACCGAGCCGACCACGCCGCCGCCCCACTCACCGATGCCTGCGTCCTTGGTGGGGAAGAACCACACCACAGCGTCTTCAGGTGTCCTTCCGGGATCGAGCATGTACACACCACCGTGATCCACATACTGGCGCTCCATACCGACGAGCAGTCGCCCGTCGGGGGTAACCACGGCGGTGCTGTCCAGGTCGCCGCCGGCCACGAAGTCCCACTCGATCGCGAGTGTCGAGCGGTTCAGTCCGTAGACGTGCCCGGCGCTCGATGCGATGTAGATGCGGTCGCCGAGCAGCGCGGGCGACCCTTCGAGGACGACGTTGCTGCCCTGTCTCCCGGCGCGCGTCAGCACGTCTTCCGGGGCGTAGAGCAACGGTGAGGTCGTCACGACCGAGGGCATCGGATGCCCTCCCGGCCCGGGGACGAGGTGCGCGGTGTCGAGCGCGAGCACGTATCCGGGCTCGAGAGCGACGATCAGGTGGCCGTCGATGCGCAGCGGACTAGCGTCCACGTCCTGGCTGTAGCATGCCGTGCGGGGCACCGGCAGGCGCCAGATCTCCTCGCCGCTTGAGAAAGCGAACGCCCGCAGCGGGGCGATCGCCGGATCGCCGAGTGCGAGGCCGTTGCCGCGTCGCGACCCGGTGACCACCACGAGTCGGTCGCCCTGGGGCCGGGTGGGCTCGTAGTACACGGTGTTGGTGCCTTTGATCACGTCGTCGAGCGCGGTACGCCACGCCACCTCTCCCGTGTCGGCGGCGATGCGGCGCAGTCCGTGATCGTAGCCGCCGATGACGAGCCACGGGCGGCCGCCGTCGTATGTGAGCGTCGGCTGACCGGTCCAACCGGTGCCCGACCAGTACACGAGTCGGCCGTCGCTCACCCGTGCGGTCGTGCCCGCGCCGATCTCGACCTTCCACACCAGATCGAGCGAGTCGGGGCCTGGTGGCCTGCCGCCGCTCTCGCGGCGCGGTCCGCCGAGATAGGTGGGGTAGGCGAGGGTGACGTTCTCCGCGTGCTGCGCATTCAGCAACTCGCCCGTCGGCGTCTCCGGCGACTCGGCAACAGAAGGAGACCCGGTGAGCGCACGGAACAGGACGAGGCTTCCTACCGCGACCGCCGCAAGCACCACCACGGGAAGCGGCAGCCTCCGGGATCCTCGTGGCGCGCGATGCGGCCGGGGGGCGCTCAGCGCGCCCCCCGGTACGCGGGTCTGCCGGACAGGCCGGCGTCGCGCGGGTCGTCTCCGGTGGGAGTCCATGGCTACATGGTAGCCGCATCCGCCTCCGGAGTGGCCTTGAACGGCATCGCCGCCACAACCAGGTCGATCACCTGCCAGACCTCGAGCCCCAGGCCGTGCACCTCGTTGAGTTCCTCGATCTGGAGCCTGCAGTTCTCACACGGGCACGCGAGCACGCTTGCCCCGCTCGCCTTGAGTTGCTCGACCTTCTTGCCGCCTGACTTCAGGCGGACGTCCTTGAACTCCTCCATGGCCACGATCCCGCCGCCACCGCCGCAGCACCACTGCTGCTCGCGGTTGGGCGTGAGCTCGACGAAACGGCTGGTGACCGCGCGTACGATGTCGCGCGGTGCGTCGAAAACACCGCCGTTGCGCCCGATCTGGCACGGGTCGTGGTAGGTGACCGTGCCATCGATCTTGTCGCGGTCGACGGTGATGCGGCCGGCTTTGATGTACTCATCGACCTTCTCGAGGATGTGGCTCACCTTGAACGGCATCGGCTCACCGGACCAGGCCTCGTAGAAGATCTCGGCAACGCGATAGGCGTGCCCGCACTCGGGTACCACGATCTCCTTCACGCCGAGGCGCTTGGCCTCGTCGATGTAGCGCTTCGTGATCAGCCGGGCCTTCTCGGCATCGCCATAGAAGTAGCCGTAGTTGGCGGCCTCGAACATCGAGATGGTCCAGCTCTCGCCGGCCTCCTCGAAGATGACGGCCGCCGGGCGGATGGAGTGCGCACCGGCGAGCGCCACGTACAGGATGTCGGCGCCCTCCTTGTTCACGTGCACCTGGTGCTCGGGGTTGCCCGTGATCGCGCGGACCTCCTCGGAGATGTCTTCGAAACCGCTCAGCATGACGCCCTCGAACATCGCGGCGTTGTCGCCCTTGAAGATGGCGGCGTCGGCGAGCTGGCCGAGCATCTCGTTCCCGCGGCCAGCGGCGATCAGGATCGCCTTGGCCACCGAGAGGATCCAGGCGGTGTCGATGGAGAACGGGCAGTAGTACATGCAGCGGCGGCAGCCCGTGCACGCATACGTGGACTCATAGAGCTCATCGAGCAGGTTCTCGTCCGGGTCCCGCGCCTCGTACAGCGCCGGCACGAACCGCCCCGCCTTGTCGAAGTACTTCTTGTAGATCTGGCGGATGAGCTCGGCGCGGCGGGCGGGGAGATACGTGAAGTCCCCGGTGCCCACGTACTGGTGGCACGCGTCCTTGCAGATCGCACAGCGCGCGCAGATGTCCATGTACTGCTTGAGCTGGCGGTTCATCTTCTTATCGATGACGCCCGTGAGTGTGGTCAGCTGCTGTGCCTCCATCGTCATTCACTCCTCGCGTAGTTCGCGGCGAATGAGCCGATGGTGTGCACGAGCTTGCTGAACGGGAAGTAGATCAGCAGCGCGTTCACGAAGAGCATGTGCGTTCCGAGCGACCAACCCACGTTGCTGTTGCTGATGGCGTCGGGTACGTGCGGGCGGAACGCGAGCAGGCTCTGGAACCACTCACGGTACTCGGCGGCGTGCACGTGGCCGAAGAACCGCATGTGGTTGCCCATGATGATGACGCCGAGAAGGAGTGCGAGCAGCAGGTAGTCTTCGGGCACCGATAGGTTCTTGAACGGCCCGAAGGTGCGCCGCCCGATCCAGTAGAGCACCGCGATCATCATGAGCGTGCCCGCGATCCCACCGGCCCACGCCGCGAAGGCGTTCATGCCCTCGGCGCCGAGCAGGTCGGGGAGGAGCGGATACTCCTGCACGATGCGCAGGTGGCCGACGAACGCCGCGAGCGCTGCCACGTGGAACATCATCGCGAAGAACCACATGCGCGGTTCGATGCGGGCAGCGTGCGGGGCAACGAGCGTATCGGTGAGCATCTTGGCGACGCGGCCGCCTGTGGTCGCTGGCTTCGGGAACATCCCCAGCCGCACGGGGGACTTCGGCGTGGTGGCCCACTCGTAGATGCGCCAGCCGATCCCGGCCACGAAGACGACGCCCGCCACGTACACCCCGGCGACCGAGGTGATCCAGAGGTAGGTGTCCATGGTGTCTACCCGGTCCTCTCGCTACTTCAGGCGCTTCACGAGGAAGACGAACTCGGCGCCTTCCTTCTCGGCCGAGAGGACCTCGTTGCCGGTGGACTGCGCCCATGCGGGGATATCAGCCATCGCGCCGGGGTCGGTCGCGACCGCGCGGATGACACCGCCGACCGGGACGTTGGTGATGTTCTGGCTCACCTTGACCATCGGAAGCGGGCAGAGGAGGCCCTTGAGATCGAGCTCGAGATCGACCTTGACGTCGTCTGACATGGTGGTTCCTTTCGTCGTGTGGCCACACGCCCGGCTGCGTGCGGTCCGTACCTGACCGCGGCCGGGGCCGGCCGCGGGCCATGCCGCCTCTAGATGAAGAGCTGGACGTCGGCTTCCTGCGCTTTGAGGAGGAAGAAGCCCACGCCCACCGGCTCCTTGACGCCATCGATGAACGCGTCCTGCGGGATCTCCATGACGTCCATCGACATCTGGCAGCCGTACATGTTCACACCGAGCTGCACGGCGAGGTCACGCATCTCGTTCAGCTTCTGGACGTTGTGTTTGCCCATCATCTTGCCGAACATCCACCGGCCCATACCGCCGAAGCTGAACTTGGACGGGTTGGACTTGGTGATGTCTCCGCCGTACATCGTGCCGAGCATCTTGCCGAAGAACGTCTTCCCGGTGCGCACGTCCTTCTTGATCGCGCGCAGGCCCCAGAAGGTGAAGAACATCGTGACGTCCATCCCCATCGCGGCCGCGCCGTTGGCGATGATGAACGCGCCGAAGAGCTTGTCCATGTCGCCGCTCATCACCACCATCGCCAGGCTCTTCTTGCCTTCGTCTCCCACTGCGTCCTCCTTCGTCGGTTACCGACCATCTGCTCCTTCAGGCGACCGGCTACCCGCTCTCGGTCGCCTCGTCCACGGTCTCCCGGCGCGCCTCAAGCGTCTCTCTCATCACCTCGGTGATCAGATCGAACGCCTGGATGATCTTGGGGTTGGTGATGGAGTAGTAGACGTGGGTGCCCGCGCGCCTGGCACGCACCACGCCGGCGCCGCGGAGGATGGCGAGGTGCTGTGACAGGGTGGCCTGGGGGATGCCCGTCCGCGCGTGAAGGTCGCTCACGGTGAGCTCGGTGTCACGCAGTGAGCCGAGGATCATCTGACGCTTCGCGTTCGCGAGCGTCTTGCACAGCTCGGAGTGGAGGCAGTAGAACTGCTGATCGTCCACGGGTGCTCCTCACATTCGAATATGCGAATGTTGTTGAAGAGAGAGTAAGGCAACTTAAGGAGTTAAGCAAGTGCTTTCACAAGCTGTGGCTGATTCACCGCTCGTCGGAAGGGTCGTGAGAGCTCTGGCGTCTCGCCGGAGCCACTGCCTGAGTGCCGCCGCCCGTGCTACGATTGACCAGCGGCCATCCCGGGTGGCTGCGTTCGCGCGTTCTGCGCATCGGCGTCGACCACAGGAGTGCGCTACGTGGCTCTCGAGGGCAACCTCAAGGATTTCTCGATAGCGGACATGTTCCGCCTGCTCGCGTCGGGCAGGAAGACGGGCACGCTGCATCTGGAGTCCCCCAACGCCCAGGGCAAGGTCTGCTTCAAGAAGGGCCGCGTCTTCTTCGCCAGCTCCAACTGGCATCGTGAGTCACTCGGGCGGCGTCTGGTCAAGGCGGGCGTGATCTCGGAGAAGCAGCTCCGCCAGGCGCTCGGCCTCCAGAAGATCCAGAAGAAGGAGAAGGCGGGCCGTCGGCTCGGCCAGATCCTCGTCGACGAGGGCTATCTCGACGGACGCGTGCTGGAGGCGTTCATCCAGGAGCAGATCAACGACACGCTCTTCGACCTGTTCCGTTGGGACGAGGGCGAGCTACGCTTCGAGCCCGATGAGACGTGTGACGATGAGGACATCGGCATCTCGGTGTCGGTGGAGAACATCATCATGGAGGCGTCGCGCAGGCTTGAGCTGTGGGACCGGATCCGTCAGAAGATCCCGACGATGGACACCGAGTTCGTGATGGCCGGCGCTCCGGGTGACAAGTCGATGGAGATCCATCTCAAGCCGCGCGAGTGGATGCTCTTGTGCTATCTGCATGGCGGCCGGTCCGTGACCGAGCTCGCGGAGCTCACCGGCTACAACGACTTCGAGACGGCGAAGATCCTCTACGGCATGTACGCTGCGGGGTTGATCGAGCGGATCGACGGCGGGGCCGGCGCGTGAGCGGCGCAGGATCGGGTACGCCATGCTGAACGAGCATCTTGCGAAGGACCTCAGCCTGGAGGAGTTCCGTCGCTTCCGCGACCTCCTGCACCGGCACTCGGGCATCTACCTCGAGGAGTCCAAACTCGACTCACTGCGCATCTCCCTCGTCACGCGGGCGACGAGACTCGGCTATACGAGCCTCAACGACTACTACGGAGCGCTGGAGCGCGACGACCACGAGTTCAACGAACTGCTCAACCTGGTGACCATCAACGAGACGAGCTTCTTCCGGTTCCCGCAGCAGTTCGAGGCGCTTCGGGAGCGCGTGCTGCCCGAGATCATGGCCGACAAGCCGGCATCGTCGCGCAACCTGCGTATCTGGTCGGCGGGCTGTTCGACCGGGGAGGAGCCCTATTCTGTGTCCATGTCGTTGCTCGACATGGGCGTCGAGGGACTGGGGTGGAGGCCGCAGGTGCTGGGCACCGACGTCTCCACGAAGGCACTCGCGCACGCAAAGGCCGGCGTGTACGGCAAGCGATCGATGATGAACGTCCCGCCGGACGTGGTGTCACGCTTCTACGAGGCGACGCCGAGCGGCGCGTACCGGATCAACGACCGCGTCCGATCGCTCGTGGACTTCGGGTACCACAATCTGATCAAGGAGCCGTACCCGCTGTCGCTCATGGGCAACTGGGACGTCATCTTCTGCCGGAACGTGACCATCTACTTCCGCCTGGAGTCGACACGGCGAGTGGTCCGCAACTTCTTCGACAGCCTGAACGAGGGCGGGTATCTCTTCATCGGCCACTCGGAGACGCTGACGTCGATCAGCGAAGACTTCGAGGCGATCGACATGGGCGGGGTGTTCCTGTATCGCAAGCCCAAGAGCCGGCGCCTGTTCTCGTTCGGCGCCCAGGCCGCGCGACCGCAGACGTCGCCAGCGCCCCGACCGGCTCCCGCCAGCACCGATCCCGCCGAGCGAGCGGCCAAGCGCGCGGCCCGGGCCGCCGCCGCCGAGGCACGCGCCGCGGCAGCCGCGACGCCGGCGCCCGAGACCCCCGAGGACGAGGGTGTGGGCGGGATGTTCGAGCAGGCGAGGACACGTCTGAAGGAAGGGCGCCCTGCCGAGGTGATCGAGCTCGTGGAGCGCATTCTCGTCGAGGATCCCAACAACGCGGATGCGCACCTGCTATCGGCATATGTTCATGCCGATAGTGGCGAATACGATGACGCGCTTGCGGCGTGTCAGCGCGCACTCGCGATCAACCCGCTGCTTCCGGCGGCTCGCTACATCCTCGGCATCATCTACCAGCGGCAGGGTGATGCGCTGCGAGCGGTGAGTGAGTTCAAGAAGACCATCTACATCGACGCCGATTTCGCGCTTGCGCACCTCAACCTCGCGAACATCTACAAGGCGCAGCGCAAGTGGGCGGCTGCAGCCAAAGAGTACGAGAACGCGCTCAGGGCGATGTACAAGAGCCCCAACGGCGCTTGGATGGAGTTCGCCGGCGGGTTCCAGGCGGATCTGCTGGTCAAGACGTGTGAACGTTCTCTGATAGAGTGTCGAAAGGCGGCCGAAGCGGGATAGCGTCCCGGGTGAGGGCCGGCCCCGCCCGCGGGTGATGCTGCGCGGTCGGGCGGGAGGCAGGAGGGAGACCACGGTATGGCAGGCGCTCGAATACTAGCGGTTGATGACAGCCCCACCATCCTCGAGATGATCAAGGCCATCCTTGAGGCGGGGGGCTACGAGGTCATCACGGCCGTCGATGGCGCGGAAGCGCTCGAGACCGCCCGTGCGGAGAAGCCCGACCTCATCCTGCTCGACGTGATGCTTCCTAAGCTGGACGGCTATCGCGTGTGCCGTTTGCTCAAGTTCGACCAGAACTACAAGTCCATACCGATCATCATGCTGACCGCTAAGACCGAGGAGCAGGCGATGGCGACCGGTATCCGCACCGGCGCCAACCAGTACCTGACGAAGCCCGTCGATCCGGACACCCTTCTCGGCGCGGTGGCCGAGGAGCTGGCGAAGGTCCAGGGCTAATCGTCATGCCGGCGACGTCGCTTACAGACCGCGTGCTCGAGAGCCTGGTCGGCGCGGGCCTGGTGACGGCCGAGCAGGTCGCAAGCGTGCGCGAGGCGGCTGCCTCGCGCGGCGTCTCGCTCGGCGTGGTGCTGGTGGAGCGTGACCTGGTCGGCCCCTCCGACATCGTCTCGGTCCTCGAGCACGAGATGGGTGTCCCGCAGGTCGATCTCGCGAGCTACGCTCCGGAAGACGATGCCCTTGCGCTCATCCCGGCAGCCCTCGCACGCGGGCGCAGGGTGTTACCGCTGTTCGAGATCGAAGGCATGCTCACGGTCGCCGTGGGCGATCCCATGGACGTGTTCGGCTTAGATGCGCTCGCCGGAGAGCTCGGACTCGAGGTGGAGCCCGTTCTTGCCGACGGCCCGTCCTTCGCAGCCGCACTGGACCAGTACTACGGTGCCGAGCAGGCCGGAGGCGCGACAGCCGCACCGCAGGCTGCGCCAGCGCCCGAGCCCGCCCCCGAGGTGGCCGCGTCCGACTTCTTCGAGGAGGTCGCCGAGTCCACTCCGGCCGTACCGGTGATGCCCGCCTCAGAGCCCGGGCCCGCGGTCGCGGTGGAGGGCTCTGTCGCCCTTGAGGAGATGGCAGCCGCTGCGCCTGCGGGGGCCGCCGGGGCCGGGATAGATCTCGACGTGCTCGCGGTAGCCGACTCTCGCAAGGTCGCCGTGCTCGTCCAGGGCATCCTAGAGGACGCGGTCGCGCGCGGTGCGACGCGTATCCACCTCCTCCCATACAAAGACGACTTCTTCCTGGTGTACCGCGTGAAGGGTGCGCTCGAGAAGATCGCGAGCGCGCCGCTGTCGCTGCAGGCGCCGCTCGTCGACGGCCTGAAGCAGTACGCGCGGCTCGGAGGTGTGCCGGCGACGCGTCCGGCGCTCGGCCGGATGCGCGCTCGTATCGCCGAGCGGGACCTGGTCCTCACCACCTCGGTCGTGCCGACGATCGCCGGTCAGCGGCTCGTGATCTCACTCGCCGCCTTCCGCGAGCGGCCGCGCGGCCTCGAAGAACTCGGGATGTCCGAGGCAGAGGCCCGGGCCCTCAAGGCGATGGTGGAGCGGGGCCGGGGGATCCTTCTCGTGTGCGCTCCGGTGGCAGGCGGCTCGAGCACGACCTACTACGCACTGCTCGCCCATGCTGCCTCGGCTGGCAAGACCGTGTACTCAGTGGAGCAGTCGATCGAACACGAGATCCCCGCCGTCGCGCAGGTCATGCTTGAGCCGGGAGGCCCGTCGCCGGCCGCCTACATCGCCGCCGGCATGCGACAGGACACCGACGTCATCGCCATCGACGGGCTGCGCTCGGTCGAGGACGTGCATCTGGCCGTCGAGGCCGCGGGCCTGGGCAAGCTCGTTGTGGCCACATTCCCGGCGGCCGACATCGCATCCGGTGTACACCGGATGCTCGAGCTGGGGGCCGAGCCCCACAGTCTGGCTGCCGCGCTGACACTGGGTGTGGGCCAGCGCCTTGTGCGTCTGAACTGCCCGAACTGCTCGGTGGAGACAGACGGCGCCCTCGCAGCGCGCATCCCCGGCGCCCCCGCGGGTCTCATCGACCGCGGCGGCAGCGGTTGCCCCAACTGCGGGAAGTCCGGATTCCGCGGCGCCACCGCGATCCACGAGGTGTTGCCGTTCACCGAGCCCGTGCGCTCGGCCGTCGGCAGAGGCGGCGGTCGTGAGGAGATCGCGGGCGCTGCGCTTGCGGCCGGGATGCGTCCGCTCGTGGTCGCCGGTCTCGCAAGGGTCAAGTCCGGCGACGTCAGTGCCGAGGAACTTGACCGAGTGGTGCGTTACAGCGACCGAACGGAGTGACGGGTGCCCCGCAAGAGAGCGACAGCCGAGCCGGACGTGCCGGCGCCCGATGAGAAGCAGGCGGTCAAGCCGACGGAGCAGGGGGTCGAGGCCCCCGGCTCGGCGTCGGTCGGCGACGTCCAGGAGGGCGCGGAGTCCGGCGCGCCTGTCGTGGAGGGACCGGATGCGCCGGACGTCGATGTCGCCACGGTGTCGCGTGCACTGACCTTCCGGCTCGACGAGCAGCTCTTCGGCCTGCCGATCGAGCAGGTGCAGGAGATCCAGCAGATCGTCGAGCTCATGCCGCTCCCGGATTCGGCACCGGCGCTGGTCGGCATGCTCGACATCCGCGGCAGCGTCGTGCCGGCGATCGACCTCAGGACACTCGTGGGGATGCCGCATCGAGACTACGGCCTCGAGACGCCCATGGTCATGTGTCGGGCGCATGGCCGGCTCGTCTGTCTGATAGTCGACGCTGTCGAGGATGTCGTGGACGTCCCGTCCGACTGCATCCAGGCCGCGTCGCGGCTCTACTCCCTCGCCGACCGCATGATCGGTGTGTGCCGGCTCCCGCAGGGCATGGTCATGCTGCTCGACCTGGACCGCCTCGTGCCCGACGCTGCACTCGAGGTCGCCGAAGAGGCGGGAGGTGAGGCCTCATGACCCCCGAGCAGCCCGCGATGCTCGCCATGCTCCAGGCCCAGCACATGCGAGAGGTGCTCAAGGAGCGTGCTGAGTCGCTTGCGCAGGTGGGCGAGGAGGCGAGTGCGGTCGAGACGGTGGGCCTCCTTCTGTTCCGCCTCGGCGAGGAGTGGTACGCCGTGGGGATCGACCGCGTGCGTGAGATCCTCAACGAGTACGAGGTGACCCGGATCCCGCGCGTTCCCGACTTCATCCTCGGCGTCATAAACGTGCGCGGGGAGATCGTCTCGGTGACCGACATCGCAACGCTGATGCGCGTGCCGAGTCGAACGGAGGTGGACCTTGACGGCGTGCTGCCGTCGGCCGTCATCGTCGCCAACGAATCGTGCGTGAGCGCGATCGTCGTCGATGAGATCGGCGACATCGTGGATGTCCCGGTGGACTCCCTGGAGCCGCCGTTGTCCACCCTGGACAAGACGCAGGGCGAGTACATCGCCGGGTCCGTCTACATCGATGCGCGGCTGATCGGCATCGCGAATCTCGACAAGGTACTTGAGCCCATCGGCGAGAATGGCTAGGAGAGAGGTCTGATGATCAGAAGACTCACCAGCAAGATTCGAAGCAGCTTCCTCGTCAAGTACTCGCTCGTGGTGCTGGGACTCGTTGCACTGGTCAACGTGGTCCAGCTCCTGGTGGCCTGGGTCGTGTTCGGCCGCTACCTCGAAGGGCAGCCCGGGCTCCTGGTGGATGCCGCGATCGTCGTCGGGACGTTCGTGGCGCTGCTGGCCGTGTTCCTGTACATCTACGGTGTGGTCGGTCGCCGGATGATGGCGCCGCTCACGCACGTGGCCGACAGCGTCAGGCGCGCCTGTGATGGCGAGATCGGGCACAAAGTCGAGCTCGACTCGGCAGACGAGTTCGGCGTGCTCGCGCGCTCGTACAATCAGATGCTCGACCTGGTCGTCTATCTGATCACGCAGACGCAGGAGTCGTCGAACCGCCTGTCAGGGGCCTCGTCGGAGATCCTCTCGGCAACCGAGCAGCAGGCCTCCGGCGCTGCCGAGCAAGCGGCGTCGATCAGTGAGACCACCGCGACCATGGAGGAGCTGGCGGCGACCTACCGTCAGATCGCAGACAACGCCAACCAGGTCGTCCGGATGGCCGAGACCTCGCTCGGCAGCGCCGAGTCCGGCCAGCAGGCGGTCATGAACACGCTGGACGCCATGGAGCAGATTCGCTCGCGGACACAGGCATCGGCGAACAAGATCCTGCAGCTCGGCGAGCGCAGCCAGCAGATCGGCCAGGTCACCGCGATCATCAACAGCATCGCCGACCAGACGAAGATCCTCGCGCTCAACGCTGCCATCGAGGCCGCACGTGCCGGTGAGGCGGGCAAGGGCTTCTCGGTGGTCGCCATCGAGATTCGCAAACTCGCCGAGTCGGTCGTCGACTCCACGAGCGAGATCGAGAGCATCATGACCGAGATCCAGGGTGCCGCCAACGACCTCGTGCTCTCCACCGAGCAGGAGCTCAAGCAGGTGCAGGGCGGCGTGGACCTGGCGCACGTGACGGGGGACAGCCTCGAGCAGATCCTCGAGACCATCGAGCAGACCACTGTGGCGGCAAAGGAGATCTCGGCCGCCACACAGCAGCAGAAGAGCGCGACCGAGCAGGTCGTCAAAGCGATGCGCGAAGTGGCTGCGGTCGCCCAGCAGACCGCCGCGGGAAGCCGCCAGGTGGCAGGGGCGGCCGAGCAGCTCGCGCACATCGCGCGGGAGTCGAGCCAGGTCGGCTCGGCGTTCCGTATCGTCAGCTGATCGCCCGCTGACCGGGCGTGAAGGAGTAGCAGCATGGTCGAGTTCGACCGTTCGGCGTTCATAGCCAAGTTCCAGGAGGAGGCGACCGATCTCCTCCAGCGCCTCAACGAGGGCATCATCAACCTCGAGGCCGATCCGGCAGACCGGCCGCTCATCGACCAGTGGCTGCGTGATGCGCACACACTCAAGGGGTCGTCGCGCATGGTGGGACTGATGGAGATCTCCGACATCGCTCACCGGATGGAAGACGTCATGGTCAAGGTGCGCGACGGCGAGATGACGTACACGCCGGAGATGAGCGACCTCTTCTTCGAGGCGCTCGATACCGTGGTGTTCCTGTCCGAGAACGCGGGTAAGCCCGCCGCGGATGAGCACGACCTCGATGACCTCATGTCGCGCATGGTCGAACTGGCCACGTCCGGCGTTGCCGCGCCTGGCAGTGCTCCGGCAGCCGCCGCCCCGGCACCTGCCAAGGCAGACGCCGCGGCTGCCGATCCCGCGGACCAGGGGGATGCCGCTGACGAGGAGCAGGACGCCGAGGATCTCGACGTGGAGGAAGAGGACGGACCGGCTCACGAGGCCGCATCGGCCGGCGACGGCCCCGTCCGCGCTCAGCGCGAAGAGACGCTCAAGGCCAAGACGCAGGCGACGGTGCGCATACGCACGAGTCAGGTGGACCGGCTACTGAATCTCGTGAGCGAGGTCGTGATCTCGCAGATCAAGGACCAGCAACGCGTGCGGGACCTGCGCGCAGTGGCCACGTTGGGCACCGAGGTCCACAGCATGTGGGGAAGGCTGAAGTCCATGCTCGGACTTCTCCCGCCGGAGGAGCAAGGCGCGTTCGTGGATGACGTGCGCCTGCTCGACGAGCTGTTCGCCGAGCAGCGCAAGATGCTGAACGGGATCGTCAAGGAGTACGCGGACGACTCATCGCGCACGTCGACGGTCGTCGCTGACCTGCAAGAGCACGCGATGGAGTTGCGCATGCTCCCTGTGAGCACGGTGTTCTCGACCTTCCCGCGCGCGATGCGCGATCTTGCGCGCCAGTACAAGAAGGACGTCGACCTCATCATTGAGGGCGGCGACACGGAGCTCGACAAGAAGGTTCTCGAGGAGATCAACGACCCGCTCGTCCATATCATGCGAAACGCCGTGGATCACGGCATCGAGCCGGCCGCGGACCGGGTGGCTGCCGGCAAGCCGGCCAAGGGCACCATCCGCTTGAGCGCGCGACAGGAAGGCGACCATATCGTCATCGAGATCGCTGATGACGGCGCGGGCATCGACCCCGACAAAGTGCGTGCCGCTGCGGTGCGCAAGGGCTACATCACCGAGTCGGAGGCCAAGTCGCTCTCGGATCGCGAGGCGCGGTACCTCATCTTCGAGAAGGGCTTCTCGACAGCCGCCATCATCACCGAGCTCTCGGGCCGCGGGGTGGGCATGGACGTGGTCCGCGAGTTCGTGGTCGAGCGGCTGAAGGGCTCTCTCGACGTGACCTCGGAACTCGGCCAGGGCAGCAGGTTCCGGCTCACCATACCGCTCACGCTCGCCATCATCCGTGCGCTTCTCCTGCGCGTGAGCGGTCAGACGTTCGCGCTGCCGACGTCCTCGATCGAGGAGACGCTGCGCGTGGAGCCGGGCGAGGTCATCAAGGTGGAGGGTCGCGAGGTGATCCGCCGACAGAAGCGGACGATTCCGCTCGTGCAGCTCAGGGACATCCTCGGGCTTGATGCCGTTGCGGTTCCGGGCACGGGTGAGAAGATCCCGATCGCCACACTCGGATTCTCCGGACACCGCCTCGGCCTGGTGGTCGACGAGTTCGTAGGTGAGCAGCAGATCGTCATCAAGACGCTCGGCAGCCACCTGCGACGTGTGGACAACACGGCAGGCGTGACGATCCTCGGCGCGGGGGAGGTCGTGCCCATTCTCAACGTGCCCGATCTCATGGCCAACGGTCGCCAGATGACCGGCATGCGCTCACGTCGCAGCGGCGTGGTCAAGGAGAAGGAAGCTGGTCCCCGGCGCGTCCTGATCTGTGAGGACTCGTTCACGACCCGCGAGCTCGAGCGGTCGATCTTCGAGGCGGCCGGGTATGCGGTCGAAACGGCCACCGATGGTGCTCAGGGGCTGGCGAAGCTGCGTGAGGGACTGAACCCGGATGCCGTCGTCACCGACGTGCAGATGCCCAACATGACGGGCTTCGAACTCACGCGGGCGGTCAAGTCCGACGACCTTCTCAAGGACATCCCAGTCATCATCGTCACTTCGCTCGAGCGTGACGAGGAGAAAGCCGAGGGCATCGAGGCGGGGGCGGACGCGTACATCACGAAGTCCGTCTTCAACCAGGACACGCTGCTGGATACCGTCGAGCGTCTGATCGGCTGACATCCAGCTGGCCGAGGGGGGCATGTGGACAAGGCTGCGCGCATCCGCGTCTTGATCGCCGACGACTCGCTCGTCGCGCGCGAGATGCTTGCACAGATCCTCTCAAGCGATGAGGGGATCGAGATCGTCGGCACGGCCACGAACGGCAAGGAGGCCGTCGAGGCGGTCGCCCGCCTCCGGCCGGACCTCGTGACCATGGACATCCACATGCCGGTCATGGACGGTCTGGAGGCCACCGAGCGGATAATGGCGTACACGCCGACGCCGATCCTTGTCGTGTCCTCATCGGTCTACGGCGAGGGGATGGGTCGCGCGTTCGACGCCCTGTCCATGGGCGCGCTGGAGGTCATCAAGAAGCCTGAGCCCAGGGACTGGGCGGCCCTTGAGAGTATCGGCCTTGACGTCATCCGCCGGGTGAAGATCCTCTCGAAGGTCAAGGTCATCACGCACATCCGGGGTCGTCACACGACCGGGGAGCGGCATAAGGAGGCCGTGGGGGACCACCGGCCTCCGGGACGCGTCTCGCTCGTCGCGATCGGTTCGTCGACGGGCGGTCCGTCGGCGCTGCTGAACGTACTCGGCCGACTTCCCGCAGAACTGCCCACGCCCGTCGTCATCGCGCAGCACATCGCCGACGGTTTCGTACCCGGGCTCGCGAACTGGCTCGACGCGGGTTGCCGGATGAAGGTCGTAGCGGCTTCAGACGGTGACGTCATCGAAGCCGGGGTGGCCTACCTTGCGGCCACCGGCATCAACATGGAGGTCGACGGACGCACGCTCCGCTTCACCCGGCCGGCCTCGGGCCAACTGTACATCCCCTCGGCTGACACGCTGTTCGAGTCCGCGGCCGTCAGCTATGCCCGTCATGCCATCGGCGTGCTGCTCACGGGGATGGGGGCCGATGGCGCGCGCGGGCTCAAGGCGATGCATGACCGAGGCGCGATCACCATCGCCCAGGACGAGGCGACCTCGACGGTGTGGGGCATGCCCAAGGCCGCCATCGATGCCGGCGCTGCGGGCGCGGTGCTTCCGGTGCACGAGATCGCCGCGGAGATCGAGCGGGTGGTATGCGGGAAGTGACGCCCGCCGGGGTCCTTGAGGGACCAGACGGGCTATACTCACCTGCATGAGAGACCTGCCCATCGGTATCTTTGACTCGGGGCTCGGCGGTCTGACCGTAGCCGGCGAGATCATGCGTGCGCTTCCTCACGAGAGCGTCGTGTACCTCGGCGATACCGCGCGCTGCCCGTACGGGCCGCGCAGCGCGGACGAGGTCCGTTCGTTCGTCCTACAGATCGGCGCCTGGCTGGTTCACAGGCGCGTCAAGATGATCGTCATCGCATGCAACACCGCGAGCGCGGCAGGGCTCGCGCTCGCCCAGCAGGTGTTCGACGTGCCCGTGATCGGCGTCATCGAGCCGGGTGCGCGAGCGGCGGTGCGGGCGACCGCCAACCGACGCGTGGGCGTCATCGGCACGGTGGGCACCGTGGCCTCGGGCGCCTACAGCACCGCGGTGCGCGCGCTCGACGCCGGCGTCACGGTCTACTCGGTCGCCACTCCTCGGTTCGTCGACATCGTCGAGCAGGGTCTTCGGATGGGCCCCGGCGCGCTCGAGGACTGGTTGTCGCACACCACCGACGTGTTCGTGCGCCCGTCGTTCTACGAGATGGCGCGCGACTACCTCGATCCGCTCAAGCGCAACGGGGTCGACACGCTCGTCTTAGGCTGCACACACTTCCCGCTGCTTGCGCCGGCCATCCAGCAGGCGATGGGTTCGCGCGTGCGGCTGATCTCGTCGGCCGAGGAGACCGCACGCGAAGTGGCCGAGACGCTCGGCATGCGCGGCGACCTGGCCGCGACCGGTTCACCGCGCACGGAGCTCTATGCGACCACAGGCGACCTGGCCGAGTTCTCCGCGCTCGGCGCCCGCGTGCTGCGGCGTCCGCTTCCCGAGGTCATCGGCGTGGGGACCAGCGAGCTGGCGGCCCTTGAGAGCGGCGTGGTGGGCGAGGGCCCGACGTGATGCGGCTGACCGTACTCGGCTCGGCGGCATCGTACCCGGACGCCGGGCGCGCGTGCGCGGGTCATCTTGTGACCGCTGACGGCGCGCGCGTGCTGATGGACTGCGGGAACGGCGTGCTTGCCAACCTCGGGCGGGTGACCGACCCTACCACGCTCGATGCCGTGTTCATCACGCACGGCCACACCGATCACTTCGCCGACCTCTACGCGCTGCAGGCGGCGCTGCGCTACGCCCCGGCAGGCGCGCTTCCGCCGCTTCCCCTCTACCTCCCCGCCGGCCTGTTCGACCGGATCGCCTCGGTTCTGTCTGTGCGCGGGGCGCAGGAGCTTGCCGAGGCGTTCGAGGTGCGGCCGCTTAAGGAGGGCGAGCCGGTTCGCGTGGGCGGCCTCTGCGTGACGCCGCGGCGCGTCGACCACGTGGATCCTACCTACGCTCTCGTGGCCGAGTCGGACGACCTGCGGCTGGTCTACACCTCGGACACGGCGTACGGCGCGGCGGCGCTTGAGACCGCTCGTGGCGCGCAGGTGCTGCTCGCCGAGGCCACGCTCCCGCCGGCATACGCGGGGCGTGCGGCGCACATGACCCCTGCCGAGGCCGGGGACCTGGCGCGTGAGGCCGACGCTGGCACGCTCGTGCTCACCCATCTGTGGCCCACGGTGGACCGTGCCGCGGCCGCGCGCGAGGCGGGCGAGCGCTTCGGCGGGCGTGTTATCGTGGCCGATGAACTCGAGACCATCGATATCGACCGGTGAGGAGGCCTGCCGTGCAGCGAGCGGGAGGACGCGGGACCGACCAGATGCGGCCCGTCACCATCACGAGACGGTACCTGAGGCACGCGCACGGTTCGTGCCTGTTCGAGCTCGGCGACACCAAAGTGCTGTGTGCGGCGACGTTCGCCGACACCATCGCCGGCTGGCGGCGGGGCAGCGGGCTCGGCTGGGTGACCGCCGAGTACTCGCTCTTGCCGGCCTCCACGCACACGCGCACGCGCCGTGAAGTGTCCCAGGGCGCGCCCGGTGGACGGACGCACGAGATCCAGCGGCTGATCGGCCGCTCGCTGCGCTCCGTGGTCGACATGGCCGGGATGGGCGGCGAGTACACCCTCAACATCGACTGTGACGTGATACAGGCCGACGGCGGTACCCGGACGGCGGCCATCACCGGCGCGTTCATCGCTATGGCCGACGCCTTCGCCACGTGGAAGACGGCGGGGCGCATCAGCGAAAGCCCGGCCATCGATCATGTGGCGGCCACCTCGGTCGGGCTCGTCGACGGAGTGATGTGCCTCGACTTGGACTACGCCGAGGATTCGATCGCCGAGGTGGACATGAACGTGGTCTGCGACGGCACGGGGCGATTCATCGAGGTACAGGGTACGGGCGAGCGCACGCCGTTCGACCGACAGCGGCTGGACGGGCTTCTGGACCTTGCGCTTGCGGGCTCGGCCCGGCTCGTGGAGATCCAGCGTAAGGTGCTCGCCGAGGACATCGAGGTGTTCAGTGAGCGGGGATAGCGCGCGGCGCGTGGTCGTGGCCACCGCCAACCGCGGCAAGCTCGATGAGATCCGCGCGGCGCTCGCCGGGACGGGGTTCGAGTTCGTGACCGCGTCAGACCTCGGCCGCATGCCGCTTCACGTGGACGAGACGGGCGCCACCTTCGAGGAGAACGCGCGACTCAAGGCCCGCGCGTACCTCGAGGCGTTCGGGCTTCCCGCACTCGCCGATGACTCGGGGCTTGAGGTCGACGCGCTCGGCGGCGAGCCGGGTGTGTACTCGGCGCGCTATGCCGGCGCCGATGCGACTGACGCCGACAACAACGAGAAGCTGCTCGCGGCCCTTGCGCGTGTTCCCGCCGGTCAGCGCACGGCGCGGTTCCGAAGCGTGGTCGTGTTCGTGGACGCGGAGGGCGCCGAGACGGTGGCCGAGGGCGCATGCGAGGGCTCGGTGGGCTTCAGCGGGCACGGCGCGGGCGGTTTCGGCTACGACCCGATCTTCCTGCCGGCCGCGGCGCCCGGCCGCACGATGGCCGACCTCGCCATGGACGAGAAGAACCGGATCAGCCATCGCGGGGCCGCGCTTCGTGCACTTGCGGAGGCGCTCGGCCGATAGGGTTTGCCCGCGCGCCGAAGCCCCCCTATACTTAGCGATGCTCTCGAGCACACAGGTCCGAAAGAGGGCCTCACTCGGGTTCGACGTCGGGCCGTAGCGCAGCTTGGTAGCGCATCTGCTTTGGGAGCAGAGGGTCGTGGGTTCGAATCCCGCCGGCCCGACCAGTACGCGGCGGTAGTTCAATTGGTAGAGCATCAGCCTTCCAAGCTGATTGTTGCGGGTTCGAGTCCCGTCCGCCGCTCCATGACAGTCCACCGGCGTGTCAGGCGCCGATTGACAAGCGAAGACGCCGCAGGTACCGTTCTCTCTCGGCACTCCGGCGGCTCGAAATGCGCCCGTAGCTCAGTTGGATAGAGCGGGAGACTTCTAATCTCTAGGTCGGGGGTTCGAATCCCTCCGGGCGTGCCAGCCACAACATGGTGGGTGTAGCTCAGTTGGTTAGAGCGTCGGACTGTGGCTCCGAAGGTCGCGGGTTCGAGTCCCGTTACCCACCCCATGTGTCTCCGACGATGGCCCGCCTGGTGCGGGCCATCGTGTTGCCCGGGTCGATGAAGCGTGTGTGGCAACGGGCATGAACGGTACGGGCCGCTACAGCCGAGCGGGTCGCCCAGCCGACCCGGGACGAAGGAGCGAGTCATGCTGTCGGACATCGAGATCGCACACCAGGCCACCCTCAGGCCCGCCCGCGAGATAGGCGAGGACCTCGGCTTGCTGCCCGACGAGATCGAGCCGAACGGCCGACACAAGGCCAAGGTCTCGCTCCGAGTGCTCGACCGCCTCGCCGGACGCCCCGACGGCAAGTACGTCCTTGTCACCGCCATAACCCCCACGCCGCTCGGTGAAGGCAAGACGCTCACCACCGTCGGCCTCGGACAGGCGCTGCGCGCGGCCGGCCACACCGCGTTCTCCTGCATCCGGCAGCCGTCTCTCGGACCCGTCTTCGGGATCAAAGGTGGCGCGGCCGGTGGCGGCTACGCGCAGGTCGTGCCGATGGAGGACATCAACCTCCACCTCACCGGCGACGTGCACGCCATAACCGCGGCACACAACCTCTGTGCCGCGTTCATCGACAACCACATCTATCACGGCAACGAACTCGGGATAGAGCCCCACTCGGTTTCCTGGCCGCGGGTGCTGGACATCTCGGACCGTGCGCTCAGACACGTGGTCGTGGGGCTCGGCGGCCGGATCGACGGCGTGCCGCGGCAGACGCGCTTCGAGATCACCGTGGCAAGCGAGCTCATGGCGATCCTTGCGCTTGCCGAGAACGTGCACGACCTGCGTGCCCGCATCGGCCGGATCATCGTGGCGGAGACCCACGACGGCCGCCCGGTCACGACCGAGGACCTCAAGGTGGCCGGCGCGATGACGGTCCTCATGCGTGAGACGATCAAGCCCAACCTGATGCAGGACCTCGAGGGCGGGCCGGTGTTCGTCCACGCCGGGCCGTTCGCCAACATCGCGCAGGGCAACAGCTCGATCGTTGCCGACCGCATCGCGCTCAAGCTCGCCGACTACGTCGTGACCGAGGCGGGCTTCGGTGCGGACATGGGCGCCGAGAAGTTCGTGAACATGAAGTGCCGCGCCTCAGGTCTCTCACCGGACGCCGCCGTGCTCGTCTGCACGGTGCGCGCGCTCAAGTCGCACTCGGGGCGTTTCGAGGTGCGCCCGGGCAGGCCGCTGGATCCGGGGCTCGTGACCGAGGACCTCGATGCGCTCGCCGCCGGCATGCCGAACCTCACCAAGCAGATCGCCAACGTGCGGTCCTTCGGCATCCCGGTCGTGGTGGCGATCAACACGTTCCCCACCGACACGCCGGCCGAGCATGCGCTCATCGCCGGGGCGGCGCGAGACGCCGGCGCACATTCCGTGGTGGAGCACAGGATGCATGCCGAGGGCGGACGGGGCGGGCTCGAGCTTGCCGAGGCCGTCGTGGCCGCCTGTGAGCAGCCGTCCGATCTCACGTTCACCTACCCCTCCGACGCTCCCATCCGCGAGAAGATCGCCGCGATCGCCACGCAGATCTACGGGGCGTCGAGTGTGGACTTCTCGTTCGAGGCGTCGCATGCGATCCAGGCGATCAGCGATGCGGGGCTCTGCAACGTCCCGGTGTGCATGGCCAAGACACACCTCTCGCTCAGCCACGACCCGCGCCTCAAAGGCGCCCCCACGGGCTGGCGCCTGCCGGTCCGCGAGGTACACGTCTCGGCGGGCGCGGGGTTCGTCTACGCGCTGTGCGGCGACATCACCACTATGCCGGGGCTGCCGGCGAAACCGGCAGGCGAGCATATCGACATCGATGCCCACGGGAACGTGGTCGGCCTGTCTTGACGGAGGCTGCTGGTCGGCCCGCGGACGCCGATTTGCATTCGGCGGCCGAGCGGTTACAATATGCGAGCGTTCGGGCCGTTAGCTCAGCTGGTAGAGCAGGGGACTCTTAATCCCAAGGTCATAGGTTCGATCCCTATACGGCCCACCACACGCACTCTCGAAGGCCGGAGGCTCCCGCTTCCGGCCTTTGCTATAGTTGTCGGGCGATTCACGCGCGGGCGTGGCGGAACTGGCAGACGCGCCGGGTTTAGGTCCCGGTGGGGCAACTCGTGGAGGTTCGAGTCCTCTCGCCCGCACCAGAGCATAGCGCGCCGCGGGCCGAAGCCCGGTCGCGGAGGAACAGGCCATCGACAGGAGGACCGTTGGAGACCAGTATCGAGTACCTCGACGGGGGGCGTGCCCGTCTGACCATCACCGTTCCCGTCGCCGATGTGGACCGTGAGGTCTCGGCAGCGTACGGGCGTATCGGCGCCAAGCTCCGCATCCCCGGCTTCCGCCCGGGCAAGGCCCCGCGCCCGGTCGTCGACACGCACGTGGGTCGTGAAGCTGTGCTCGCCGAGGCGCAGGAGGAGATCGTCTCCGAGGCGTTCGGCATGGCGATCTCGGCCGAGGGCGTTCGTACCTACGGACAGCCTGACGTGGGCGAGCTCGACCTGGTCGAGCCTGGCGCGGACTACACCTTCACCGCCGAGGTCACCCTGCGGCCTGAGCTTGCGCTCAGCAGCACTGGGGAGTTCGCCGTCACGGTCCCGTCGCGCATCGCCTCGGACCGTGAGGTCGACGCGCAGATCGAGCATACGCGCGAGCGATTCGCCACACTCGAGATCGTCGATCGACCGGTCGCCGATGGCGACTACGTACTGCTCTCGTTCGTCGGAACCGTGGACGGCGAAGCGTACGAAGGAAACACGGTCGACAAGTACGTCTACGAGACCGGCCGGGGCATGATGCCGCCCGAGTTCGACCAGGCGCTCATCGGCACCATGGCCGGCGGATCCACCACTGCCGAGTTCACCATCCCTGAAGGCTCCTCGGAGGAGTCGTTCGTGGGTAAGACCGCGCACTTCGAGATCGAGGTCCACGAGGTCAAGGCCAAGGTCCTGCCCGAGCTCGACGACGAGTTCGCGATGTCGGCAGCCGGGTTCGAGTCGATGGAGGCGTACCGCGCAGACGTCAAGGAGAAGCTCGAGGCGGCCAAGGCGGCGGGCACCGAGCACCGGCGTGAGGCCGAGGCGCTCAAGGCGCTCTCGGAGCGTCTCGAGGGCGAGGTGCCCCAGGAGATGGTGGAGAGCCGAGCTTCCTCGATGATGCGGGAGTTCTTCGAGAGCCTCGAGGCCCGCGGAATCGGCATCCAGCAGTACGTCGAGCTCACTGGCGCCACGCCCGAGCAGATCCAGGACGACATGAGGTTGCAGGCCACCCAGCGGGTGCGCGAGGAACTCGCACTGGAGGCGCTGTTCCGCGAGAAGGGCTTCGAGGTCACCGACGAGGAGTTCGACGCGGCCATCGCCGACATCGCGGGCGAGGAGGGGCACAATGCCGACAAGCTGCGTGCCGAGCTCACCCGCAACGGCGTCCTGCCGCTTGTGCGCGAGCAGATCATCCACCGTCGCGCTCTGGAGTGGCTGATGGACAACGTGACCATCACCGAGGAGGACCCCTCATGAGCATCGAGCCCAAAGGACTGATCATCCCGAGCGTCATCGAGCAGACTTCCCGGGGCGAGCGCTTCTACGACATCTACTCGCGACTGCTCTCGGAGCGCATCGTCTTCATCGGTCAGGAGATCGAAGACGTGAGCGCGAACATCGTCATCGCGCAGATGCTGCATCTTGAGGCCGAGGACCCCGAGAAGGACATCCAGCTCTACATCAACTCGCCGGGCGGCTCGGTGACGGCGGGTCTGGCCATCTACGACACGATGCAGTACATCCGCTGTGATGTGGCGACGATCTGCCTCGGCCAGTGCGCGTCGATGGCTGCGGTCCTTCTTGCGGCCGGTGCGCCGGGCAAGCGGGCGGCGCTCTTCAACAGCCGCATCCTCATCCACCAGCCGTGGGGCGGCACGCAGGGCCAGGTGAGCGACATCGAGATCCAGGCCAAGGAGATGCTGCGCCTGCGTGAGACGCTCGACAAGATCCTCGCCGGGCACACGGGCCAGGAGATCGACAAGATCCACAGCGACACCGACCGCGACAACATCATGACCGCCGATGAGGCGAAGGCCTACGGGCTCGTCGACTCGGTGTTCTCCACGCGTGGGAAGAAGGAGCAGTAGCGGTGTCTACCGAACGTCACGACGGCAGCGATCGCCTGCTGTGCTCGTTCTGCGGGAAGCCGCAGCACCAGGTCCGCAAGCTGATCGCCGGGCCGGGCGTCTACATATGCGACGAGTGCATCGACCTGTGCAACGAGATCGTCGACGAGGAGCATCCTCGTTCCGAGGACGAGACGGAGGCGTGCGACGACGCACTGCCCACGCCGAAGGAGATCCTCGCGGTCCTCGATGACTACGTCGTCGGGCAGGACCGCGCCAAGAAGACGCTTGCGGTGGCCGTACACAACCACTACAAGCGCATCCGCTGCGCTCCGGACGTCGACGATGTGGAGATCGCCAAGAGCAACATCCTGCTGCTCGGTCCGACCGGTTGCGGCAAGACGCTGCTCGCCCAGACGCTCGCCCGAATCCTGAACGTGCCGTTCGCGATCGCCGACGCCACAACGCTGACCGAGGCGGGGTATGTGGGCGAGGACGTGGAGAACATCCTCCTGAAGCTCATCACCGCCGCAGACTTCGACACCGCGCGCGCCGAAGTCGGCATCATCTACATCGACGAGATCGACAAGATCGCCCGTAAGGCCGAGAACCTCTCGATCACCCGTGACGTGTCGGGCGAGGGTGTTCAGCAGGCGCTTCTCAAGATCGTCGAGGGAACCGAGGCGGCCGTTCCTCCACAGGGTGGCCGCAAGCACCCGCAGCAGGAGCTCATCCGTATCGACACCACGAACGTCCTGTTCATCCTCGGCGGCGCGTTCGTCGGCCTGGAGAAGATCATCGCCGACCGCATCGGCACCAAGGGCGTTGGCTTCGGCGCCGAGATCGCCGAGTCGACCCAGCACGACACCGGCGCGCTCCTGGCCAAGGTGCTCCCGGAGGACCTGCACCGCTTCGGGCTGATCCCCGAGTTCGTCGGGCGGATCCCCGTGTTCGCCCACGTCGAAGAGCTGACCGAGCCTGAGCTGGTTCGCATCCTCACGGAGCCGAAGAACGCGCTCGTCCGTCAGTACCAGCGGCTCTTCTCCATGGAGGATATCGACCTCGTGTTCACCGACGAAGCGCTCCACTCGATCGCCTCGCAGGCCATCGCGCGCCAGACGGGTGCCCGTGGACTGCGGTCGATCATGGAGTCGCTGCTGCTCGACACGATGTACGACATGCCTGGCCGCACGGACGTCGAACGCGTGACGATCACCGATGACGTGGTCGCCGGCCGAGCCGAGCCGGTGCTCACGCTCAAGGGCGCCGGGGCGAGTGACGCCACCGCCTAGGCGCATACAGGCCAGTGGGGCGCCGGTAACCGGACGCCGCGTATCCCACACGAGCGCAACGGGCCACCCATCAAGGTGGCCCGTTGCATGTTCGCGGTCGTAGAGGTCGTGACTACTACGTGCCGAGGATCTCGTCGGCGCGCTCGACCTGGCTCGGGTACAGGTCCTTCGGCACGGCGTCGCGACCGAGGACGCGGAAGACCATGTGGCGCGCGCAGTGCACGTTGCTGCCGGTGCAGTACCGCTGTTTGATGATGTTGGCCATCGACGGCATCTCCGCCATCTGGTCGTTGAAGAACGGGCAGGTGGCAAGGCACTCGCAGTCGGCCATCTGATTCACGCTCCCTCTGCGTCCGGTTGTAGCCGTGTCACTTAGTGTATCGCCATTCGTGAACGGATGTTGATACCCAGCGGGGGATATTCGTGCCATCCTCGCGTGGCGCGACGTGTCCCGGGTGAGACTGTGGCCCGTTTGTCGTAGAATCCTCGGCAGCCCCCGAAGGAAGGATGCTCCGTGCCCGCACCCGAGTTGCCTCCCGCGTACGATCCCGCCGATGTCGAAGGCCCGGTCTTCGAGCGGTGGTCCGTCGGACGCTTCTTCGAGCAGCCGACGGGCGGCGACGCGCCGTTCACGGTGGTCATCCCACCGCCGAACGTGACCGGCTCACTTCACATGGGCCACGCGCTCAACAACACCATCCAGGACGTGGTGATCCGACGCTCGCGCATGACCGGCCGACCCACGCGGTGGGTGCTCGGCACCGATCACGCGGGGATCGCCACCCAGAACAAGGTGGAGCAGAAGCTGGCCGCCGAGGGGCTGTCCCGGCACGATGTGGGGCGCGAGCGCTTCGTCGAGCTCTGCTGGGACTGGCGCGCCGAGCACGGGAGCATCATCATCGAGCAGCTCAAGCGCATGGGCTGCAGTTGCGACTACTCCGACGAGCACTTCACCATGGACGAAGGGTATCAGCGCGCCGTTCGCACCGTGTTCGTGGACTGGTTCGAGCGAGGGCTCATCTATCGCGGCAAGCGGATCATCAACTGGTGCCCCCGGTGCTCGACCGCTCTCTCCGACATCGAGGTGGAGCACGAGGAGCTCGACAGCCACCTCTGGCACCTGCGGTATCCGCTTAAGGAGCCGGTCGGCGGGCGCGACCACCTGATCGTAGCCACCACGCGCCCTGAGACGATGCTCGGCGACACCTGCGTGGCGGTGCACCCCGACGACGAGCGTTACCGCGATCTCGTCGGCGCCAGCGTGGTGCTGCCGCTCCTTGGACGTGAGATCCCGATCGTCGCTGACGCATACGTCGATCCGTCGTTCGGGACGGGCGCGGTCAAGGTCACGCCTGCCCACGACCCCAACGACTTCGAGATCGCTGAGCGCCACGGCGTAGCCAAAGTGAACATCCTGAACGCGGACGCGACCGTCTCGGAAGAGGGCGGACCGTACGTCGGACTCGACCGCTACGAAGCCCGCAAGCGCGTCGTGGCCGATCTCGAAGCAGCAGGGCTGCTCATCGGCATCGATGACCACGTCCACTCCGTGGGGCACTGTTATCGCTGCCACACGGTGGTGGAGCCGTGGCTTTCGGACCAGTGGTTCGTGGACATGAAGCCGCTCGCCGCACCCGGGATCGAGTGTGTGCGTGACGGGCGTGTGGTCTTCTACCCGAAGCGCTGGGAGAACGTCTACTTCCAGTGGATGGAGAGCATCCGCGACTGGTGCATCTCGCGCCAGCTGTGGTGGGGCCACCGCATCCCGGTGTTCTACTGTGACGCGTGCGGCTGGCAGGGCGCGAGCATGGACGACCTCGAGTCGTGTCCGAAGTGCGGTGCGGCCGTGCGTCAGGACGAGGACGTGCTCGACACCTGGTTCAGCTCGCAGCTGTGGCCGTTCGCCACGCTCGGCTGGCCGGACAAGACGCCTGAGCTTGGCTTCTTCTATCCCACCACCGTGCTCTCCACCGCGCGCGACATCCTGTTCCTCTGGGTCGCCCGGATGATCATGAGCGGGCTGGATTTCGTCGGCGACGTGCCGTACAGAGACGTCATCATCCACCCGACCGTCTTCAACGCCGAGGGCAAGCGGATGAGCAAGTCGCTCGGAACCGGTGTGGACCCGCTCGACCTCATGGCGCACTACGGCGCGGACGGTATGCGCTTCGGGCTCATGCTCCAGGTCACGGGCAACCAGGACATCAGGTTCAGCGAGGACAAGCTTGCGTCAAGCCGCAACTTCGCCAACAAGATCTGGAACGCCAGCCGCTTCGTGCTCATGAACGCCGGAGAGGACTTCGAGCCGGGCGAGCCCGTGGTCGAGACCGTCGCCGACGCGTGGATCCTCTCGCGCGTGGCGGACCTGGCTTCGCGCGTCGATGAGGGCCTGCTCACCTACGAGTTCGGCGAGACGGCGCGCGTACTCTATGACTTCTTCTGGAGCGAGTTCTGCGATTGGTACATCGAGCTCGCCAAGCCACGCCTCGCGGCCGGCGGCGCGGCGCGCCAGGCAGTGCTGCGGAACCTCGTGTTCGTGCTCGACACCGCGCTTCGCCTGCTGCACCCGATGATGCCGTTCGTCACCGAGGAGATCTGGGGCCACCTGCCGCGGTCCGGACCCGCGGAGGCCCCGGCGCTGATGGTGGCCGCGTGGCCCGACCCCGTCAGACTTGCGCGGTACCGCGATGAGGACGCCGAGCGCTCGATCGGCCTGTTACAGGAGCTGGTAACGGCGGTCCGGGCGGTGCGTGCGCGCTACGGCGTGTCACCGAAGGCGCGCCTGGCCGTGGCGGTCACGTCGCCTGACGGCGAGGGGATGGTGCTGTCCTCGATGGCGGACGACGTCCGCACACTCGCCGGCGTGGGAGAGCTTGTGATCGGCCCGGACGTCGTCAGACCTGCTCACGCGGCGGTCGCCGTCGCGGCCGGAAGCGAGGTGTACGTGTCGCTCGAGGGCCTTGTGGACTTCGCCGCCGAGCGCAAGCGAATCGCCGGTGAACTCGAGAAGGCGGAATCCGAGTTGGCGCGGGTGAGCAAGAAGCTGTCTAACGAGGGGTTCCTCGCCAAGGCGGCCCCGGAGATCATCGAGAAGGACCGCGCGAAAGCGACCGATCTTGCCGCCACCGTGGCGAAGCTGTCCGTCCAACTCGCTGAACTTGCGGACTGAGCGACGTGCGCGGGCGTCCTGTCGGCGGTGAGGAGGCGCTTGCGGCGCTCACCGTCGCGGCACGGTCGAGCATCAACCCGTCGCTGCTGACCATCACCCGGCTTGCGGCCGCGCTCGGCGATCCGCAGCGCGAGCTCAGGGTCGTCCAGGTCGCGGGCACCAACGGCAAGGGATCGACCACACGCATGGTCGAGTCCCTGCTGCGCGCTCACGGCGAGCGTGCGGGAGCGTTCACCAGCCCGCTGCTTCACGACCTCACGGACCACGTGCTCGTCGATGGCGAGCGGGTCACGCGTGAGGCGCTCGGCGGGGGCGCCGCCTCGGCGCTCGAGGCAGCAGCGTGGCTGGGCGACGACCTTCCGTCGCCGCCTACTCAGTTCGAGCTGCTCACGGCTGCCGCACTCTGTGTGCTTCGGGACGCCGGGGTGACGTGGGCGGTGCTCGAGGTCGGGATGGGCGGTCGCTGGGACTCCACGAGCGTGGCCACCCCGGACGTCGCCGTTGTGACCTCGGTCGGGCTCGATCACATGGAGTTCCTCGGCCCCACGCTCGGGCACATCGCGCGCGACAAAGCACATGTGATCCGGGCCGGCGGCGTGGGGGTGCTCGGGCCGGGGACGGCCGAGGTCGACCCGGTCTTCGCCGAGAGAGCTGCTGAGGTCGGCGCCCGACTCGTGCGGGTCCTCCCGACCGCCGCGGGCGATCGTGGCCCTATGGGGGCCGATGAGGCCCGGTTCCACGTCACGCGCGCGATCGATGCGCCCGACGGTACCACCGTCCTGGACTATGTGGGCCCGGCGGGCGAGCACGACGGGCTGGGGGTGCCCGGTCCGGGCTACCAGGCGGACAACGCCGCGTGCGCGCTCACGGCGACCGCACTCGCGCTCGGCCGCCCGCTCGATTCCGCGCTCACCGCGCGCGCGCTTGCGCAGTCCGCGATGCCCGGACGCTTCGAGGTGCTGGCCCGCGCGCCGTGGCTCGTCGTAGACGTGGCACACAACCCGGCGGGAGCTCGCGTGCTCGCCGACGCGGTCGAGCGGGCGTTCGGTGGACGCAGGGTCACAGTCGTACTCGGCGTCCTTGCCGACAAGGACGCGGGGGCCGTCGCAGAGGCGCTCGCGCCGGTGGCAACGCGGTTCGTGGTCGTCCGGCCGGAGTCTCCCCGAGCACGCGATGCTGCCGACCTGGCGGCCCTGGTCCAGGAGGCGACGGGCTGCGTCCCGCACATCGCTCCGAGTGTCGGATCGGCCATCGCCGAGGTCCGCGCCGCGGGTGAGGAGTGCGTGGTCACCGGATCGGTCGTGACCGTGGCCGAGGCGCGGGTCGCCTGCGGCGCGCCGGGCGCAGGGGCCGACGGCGGCTAGGCGGTCCGGCGGTTGTCCGCGTCCACCATGACGGCGATCGGCTGCCACGTCCGCGCGACGTCGTCGGAAAGGTCCACGAAGGTGCCGACGATGATGATGTCGCCCACGTCAACGAGGTGGGCGGCCGCCCCGTTCACACACATGGTGCCGGAGCCCGCCTCGCCGGTGATCGCGTAGGTCTCGAAGCGGTTGCCGTTGGTCACGTTCCACACCATGACCGCCTCGTGCTCGAGGATGTCGGCGGCTGCCATTAACTCGGCGTCGATGGTGATGCTGCCCACGTACTCCACGTTGGCATCGGTCACCGTTGCGCGGTGGATCTTGCTCTTGAGCATGCGGCGGATCATCGGTATCGGCTTCCGTTCTCGTGGGGTCGCCCGAGCGCACATGATACACCGCTCGGCCGTATCCGTCAGGCGGGCCCGTCTGAACGGGGCGACCCGCCGTTCTGCTAGAATCCCGATAGTCTTACGTGCAACAGATGCGGTCGGGGGCGGCATGCCGCCCTTCATGCCGGAAGGGGACGGAATGGAAGAGCTGTTCGGCGAGGTACTCGGCCCGATCCTCAACAACCCGATCGTGACGCTCGCCAAGAACCTGTGCATGCTGTTCCTCCTCGTCTTCTGGGCCGCTCTCGTCTTCTGGACGTGGCGCGATGCCGAGCGTCGTGGCGCCATGCCGTGGTTCTGGGCGCTCGTCGTCATCCTGTTCAACATCGCCGGCTGGGCGATCTACATGGTCGTGCGTCCGCCCGAGTACGCTGATGACGCGCACGAGCGCGAGTTGGAGATCCGCGCGAAGGAAGTCGAGCTGATCCGCAACGGCGCCACGTGTCCTTCGTGCCAGAAGCCGGTGGAGCCGGACTACCTGATCTGCCCCACGTGCATGAAGAAGCTCCGCAAGGAGTGCATCAACTGCGGCCGCGCACTCAAGCTGGCGTGGACCGTGTGCCCCTACTGCAAGACCAAGCAGTGAGCGGCCCCGCATCCCGCGGCTGAGCCGGTCCTGCGAGAGGAAGCGCTGACGATGCCAGAGATCTCTGTCACGCTGCCGGACGGCAGCGTCAAGTCCGTCCCCGAAGGTTCTACGGTCGCCGATGTGGCAGCTTCGATCGGGGCGCGCCTGGCCGCTGCGGCGATCGCCGGCCGCGTGGATGGCACGCTCGTCGACACATGGACCGTCGTGCCTGATGGATCCACGGTCTCCGTGGTGACCGAGCGCGATCCGGAAGCCCTCGATCTGCTCCGTCACTCGGCAGCGCACGTGATGGCCGAGGCGATCAGGCAGTTGTTCCCTCTCGCCCGGTTCGGCATCGGCCCGGCGGTGGAGGACGGCTTCTACTACGACATCGAGATCGACCGCACGTTCACGCCCGAAGACCTCGGTGCGATCGAGGAGCGCATGCAGGCGATCGTCGCCGAGGAACAGTCGTTCTCGCGCCAGGTGCTCTCGCGTCTCGACGCGCTGCGCGTGTTCGACGGTCAGCCGTACAAGCTTGAGCTCATCGGTGACATGCCGGAAGACGAGGTCCTCTCGGCGTACACCACGGGGATCTTCACGGACCTCTGCCGGGGCCCGCACGTGCCGCACACGGGCTGGATCAAGGCGTTCAAGCTCATGAAGGTCGCGGGCGCGTACTGGCGCGGCGACTCGTCGCGGCCCATGCTGCAGCGCATCTACGGCACCGCCTGGTTCTCGAGTAAGGACCTCGACGCGTATCTCACGCGTCTTGAGGAGGCCGAGAAGCGTGACCACCGCAAGCTCGGCAAGGAGCTCGACCTGTTCCACTTCGACGAGCTGGCCGGAAGCGGCCTGGTGCTCTACCACCCCAAGGGCGCCCGGGTCTTCCACGAGCTTGTCGAGTGGCTCTCGGCTGACCTCTACGAGCGCGGCTACGTGGAGATACGCACGCCGCACATCTACAAGGCCGACGTGTGGAAGACGAGCGGTCACTGGGACTACTACCAGGACAACATGTTCCCCCTGCAGGTCGACGAAGGGGAGGGCAAGGAGCCGACCGATTATGCGGTCAAGCCGATGAACTGCCCCGGCGCGCTCCTCGTGTACCGCGACAGCGTGCGGTCGTACCGTGACCTGCCGATGCGCCTGTTCGAGTTCGGCACCGTCTACCGCAACGAGAAGAGCGGCGTGGTGCACGGACTCATGCGCGCGCGCGGCTTCACCCAGGACGACGCGCACATATTCTGCACGGGTGAGCAGATCATCCCCGAGGTCAAGGCGATGCTCGACATCGTCAAGTACATCATGGACACGTTCGGGTTCGAGTACTCCGCCGAGGTCTCCACGCGTCCCGAGAAGTCGGTGGGACGCGACGAAGACTGGGATCTCGCCACGCGCGCGCTGATGTCCGCGCTCGATGAGTGGGGCCTGCCGTACCAGATCAACGAAGGCGACGGCGCGTTCTACGGCCCCAAGATCGACATCAAGGTCAAGGACGCCATCGGCCGCATCTGGCAGCTCTCCACCATCCAGGTGGACTTCAACAACCCCGAGCGCTTCGGGATCACCTACCGCACCGCCGAGAACACCGAGGAGCAGCCGTTCATGTTGCACCGGGCGATCTTCGGTTCGATGGAGCGGTTCCTCGGCATCCTGATCGAGCACACCGCCGGTGCGTTCCCCACGTGGCTTGCGCCGGTGCAGGCCGTCATCATCCCGATCGCCGACCGGCACCTTGAGCACTGTGAGTCGGTGCGGACGCGCCTGGCCAAGGCCGGCGTGCGCGCCGACGTCTACGCCGATAACGAGCCGATGCGCGTGAAGATCGCCAAGGCGCAGCAGCAGAAGGTGCCGTACATGCTTGTAGTGGGCGACAAGGAGATCGAGGCCGACACCCTGGGCGTGCGCGAGCGCACCGCAGGCGACATCGGCGCGATGGGCGTGGACGAGTTCGCGGCGAGAGTGACCTCCGAGCGACCGTGACGCCCTGCGCGTGTCCGGCGGTGGACAGGCGGTTCGGCTCCCGTTATACTCGCGTGGCTTAAGAACCGCATACTGATGAAGCGGGACCCCGGCCCACGGGGTCGAGACGGTCCCCACCTGTCGGCGCACATACGTGCAGCTGTCTGGTCACGGAGAAGCGAGCGGAGGCCCCGGCCTGTTCCGCGCGCATACGACGTCCCGACGGCACCCGCGCCGCGGGACGTTTGTGATTACGGGGCCGTGTGGCCCCCATCTCACGGAGGTGAAGCGTATCAGCACGACAGAGCCCAGGCTCAACGACCGGATACGGGCCCAGCGGTGCCGCCTGATCGCCGATGATGGCGAGCAGCTCGGCATCTTCATGACCGCCGACGCGCTCAAGATGTCCGACGAGCAGGGTCTCGACCTCGTCGAGATCGCGCCGAACGCCGACCCCCCGGTCTGCAAGATCATGGACTACGGCAAGTACAAGTACGAGCAGGAGCAGAAGGCCAAGAAGGCCCGGAAGCACCAGACGCGCATCGAGATCAAAGAGATCAAGTTCCGCCCGAAGATCGACAAGCACGACTACGAGACCAAGAAGAAGCACGTGGTGCGCTTCCTGGAGGCGGGCGCCAAGGTCAAGGTCACGATCATGTTCCGTGGTCGTGAGATGGTGCATGCCGAGCGCGGACTCGCCATCCTCGAGCGACTCGAGGGGGAGATCGCCGACCTGGGCTTCGTCGAGAGCAAGCCGAAGCTCGAGGGCCGCAACATGTTCATGCTGCTCGCCCCGCACAAGAAGGACCCGGTCAAGAGCGCCAGGCCGGCCGATGAGACGACCGAGAAGACCGACGCATCGGACGATGCGGATGCCGCCGAGGCGCCCGCGTCTGATGCGACCGAGTAGGAGATGACGCCATGCCCAAGATGAGGACGCACAAAGGCACCGCGAAGCGGTTCAAGCTCACGGGAAGCGGCAAGATCAAGCGCGCCAAGGCGTTCAAGAGCCACATCCTTGAGAAGAAGAGCCCCAAGCGTAAGCGGAACTTCCGCCAGGACGGTCTTGTTCACACGTCCGACGAGAAGGTCATCAAGAAGCAGCTGGGCATCGGCTAGTCCGACGCTCGCCCGTATACCAAGGAGTGATCGAAGATGCCCAGGGTGAAGCGCGCAGTCACCGCCAAGAAGAAGCGCCGCACGGTCCTTGCCAAGGCGAAGGGGTACTACGGCGACCGCAGCCGCAGGTACAAGAGCGCCAAGGAGCAGGTGCAGCACTCGCAGCAGTACGCGTACCGTGACCGCCGCAACAAGAAGCGCGAGATCCGCCGGCTGTGGATCTCCCGCATCAACGCCGCGGCGCGGCTGAACGGCCTTTCGTACTCGGTGTTCATGAACGGCCTGAAGAAGGCCGGTGTGGTCGTTGACCGCAAGATCCTCGCGGACATGGCCGTGAACGACCCGGCGGCGTTCGCCAAGCTCGCCGAGGTGGCCAAGGACGCGCAGGCCGCCTGATCAGGGATCGTCCAGAGGCACGATGACCAGACGGGGCTCGCACAGGCGGGCCCCGTTCTCATGTCCGGGTTTCGCGGTTCATGCGTGCTCCACACATCGTTTCGATCGGGTTCATCTGTGTCTGGCAGCATCGAGCGGTGGGCCCACACCGATATGCGGAAGCCGTTTCCCCTCGGCGGCGCGGACATGAGGAGGAGACATGAGACGTGTGCTTGTTGCAGCGGTTCTGGTGGCGGCCGCACTGTCGATCGGGGGAGCCAGGGCGTACTTCACTGCCCAGGCCGAGGTGAAGGACAACGTGATCACTGCCGGCACGGTGGCGCTGTCGGTGGAGCCGACCGCTGCCGCGCTCAGCATCGACCCGCTGGCGCCAGGCGAGACGGTCGTTCGCGAGATGGTGGTGCGTAATACCGGCGTGCTCCCGCTCGATGCGGTCACCACCGCAGCGAAGAAGGCGGGGTACACCGATCTGTGGAACGCCCTGACCTGTGTCGCGAGCGTCGATGGGACCGTGGTGTACGAGGGGCCGCTCGCATCGATGGCCACACGTCCGGTGAGGATCGCTGCCGGCAAGGCGGCCACGATCCGCTACACGGTCGGCATTCCCGCGAGTGCCGGCAACGACCTGCAGGGCGACTACGTGCGTGCGTCGCTGTATGTCGATGCACAGCAGGCGCACTGAGGGCGGGTTCACCTCCCTGCGCCGGGTGAGCGGGATCGTCTTGGCCGCCGTGCTGGTCGCGTGTGGCTCTCGACACGGGATCCTGTATGTTGCAGGGGAGTCGATGGTGCCGGCTCTCAGGGCGGGTGACATGATCGTCTATCGCCGGTACGGCCCTGTGGCGCAGGTAGGTGACCTTGTCGTCTACGAGCATGACGATGCGCTTGTCGTGCACCGTGTGGCCGGGTGCCAGCTCGATGGCTCGCTGCGCACGCGGGGAGACGCCAACGTGACACCGGACGCAGGCCCGGTCACACCGGATGCGGTCCGCGGGGTGGTCGCGGTCATCGTCCCGCTCGGCAAGGCGCTCACGGTGCTGGAGCGCGCCTGGTCGGCGCACGAGGGTGGTGCTAGACTGTCGTACCAATCGCACACTGGGCGATGACGGAGAGGCGCTTGCTCGGCGACCACCCCACAGGAAGGGACCCCGCAGACTGGAAGGGTCCCGCGTGGTGGGCAGGCGGTTCACTCCATCAGCCGCGACCTGAACCGGCGTATGACGCCACAGTAGGGAAGCCGGGGCCCCCGTTACCGGGCATCGGGTGAAAGACCCGCTCCGTTCGTGGACCGTTTGGTGTGGGCGGAGAAGAGAGGGCCGGTGTGACACCGGTCAAGCGAGGTGGTACCGCGGGAGTCGTTCCCGTCCTTGTGCATGCGAGGGCGGGGCGGCTCCCGTCTTCTTGGCGGATCCCCCGTCGGTATACGGGAAGAGAGCGAGGGTCAATGACGATCATCGACGAGCTTCGATCGCTGGAGCGAGAGGCGCTGGCCGCTGTGGCGGCGGCCGGTACACTCGATGCTCTCGAGGCGGTGCGCATCGGCTACCTCGGCAAGAAGGGATCGCTCACAGCGGTCCTGCGCGGACTGGGCGCGCTCTCGCCGGAGGAGCGTCCCGAGGTCGGTCGCGTGTCCAACGAGGTCCGTGTTGCGCTCGAGGGCGCCCTGGACTCCAAGCGCACGACGCTGCAGCACGCTGCGCGTGCCGAGCGGATCGCCGCTGAAGCGGTGGATGTGACGCTGCCGGGGCGGCGTCGTCCGGTCGGCAGGCAGCACGTCCTTCACCAGATCGTCGACGAGATCGTGGAGGTCTTCGCCGGGCTCGGCTACCGTATCGCCGAAGGTCCCGAGGTGGAGCTGGACTACTACAACTTCACCGCGCTCAACCACCCGCCTGATCATCCTGCGCGCGCGCTGCAGGACACGTTCTACGTGCGTGACCTGTCCGGTGATCGCGCGGCGGTCGAAGGCGAGAGCGACGTCTTGCTGCGGACGCACACGAGTCCGGTGCAGGTGCACGTCATGGAGTCGCAGAAGCCGCCGATCTACGTGCTCGCACCGGGCAAGGTCTACCGGCGTGATGTGGCCGACCCGAGTCACCTGCCGCAGTTCACGCAGATCGAGGGCCTGGTGGTGGACGAGGACATCACGTTTGGCGACCTCAAGGGCACGCTGGAGCACTTCGTCCACGCGATGTTCGGCCCCGAGCGCCGGGTGCGCCTCAGGCCCCACTTCTTCCCGTTCACCGAGCCCTCGGCCGAGGTGGACGTGTCGTGCGCCATCTGCGGCGGCCAGGGCTGCCGGACCTGCGGTGGCGAGGGATGGCTGGAGATCCTCGGCTGCGGCATGGTCGACCCGAACGTGTTCCGGTATGTGGGGATCGACCCCGAGCGATACACCGGGTTCGCGTTCGGCATGGGCGCCGAGCGCATCGCGGGCCTGAAGTACGGAGTGCCCGACCTCCGTCTGTTCGTCGAGGGGGACACCCGCTTCCTCCACCAGTTCTGACCACTGCGACCGCGTTCGTACCGTCGGCCGGAAGCGGCCGATGCTCGAACCGCCCGATCCGGCACCGAAGGAAGGACCCGCGATGCGCGTATCGCTCAACTGGCTCAGCGACCTCGTCAAGATCACGCTTCCTGTGGAGGAGCTGTGTGACCGGCTCGACATGACCGGCACCAAGGTGGAGGCCGTCCACGTCCTCGGCGAGGGACTCGACGGGGTGGTCATCGGCCAGGTGCTCACCCGTGAGCAGCACCCCGACGCCGACAGGCTGTCGTACTGCTCGGTGGACATCGGTGCGGAAGAGCCGCTTCGGATCGTCTGCGGCGCGGACAACTTCGCTGCGGGCGACCGCGTGCCCGTCGCGTGCGTGGGCACCACGCTTCCCAACGGGCTGACGATCAAGAAGGCCAAGCTGCGGGGACTCGTGTCCGAGGGCATGATGTGCTCTCCTATCGAACTCGGCGTGGGTGGAGAAGCGAGCGGTCTGTTGATCCTGCCGCCGGACGCTCCGATCGGCGTGCCGTACGCCGAGTACGCGGGACTCTCCGACACCGTGCTCGAGCTCGAGGTGACGCCGAACCGGCCCGACTGCCTCTCGATGGCCGGTGTGGCGCGGGAGGTCGCGGCGGTGACCGGCGTCAGTTTCTCGGTGCCGGCCTCCCGGCCCGCCGAGTCTGGTGGGGCGGCTTCCGAGTCGGTGTCGGTGACCATCGACGACCCCGTCCTGTGCCCGCGGTACACGGCACGCGTGATCCGCGGCGTCACCATCGGTCCGTCGCCTGCCTGGCTCGCCGAGCGCGTGACCGCTGCCGGCACCCGTCCGGTGAACAACGTCGTCGACGTGACCAACTACGTGATGTACGAACTCGGGCAGCCGCTTCACGCGTTCGATCTCGCGCGTGTGGCGACCGATGCGGCCGGCCGGGCAGCTATCGGTGTTCGCACGGCGGCGGAGGGTGAACGCATCCGCACGCTGGACGGCCAGGACCGCGCGTTGGCCGCCGACGCGCTCCTGATCACGGACCCCTCCGGCCCGATCGCACTCGCGGGGGTCATGGGCGGCGAGTCCACTGAGGTCTCCGAGGCCACCACCGACATCCTGCTGGAGTCGGCGTGCTTCGACCCGGCTTCGATCAGCCGCACGAGTCGTCGTCTGGGTCTGATTTCCGAGTCATCACTCAGATTCGAGCGCGGGGTGGACCCGGACCTCGCCTCACGCGCCGCGGATCGGGCCGCCGCGCTGATCGCCGAGGTCGCCGGCGGGACGGCGGCACCCGGGATCGTCGATGAATACCCCGGCCGCCGTGAGCCGCGCAGACTCGAGCTGCGGGCGGGTCGCGTGAATCAGCTGCTCGGCACGGCGCTCTCACCGGCCGATGTGTCCGCCCTGCTCGTACCGCTCGGACTGGACGTCACCGGCGACGAGGTACTGACGGTCACGGTACCCGGATTCCGCCCGGACCTCGAGCGTGAGGTCGATCTGATCGAGGAGGTCGCGCGCCTCTACGGACTCGAGAACATCGCGTCCACGCGTCCGGGTGGGCGCGGGCGCGTAGGGGGCCGCACGCCGGGACAGCGTACGCGTGACCGGATCGGCGCGACGTTGCGTGCCGCGGGTCTCGACGAGCACATCGGCTACTCCTTCGGCGATTCCCAGGATCTCGAGCGCCTGGGCTGGGAGTGTGCGCCCGACGAGGTCCTCGTGGAGCTCATCAACCCCATGTCCGAGGAGCAGGCCGTGATGCGCTGGACGCTCCTTCCGAGCCTCCTGCGGGCGGTGTCTCACAATCAGCGTCGTGGTGTGCCCGATGTGCACATCTACGAGATGGGGACGACCTTCATCACCGCCGAGGGCCGCAAGCAGCCCAAGGAGCGCCTGATGGTGGGGGGCGCGCTCACGGGCTTCTGGGCACGCCCGGGATGGAACGATCCCGGTGCCACACTCGACTTCTTCGACGGCAAGGGCGTACTGGAGACGTTGATGGAGGCTCTGGGCTCTCCGCGTTGGACGGCCCGGCCGGCGTCGCGTCCGTGGCTGCAGGACGGGCGAAGTGCCGATGTCGTGGTCGACGGTGACGTCGTCGGCTGGCTTGGCGAGGCGGCGCCGCAGGTGCTGGACGCGTATGAGGCGTCGGGTCCGGTCGTCCTGTTCGAGCTCTCGGTCCCCGCGCTCGTCAAGGCGGTTGGACGCGCGTCGGTGAGATACCGGGAGATCCCGCGGTATCCGGCGGTGACGCTCGACCTGGCGCTCGTGGTTGACGAGGACGTGACCGTAGAGCGGGTGCTCGCGTCGATCCGCTCGGCCGGTGGCACGCTTCTCGAGTCGGCCCGCGTGTTCGACGTGTACCGCGATCCCGCCGGGACGCCCGAAGACACACGGAGGCTGCCGGTGGGTAAGAAGAGCCTGGCGTTCTCGCTCGTCTATCGTGCATCGGACCGGACGCTCACGGATGGCGACGTCCGCCCCGTCCATGACAAGCTGGTGCGCAAAGTGTGCGGTGCAGTGGGCGCGGAGGTGCGCGGCTAGCGTCCTGGCGGCATGACGCGGCTCCATACATGCAAAATGCTGCTAGTGCGCGGCAACAACAAAGTATTTGTGAATATCCGTTGACCACTATGCGCAAAGAAGCGTATAGTCACCTCTCGACCAACGACCGGGAGGGACGTCATCGTGATACCGGCAGCCATAGTCGGAGCCGCGGGATACGCGGGCGCTGAGCTGACACGCCTGCTCCTCGGCCATCCCGTGCTCGAGCCGGTCGTGGTGACGTCGGCGGCCGACGAGGGCAGGGCGGTCTCGGACATCTATCCCGCTCTCGCCTCATGCGGTCTTACGTATGCGCCCCACGACGTCTCGGCTGTGATCGCGTCCGGCGCGACCATCGCGTTCCTGGCGGTCCCGCACACGGCGGCTATGGCCCTCGCTCCTGCTCTGCTGGAGGCAGGCATGACCGTCATAGACGCCTCGGCCGATTTCCGGCTGCGGGACCAGGATGTGTTCGCTGCATGGTACGGCTCGTCGCACACCGCCCCGAGTCTGATCGACGAGGCCGTGTACGGACTTCCCGAGTTGTGGCGTGACGCGCTGTCTGGCGCACGGCTCGTCGCGTGTCCGGGCTGTTATCCCACAGCGACCTTGCTGGCGGCCGCACCGGCGGTCCGCGCTGATGCGGTCATCTCGAGCCGCGTGATCGTTGATGCGATCTCCGGCGTCTCGGGCGCTGGACGCAGCCCGTCCGCTGCCGCTCACTTCGTCAACGCCACCGAGTCGGTCAGCGCCTACAAGGTCGCCGCACACCGGCACACGCCCGAGATGGCGCAGGGTCTTGCCGACCTCGGTCTGCCGCGCCCGTCGGTGGTCTTCACGCCGCATCTGGCGCCTCTGGACCGCGGACTGCTCGCGACCGTCTACCTCGAGGTCGAGCCGGGCCTCGGCCCTGATGAGGCACATGCCATCTACGCTCAGGCATACGCCGATGAGCCGTTCATCACCGTGTGCGCTCCCGGCGAACAGCCTGCGACCCGACACGTCCGGGGCTCCAACCGGGCGCACATCGGCGTCGCGCTCGACGAGTCCTCGAGCACGCTCGTGATCACGTGTGCGATCGACAACCTCGTGAAGGGCACGTCGGGCCAGGCGGTCCAGTGCGCGAACATCGTGTCAGGACTTGAGGAGACGTCGGGTCTCGATATCCCGGTACCGGTGGTGTAGATGCCGACGACCACGCACACACCCGGACACGTCTTCGCGCACGCAGATGGCGGCGTGACGGCGCCGGCCGGGTTCCAGGCCGCGGGCGTGAGCGCGGGACTCAAGAAGTCGGGCAAGCGAGACGTGTGCATGCTCGTGGCCGACACCGCATGCCCCGCTGCGGCCGTGTTCACAACGAGCGCGACGGCTGCCCCGCCGGTCCTCGTCTCACGCACGCACATCGCCGACGGGACTCTCAGGGCGGTCGTCATCAACGCGGGGAACGCGAACGCATGCACCGGCGCGCCGGGACTTGCCGATGCGCAGGCGATAGCGCAGGCTGCCGCATCGGCGCTCGGCTGCGCACCGGCCGATGTAGCCGTCTGCTCCACGGGCGTGATCGGCGTGCCGCTGCCTCTCGGACTGGTGGAGGCCGGTATCGCCGAGGCCGCCGAGGCGCTCGACGTCACCGCAGGCGATGCCGCCGCCGAGGCGATCATGACCACCGACACGTTCCCGAAGCTGGTGGCCCTGAGCGTCACCGCGGGCGGCAGGACGTTCACCGTCGGCGGCATGGCCAAGGGCAGCGGTATGATCCAGCCGAACATGGCCACGATGCTCGCGTTCCTCACCACAGACGCACCGCTGTCCCCCGGGTCGTGCGATGCGGTGCTCAGGCGCAGCGTCGCCCGGTCGTTCAACCGCATCACCGTCGACTCGGACACGTCGACCAACGACACCTGCATCCTCATGGCTAGCGGTGCCGAGGGCGGCGAGCCACTCGAGCCCGGGACCGGGCCCTTCGAGGCCGTTGCTGCGGCGATCGAAGAGGTCGCGACGGCGCTTGCGCACATGGTCGTGCGTGACGGCGAGGGCGCGACGAAGTTCGTCACCGTCACAGTAAGCGGTGCGGCCGACGAGGGCGATGCCGAGCAAGCTGCGTTTGCCATCGCGAACTCGCCGCTGTTCAAGACCGCGCTGTTCGGCGAGGACGCCAACTGGGGACGCGTCGCGATGGCGCTCGGCAAGTCGGGCGCCCGGGTGGATCCCGGGCGGTTCGACATCACGTTCGCCGGCATCGCCACCTGCCGGAGCGGGACCGCGGTCGACTTCGATGAAGCCGAGGCGGCGCGCGCGCTTGCCGCCGACGAGATCGAGGTGGCCGTGGACCTTCACCTCGGCGAGGGCGAGGCCACTGTCTGGACGTGCGACTTCAGCTACGACTACGTCAAGATCAATGGGGACTACCGTACGTGACCGGAGGCCAGCACATGCATGAGATGCCCGACAAAGCCGCGATCCTGATGGAGTCGCTGCCGTGGATCAAGCGCAACTGGGGGCGCACGGTCGTCATCAAGTACGGTGGCGCCGCGATGACCGACGAGGCGCTCCGGCATAGTGTGGCTGCGGACATCGTGCTCATGAAGCTCGTGGGGTTCAATCCCGTCGTCGTCCACGGCGGCGGACCGGAGATCACCGGCTACATGGACAGGCTCGGCATGCAGGTCGAGTTCGTCGATGGCTTGCGGGTGACGTCACCCGAGGCGATGGAGCTCGTGCGGATGGTCCTGGTGGGCAAGGTCAACGGGGATATCGTCTCGGCGATCAACGCGCACGGACGCCTTGCCGTCGGACTGGCGGGCGACGACGGGAACCTGATCCGTGCGAGCGCCAAGGATGCGCGCCTCGGTCGCGTGGGCGAGGTCACGCACATCGATACCACCGTGGTCACCAAGCTCATCGATGACGGCTTCGTGCCGGTCATCGCGTCGGTCGGCGCCGGGGACGATGGCGGGAGCTACAACATCAACGCCGACATCGTCGCAAGTGAGATCGCCTCGGCCCTTGGTGCGGACAAGATGATCTTCCTCACCGATGTCGACGGCTTGTATGCGGACTTCTCCGACAAGGACTCGCTCATCTCCGAGATCTCGGTGGATGATGCCGAGTCGATGCTCACCTCCGGCTCGCTTGCGGCCGGCATGCTTCCAAAGGTCAATGCGTGCGTGCGCGCGGTGCGCAGGGGAGTAGAGCGCGCGTTCATCCTGAACGGCACCATCCCGCACGCGCTTCTGCTCGAGGTCTATACCGACGAGGGGGTGGGGACGATGATCACCGCCGACCCTGCCGGTCTCGGATTGGACGATGACGCCACGTACGCGGCGTACGAAGGCGAGGTGACCCTCTAGCGATGGGCGCACACCTCGACGATGTCGCGGCACTCGATGCCGCGTACCATCTGCCCACATACGCCCGCAAGCAGGTGCTTTTCGTTCGAGGCGATGGCATGCGTCTGTACGACGACGAGGGTCGCGAATACCTCGACTTCCTCTCCGGGATCGGTGTCGTGAACCTCGGCCATGCGCACCCGGCAGTCGCCGACGCGGTCGACACGCAGATGCGCCGGCTGGTGCACGTGTCCAACCTGTATCACGTGGAGCACCGGGCGGCACTTGCCGAGCGCCTGTCGGCGCTGGGCGATGGCGGCTGGAGGTCGTTCTTCTGCAACTCGGGCACCGAGGCGATCGAGGGCGCGATCAAGCTGTCGCGCCGGTGGGGCAGGACGCGCCGTGGCGATGCGTGCCACCGGGTCGTCACCGCCGAGCGCAGCTTCCACGGGCGCACCATGGGAGCCCTCTCGGCAACAGGACAGTCGTCCAAACAAGGCGCGTTCGCGCCACTGTTGCCCGGTTTCGACCATGTGCCGTTGAACGACGTCGAGGCGCTGGACGCCGCTGTCACCGCCGAGACCTGCGCTGTGCTGCTGGAGCCGGTCCAGGGAGAGGGCGGAGTCTACCCCTGCACCGCCGAGTACCTTGAGGCCGCGCGGCGCATCTGCGATGAGCGCGAGGTCCTACTGGTCTTCGATGAGGTCCAGTGTGGTTGCTTCCGCACCGGCAGCGCGTTCGCGTGGCAGGGCTACGGCGTGCGTCCCGACGTGGTCACACTCGCAAAGGCGCTTGCCAACGGACTGCCGGCCGGAGCCGTCATGGCGAGCGGGGACGCGGCCGCTGCGTTGGGCCCGGGGGATCATGGCTCCACGTTCGGCGGCGGGCCGGTCATCGCCGCCGCCGCCCTCGCCACGCTCGATGCGCTCGTCAGCGAGGACCTCGGCACGAACGCGCTGAGCGCCGGTGCTGAGCTACGTGAGGCGCTCGAGTCCCTGGCGGCACGCACGGGAGCCCTGAGCGACGCCCGCGGCCGCGGGCTCATGATCGCCGTGGACCTCGCTGCCGGGGATGAACGTGTGGCCCTCGACGCGCAGGCCATCGCGTCCGCGTGTCTTGCGCGCGGCATCGTGGTGAACGCGATCGGGGAACGCACCCTGCGCTTCCTCCCGCCGCTGGTATGCACATCGTCCGAAACGGCTATACTGATTGATACACTTGAAGTCGTTCTGGGAGGCGCCTGATGCATACATTCAAGGGACGCGACCTGATCACCCTCGCGGAGCTCGCACCGGAGGAGCTCGCGCACGTGCTCGACGTGGCCGAGACCCCACCGGCCGAGTGGCCGCGTTTCGACGGCATGTCGGCGGCACTCATCTTCATGAAGCCGTCGCTGCGCACACGGGTGAGCTTCGAGGTCGGATGCGCACAACTCGGCGTGCACCCGATCGTCATGGGCCCGTATGACGCGTTCTCCCGCCACGAGACCGTGCATGACACGATCAAGGTGCTCGAGCGGTACGTCGAGCTGATCGTGCTCCGCACGTTCGAGCACTCCCACATCGAGGAGGTGGCCGAGCACGCGTCGGTCCCGGTGATCAACGCGCTGACCGACGACTACCACCCCTGCCAGGGCCTTGCGGACCTGCTCACCATCCGCCAGCACAAGGGCGCGCTCGCCGGACTCACGCTCGCCTACGTCGGCGACGGCAACAACATGGCGCACACGTACCTGCTTGCAGGTGCGCTTGCCGGCATGCACGTCCGGGTCGCCACGCCCGCGGGCTACGAAGCGAGCGAGGCGGCACTCGCCCAGGCTCGCGAGCTCGCGCTGCGCCACGGGACCGGCTCGACGTTCACCGTCCTGCGCGATCCGGCCGAGGCGGTTGCCGGTGTCGATGTGGTCGTCACCGACACCTGGGCATCGATGGGCCAGGAAGAGGAGCACGCGCGGCGGCTCTACGACTTCGCGGACTACACGGTCGACGACGCGCTGTTCGCTAGGGCCGACGCCGAGGCGATCTTCATGCACTGCCTGCCCGCGCATCGTGGCGAGGAGGTCACCGACTCGGTCATCGATTCGGCCCGCTCGGTCGTCTTCGACGAAGCTGAGAACCGGCTCCACGCCCAGCGTGCATGGATGTCGCTCGTACTGTAAGCAGAGTGAGGGGGAATCTCGATGCGTAAGCGCATACAGCGTCAGGAGGCGATCCGCACCATCGTGCGACGCGAACGCGTGCGGACACAGCGCGACCTCGTGGATCATCTGAGGGAGGCGGGCTTCGTCTGCACCCAGGCAACGGTCTCGCGTGACATCGCCGACATGGGGCTGCGCAAGCTGCCCGAGGGCGTCTACGTCCTGGCCGAGGACATCCACCTGCAGCGTATGATCTCCGAGCTCGTGGAGAGCGTCGCGCGCTCCCAGCAACTCGTGCTGGTGAAGACGAGCGCCGGAGGCGGGCAGGGAGTGGCGGCGGCGCTCGACGCTGCCGCGCTCGACAGCATCATCGGGAGCATCGCGGGGGACGACACGATCCTCATCGTGACCGAGAGCGAGGAGGCCGCCGAGGCGGTCCGCGCAGGCATCGAGAAGTTCCGCGGCCGCCGGTAAGCGACGCGGGGCACGGGAAGGACGGCGCAGTGGCAAGAGAGAAGTGCGTGCTCGCGTACTCGGGGGGACTGGACACCTCCGTGGCCATCAAGTGGATCATGGAGAACTACGACATGGACGTGATCGCACTGGCGATCGACGTCGGTCAGGAGCGTCAGGACCTTGAGTTCGTGCGCACCAAGGCACTCGGCATCGGTGCCGTCGAGTCGATCGTCAAAGACGTCCGCGAGGAGTACGTCGAGGAGTTCCTGTCCAAGGCGCTCAAGGCCAACGCGCTCTACGAGAACAAGTACCCGCTGCTCTCGGCCATGAGCCGCCCGATCATCGTGAAGCACCTCGTGGAGGAGGCGCACCGTCACGGCGCGCGCTACATCGGTCACGGCTGCACCGGCAAGGGCAACGACCAGGTGCGTTTCGAGGTGGGCATCGCGGCGCTCGATCCCGATCTTGAGATCGTGGCGCCTGTACGCGAGTGGGATCTCAAGACGCGCGAGCAGGAGATGGAGTGGGCGGCCGAGCGGGGTATCCCGGTGCCGACGACCAAGGACAACCCGTACTCGATCGACGACAACCTCTGGGGCCGCGCGATCGAATGTGGCGTGCTCGAGGACCCCTGGGTGGAGCCTCCGGCCGACATCTACACCCTTACGGCCGACTCGCGCGGCAACACGTGCGATGAGCCCGAGTACGCCGAGATCAGCTTCGACCAGGGCGTGCCCGTCGCACTCGACGGCGAGCTTATGAGCTTCCACGAGATCATCAATCGGATGAACGAGCTCGCGGGCAAGCACGGCTTCGGCCGTATCGACATGATCGAGAACCGCTTGATCGGCGTGAAGAGCCGCGAGATCTACGAGGTCCCGGGCGCGCTCACGCTCATCACCGCGCACAAGGCGCTCGAGGACCTGTGCCTTGAGCGTGAGGTGCTGCACTACAAGCTCGGCGTCGAGCAGAAGTGGGCCGAGCTGGTCTACAACGGCATGTGGTTCTCGCCGCTCAAGGAGGCGCTCGACGGTTTCATCGAGACCACGCAGCAGCTCGTGACCGGTGACGTGCGCCTGCGGTTCTTCAAGGGGAGCTGCGTGACGGTGGGTCGCCGCTCACCGTACTCGCTCTACGACTACAGCCTTGCCACCTACGACGAGGCCGACACGTTCGACCACAAGGCCGCCAAGGGATTCATCGACCTCCACGGCCTGCCGGTCAAGGTCTGGGCACGCCAGCGCCGCAAGGTCGGCAAGGAAGGGGAGGTCTAGCCGGTGACGCCGGAGACGCCCAACAGCGCCGGGGGCGCCAGGACCGCCTGGAGCGGCCGTTTCGAGGCGACCCCGGGCGAGTTCCAGCAGCGCTTCGGCGCGTCGCTTCCGGTCGACAAGCGCCTGTATGCCGAGGACATCGCCGGCTCGATCGCGCACGCGCGGATGCTTGCGAAGCAGGGCGTCATCCCGCTCGCCGACGCCGAGGCGATCGAGGCCGGGCTGCTCGGCATCCTCAAGGACATCGAGGCGGGCGCGTTCGTCTTCGACATCGCCGACGAGGATGTGCACATGGCGATCGAGGCCGAGCTCACGCGCCGCATCGGAGACGCGGGCAAGCGGCTGCACACCGGCCGTTCGCGCAACGACCAGGTGGCCACTGATGCGCGCCTCTACGCGAAGCGCGCGGCGCTTGAGCTGACGGCGCTACTGGGCGAGGTCCGTGTCGCGCTCATCGGTCTTGCCGAGCGTCACCCGGCTGTTGTGATGCCGGGCTACACGCACCTCCAGAAGGCGCAGCCGGTGCTCTTCGCGCACCACATGCTCGCGTACTTCTGGATGATGACGCGCGATGGCGAGCGGCTCAGGCACGCGTACGCGGCGGCCGACGCACTCCCGCTCGGCAGCGCGGCGCTTGCGGGAACGACCTTCGCGATCGACCGCGATGCCGTCGCTGCCGAGCTCGGTTTCGCGCGCGTCGTCCCGAACTCGCTCGACGCGGTCTCCGACCGCGACTTCCTCGCCGACCTCACCTACGCCTGCGCGCTCGGCATGGTGCATCTCTCGCGACTGGCCGAGGAGCTCATCCTGTGGTCCACGGAGGAGTTCGGGTTCGTCACGCTCGATGACGCATGGTCCACCGGCTCGAGCATCATGCCGCAGAAGAAGAACCCGGACTTCGCCGAGCTCGTCCGCGGCAAGACCGGACGTGCGCTGGGCGATCTGACGGCGCTTCTCGTCACACTCAAAGGCCTGCCGCTCGCGTACAACAAGGACATGCAGGAGGACAAGGAGCCGGTCTTTGACGCGGTAGACACCTACGCCGGTTCACTCGAAGCGATCGCGGGGATGCTCTCGACCCTGCATGTCAACGCCGAGAGGATGCGCGCCGGCGCGCTCGGCGGCTTCATGGCCGCCACCGACCTCGCCGACCACCTTGCCGCGCGTGGCGTCCCGTTCCGGGAGGCCCACGAGGTCGTCGGCAGGTTGGTGCTCGCATGCGAGCGCGAGGGGAGGACGCTCCAGGACCTCACCCTGGCCGAGCTCCAGGAGGCATCGCCGGTCTTCGCTGATGATGCGGCAGGCGTGGTGGACATCGAGGCGGTCGTGGCCCGGAGAGACACGTTCGGCGGAACGGCGCCCGCGCGGGTGGCCGAGCAGCTCACGGCCGCACGGGAGGCACGTGCCGCCGACGTCGCCTGGCTCGCGGCCCGGGGAGCGGTCGACGACTGAGCCATGTCTGCCTGGCTGATCACCACGGTCGAACGGCACGATCCAGCATCGGTCCGTGATGTCCGCATGCTGCTCGGGGCGTATCACGATCAGCTGCTCGCCGAGGTCGGCGAGACGACCCTGACCGCCGAGCTACGGACGCTGCCCGCACCGTACGCACCGCCCGGCGGTGCGCTGCTGCTCGCCCGTGATGCGCACGGACGGGCCGTCGGCTGTGTCGGCGTGCGCGAGCACAGTGTGACCGCGTGCGAGATCAAGCGTCTGTACGTCGCGCCCGATGCGCGCGGGGCCGGGCTCGGCCGGGCGCTCGTGCGCTCAGCGATCGACCAGGCGCGCGCGATGGGGTACACGGACATGCTGCTCGTGGCGATCGAAGGCTCTACCGCGACCGCGCAGGCGATCTACCGCACGCTCGGCTTCGAGCCGACCGAGGCGTTCCGGCCGGTCAGCGGGGACTGTACCGGCGTGCGGATGTCCTACATGCGCCGCGGTCTGTAGCAGCGCGGGCCGGGTCGTGAAGGCTCGGTCTGCGGGCGAGGTCCGTCGCTACCGCTCCGCAGCGGGATCACCCATGCGCTCGGGTATCATCGGAGCGGACAGACCGCACGAGTCATCGGAGTCGCGCATGCCCGCGTACGACAACGCCACCATCGCCAATGCGCTTGACGACTTCGGCGACCTGCTCGAGATCGCCGGTGAGGACCGCTACCGCTTCTTGAGCTACCACAAGGCCGCACACGCCGTGCGCGCGTGGGACGAGGACATCATGTCCACCGCTCTCGCCGGCCGGTTGACCGAGATCCCCGGCATCGGTGCGAAGATCGCGGCGATCATCGAGTCGCTGCTGAGCTCCGGCGTGTTCCCCGGTATGGACGAGGTGACCGCGCGCGTCCCCGCCTCGGTGGTAGAGCTCATCCGCGTCCCCGGCCTCGGCCCTAAGAAGGCCAAGACGCTCTTCGACGAGCTCGCCATCGCGTCGATCGATGACCTCGAGGAGGCCATCGCCGAGGGCCGTCTCGAGGGTCTCGCGGGTTTCGGCACCAAGACGATCGAGAACATCGCCGAGGGGATCGAGCGATACCGCACGCTTTCCGAGCGCATCCTCCTGGCCGATGCGCTCCCGCTCGCGGAGAAGCTTGCCGAGGAACTCCGCGCGCTTCCGGGCGTGGTCGAGGCCACCTACGCGGGCAGCATCCGCAGGATGAAGGAGACGGTGGGCGACATCGACGTGCTGGTCGCAGCGGACGACGGTCCGTCGGTGATGGCCGTCGTGCGCGATCTGCCCGTCGTGACCGATGTGATCGGCAGCGGCGAGACGAAGACGAGCGTGATGACCACCTCCGGGCGCCAGGCCGACGTGCGCGTGATCGAACCCGCGTGCTGGGGTGCGGCGCTGCAGTACTTCACCGGCTCGGCGGAGCACAACGTGCACATGCGCGAGATCGCCAAGGCCCACGGCCTCAAGGTGAGCGAGTACGGCGTGTTCCGCGTGGACACGGGCGAGCGGCTCGCGTGCGCCACAGAGGCCGACGTCTACGCGGTCCTCGGCATGGCGCTCATGCCGCCAGAGGTGCGCGAAGACACCGGCGAGGTCGAGCTTGCGCTCGAGGGCCGCGTGCCTGAGCTCGTCACGGTCGACGACATCCGGGGCGACCTGCACTCACACACGATCGCCACGGATGGCCGCTCCACGCTCGAGCAGAACCGGGCGCGCGCCGCGGAGCTGGGTTACGAGTACCTGGGATGCAGCGATCACGCGTACGAGCTCAGGATGGTCGGCGGCCTGAGCATGGGCGAGATCGAGGAGCAGTGGGCGAGGATCGATGAGCTCAACGCACTCGGCGACGGCGGCCCGGTCCTTCTCAAGGGCATCGAGCTGAACATCGATGACGAGGGCGGCGTGGACTACCCCGATGAGTTCCTCGCGCGGTTCGACTACTGCATCGCGTCGCTCCACCACGGGTTCGACCAGCCGCGCGGGCAGGCCACCCATCGCGTGCTTCGCGCGATGGAGAACCCGTACGTCGACATCATCGGACACCTCACCGGACGGTTGCTCGGACGGCGCGACCCGTTCGACCTGGACATCGAGGCGATCATCGCCACGGCCGCCGAGACCGGTACGATCCTCGAGCTCAACGCTCATCCCGAGCGGCTCGACTTGAACGACGTGCACCTGCGGATGGCGCGGAAGGCGGGGGTGCGCACGTGCATCAACACCGACGCGCACGAGGCCCGACAGTTCAGTCACCTGCGCTGGGGAGTCGCGACGGCTCGCAGGGGCTGGATCTCACCTGCCGAGGTGTTGAACGCGCAGTCGCTCGATGTGCTGCGCTCGTGGCTCAAGCGGGCTCGCGCGTGACCCGGTTACCCGCCGTCGCTGCCCTCAGGGACGCCGAGGCATGAGCCTGTTCGACCCGGCTGCCACGGCCATGCTCGAGTCGTCGTTCTTCGCCCGGCCGACCACCCTGGTCGCACGCGAGCTCCTCGGTTGCGTGCTGGTGAGCCGCATAGGAGGCGCGCTCACCGCGGGCGTCGTAGTGGAGACCGAGGCGTACCTGGGTAGTGACGACCCCGGATCCCACGCCGCCACACGTGGCATCACCGCTCGGAATCGCGTGATGTACGGCCCGCCCGGCCATGCGTACGTGTACTTCACGTACGGCAACCATCACATGCTCAACCTCGTGACCGAGATGGAGGGTGTCGCCGGGGCCGTGCTCATCCGCGCTCTCGAGCCCGTGGCCGGTCTCGAGGTGATGTCGACGCGCCGTGGCGGGCGTGCCGGTCCGGCCCTCACCAACGGGCCGGGCAAACTCGCAGCCGCACTCGGCATCGACCTGACGTGCAACGGTGTCCCGCTCGGCGAGAGTCTCGCGGCATATCAAGGCACGGGTGTCCCGGAGGAGCGCGTGGGAGTCAGCGGGCGGATCGGGTTGAGCGCGGGGCATGAGCTTCCGCTACGCTTCTATGTGAGGGACAGCGACCACGTATCGAAGGCGAGTGCGGGACCGCGGTCATCAGGCCGTGGCACCCGCGGCAAGAGAGGAAGACGGCATGAGACTCCATGACATCTACACCACCGCAGTCGAGGCCGGCATCGAGGCGGACGTGCGCTCTCGTGAGGAGATCGATCACGTGCTGGCGGCCGCGAAGAAGGAGTACGAGGGCCTCGCCGATGACGAGAAGCGCTTCTTCGACACGGAACGCCTCACCAACCCGTATGACGACACGCGCATCTGCATCGGTGACCCCGAGTCCGAAGTGCGGGGGCTGATCACCGGCATCGACATGGAGGTGGGCGAGGTCGTGCTGGCCGACCGTCTCCGAGAGCGCGGTGCCCCGATCGACCTGATCTTCGCCCACCACCCTGAAGGCCCCGGCTACGCGAACCTGCATCGTGTCATGTACATGCAGGCGGACCTGTGGGCAGCGCGCGGGGTCGGTATCGGAGTCGCCGATGCGCTGATCGCGCCGCGTGCCGAGGAGGTCCGGCGCAAGATCATGCCGGTGAACCACTACCGGGCGGTCGACGCCGCGCGACTGCTCGACTTCGCCTCGATGTCGTGCCACACCCCCGCCGACAACAACGTGAACAGGTTCGTGCAGGAGCTCGTCGACGGGGAAGCGCCGCGCACGTTGGACGATCTGGTCAAGTTGCTCCACTCGGTCCCCGAGTACGAGGACGCGGCCAAGAAGGGCTATGGGCCAGCGCTTGTCCAGGGGAGCGGATCGGGGCGGTGTGGCACATGCCATGTCGACATGACCGGTGGCACTGAAGGCCCGACCGAGGCCCTCGATACGCTCGTGGCTGCAGGCGTGGGCACACTCGTCGGCATGCACTACTCGGAAGAGCACCGCAAGCACGCCGAGAAGATCAAGCTCAACCTGGTGATCGCCGGACACGTCAGCTCCGATGCGCTCGGCATGAACCTGGTGCTCGACCGCATCGAGAGCAAAGGCGTCGAGGTGTTCTGCACCTCGGGGATGGTGCGCGTCAGGCGCTCGTAGCGGCGGGATAGCTGCCGTCGCATCCAGACAGAAGCAGGACCCCGACCGATCGCGGTCGGGGTCCTCTCGTCTGATGCGCGTCAGTGTGTCACGGACTCGGAGTCGATGTAGGCTCTGGCGGCGGCGGCGGCGGCGGAGGCGGCGGCGGTGGTGGTGGCGTCGGTGTGTCAGGCGTCTTGGGCTTGTTCGGGTCCGGGCCCTTAGAGATGACGATGGCTACCGTCGTCTTGGTCGGATCCACCTTGGAGCCTGCCGCTGGTGACTGGGACATCACGAGGCCCTTGGCGATCGTGTCGCTGAACCCCTCGGACACGGAGTACTCCTCGAAGCCCGCGTCGGTCAGCGCCTTTATCGCGGCGGCCTGCGCGAGCCCCACGAGGTTCGGGACCGCTTTGCTGGGGATGTCCCACTCCTGCTTCCACGTGTACTTCGGAGAGGGGGCCGGGTTGAAGTCGGTCTTGGGGCGGTCGGCAAGTGCCTTGGACATGAACTGCTGCCAGATCTCGGCGGGGAACGTGCCGCCGAACACGCGCCGCCCATGGACGCTGCGCATCGGTCGCTCCGGCGTGTAGCCCATCCACACGGCGCAGGCCAACTCAGGCGTGTAACCCACGAACCATGCGTCCCGGTAGTCCTGGGTGGTGCCGGTCTTGCCAGCCGCCGGCCGCCCGATGCTGGCGCGACGCGCGGTTCCGCCGCTGATGACGCCCTTCAGGATCTGCGTGGTGGCGTATGCGATGCTGTGACTGAGGGCCTGTTCCGGCTCGAGGGTCTCCTCGTAGATGGTCTCACCGCCGGCGTCCTCGATGCGCGTGATAGCGGTGTGGGGATAGTGCTTCCCATCGGCCGCCAGCGTCCCGTACGCCGACGCCATCTCAAGCGGTGTGACTTCCTGGCTGCCGAGTGTGATCGACAGGAACGGCTGGATCTCGCTCTCGATTCCCATACGGCGAGCGGTCGTGGCGACCTTCTCCGCGCCGATCTCGGTGATCAGTCGTGCGAACGCGGTGTTCACCGAGCCGACGGTGGCGGCCTGGAGCGTGATGTAGCCGCGTCCGCCACCGCCTTCGGCGTTGCCGACCACCCACGGGCGGCCGCCGGTGGGAATCGTTGCCGGAGAAGACGAGTCGAGCATCCGCCGAGGCGGCATGCCTTCTTCGAGCGCCGCTACGAGCGTGAAGACCTTGAACGACGAACCGGGCTGACGCTTGGCCTGGGTGGCGAAGTTGAACTTGTTCGACTGCCAGTCCCGTCCGCCGACCATCGCTACGATGTGCCCGCTCGTGGGCTCGATGGCCACGAGGGCGTTGTCAGGGTCGTCCGGTCGATCGAGGACGCTGCGTGAGGCCTGCTCGGCGTACGTCTGCAGCTTGGTATCGAGTGTCGTGTGGACGCTCAGTCCGCCCTTGAACACGAGCGACGTGCCGTACTCGTCCTGCAGCAGCTTCTTGACGTGTGCCACGAAGTACGGCGCCTGGTAGATGCCCTGTTCGTCGAGCTCCTGCGAGCGATCAAGAGTGAGGTCCTCGACCTTGGCCGCTTCGTACTCGGCATCGGTGATGTATCCCTGCTCGTACATCTTTGAGAGGACCCACTGGCGCCTGGACACCGCACCGTCGGGGTTCTCGTACGGCGTGAGCCGGCTCGGCGCCTGGGGCAGGCCCGCGAGCAGCGCAGCTTCCGCGACGGTCAGGTCGCGGGCGTGCTTGTTGAAGTAGGTCAGCGCCGCGGCCTCGGCGCCGTACGCACCCTCACCGTAGTACACGGTGTTGATGTACATGGCGAGAAGCTCGTCTTTGGTGTGCCGCTTCTCCAACTCGAGTGCGAGCCACGCCTCGCGCACCTTGCGCTTGAGCGAGATCTCGAAGCGCTCGTCGGCCAGGATGGTGTTCCGTACGTACTGCTGCGTGAGTGTCGAGGCGCCCTCGCGGCGCCCGGTGGTGGCATTGGTGATCACCGCGCGGGTGAGACCGATGAAATCGACGCCCTTGTGCGCGTAGAAGCGCTCGTCTTCTACCGCGACCACCGCGTGCAGCAGATGCGGTGAGATCTCATCGAGCGCGACGACCTGGCGATTCTCCAGGTACAGGTTCGCGAGCAGTACCCCGTCGGCCGAGTAGATCTTCGTGGTCTGTGCCACGGCGAACGCGTCGGGGTCATCGATGTCCGGAAGCCCCTCGAGCCAGGAGCTTGCCACGCCGAAGGCGACGGCTGCTCCGGTTCCCGATGCGAGCAGGCCGAAGACGACCGCCAGCGCCACCGCGCCGATGATCACCTTTCCGACCGGCGAGTGCTTGCGCCGGCGCAGTCTGCTTCGTCGTGACACCAGGACTCCTCTCGTACCAACGGTCTATTATGGCGTGGTACGCATGTCGGCGCTACCCGGTCTGTGACCCCGGGCACAGTAGTATAGCCGCCTACACGTCTCGCACCGCCGCCCCCATCACACTGAAAGGGAGCCGTTGAACAGCCTGGACCATTCGCGTACCGCTCCCGTCGAGCTTCTCGCGCCGGCTGGCGGACCCGTGGCGCTCGTCGCCGCGGTGAACAACGGTGCCGATGCGGTGTACCTCGGTCTCGGGGAGTTGAACGCCCGGCGCGGCGCGGACAACTTCGATGCGACCTCTCTTGCCGAGGCGACCCGCTTCGCGCACCTGCGGCATGCACGGGTGTACCTGGCCGCCAACGTCGTCGTCTTGCCGCACGAGATGGACAGCGCGCTCGCCTTGGTGGACGAGGCGTGGGCCCTCGGCGTCGATGCGGTCATCGTCCAGGACCTCGGCCTGATGCGCCTGATCCGCCAGGAGTTGCCCGACGTCCGCATCCATGCCTCCACGCAGGCGAATGCCATGAATCCTGCGGCTGTCCTCGCGCTTGCCGAGGCTGGGTCCGAGCGCGTCACGCTCGCACGCGAACTCGACATCGACGCCATCGCCGCATGCGCGGCCACGGGCATCGAGGTCGAGACGTTCGTCCACGGTGCCATCTGCTACTCGTACTCGGGGCAGTGTCTGATGTCCTCCATGATCGGAGGCCGCTCGGCCAATCGTGGGATGTGCGCGCAGCCGTGTCGACTCCCATACGAGCTCATCGATCCCTCTGGGGCGGCAGCGGACGCCCCGGGGCGGTATCTGCTCTCGCCGAGGGACATGGCAGGGCTGGCACACCTGCCGGCGCTCGTTGCCGCGGGCGTCCGCTCGCTCAAGATCGAAGGCAGGATGAAGTCGCCGGAGTACGTTGCAGTCGTGACGTCCGTGTATCGCGGAGCGCTCGATCGTGCACTCGCCGATCCCGACGGATTCGCGCCGACGCAGGCCGAGTGGTCGCTTCTCGAGGAGGCGTTCAGCCGAGGGTTCACCGATGCGTACCTGACAGGGGAGCGTGGCTCCGCACTGATGGGCTACACCCGGCCGAACAACCGCGGCGTGCTCGTCGGGCGCGTGGCCCGAGTCGATGCGGACCATGTCTGGGTGGAGCTCGAGCGTCCGCTTGATGCGCGCGACACCATCGAGGTGTGGACGGGCTCGGGGCGCTTCGCGCAGGCGGCGGGTGAGATGGTCGTCGACGGCCGTCCGCGCTCGGGCGCTCCCGCGGGCGCGAGCGCCCGGCTCGCCCTGGAGCGTCGGGCACGCGTGGGCGACCGCGTCTTCCGCGTCGCGGACGCGACCCTTGCCGAGGCCGCCCGGCGCACCTTCAGCGGCACGGCCGCCGCTGACACGCGTGCCACCCCGGTCCGCTTCGGCGTCCGCCTGGCCGCCGGCGAGCCACTGGCGCTCTCGGCCGAGGCCGACGGCACGCGCGTGGACGTCACCGGCCCGGTCGTCGCTCCCGCCCGGACGAAGGAGATCACGGTCACCGAGGTCATGGACCACGTCGGGAGGCTCGGCGGCTCCGGTCACCGCGCTTGCGGTTGGGACATCGACGTCGAGTCGGGTGTGGGCATCGGCTACTCGGCGCTGCACGCCGCGCGGCGAGAGGCGCTCGAGCGTCTCGAGGATGCACGCCTCGAGGCGTGGGCGAGGCGCGAGCGTCGCTATCCGCGGATCGAAGCGCCGGCGCGCACGGGGGGGAGCCGTACGCGTACACCCGCCGTCGTGGCGGTCGCGTGGGAGGAGGCGGTGGCCCGTGCTGCAGTGGAGGCCGGTGCCGAGGAGGTCTACCTTCGCGTGTTCGGTGCACCACGCGTCTTGCCCGATGGCGTGCGGCCGTTCCTGCCGCGCGTCGTGTGGCCGGACGAGGTCGAGGCATTGGAGCAGTGGCTCGGGAGTGAGAGCGGCACTGCCATCGTCGGGAATCTCGGGCTCATGGGACGCGGGAGGCGGATCAGCGCCGACTGGTCGCTCAACGTCACGAACGGATCCACAGCCGAGGCCCTCGCCGACCTCGGCGCCTCGTCGGTCTGGGCGTCGCCCGAGCTTTCCGGCCGGCAGCTGGCGACCCTCGTGGAGCAGGCTCCCGTTCCCACCGGCGCGCTCGTGTGGGGCCGCACGGAGCTCATGGTCGCCGAGCAGTGTGTGCTCGAGGCGGCCGGAGCGTGTGGGCATCGCTGCGCCTCCTGCCCGCGTCGCTCGGGCTGGTGGCGGCTGCGCGACCGCAAGGGCTATGAGATGCCGGTCACCACCGACGAACACGGGCGGTCGCACATCATGAACGCCGTCACACTCGATCTGGTGCGGGCGCTCGACGAGGTGGTCGGCGCGGGCGTCGCCGCCCTGCGCATCGACTTCTCGGACGAGGATGCGACGCGTGCGGCCGAGGTGGTCCGCGCCCTGCGATCAGCGCGTGACGTCGTGGTCGCCGGCGGTCCACCACCTTCGAACCCACTCGTCACGCCATCGACGAGCGGGCACCTGTACCGGGGGGTGCTCTGACCGCCCCCGCAGGACTGCGGGGGCATCTCAGTCGAGTGACTACCGGACCTCGATGGTCTGTGTGAACGTGTCGACGAGGTCGGCATCGTCGGTCACCCAGAGCGTGACCGTATACGTCCCCGGGGTCGAGAACGTGTGGGTCACGGTGACACCGTCGGCCACCGGTGTGCCGTCACCGAACTCCCACGCGTACTTGACGATGGATCCATCCGGGTCCTTCGAGCCCGATGCGTCGAACGCCACCGGGACGTCCACGAGCACGTCCTTCGGTGTGTACGTGAACGTCGCCACGGGTGACTCGTTCTTGGGCGCACCGGTCGATATCACCAGGTTCACCACGGTGCCGGTCGTCACCTGGCTTCCGTACGCAGGGTTCTGGGAGCTGACCATGCCCGAGGGGACGCCCTCCACGGGCTTCTCCTCGATCTTGAAGAGCAGTTTGAGTCGGTTGAGGAGTGCGATGGCCTCGTCCTTCATCATCCCGACGAGATTGGGCATCTCCACGGTCGTGGGTCCGGTGTGGAGGCTGCACTGCCCCGGGGCGTGGCCCGCGATGAACAACATGCTCGCGGTCGACTCGCAGAACTCGGTCGCCTTCTCTCCGGACTCAAGACAGATGACCTCGGTCGTAAGACCTGAGGGGCGGGTGAAGTCGCGGGCCTCGGACTCCTTGAGCGCCTCCTTCATGAAGGCCGCCCAGATCTGCGCGGGGAACGACCCCCCCGTGACCTTACGGCCGTGCACGTTGGTCATCTCGCGCTGGCCTTCCGGATACCCCACCCAGACCGAGGCAGCAAGGTCGGGGGTGTAGCCGACGAACCATGCGTCGCGATACTGCTGGGTCGTGCCCGTCTTGCCGGCCGCGGGTCGTCCGATCTTGGCCGCCGTGCCGGTCCCCTTGGTGATGACGCCCTTGAGCATGTCGGTCGTGAGGTAGGCGACAGCAGGTGAGATCGCCTCGTGCGGCTCGGGCACGTGGGTCTTGAGGACCTCGCCGTCCGATGCGACGACCTCGGCGATGCCGAACGGTGGCAGATGCGTGCCAGCGTTCGCAAGCGTTCCATACGCCGAGGCCATCTCGAGGGGCGTGACCTCCTGACTGCCGAGCGCGATGGCGGGCACGGCGTTGATCGTCGTTGCGATGCCCATGCGCGTCGCTACCTCGGCGACGGTGTCGGCGCCAACCTCAAGAATCAGCTGCGCGAAGACGGAGTTGATGGACTTCTCTGTCGCCACGCGCAACCGCATCGGTCCGCCGGCTGACGCCCCGGTCACCTTCCACGTCTGCCCACCCGGGATGGCGAACGATGCGGCGCGGCTCTCGTAGGCCTTCTCGGGTGAGATGCCCGTCTCGAGTGCCGCCGCGATCACGAACGTCTTGAAGGACGACCCCGGCTGCCGGAGTCCCTGCGTGGCGACGTTGAACTGCTGAGCATTGAAGTCCTTGCCGCCGACCATCGCCAGGACCTCGCCCGTCTCCGGGTGGACGGCCACGACCGCGGCCGAGGGGTCGTCCTCACGGTCAAGGATCGAGGTGATCGCCTGCTCCGCTGCGGCCTGCATCCGGCGATCGACCGTCGTCGTGACCCGCAGTCCGCCCTTGAAGACCGCGTCAGGGCCGTACTCATCGATCAGCTGCTGCTTGATCCACTCCACGAAGTAGGGCGCCGGTACGTCAGTGGGCTTCGGTTCGGCGAGGACGATCTGCTCGGCCACCGCGGCATCATGCGCTTGCTGGTCCACGAAGCCCATCGTGAGCATCTGGCCGAGCACCGTGTCACGGCGCAGCCTAGCGGCCTCCATGTCGTTGCGCGGTGAGAAGCCGCCAGGCGACTTGATGAGCCCGGCGATCATCGCGCACTCGCCGGTGGTGAGGTCACCCACGTTCTTGCCGAAGTACGTCTCCGCCGCAGCCTGCACGCCGTACGCACCATGGCCGAAGTAGATGGTGTTGAGGTACTTCTCCAGGATCTCGTCCTTGGAGTAGTTTGACTCGAGCTCGTAGGCCAGCATCGCTTCCTTGACCTTGCGCGTGATGCTGTCCTCACGCTCGATGAACGTGTTCACGACGTACTGTTGCGTGATGGTCGACCCACCATGGTGTTTGCCCTGGGTGACGTTGACCCACAGTGCGCGGGCGATCCCGAGCGGATCGACGCCTTCATGTTCGTAGAACCTTTGGTCCTCGGTTGCGATCACTCCCTGCCGCAGGTGCATCGGGATGGTCGCGAGTGCGACATAGGTCCGGTTCTGCTCGGCGTGGAGCTCGGTGAGGACCTGCCCGTCGCGGTCGTAGATCACGCTCGTCTCGGCAAGCGGCGCCGCGCCCTGGGAGAGGTCGGGTAGGTCTGCTGCGAGACGCTTGAACGCGACACACCCAGCGATCCCGCTCAGCACGCCGAGGAGGAGCAGCGCGAGAAGCGCGATTCGCAGGACGCGCTTCAGCTTCGTGCGCGGTTTGCGTGGGCCTCGAGATGTGCCACGTGCCGAGGGCCGCGTGCTCGTCTGACGCCCCCGGGGCGTCCCAGCACGTGAGCGCGCGCTGGTCCCTCCTGCTGATGCGCGGGTCCGGGTGCCGCTGCTCGACCGGTCGTGTCCACGTCCTTGCGA